>NZ_JACAQL010000009.1:234121-417308 GCF_013385245.1 Pseudomonas sp. IPO3747
CACACAAGCCAGCTCCCACACTGGATCTCTACTTGTTTCAAGACAGCGGCGGGGCGCACCATCCTGGAGCGCCTGCTTGTATGCACATGTCTATCCCCGACACTCCATCAGTCTTATCCCCTTCGATGTTTCTGTTTAGCGCCCGCGCCCCTATAATGGCTGCCTTTTTCGCCCAATGATTTTGCGGAGCTGGTGATGGCCGAACGTAAGGTATCCGTCGAGCGCGACACTCTGGAAACCCAGATCAAAGCCTCGATCAACCTGGATGGCACCGGAAAGGCCCGATTTGATATCGGTGTACCTTTTCTTGAGCACATGCTGGACCAGATCGCCCGTCATGGGCTGATCGACCTGGATATCGTCAGCAAGGGCGACCTGCATATCGACGACCACCACACGGTGGAAGACGTAGGCATCACCCTCGGCCAGGCATTTGCCAAGGCCATCGGCGACAAAAAAGGTATCCGTCGCTACGGCCACGCTTATGTCCCGCTGGACGAAGCGCTGTCGCGTGTGGTCATCGACTTCTCCGGCCGCCCAGGCCTGCAGATGCATGTGCCGTACACCCGCGCTACCGTGGGCGGCTTCGATGTCGACCTGTTCCAGGAGTTTTTCCAGGGCTTCGTCAACCACGCACTCGTCAGCCTGCACATCGACAACCTGCGCGGCACCAACACCCACCACCAGATCGAAACCGTGTTCAAGGCATTCGGCCGCGCACTGCGCATGGCCGTAGAGCTGGATGACCGCATGGCCGGGCAAATGCCGTCGACCAAGGGCGTTCTGTAATGCAGACGGTCGCGGTTATCGATTACGGCATGGGTAACCTGCACTCGGTGGCCAAGGCGCTCGAGCACGTGGGCGCCGGCAAGGTGCTGATCACCAGCGACGCCAATGTGATTCGCGAAGCCGACCGCGTGGTGTTCCCCGGCGTCGGCGCGATTCGCGATTGCATGGCCGAGATCCGCCGCCTGGGCTTTGACAGCCTGGTGCGCGAAGTCAGCCAGGACCGCCCGTTCCTCGGCATCTGCGTGGGCATGCAAGCCTTGCTCGACAGCAGTGAAGAGAACGGCGGCGTCGACTGCATCGGCCTGTTCCCCGGCCAGGTGAAGTTCTTTGGCAAAGACCTGCACGAAGACGGCGCGCACTTGAAAGTGCCCCATATGGGCTGGAACGAAGTCAGCCAGACCGTCGATCACCCGCTGTGGCACGACATTCCGGACCTGGCGCGTTTCTACTTTGTGCACAGCTACTACATCAATGCTGGCAACCCGCGCCAAGTGGTGGGTGGCGGGCATTATGGCGTCGACTTCGCCGCAGCGCTGGCCGACGGTTCGCGCTTTGCCGTGCAGTTCCATCCGGAGAAGAGCCATACCCATGGCCTGCAATTGCTGCAGAACTTCGCCGCGTGGGATGGTCGCTGGTAATGGCCAAGAAGCCGAAGCCGCCGATCTTGAACCTCGCGCCCGAACAGGAGCGTGAGGCGACCGACAAGATCAAGCGTTTCATGGAGGACCGCTTCGAACTCAAGTTGGGCTCGTTCGAGGTCGCCGAGATTCTTGAGCTGTTCACCACCGAAGTGGCGCCGCACTATTACAACAGGGCGATTTTCGACACGCAGACGCTCCTTAAAGAAAGGTTCGAAAGCATCGAAAGCGACCTGTGGTCGCTTGAGAAACCCTGATTTCCCAAGCATTGCTGAATATCGAATAAGGTTTGCCAGATGCTGATTATCCCCGCTATCGATCTCAAGGACGGCGCTTGTGTACGCCTGCGCCAAGGCCGCATGGAAGACTCCACCGTGTTCTCCGATGACCCGGTGAGCATGGCTGCCAAATGGGTAGAAGGGGGCTGCCGTCGTCTGCATCTGGTGGACTTGAACGGCGCCTTCGAAGGCCAGCCAGTCAATGGCGAAGTGGTTACTGCCATCGCCAAGCGCTACCCGAACCTGCCGATCCAGATCGGCGGCGGCATTCGCTCCCTGGAAACCATCGAGCACTACGTCAAGGCTGGCGTGAGCTACGTGATCATCGGCACCAAGGCCGTGAAAGACCCGGCCTTTGTCGCCGAAGCCTGCCGCGCGTTTCCGGGCAAAGTCATCGTGGGCCTGGACGCCAAAGACGGTTTCGTCGCCACCGACGGCTGGGCTGAAATCAGCACCGTGCAGGTCATCGACCTGGCCAAGCAGTTCGAAGCCGACGGCGTGTCCGCCATTGTTTATACCGACATCGCCAAAGACGGCATGATGCAGGGCTGCAACGTGCCGTTCACCGCTGCGCTGGCCGCTGCAGCCAGGATCCCGGTGATCGCCTCCGGTGGCATTCACAACCTGGGCGATATCAAGTCGCTGCTGGACGCCAAGGCGCCCGGCATCATCGGCGCCATCACTGGTCGCGCGATCTACGAAGGTACTTTGGACGTCGCCGAAGCCCAGGCTTACTGCGACGCCTACAACGGCTGAGGACTGACCATGGCGCTGGCCAAACGCATCATCCCTTGCCTGGACGTCGACAACGGTCGCGTGGTCAAGGGCGTCAAGTTCGAGAACATCCGCGATGCCGGTGACCCGGTGGAAATCGCCCGTCGCTACGATGAGCAAGGTGCCGACGAGATTACCTTTCTCGACATCACCGCCAGCGTCGACGGCCGCGACACCACCCTGCATACCGTCGAGCGCATGGCCAGCCAGGTGTTTATCCCGCTGACCGTGGGCGGTGGCGTGCGTACCGTGCAAGACATCCGCAACCTGCTCAACGCCGGTGCGGACAAGGTCTCGATCAACACCGCCGCCGTGTTCAACCCGGAGTTCGTCGGCGAAGCCGCGCAGCACTTCGGCTCGCAATGCATCGTGGTCGCCATCGACGCCAAGAAGGTCTCCGGCCCGGGCGAAACCCCGCGCTGGGAGATCTTCACCCACGGCGGTCGCAAGCCGACCGGCCTGGACGCGGTGGAATGGGCGATGAAGATGGAAGCCCTGGGCGCCGGTGAAATCCTGCTGACCAGCATGGACCAGGACGGCATGAAAAACGGCTTCGACCTGGGCGTGACCCGCGCCATCAGCGATGCGCTGGGCATTCCGGTGATCGCCTCCGGCGGCGTCGGCAACCTGCAGCACCTGGCCGACGGCGTGATCGAAGGCCACGCCAGTGCGGTGCTGGCGGCGAGCATTTTCCACTTTGGCGAATACACCGTGCCTGAGGCCAAAGCCTATATGGCCGCGCGCGGTATCGTCGTTCGCTAAACGCTGCTGGACACCCTGGCAGGCGCGGGGCACTCTCTGCGCTTGCCATGGATTCCGGTAGCCTTCATGTTCAAGACCCTTCTGCTTGCTCTCGCCAGTACGTCCATTCTGTTGACGGGCTCGGCTCACGCCGAAGAACCGTCTGACGCCTCCCTGGTGTTGCTGACGGAAAACTTCCCGCCTTACAACATGGCGAAAAACGGCAAGAACTTCGCCAAGGAAGAAAACATCGAGGGCATCGCCGTCGATATCGTGCGCGAGACGTTCAAGCGTGCGGGCATTTCCTACAACCTGACTCTGCGTTTCCCTTGGGAGCGCATCTACAAACTCGCCCTGGAAAAGCCCGGCTACGGTGTCTTTGTGATGGCGCGCCTGCCAGACCGCGAAGCCCTGTTCAAATGGGTCGGCCCCATCGGCCCGGATGATTGGGTGATGCTGGCCAAGGCCGACAGCAAGATTGAGCTGACAGACCTTGAACAGGCTCGTCGATACAAGGTCGGCGCCTACAAAGGTGATGCCATTGCCGAGACCCTGGAAAAGCAGGGCCTTAAGCCCATCGTTGCGCTGCGTGATCAGGACAATGCGCAAAAACTGGTGGATGGGCAGATCGACCTGTGGGCCACCGGTGATCCGGCGGGCCGTTATCTGGCTCGCCAGGTGGGGGTGACCCAGCTGAAAACCGTGCTGCGCTTCAACAGCGCCCAGTTGTACCTGGCGCTGAACAAAGACGTGCCGGATGAGGTGGTGGCCAAGCTTCAGGCGGCACTCGAGCAGTTACGGGGTGAGGGTGGTGTCGATCAGATCATGGCCCGTTACCTCTAGTTCGGGCTCTGCTTGAGGTGACTCATCAGGCAGCACCTCTGCGTTTGGAGACTCGCTCATGTACACGTGGTCACCATTGGTATAGCTGGCGGTGCTTGAAACCTGACTGCCGTCTTGTCGCAGCAGGCGGTATTCGCTTTGGACAAGGTACGCCGCAACGGCTTTTTTCGGCGGAACATAAGTGATGATTTCCAGCGACGAAGCCTGGTCCCAGCCTTTCGCCGAGCGCTGCGTGTGTGTGAAGTCGCGATCCAGGTGCGCCGAAAAACTCAATTCGAAGACGTGTTCGCCCACCGGCCACTCTTTGCCCAGACCGATACTGGTGTTGGCCGCCAGTGCCTTGGCAGTCCCGCTTACTTCACCTTTCGCGGCCGTCCACATGAATGGCTGACTGGTAGCTTCGGTGTTGTGCCCAAAGCCGACACACAGGTGGCGGTCCGTGCGCTCCAGGCGGTAGGTGGGCGATGCCTGAAACTGTTCGATCACGGCCAACTCCGGGTCTTTGACACAGAACCATGGCAGCTCACACACCTGAGGCGTGTGGACGGATTCATCATTGCCCGGGCTTTCGTACCCGCTGAGCGCGGGCGGTGGCGGCAGGTCGTGCAGTTGCGCTGTCAATGTCAGGCGCAGTGAATAGGCCTCAAGGCTTGGCTTGGCATAGTCGCCATGGCCTATGAAGGTGCCGGGGGCGAGGTATATTTCGCCGGCGGGTGCATCGGGAGGTGTCACCGACCAGAGGCTTAAGTCGTTGGTGGCGCCGCTGCCTTTATCGTCCCAGATCAATTCGCCCGTTTGAGCGGCCATCACCAGGTCTTTTCGCACGCACCGCACGGCATGGCGTGAGGGTTTGTCGTAGTCCACGCCGTACACCAGCCCCATCGCCACATAGCCCTCTGGCGGCAGCGGGCGCCAGATAGATGCATTGCTCAGCGCTCCGGAGCCTTCATCCTGCCACACCAATTGATAATCGACGGGCGCACGCAGGGCCGTGCCGTCGACGTTGTTCGCGTCGCTGACGACGGCGACAACGTTGCCGTGGTTGATATTGCGATAGTGGTCGACCGCAATATCACCCAAGGTAAAAAACGGTCTCAGTGCATCGGAGGCGGTGCTCGGCCGCCAGAGGCCGACGGCTTTGTGCGCGCCCGACCCCTTGTCGTTCCACAGCGGCAGAAACTCGCTGGTAAAGCTGATGAGCAGGTCATTGAATTGCAGAGGCTTCATGGAGGGCTCTCCAGTTGATGGGAGCATCAACTATCGAGCAGTGCACTCGGTACCGAGCGGTAACTATCTACGCGCCGGAAGATACGTCCCGTTTTTACCGTGTGCAGCCATGGCTAGGTTGCTGCGCACGCTGATCATCAACTTGATATCAATCCAGTCGATGCCCTGGGCCTTGAGCTTGGGCAACTCACGCTCCAGTACCGCCAGCGTTTGCGGGTAAGGGTGGCCGATCATCACCACCGAGCCCTGCTTGTGGGCCAGCTTGATCGCGGTTTGCAGTTGTGTGGCAATCGCCGCTTCGGTGCGTTCGTCATCCAGGAAAACATCCCGCGACACATGCGCCAGCCCGATCTTCTGCGCCTCGGCGGCGGCGACGGTCTGTGCGCTGGTGCGGCTGTCGACAAAGAACTTGTTGCGCCGTTGCAGCTCAGCCATCAGCCACGCCATCGCCGCTGGCTGGGCGGTCATGCGGCTGCCCATATGGTTGTTGATGCCGGCGGTATAGGGCACAACCTTGAAGGCGGCGTCCAGGCGTTTGCCGAGTTCTTCGATAGGCAAGTCGGGGTGCCAGGCGAACGGGCCGGTGGCCGGGTCCATGGGCATATGCAGGATCACGATCTTGCCGGCCTTGTGCGCCTCACGGGCAAATTCGGCGGCGTGGGGCGTGTCGGGCATGATCGCCGTGGTCACCGGCCCAGGCAGGGCCAGCACACGACGGTCCCGGGGCAGGTTTTGTCCCAGGTCGTCGATGATAAGGGTCAGGTAGGCTTTGCGAGGCGCGTCGGCCGGAGTCGCATGGGCGATTCCGGCCAGGCTGCACAGCACAGCGATAATCAGGGCAAAACGCATATCAACGGCTGCGCGTAATGCTCAGGCCTTTAAGCAGGCTCAGCGCCTGGGCCAGTTGATAGTCGTCGTCCTGCGGCATCGGCTTGGCTTTGCTGCCGCTGCCGGTCGGCTGGTCGGCGCCGCCGTTGCCATTGCCCAAGTGACCTTGAAGGTCGGCCTCTTTGTAGTACTCGCTGTCGACCTCGTTGGTGATCTTGGCCCTGCGCACCTCGATGTCCGGCACGATGCCCTGGGCCTGGATCGAGCGACCGTTCGGCGTGTAGTACAGCGCCGTAGTGATCTTCAGGGCGCGGTCGTTGTTCAGCGGCAATACGGTTTGCACCGAGCCTTTGCCGAAGCTGGTGGTGCCCATCAGCACGCCGCGTTTCTGGTCTTGCAGGGCACCGGCGACGATTTCCGACGCCGAAGCGCTGCCGCCGTTGATCAGCACGGCCAGTGGCACGCCTTCGCTCAGGTCGTTGCCGGTGGCCGAGAAGCGCAACTCGGAGTTGGCGATACGGCCTTTGGTGTAAACAATCAGGCCTTTGGTGATGAAGTGGTCGACCACTTCAACCGCCGACTGCAGCACGCCGCCTGGGTTGTTACGCAGGTCGAGCACGATGCCGTTGAGTTTCTTGCCGTTGTCTTTGCGCAGTTTGGCCAGGGCCTTGGCCACTTCGTCGCCGGTCTTGACCTGGAACTGGGTGATACGGATGTAACCGTAGCCCGACTCCAGCAGCTGGCTCTTCACGCTCTTGACCGTGATGGTCGCGCGGGCCAGGGTCACGTCAAACGGGTTGCCGCCGTCGCGTACCAGGGTCAGGGTGATTTTCTGGCCGAGCTTGCCGCGCATCTTGTCGACGGCTTCGGTCATGGTCTGGCCACGGGTTGGTTGGCCGTTGATCTTCACGATCAAGTCGCCGGCCTGAATGCCCGCCTTGGACGCAGGCGTGTCATCGATCGGCGAGACCACTTTGATCTGGCCATCTTCGGAGCCGACTTCGATGCCCAGGCCGCCGAATTCACCGCTGGTGCTTTCCTGCAGCTCGGCAAAGTCTTCCGGCCCCAGGTAGGCGGAGTGCGGGTCGAGGTTGCTGAGCATGCCCTTGATGGCATTTTCCAGCAGGGTCTTGTCGTCTACGGGTTCGACATAGGCTGCCTTGATCCGGTCCATGACCTCGGCAAAGGTACGCAGCTCGTCCAGCGGCAGCGGCGCCTTGGTGGTCGCTGCGGTGGCGGCGGGTGCCGATGCAGCCTGGTCGGCAAAAGCCAGCGGCGCGCCGATCACCAGGGCGATCGTCAGGGCCAGCGAAGTGAGGCGGGACAAATGCAGCATGTCGAACGAACTCCTAATGTAGGTGCAGCCCTATCCTTGGGAACGGCACCATTGTGCAGGGTCGCTCGGGCGGCCCTGCTGACGAATAGCGAAGTACAGCGCCGGGGTGTCCTGGCCACCACTGTTACCGACAGTGGAGATGGATTCACCGGCTTTTACAACATCACCTGCCGACTTGAGTAATGTCTGATTGTGGCCGTAAAGGCTCAAATAGCCATTGCCGTGGTCAAGAATCACCAACAAACCGGCCCCGCGCAGCCAATCGGCAAACACCACACGGCCACCGTGAACGGCGTGGACCTGGCTGCCGGCGGCGGCGCTGATCATCACCCCATCCCACTTGGCGCGGGTGTCATCGCCACGGGTTTCACCAAAGCGTGCCAGCAGTCGACCATCAACGGGCCATGGAAGTTTGCCGCGGGCTGAAGCAAAAGGGCCGCCGAAGTTCTCGCCGGAGCTGGAAACCAGCGGCCCGGGCGCTGCACGCGCCGGTTTACGCGGCGCTGGCGCATCAGTGGTAGCGGCCAGCTCGGCTTCACGCTGGCGCTTTTTTTCTGCTTCCTGCTGGGCAATCAGCGCTTTTTGCCGCGCTTCTTCAGCCTCACGTGCCTGGCGAGCCAGGGTTTCCTCGATGGTTTTGAGCACTTTGCCCAAGTCGGCCTGGTCTTGTTCGCGGGCCTGCAGCTTGGCGTCGCGGGCCTTCACGTCATTGTTGAGCTTGGCCAGGGCTTGCTGGCGCTCCTTGCGCACCTTGTCCAACTGGTCGCGCTGAGTGTCGAGGGCGGTTTTCTGATCCATCAGTTGCGACTGCTGGTCGGCGATTTCCTGCTCGACATTGGCCAACTGGCGCAGGGTTTCATTAAAACCCTTTAATTGTGCCAGGCGCGCCTTGCTCAGGTAGTCGTAGTAAGTGAGGGTGCGCGCGAATTTCTCCGGGTTCTGCTGGTTGAGCAGCAGCTTGAGGTATTCCTGGCGGCCACTCTGGTAGGCGGCGCGGGCCTGGATCGCGATCAGGCGTTGCTGTTCAACGCGTGCGCTCTGGAGTTTTTTTTTCTCAGCGTCGAGTCGCTCCAGTTCCGACTCGCTCTTCTTTAATTCTTTTTGTAGCTCCTGGACCTGCTTCTCGAGCTTGCCCATCTCGGTTTCCGTGCCGCGCAGGTCTTTCTGCACCCCGGATTTTTCTTCCTGGAGCTTGCCGAGCAGCTTTTTCAGCTCGGTAATGTCCTGACGCGTAGCGTCCAACTGTTGTTGGGTTTGTGCGCGCTCATCGGCAAACGCCGGTTGGAGCAGGCAGACAAGAGCGAGGGAAATCAAGGCGCGAAGCATAGAGGCGGGCGACACCAGGGAAATGGACGGCCTAGTATGCCCGCCAAGCGCCGCAAAAAAAACGCCTCAACGCCATCTGCTTTGAGGCGTTCGTCATAAAAAGCCTTTCAGGGCGATTTAATTGGGCGGTTTGAAGGTTAAACACTATCGAAGAAACGCTTTGAAACGCTCCACCTGCACTGGTTTTTGCTGCTGAGAATAGACTCACGAGCCCTCTAATCAGTCAGTTGGCGCGATCGGCAATGTCCGGTGTTCATGAGTCAAAAGGCCAGCAAACCTGGCTCGATTACGGATTGCCCGACCTGCGTAGCCTTGATCGGGCTCTACGATCTTGCGCACTCGAGGAGGTGTTGGCGGGCAAAGACATTGCCGATGCTGTCGATATCGTAGCTTCAAATCTGGGGATTACCGATTCGACATGCCCTCAGGTTTGTATAGATTCCCCTCTGGGCAGGGTGTTGATCCAGCGCACGACGCTGGGGCACATTGTTGAAAAGCGGCAGGATGCCAGAGAACGATACGTAAAATTCGCGCTGGATACGCTGACAGGGCCTCTGGAAATCTGGCGTGTCGCCTATAGCGACGGCTCGGCTCGGCTGGCGTTCATCGGTGCTTATGAAACCAAGCGACAAATGCTGGTGGTGGTGAATATCCAGGCAGGCAATGTGTTGTGGAATTTCATGCAGACCGATGCCAAGGCGCTGAATAAGCATCGCCATGGGGAGCTGCTTTACAAACGCTACCAACTTTTATAACAGGCAAAGAAAAGGGCAGTTCTCTCGAACTGCCCTAAGTTAGAGCGCTTGATATTCATATACACACCCTCAAGCAGGGGTGTGGAGGTCTCACCCTACGCTGATGTCCAGTCATCAACGGGGTTCCTACGCCAGTTATCGCCGCTGGAGGCAACTGGTTTCGCGCTCACCTTCATTATTGACGGGCTACTCGCTTTGAGCAACCCCCGAACTGTTTCAGACCAGAATCGAAGTACCGGTCATCTCTTTCGGCTTCTCCAACCCCATCAGCTTCAGCATGGTCGGCGCCACGTCCGCCAGCACGCCGCCTTCACGCATTTTCAGGTCGCGCTTGCCGACATAGATGAACGGCACCGGCTCGGTGGTGTGGGCGGTATGGGCTTGCCCGGTGGATTCGTCGGACATCTGCTCGCAGTTGCCGTGGTCGGCGGTGATCAGTGCCTCGCCGCCGACTTTCTCCAGGGCGTCGACGATACGGCCGACGCACAGGTCCAGGCATTCCACGGCTTTTACAGCTGCTTGCAGGTTGCCGCTGTGGCCGACCATGTCGCCGTTGGCGTAGTTGACCACGATCACGTCGTAACGCTGGTGTTCGATGGCATCGACGATCTTGTCGGTGACTTCCGGCGCGCTCATTTCCGGCTGCAGGTCGTAGGTGGCGACTTTGGGCGACGGGATCAGGATGCGCTCTTCGCCCGGGAACGGTTCTTCACGGCCGCCGGAGAAGAAGAAGGTCACGTGGGCGTATTTCTCGGTTTCGGCGATGCGCAGCTGGGTCTTGCCGTTTTTCGCCAGGTAATCGCCCAGCACGTTTTCCAGGCTGCCCGGGGCAAAAGCTGCCGGGGCCGGGATGTTGGCGGCGTATTGGGTGAGCATGACGAACTCGACCTTCGGCTGGCGGGCGCGCTCGAAGTCTTTGAAACCGGCGTCAACGAATACATGGCTCAGTTCGCGGGCACGGTCGGCGCGGAAGTTCATGAACACTACGGCGTCGCCGTCTTCCACTTTCACCGGCTCGCCGATGGTGGTGGCTTTGACGAACTCATCGCTCTCGCCACGCGCGTAGGCGGCTTCCAGGCCTTCCTGGGCGGTGGCGGCGTTGAATTCGGCCTGGCCGTCGACGATCAGGTTATAAGCCTGGGAGACACGGTCCCAACGGTTGTCGCGGTCCATGGCGAAGTAACGGCCGACCAGGCTGGCGATACGGCCCTTGCCAAGCGCGGCGAAGGTGGCGTCGAGCAGTTCGATGGACGACTGCGCGCTTTTAGGCGGTGTGTCGCGGCCGTCGAGGAAGGCGTGCAGGTAAATCTTGTCGGCGCCGCGCTTGAAGGCCAGCTCGGCCATGGCGACCAAGTGATCCTGGTGGCTGTGAACGCCGCCGTCGGACAACAGGCCCATGAAGTGCACGGCCTTGCCGGCGGCTACGGCTTTATCCACCGCCGCGCAGATGGTCGGGTTCTCGAAGAACTCGCCGTCGCGGATCGATTTGGTCACGCGTGTGAAGTCTTGGTATACCACTCGTCCGGCGCCGAGGTTCATGTGGCCGACTTCCGAGTTGCCCATCTGGCCGTCCGGCAAGCCTACATCCATGCCGGAACCGGAGATCAGGCCGTTGGGCACGGTGGCGGTCAGGCGGTCGAGTACCGGCTTCTTGGCCGAGTACACGGCGTTGTCGTGGTGGCTTTCACTGTGTCCGAAGCCATCGAGAATTATCAGGACCAAAGGTTTAGGCGTAGTAGTCATAGATCCTCTCGCGGCGGTAATAAAGGAAGGCAATCTAAAAGGGAGTAGCAGTTTAAAGCGAAGTTCCGACCACGTCACCGCTTTACGGGGGTTGGCCGCCCCTGACGGCTGTGTATACTTACCGCCATTTTAACGCCCTGGAACCTCCTTGATGGTTGATCACCTGATTGCATTTGCCACTGCCCACTACCTGCTCGCGGGTGCCTTCGTCATCCTGCTGGCGCTGCTGATCGCTCATGAAATGAGCCGCGGTGGCCGCAGCCTGAGCACGTCGGAGCTGACCGCGCTGGTCAACAAGGATGAGGCCGTTGTCGTGGATATTCGCCCGGCCAAGGATTTCGCCGCCGGCCATATCGTCGGCGCCCTGAACATTCCACAGGACAAGCTGATCGCACGCTTGCCCGAGCTGGAAAAACACAAGGCCAAGACCATTATTCTGGTCGACGCCCAAGGCCAGCACGCCGGCACCCACGCCCGCGAGATGCTCAAAGCCGGTTTCACCGCCGCCAAACTGTCCGGCGGTATTGGCAGCTGGAAGGCCGATAACCTGCCGCTGGTGAAGTGATATGAGCCAGGTTGTCGTTTACTCCAGCGATTGGTGCCCCTACTGCATGCGGGCCAAGGCCCTGCTTGAGAAGAAGGGCATTGCCTTCGAAGAGATCAAGGTCGACGGCAAACCCCAGGTGCGCGCCGAAATGACCAAGAAAGCGGGACGCACGTCCGTGCCGCAGATCTGGATCGGTGACAAGCATGTCGGTGGATGCGATGACCTGTTCGCTCTGGAGCGCGCCGGTAAACTCGATGCGCTGCTGCTCGTCTGACTCCTAAACCCTAAAAGACCCCAAGATCAAGAAGGATCTGCGATGACTGACCAACAGAACACCGAAGCAGCAGAAGCTCAAGGCCCACAGTTTTCGCTGCAGCGGATCTACGTGCGTGACCTGTCGTTCGAAGCGCCGAAAAGCCCGGCCATCTTCCGTCAGGAATGGACCCCAAGCGTTGCGCTGGACCTGAATACCCGTCAAAAGGCTCTGGAAGGCGACTTCCACGAAGTCGTGCTGACCTTGTCCGTGACTGTTAAGAACGGCGAAGAAGTAGCCTTCATCGCTGAAGTGCAACAGGCTGGTATCTTCCTGATCCAGGGCCTGGACGAAGCGTCCATGAGCCACACCCTGGGCGCGTTCTGCCCGAACATCCTGTTCCCGTATGCCCGTGAGACCCTGGACAGCCTGGTCACCCGTGGCTCGTTCCCTGCGCTGATGCTGGCGCCGGTGAACTTCGATGCCCTGTACGCGCAAGAGCTGCAGCGCATGCAACAGGAAGGTTCGTCGACTGTTCAGTAAGTTGACGCGATAAAAAATGTGGGAGCGGGCTTGTGTGGGAGCTGGCTTGCCTGCGATAGCATCACCTCAGTATCACTGATACACCGAGGTGACTGCATCGCAGGCAAGCCAGCTCCCACACAGGTCTGCTCCCACATTTTGTTTATGCGTTACTTAAAGCCGAGCTGGCGCCAGCCTTCATAGACCGCGACGGCCACGGTATTGGACAGGTTCAAGCTGCGGCAACCCTCGCGCATCGGCAAACGCAGGCGATGGCCCTCGGGCAGGGCATCGAGCACCTCGGCCGGCAGGCCACGGCTTTCCGGGCCGAACAGGAAGGCGTCGCCTTCGGCAAAGCTGGCATCATGAAACGGCCGCGAGCCCTTGGTGGTGAACGCGAACAGCCGTGGGTGGCCGAGGCTTTCCAGGCAACTGGCCAAATCGGCGTGGCGCTTGAGCGTGGCGTACTCGTGGTAGTCCAGCCCGGCGCGGCGCAGGCGTTTGTCGTCCATGTCAAAGCCCAGCGGCTCGATCAAATGCAGGTGGCAGCCACTGTTGGCGCACAGCCTGATAACGTTGCCGGTATTCGGCGGAATTTCTGGTTGAAAAAGGATGACGTGAAACATGCACGGCTCCGAAGGCAAAGATGCGTTGCATTCTACCCCTGAAGACGACCCAAGGCCGAAGCTATTGCCACGGGTGATGGGCTCACTGGCGATTGTTGGCTTGATGATTGGGCTGATGATCGGTCGCCTGACCACGCCGGATCCGGTTGAGTTGCAGCAGGTAGAAACAGCGGCAGACGGCGTGGTGGTGTGGTTCAACAGTGAACCCAAGCTGCACGGCGAACATATCGACGGCACCGTGGCGCTGCTGTTCGGCGCGCAAGGCAAGGCTGCCAGCGGGCAACTCAAGGTCAACGACAAGGACGTGAATTGGCGCGTTCGCAAGACCGATGGCGGCCTGCTGCTGAACCTGGTGGCGGCTCGGCCGTTGCGCGGGGAATGGAAAGGGGAGAAGGCCGAGGGTCGCTGGCGGCTGCAGATCCATCTGCGCGAGGAATAAAAGAGGGAGTTCCCGGCCTGCCTGTACCAGGGCTCCCAAAACGGGGTGAAGCCTTGCAAGGCTTCGGTGTTAAAGAGGGAATCCCCGGCCTGCCTGTACCGAGGTTCCCGAAACGGGTGTGGGGCGCGACGCGATCCGCATCAAGCACCCCGGGTGTAAAGAGGGGATTCTCGGCCTGCCTGTACCAAGGTCCCCGAAACTGGGTGATGTAAGGGTTATTGCAGGGCGCGTGCCAGAAGTTGCAATGTGTGCCAAAAAATTTCGCCAGAAAGCGCAAAGCCCCGGAATACGGGGCTTTGGTGTTTTTGCGGTTTGATGTTTTCTTGATTCGGCGGGTGTTTCAGGCTGGCTGGATGTGCGCGATGCTAGTTCATGGTGCATTGAAGCGGTGCACTCCACCTGATCGTTCCCACGCTCCGCGTGGGAATGCATCGTGTGACGCTCCGCGTCACCAGTGCACAGATCTGAACTTGCGGTGAGCCTCGGACGCGGAGCGTCCGGGGAGGCGTTCCCACGCCGAGCGTGGGAACGATCAGCAGTTAGGCTTCATCACCCTCATCATCATCCCCGCCATCGACCTTCATCCCCAGCTCCTTGATCTTGCGCGTCAAGGTGTTACGGCCCCAGCCGAGCAGCACGGCGGCGTCGCGGCGGCGGCCGGCGGTATGCTTCAAGGCGGTTTCGATCATGATGCGCTCGAAGGCCGGTACGGCGCTGTCCAGCAGGTTCGACTGGCCGCGTGCCAAAGCCTGGTCGGCCCACTGGCGCAGCGCTTGCTCCCAGTTGGTCACAGGAGCCGAATCCTGCGGCAGGCTCAACAGCTCCGGTGGCAGGTCGCTGATGTGCACCTCACGCCCGGACGCCATCACCGTGATCCAGCGGCAGGTGTTCTCCAACTGACGCACGTTGCCCGGCCACGGCAGGTTCTTGAGGTATTCCTCGGTCTCGCTTTTGAGCAGCTTCGGCTCCACCGCCAATTCTTGCGCGGCGCGGCTGAGGAAGTGGCGGGCGAGGGTAGGGATGTCTTCGCGGCGGTCCGACATGCGTGGGATGTGGATGCGGATTACGTTGAGGCGGTGAAACAAGTCCTCACGGAACTTGCCCGCGTGTACCAGGGTTTCGAGGTTCTGGTGGGTCGCCGCAATGATGCGCACGTCGACCTTGACCGGCGTGTGCCCGCCGACGCGGTAGAACTCGCCGTCAGCCAGTACACGCAGCAAGCGCGTCTGAGTGTCAGCCGGCATATCGCCGATTTCATCCAGAAACAGCGTGCCGCCGTCCGCCTGTTCAAAGCGCCCGCGACGCAGGTTGGCCGCGCCGGTGAACGCGCCTTTTTCATGGCCAAACAGCTCGGACTCCATTAAGTCCTTCGGAATCGCCGCCATGTTCAGCGCGATAAACGGCGAAGCCGCCCGTGGGCTGTGACGGTGCAGCGCATGAGCGACAAGCTCTTTACCGGTGCCCGACTCGCCGTTGATCAACACGGTGATGTTGGAGTGGCTCAAACGCCCGATGGCGCGAAACACTTCCTGCATCGCCGGTGCTTCACCGATGATTTCCGGGGTGCGGGTCAGGGCTGGCGGGGCTTCCTGGCTTTGTTGTTCCTGGGCGTGCTGGTTGGCGCGCTTGACCAGCGCCACGGCCTCGTCCACATCGAACGGTTTAGGCAGGTATTCAAAGGCGCCGCCCTGATAAGACGCGACAGCGCTGTCCAGATCCGAGTGCGCGGTCATTATGATCACCGGCAAACGCGGGTGCTGCTCGCGGATCCGCGCCAGCAAGTCCAGGCCACTGGCGCCGGGCATGCGGATGTCGGAGATGATCACGTCCGGCTGCTGACGCGCCAGGCGGCTCATCACCCCGTCGGCGCTGTCGAAGCTCTGGGTGGTCATGCCTTCCTGTTGCAAGGCTTTCTCGAGGACCCAGCGGATAGAACGGTCGTCATCGACGATCCAGACAGTTTCACTACGGCTCATGTCGTGGGGGCTCCTTGTTCCAATGGCAGGAAGATCGAGAACGTGGTGTGGCCGGGATGGCTTTCACATTCGATCAGGCCCTGGTGCTGGCTGATGATGTTCTGGGTAATGGCCAGGCCCAGCCCGGTACCGTCCGGGCGGCCGCTGACCATGGGAAAGAAGATGGTTTCCTGCAGTTCCGCAGGAATGCCGGGGCCGTTGTCGATGATCTCGACCTTGGTGACCAGGCGGTGGCGCACATGGCCGATGGTGAACTGGCGCAGGGCGCGGGTGCGCAGGCTGATGCGGCCCAGGCGCAGTTCGTTCTGGCTGCTGATGGCCTGCATGGCGTTGCGCACGATATTGAGCACCGCCTGGATCATCTGCTCGCGGTCGATCAATACGTCGGGAATGCTTGGGTCGTAGTCGCGCA
Source organism: Pseudomonas sp. IPO3747 (assembly GCF_013385245.1). Taxonomy (NCBI): domain Bacteria; kingdom Pseudomonadati; phylum Pseudomonadota; class Gammaproteobacteria; order Pseudomonadales; family Pseudomonadaceae; genus Pseudomonas; species Pseudomonas sp. IPO3747. The sequence goes on from NZ_JACAQL010000009.1 coordinate 250,175, forward strand.
CCAGAGTGATGCAGCCTTGGCTTTCGGCCTCGACCAGCTGGCACACGCGCTCCAGCACTTCGTGCACGTTGGTCATCGCCAGGGACGGCAACTTGTTGGAGCCGAGCATGCGGTCCACCAGGTTACGCAGGCGGTCGGCCTCCTCGATGATGACGTTGGTGTAGTCCTTGAGGTGTTCCTCCGGCAGCTCACGGGCCAGTAATTGCGCCGCGCCACGAATGCCGCCGAGCGGGTTCTTGATCTCGTGGGCCAGGCCGCGCACCAGCATCTTGCTGGTTTCCTGTTTGGACAGCTGCGCTTCTTCTTTAGTAATGCGCAGCAGACGGTCGCGCGGGTGCACTTCGAGCAGCAGCAGGGTCGCGCCGTTGCTCAAAATCGGGGTCACGGCGTAGTCGACCGTCAGGGTCTGGCCGGTGAGGGCGGTGAGCATCGCTTCGCGCTTGGTGAACGGGTGCGCCTGCTCCACGGCCTGGCGCAACGAACTCAAGGCCTCGGCCGACTCGGTGAACAATTCGCTGATGAACTGCCCATGGCTGCGCTGACCACTGATGGCCAGGAGCATCTCCGCCGCCGGGTTCATGTACTCAAGACGCAGGTCGTCATTGAGCAGGATGGTCGCGGTGGTCAGGTTGTCGAGTAACAAACGGTGCAGTGCATCGCTGATGGTCATCGGGACCTCTTTTGGAGCAAGGCGCGGGCTTGAGGCACACGCTGATACAAGGAAAATGCAAAAACCAAACCAAGGCTCCGAAAAGAAGCGTTAAACCCCTGAAATAAGGGTTTTAGGCGCGAAACTGTGGCGTTCTGCCAGCTTGATCGAGAAGAATCGAACCAAAATGGGCTGGACGGGTGGGAAGTGTGCAGGCTGTCGCACCAATATAGTGCGGTTTTGTGAAGGTTGTTCAGGAAGTGGTGGCTGGCGAAAAATTGTCTGGAGGAGCGGAGTCAATGTGGGAGCTGGCTTGCCTGCGATAGCGGTGGCACATTCACCATTGCTATCGCAGGCAAGCCAGCTCCCACAGTTTTGATTGGGTTTGCAGGCTTTAACCTTTGTAGATGCACAGCTCGGCGGTGGCGCGGATCATTGCCAGTTGGCGCAGCGGATCATTCAGCGGCTCATGCACGGCGGTGGCCAGCCACTGCGGGCATTGCGGGTCGGTGCGCTGCGGGGTGAAGTCGGCCAGTTGCTGCAGCAGGTTTTTTTGCAGTTGGTCCAGTTGCGGCCGAATCTGCTTCACCAGATCCGGGCGCGGGTCGTCCGGGGCTTTGCCCTGGAACTGCCAGTCGGACAGGTGGGTGTACTGCACCAGTTTATTGGCCTCGATCTGCGCCGAGAAAAACTGCTCGGCGGCAGAAGGGTCGAGTTTGTAGTTGGGCGCCTGGGCGACGACGCTGGCGATCACCTCTTGTTCGCGCTTTTTGTCCTCTACGGGCTTGTGGCTGTCCCATTTGCTCAGGGCCACCTGATCGGCAATCTCCAGGCGTTCGGCGATGCTGTTGAGCAAAGGCTCCAGAGTGGGCGGCGCTGCGCTGGCACTGACGCTGACAAATAACAGAGCGAACACAAGTCGATGTTTCAAAGCGGATCTCCTGTGGGAGCTGGCTTGCCTGCGATGCGGGCAACTCGGGGCATCAGGTATACCCAGCGGATGCCATCGCAGGCAAGCCAGCTCCCACATTTTGATTGGGTTTGCAGATTTTGGGCAGTGTCAGCCAGAGGCTACCTTAGCTTGCGTGCTTGCCTACAGGTGCGCCAGAATCCGCCGGCTTGTACGGCTGGCTTGTCGTCTCTAAGGTTGCTCGGTCGCTGCTCATCAGCGATCAGGTTTAGTAGCCTGGATTCGAATTGTAGGCCGTGCATTCTCCATCAATCAGATTTCCCAAATCTGTGCTTGATGGTGGCTGTGCGCAGGGCATCCTCGGATGCGCCGGGCTTCTACATTCACCGGTCTACTAACCTGCGCACAGCCGCCACCCTTTCGTTTAGTAGCGAAGCGAAGGCGGCCTCATTAGAGGAATGTAGAAAATGTTCAAACCAACGCCAAATCCGCCTCCATCCGTCTTCACCATCGACCCTGGCAGCGACGACGAATCCCTGCTGATCAACAGCTTCGAAGCCTTCTCCTCGGTCAGCACCTTGTTGCTTGATTTGTCCGAGGCGCTGGAAGGCAAACACCGCGATACCGTCCTGGCCATTCACCAGCTCAGTGCCCTCGGCACCTTGATGGTGGGCAACATGCTCGACCGCCACGCCCCGGCTCGCTAAACGCCAGGCAAAAAAAAGACCTCCCGAAGGAGGTCTTTTTCGTTACGCCGCGTTAAGCAGCGCTACCGGATCAGCAGCTGTAGTACAGCTCGTATTCCAGTGGGTGTACGAAGGTGCGTACTTTGATTTCTTCTTCGCTTTTCAGCTCGATGTAGGCATCGATGAAGTCGTCGCTGAATACGCCGCCTTTGGTCAGGAACGCACGGCCCTTGTCCAGCTCTTCCAGGGCTTCTTTCAGGCTGCCGCACACTTGTGGGATCTCTTTGGCCTCTTCAGGCGGCAGGTCGTACAAGTTTTTGTCGGCGGCGTCGCCTGGGTGGATCTTGTTCTGGATACCGTCCAGGCCAGCCATTACCAGCGCAGCGAAGGCCAGGTATGGGTTAGCTGCCGGGTCCGGGAAGCGCGCTTCGATACGGCGAGCGCGAGGGCTGGACACGTAAGGAATACGGATCGAAGCGGAACGGTTACGCGCCGAGTAGGCCAGCATTACCGGTGCTTCGAAACCTGGCACCAGACGCTTGTAGGAGTTGGTCGACGGGTTGGTGAAGCCGTTCAGGGCCTTACCGTGCTTGATGATACCGCCGATGAAGTACAGGGCAGTGTCGGACAGGCCGGCATAACCTTCGCCAGCGAAGGTGTTCTTGCCATCTTTGGCGATGGACAGGTGAACGTGCATACCCGAACCGTTATCGCCGTACAGTGGCTTAGGCATGAAGGTAGCGGTACGGCCGTAGGCATCAGCCACGTTGTGTACGCAGTACTTCAGGGTCTGAACTTCGTCAGCCTTGGCTACCAGGGTGTTGAACTTCACGCCGATTTCGTTCTGGCCGGCAGTCGCCACTTCGTGGTGGTGAACTTCGATGACCAGGCCCATCTCTTCCATGGCGTTGCACATGGAGGTACGGATTTCGTGGTCGTGGTCGAACGGCGGAACCGGGAAGTAACCACCTTTGATACCTGGACGGTGGCCTTTGTTGCCGCCTTCGATGTCCTGGTCAGACATCCACGAACCTTGTTCGGAGAAGATCTTGAACATGGAACCGGAGATGTCGGACTTGAACTTGACCGAATCAAAGATGAAGAACTCTGGCTCCGGGCCTACGAATACGGTGTCGCCGATACCGGTCGACTTCAGGTATTCCTCAGCGCGCTTGGCGATCGCACGTGGGTCGCGGTCGTAGCCTTGCATGGTCGAAGGCTCGATCACGTCGCAGACGATGATCAGGGTTGGGTCTTCGGTGAACGGGTCGAGTACGGCAGTGCTGTCGTCCGGCATCAGGATCATGTCGGAAGCTTCGATGCCTTTCCAGCCGGCAATGGAGGAACCGTCGAACATTTTGCCTTCTTCGAAGAACGCATCATCCAGCGCGTCGCGAGCCGGCATGGTCACGTGGTGCTGAGTACCTTTAGTGTCCGTGAAGCGCAGATCAATCCATTTAACGTCATGATCTTTGATGAGTTGAACCGACTTCGACATGGTGTCCTCCGGGTGGCTTCGGGCTGGGGTAGTGGAGTTAGCCCTTAGAATGTGGGTGATGCCGGCGCGAATACTCGACCAAGGCAACCTGCCTCACAAGAGAGCAAATTGCATGCCAGTGCGCCAACATGGCCTTTTTGCCTCAAAATGGCCCCTATAACGGTGCAATCCGCTGAAGCGGAATAAATAACGCACTGCAATGTAGCGTTAATTTGCGCAAATGACCCGTTTTGGTGCGTTGCGTCTGTGATGCATATTAACTGGTTAAACCTTGAGCGATTTCCGCTATAATCCGCGCCCCCCTTTTTCAGCAGGCCCGGCGCGCGCTGTTTCCATGAAATTAATCGTAAAAGTCTTCCCCGAGATCACCATCAAAAGCCGACCGGTACGGACGCGTTTCATCCGTCAGTTGGCCAAGAACATCCGTGCCGTGCTCCGAGACCTGGACCCGGCTGTGGTGGTGAACGGCGTGTGGGACAACCTCGAGCTGGAAACCCGCATTACCGACGCCAAAGCCTTGAAGGACATGACCGAGCGCCTGAGCTGCATGCCGGGCATCGCGCATTTCCTGCAGGTCGATGAGTACCCGTTGGGCGACTTCGACGACATCACCGAAAAGTGCAAGCAGCACTACGGTGAGTCGCTTGAAGGCAAGATCTTTTCGGTGCGCTGCAAGCGCGCCGGCAAGCACACCTTCAGCTCCATGGATGTCGAGAAATACGTCGGCAGCAAGCTGCGTCGCGAGTGCGGCGCCGCCGGAATTTCCCTCAAAGCGCCGCAAATTGAAGTGCGCATGGAAATTCGCGACCAACGGTTGTTTGTGATCCACAGCCAGCACAACAGTATCGGCGGCTACCCGCTGGGCGCACTGGAACAGACCCTGGTACTGATGTCCGGCGGTTTCGATTCCACGGTGGCGGCCTACCAGATCATGCGTCGCGGCCTGATGAGCCACTTCTGCTTCTTTAACCTGGGCGGGCGTGCACACGAATTGGGCGTGATGGAAGTCGCGCACTTTATCTGGAAGAAGTACGGCAGCTCCCAACGCGTGCTATTTGTAAGCGTGCCGTTCGAGGAAGTGCTGGGCGAAATTCTCGGCAAAGTCGATAACAGTCATATGGGCGTAGTATTGAAGCGTATGATGTTGCGCGCTGCGTCCCGAATCGCCGATCAGTTGCAGATCGACGCGTTGGTGACCGGTGAAGCGATCTCCCAGGTGTCCAGCCAGACGCTGCCCAACCTGTCGCTGATTGATTGCGTCACCGAGAAGCTGGTCTTGCGCCCGCTGATCGCCAGCCACAAACAGGACATCATCGACCTGGCAGAAGAAATCGGCACGGCCGACTTTGCCAAGCACATGCCTGAATATTGCGGGGTCATTTCGGTGAACCCCAAGACCCACGCCAAGCGCAACCGCGTGGAGTATGAAGAACAACAGTTTGATATGGCGATTCTGGAGCGTGCGCTCGAGAACGCCAAACTGGTCCCGATCGATCGTGTTATCGATGAATTGGGCCAGGATGTGCAAATCGAAGAAGTCAGCGAAGCCCTGGCCGGCCAGATCGTCGTCGACATCCGTCACCCGGATGCCGCCGAGGATGAGCCGCTGGAAATCGCTGGCATCGACGTGCAAGCGCTGCCGTTCTACGCATTGAACGCGCGCTTCAAGGAACTGGATAACAGCCGTCAGTACCTGCTGTATTGCGACAAAGGCGTGATGAGTCGCCTGCATGCCCACCATTTGCTCAGTGAGGGGTATGCCAATGTGCGCGTTTATCGACCGAGCTAAGAGCCCGGGGCTGTTTGCCTGTGGCCTGCGTCACCGGCCCCCCGACTCTGCCGTCAAGCTGTAACGGCAAGGCCTGACTCTACTGTTAATCGCTGCCACGACCTGTCAGCACACCGAATCCTCTGATCGAGATACACAAGTGATCGAAAATCTACGTAACATCGCCATCATTGCTCACGTTGACCATGGTAAAACCACCCTGGTAGACAAACTCCTGCGTCAATCCGGCACCCTGGAGCGCAACGAGCTCAACGACGAGCGCGTGATGGACTCCAACGACCAGGAAAAAGAGCGCGGTATTACCATCCTGGCTAAAAACACCGCTATCAACTGGAACGGCTACCACATCAACATCGTGGACACCCCGGGCCACGCCGACTTCGGCGGCGAAGTAGAACGCGTAATGTCGATGGTTGACTCCGTTCTGCTGCTGGTTGACGCTCAAGACGGCCCTATGCCGCAAACCCGTTTCGTGACCAAGAAGGCTTTCGAAGCCGGCCTGCGTCCGATCGTGTGCATCAACAAGGTTGACCGTCCAGGCGCGCGTCCGGACTGGGTTCTGGACCAGATCTTCGACCTGTTTGACAACCTGGGTGCTACCGAAGAACAGCTTGACTTCAAAGTGGTCTACGCCTCGGCCCTGAACGGCATTGCCGGTCTGGAACACACCGACATGGCTGAAGACATGACCCCGCTGTACCAGTCGATCGTCGACAACGTACCGGCACCAAAAGTTGACCGTGAAGGCCCGTTCCAGATGCAAATCTCGGCACTGGACTACAACAGCTTCCTGGGTGTTATCGGTGTTGGCCGTATCGCGCGTGGTAGCGTCAAGCCGAACACTCCAGTTGTCGCCATCGGCGCCGACGGCAAGAAGCGTAACGGTCGTATCCTGAAGCTGATGGGTCACCACGGCCTGCACCGCATCGACGTTGAAGAAGCTTTCGCCGGCGACATCGTGTGCGTGAGCGGTATGGACTCGCTGTTCATCTCCGACACCCTGTGCCAGCCAGACAACGTTGAGGCGATGAAGCCTCTGACCGTTGACGAGCCAACCGTCTCCATGACCTTCCAGGTAAACGACTCGCCTTTCTGCGGTAAAGAAGGCAAGTTCGTGACTTCCCGTAACATCAAGGAACGTCTGGACAAAGAGCTGCTGTACAACGTTGCACTGCGCGTTGAAGAAGGCGACTCGGCTGACAAGTTCAAGGTTTCCGGCCGTGGTGAGCTGCACCTCTCGGTACTGATCGAAACCATGCGTCGCGAAGGCTTCGAAATGGGCGTTGGTCGTCCAGAAGTGATCATCCGTCAGGTTGACGGCGTGAAGCAGGAACCGTTCGAAAACGTGACCATCGACACCCCTGAAGAATCCCAGGGCAAGGTCATGGAAGAGATGGGCCTGCGTAAGGGCGACCTGACCAACATGGTGCCGGATGGCAAAGGCCGTGTACGTCTGGAATACAACATCCCTGCGCGTGGTCTGATCGGTTTCCGTAACCAGTTCCTGACCCTGACCAACGGTGCTGGCATCCTGACCTCGATCTTCGATCGCTACGACACCATGAAGTCCGGCGACATGTCCGGCCGTCAGAACGGTGTTCTGGTATCGGTAGAAACCGGCAAGGCGCTGACCTACTCCCTGGAAACTCTGCAGGCGCGTGGCAAGCTGTTCGTTGAACACGGTCAAGAGATCTACAACGGTCAGATCGTTGGTCTGAACAGCCGTGACAACGACATGGGCGTTAACCCAACCAAAGGCAAGAAGCTCGACAACATGCGTGCTTCGGGCAAAGACGAAACCATCGCTCTGGTCCCACCTGTTCGCTTCACCCTGGAACAGGCCCTGGAATTCATCCAGGACGACGAGCTGTGCGAAGTTACGCCTAAGTCGATCCGCCTGCGTAAGAAGATCCTGGACGAAGGCGAGCGTACCCGCGCTGCCAAGAAAGCCAAGAACTGAGTTAACTCAGGCTGAATGAAAAACGCCCCCGGTCGAAAGGCCGGGGGCGTTTTTTTATGCCTGATCGTTCCCACGCTCTGCGTGGGAATGCCGCTTGGGACGCTCCGCGTCCCGCTTTTAAGGGCGGACGCAGAGCGTCCAGGGCTGCATTCCCACGCGGAGCGTGGGAACGATCATCATGATCATCAGAACTTGTCGAGAGTCCGGAAATTGGTCTCGCGCACCACTTCCTTCGGCTTATACGCACAATACCCCGGCCGCGGCCCGATTTTCGGGTGGTTGCGGCAGGTATCCGGGCGCTTGTCATAAATAGTGCAGAAGCGCGTCTTACGATCCAGGTACAGGCAGTCGTTATTGCTCATGCGCTGCAGGGTGAAAATTTCGGATTTGGAATTGTAGCGCTCGACGATGCCTTCCTTCTGCAAACGCTTGGCGATGTTCTTCGGCGGGTCGCCGCGCTCGAACTCATCGACGATGCCAATGCGGATCAGGTCCTTGATCTTCACCTCGACCGGCAGCGTGCAGCAGCTGGACACGCAGCCACCGCACATGTGGGCGGAATATTTCTGCCAGGTCTCGAGACGGTCGAGTTCAGCGGCGGCGATCAGTTGAGGCTTCATCAAGGTTCCAAGGTGGGGCAGTATCCGGGCGCGCGATCATACCGGGATTGGTGGTTTTTTGAACAATATTTTGCAGATTTCATCTCCAACGGTGCAGGGGAGAAAAGCAGGCACGGCCCCTGCATCAATTTCCAGCAATGGTGAATGAGTTAAAAAACTGCCGAACCAGCACGTCTACCGTCTGTCAGACCGACTAGGCTCTAGCAACTCCTTCAATCTCGCCCGAGGTCGCACCGATGTCTCAGGAACCGCTTGCACGAGAAGCAGAGGTAGCCGCATTCCGCGATGCTGTCTTGACCAAACTTACCTACGCGGTGGGCAAGGACCCGGATCACGCCTTCGACCACGACTGGTTCGAAGCCATTGCACTGGCCGCCCGCGACCAGATGGTCGACCACTGGATGAACCACACGCGGCGCATCTACCGCAAAGGCCAGAAGCGGGTGTATTACCTCTCGCTGGAGTTCCTGATCGGCCGTTTGCTCTACGACAGCCTTAGCAACCTCGGCGTGTTGGAGATTGCCCGCGAAGCTTTGTCCGAGCTGGGTGTGGATTTGGAGCGCATCCGCCTCTTGGAGCCCGACGCGGCGCTCGGCAACGGTGGCCTGGGCCGCCTGGCCGCGTGCTTTATGGAAAGCATGTCGACCCTGGGCATTGCCGGCCACGGCTATGGCATCCGCTATGAACACGGCCTGTTTCGCCAGGCGATTGTCGACGGCTGGCAGCAGGAACAGACCGAACGCTGGCTGGATTTCGGCAACCCGTGGGAGTTCGAGCGCGCCGAGGTGATTTACCCGATCGGCTTTGGTGGCAGCGTCGAAACCCTGGCGGACGCCTCCGGCAAGATGATCCAGGTGTGGACGCCCAACGAAACAGTTCGCGCGGTGGCATACGACACGCCGGTAGTCGGCTGGCGCGGCGCCAGCGTGAACACCCTGCGCCTGTGGCGCGCCCGGGCGGTAGAAGACCTGCACCTGGAGCGCTTCAACGCCGGTGACCACTTGGGCGCCGTCGCCGAAGTGGCTCGCGCCGAAAGCATCTCCCGAGTGCTTTACCCGGCCGACAGCACCGAAGCGGGGCAGGAATTGCGTCTGCGCCAGGAATACTTCTTTGTTTCGGCCTCGCTGCAAGACCTGCTGCGCCGCCACAAGAACATGCACGGCTCGGTACTCAGCCTGGGCGAACACGCCGCGATCCAGCTCAACGACACCCACCCGTCCATCGCCGTGGCTGAGTTGATGCGCCAACTGGTCGACCTGCATGACATTCCGTGGGAAGCCGCGTGGGATGTCACCGTCGAAACCCTTTCCTACACCAACCACACCTTGTTGCCCGAGGCGTTGGAAACCTGGCCTGTCGGTTTGATGGAACGCATGCTGCCTCGGCATATGCAGATCATCTACCTGATCAACGCCCAGCACATCGACTCGCTGCGCGCCAAGGGCATCCACGACTTTGACGTATTGCGTGCGGTGTCGTTGATCGAAGAAGACAACGGCCGCCGCGTGCGCATGGGTAACCTGGCGTTCCTTGGCTCCCATAGCGTTAACGGTGTGTCCGGTTTGCACACCCAACTGATGCGCAGCACGGTGTTCTCCGAACTGCACAAGCTGTACCCGGAGCGCATCAACAACAAAACCAACGGCATCACCTTCCGCCGCTGGCTGTACCAGGCCAACCCCAAGCTCACCGAGATGCTGGTGGAGGCTCTGGGGCCGGACATCCTCGACACCATGGAAACCCGCCTGACGGAGCTGGAGACCTTCGCCGAGAAGCAGGTGTTCCGCAAAGCCTTCGCCGAACAGCGCCTGCACAGCAAGAGGGCACTGGCCGAGATCATCCACGAGCGCCTGGGCATTTCGGTGAACCCGGCGGCGATGTTCGACGTGCAGGTCAAGCGGATCCACGAATACAAACGCCAACTGCTCAACCTGCTGCACACCGTGGCCTTGTACCAGGCAATCCGCGCCGAGCCAGGCACCGATTGGGTGCCGCGCGTGAAAATCTTCGCGGGCAAGGCGGCGGCCAGCTATCACCAGGCCAAGTTGATCATCAAGCTGACCAACGACATCGCCCGCACCGTGAACAACGACCCGACCGTGCGCGGCTTGCTCAAGGTGGTGTTCCTGCCCAACTACAACGTCAGCCTGGCGGAAAGCATCATCCCGGCGGCGGACTTGTCCGAGCAGATTTCCACGGCCGGTTTTGAAGCCTCTGGCACCAGCAACATGAAGTTCGGCCTCAATGGCGCGCTGACCATCGGCACCATGGACGGCGCCAACGTGGAGATGCACGAGCGCGTGGGCGCCGAGCATATGTTTATCTTCGGCCTCAGCGCCGAACAAGTGGAAGCCCGCAAGCACGCCGGTGAATTCCACGCCGGGCCGGATGTGGCAGCCTCCCATCGTCTCAACGATGTGTTGCAAGCGATCCGCGGCGGGGTGTTCTCGCCGGATGATCCAGGCCGCTATGTGGGCTTGATCGACGGGTTGATCGACTACGACCGTTTCCTGGTGTGCGCCGACTTTGACGCCTACTGGGACGCCCAGGCGCGGGTCGAAGCGCATTGGCACGATTCCAAGGCCTGGTGGCGTTCGGCTGTGCTCAATACGGCGCGCATGGGCTGGTTCAGCTCGGACCGCACCATCCGCGAATACGCCACCGAGATCTGGAAAGCCCTCGACTAAACACCGCAAAAACCCATGTGGGAGCGGGCTTCTGTGGCGAGGGAGCTTGCTCCCGTTCGGTTGCGTAGCAGCCGCCGGCTATTGCGGGCGCTTCGCACCCGAACGGGAGCAAGCTCCCTCGCCACAAAAGCAGCTCCCACATTAGCTTTGCGTCGATATACTAGGCCTCGGTTTGCCCGCCTCGGGCTGCTTAGGGATATCGACCATGCAATGGATTTTCATGCTGATTGGCCTGGTGCTCGGCTGGACACTCGATGAGTCGTTCACCGATGCCGGCTTCGGTGCGCTATTGGGCTTGGGCATTGGTCAGGCGATTCGCCTGTCGAGGCTGTCCGCCCAGGCAGACCAGCAAGCGCTTCAGTTAGAGACCACGCAGAAGGCATTGATAGCCCTGGGTGAGCGCCTGCGGCAACTGGAAGTGCCCGCGCCTACAAACAGCGTGATTGTCGAAGCCCCCATCCCTGAACCTGCACCTGCCGTTGCCAAGCCCGAACTTGTTTGGGAGCTGCCCGCCGAACTGGCGCCCGTCGCCGTGATGGCCGAGGCGAGACAGCCACTGCCGGAGGACGTCTGGACCCCAGCACCAAAACCGAAAGAACCTGCCATCCCCCGTGGCCCCAACCTGATCGAGCGCGCCATCGGCGGCGCCCGTAATTGGCTGTTCGGCGGCAACACCGTGCTGCGCGTTGGCGTGGTGCTGCTGTTCCTTGGCCTGGCCTTCTTGCTGCGTTATGCCACCGAAGGCGTGGTGGTGCCGATTGAACTGCGTTACGCCGGGGTTGCCGCTGCCGCCATCGGCCTGCTGGGCCTGGGTTGGTGGTTACGGCTGCGCAACAGCAATTACGGGCTGATGCTGCAGGGTACCGGGATTGCCGTGTTGTACCTGACGGTGTTTGCTGCGATGCGCCTGCACCCGTTGATCGACCCAGGCGCGGCACTCGGCCTGCTGGTGGCGGTCACGGTGTTCTCGGCAATCCTGGCGATCACCCAGGATGCCCTCGGCCTGGCCTGCGCAGCGGCGCTGGGTGGGTTTGCCGCGCCGATTCTGACCTCAACCGGCGCCGGTAATCATGTGGCGCTGTTCAGTTACTTTGCATTGCTCAACGCCGGCATTCTGGCCATCGCGTGGTTCAAGGCCTGGCGTCTGCTCAACCTGATCGGGTTTGTCGGCACCTTCGGCATAGGCTTCGCCTGGGGCATGCGCTCCTACACACCGGAACTGCTGTGGAGCACCGAGCCGTTCCTGATCCTGTTTTTCCTGATGTACCTGGCCATCGGCCTGTTGTTCGCCCGCCGCAAGCTGCAGGAGGTGGGCGATGCCCCCGAAGGCCGTGAGGCGCTGCTGCGCTGGTCGGCGGCCAAGGGTGATTATGTCGATGGCAGCATGCTGTTCGGCCCGCCGTTGGTAGGCTTTGGCTTGCAGTTCGCCGTGGTGCAGCACCTGGAGTTTGCCGCCGCGTTCAGTGCACTCGGTTTAGGCCTTATCTACATGGGCTTGGCGCGGATGCTGAGTGGCGGGCGCGCCTTGCTGCTGGCCGAAACTTGCCTGGCGCTGGGCGTGATCTTTGCCAGCCTGGCGATTCCGCTGGGCCTCGACGCGCGCTGGACGGCGGCGGCCTGGGCAGTGGAGGGCGCCGGGATCTTCTGGCTTGGCTTGCGTCAGCAGCGGCCGTTGGCTCGTGCGTTTGGCCTGTTGTTACAGTTGGGGTCAGCGCTGGCGTTCCTCAGCGAACTGCGCGTTGGCGAGTTGACCTTGCTCAACGGTGCACCACTGGGCGCGCTGTTGCTGGGCGCGGCCCTGTTGTTCAGCTTCGATCAGTTGCGCAAGGCATCGACCGAACAAGCGGCGCAATGGGAGCGCACCGGTCTGCCCGTGCTGGCGAGCCTGGGATTGACCTTTTTGTACCTGCTTGCACCCTTGTTGTTGTTGACCCAAGGCACCGCCATCAGTTGGGCAATCGCCGGGCTGCTGACGCTGTTTGTCGGCCTGCGCATTGGCTCGCGCACCTTCCTGTTCACTGCCTTTGCTGTGCAATTGCTCGGTGGGGTGTTGTTCCTCCTGCGTTTGCAGGGCGGTGATGGGGCTGCGGTATTCAGTGCCGGTTGGACCGGCTTGTTGACCGCCTCGCTGATCGGCCTGGCGTTGGTCGGCGGCATGCTGATGGCGGCGCGCGATGACATGGTGCGCAGCGATGTGCGGCTGCTGCGCGGCTTGTCGGTGGTGCTGCTCGCGGGTCTGGTGCTGATCAACCTTGCGGTGCTGTTTGTGCTGCCATGGGAAAGCGCCAGCGGCGTGTGGGCGGCCAGTGGCTTGCTGATCATCTGGTTGAGCCTGTACCTGCAACAACGCGTGAGTTTCGTGTTTGGTTTGCTGCTGCAACTGATCGGTGGTGCTTCGTTCCTGTTGGCGGTGCCGCAGTTGCTCGGGCCGTTGAACAGCGAGGGCTTGCGCCCCTTGGCGCACAGCGCTTTCTGGACGCCGATGGTGCTGGGCCTGGCGGCAATGGTGGGCGCCTGGCGCTTGCAACGTGAGTCGCAGGCGCCGGTGTTTGCCGTGTTGAAATTGCAACGCCTGTCCGACCTGCTGCTGGTGTGGGGCGCGGCCTGGTGGGCATTGGCGTTGATCGGCGAAGTGCTGCGGTTTATCCCGCAAGCGCTGCAAGGCGCATTTTTGCTTGGCATCGCTGCGGTGAGCGTGGCGATCTGGGCGCTGTTGGCCGCACGTTTACGCTGGGCATCTCTGGGCATGCTGTGCGCCTTGCTGATGCCGGCGGCGGGCGTGGTGTTGCTGGTGTCTGCCCATGATTACTATCACCCGGCAGCGCATTACGGCTGGCTGGCGTGGTTGGCGGTGTTTGTGGTGCATTTTATCGCGCTGCGCCGTTTGGCGGCGGTGGTGCCGGGCAAGGTATTGAGCATCGCTCATGTGTTCGGCTGCTGGATGTTGATTGGTGTGTTGGCGCTGGAGCTGCGTTACGGCCTGTTGCTGCTGTCGAGTGAGTACAACGCCTGGCGTTGGCTGGGTTGGGCGATTCTGCCAAGCCTGTACCTGGTGCTGGCGGCGGCACCGCGCAGCTGGCCGTGGCCGGTGTCGGCAAACCCGCGTGAATACCGTGTGCTGGCCGCGTTGCCGCTGGCGGTATTGATGCTCGGCTGGTTCTGGTTGGCGAACATCTTCAGCGACGGCACGGCGAAACCACTGCCGTACGTGCCATTGCTCAATCCGTTGGACGTGGGCCTGCTGTTCGCATTGCTGGGTATTTACCTGTGGTCGCGCAGCGTGGCGCCGCAGCGCGGGCCGCGTGCTGAACTGATCGCCCAAGGTGTCGCAGGTGCTTCGCTGTTTGCCTTCTTCACGGCCTTGGTGATGCGCACCGCCCACCATTGGGCGGGCGTGCCGTTCCAACTGGATACCTTGCTGGCGTCCATGTGGGTGCAGGCTGGCCTGTCGCTGGTCTGGACCCTGATCGCCCTGGGCCTGATGATCGGCGGCCACCTGCGCCATCGTCGCGAAGTGTGGCTGATCGGCGCGGCGTTGATTGCGGTGGTGGTCGCCAAGCTTTTCTTTGTCGAGCTGAGCAACCGTGGCGGGCTGGCGCGGATCGTATCGTTTATTGGTGTGGGCGGGCTGTTGCTGGTGGTGGGTTACTTCGCACCGCTGCCGCCCAAACGCGCCGAGCCGGTGTTGGAAACTGAAGGAGCATCCTCTTGATCGGTAAGTTGAGCGTGATCGCGTTGGGCATGTGTTCGACGTTGTCGGCGTGGGCGCAAGAAACGCCCGCCGACTTCACCACACAGGTGCCGTTGGCGGTAAGTGGCAACGGGCCTTGGTATCGCCTGGAGTTGCCGCTGTCGGTGCAATTGAGCGCGCGCCAGGCGGATCTTGGTGATGTGCGCGTGTTCAACGCCGCCGGCGAGCCCCAGGCTTACGCGTTGTCGCGCCAATCAGCGCAACGCACCGAAAGTCGCACGGTCGCCGACGTGAAGTGGTTCCCGTTGTACGCCGCCGACACCCGCCAAAGTGTGCCGGACGTGGTGATGAAATCCACCGCCGAAGGCACGCTGCTGGAAGTGCGCCCGTCCAAGGCCGGCAAACAGGTGCTGCGAGGCTGGGTACTGGACGCCAGCGCGATCAAGGCGCCGCTGCAGCAACTGAGCCTGGACTGGAGTCGCGAACAGGATGGCTTCCAGCGTTTCAGCATTGAAGCCAGCGATGACCTGCAGCACTGGGAACCCTGGGGCGATGGCCAGGTGGCGCGCCTATCGTTTGCCGATGAGCGGGTCGAGCAACATGACGTGAGCCTGCCGGGGCAATCGGCGCGTTACCTGCGCCTGCTGTGGCAAGGCCAGGCCGCGCCGACGCTGACCTCGGCCAAGCTTGTGAGCGCCACCAGCAGCAGCCTGCCAATGCCCTTGGTGTGGTCGCAGCCGTTGTCGGGTACGCGGCTCAAGGCGGGTGAATACAGCTGGCAGTTGCCGACGGGGCTGCATGTGGAGCGCTTGCGCGTCGAGCTCAAGCAGCCCAACACGCTGGCGCCCGTGACGTTGGCGGGGCGGCGGGAAGCCAATCAAGCCTGGCAGCCTTTGAGCAATGGCTTGTTGTATCGCCTGGCCCAGAACGGCCAGGACGTGGTGCAGGATGAATTGCAATTGCCAGGCGTGGCCGTGGGCGAACTCAAGTTGCAGGTGGACGAGCGCGGCGGCGGCCTGGGCGTGGAAGCGCCGGCATTGCGTTTTGCTGTGCGCGCCACGCAGTTGGTGTTCCTGGCGCGGGGCGAGCCGCCGTTTACCCTGGCGTTGGGCAACCCGTCGGTAAAGGCCGCTAACTTGCCGCTGTCGACGCTGATTCCCGACTACAGCGCCGAGCGTATCAAGACCTTGGGGCAGGCCACGGTCACAGGCGACGTGACGGTCAAATCGCCTGCGATTGCCGTTTCACCCGAAGCGGGCACCGACTGGAAGAAACTCGGCCTGTGGGCCGTGCTCCTGTTGGGTGTAGCGGCGCTAGGGGCGATGGCCTACAGTTTGTTGCGTGCACCGGCGGCCAAGCCGTGAACTCTATTGGGGTTAAATCCTCTGATTAGAGGAAATAACCCTCGACTCGCGTTAAACTGCGCGGGTTTTTAAGCCCCCCATTTTCCGGAGCCTTCCATGTCCCGCGTTACCCTGAGTCGCTATTTGATCGAGCAGACCCGCAGCAACAACACGCCTGCCGATCTGCGCTTCCTTATCGAAGTGGTGGCGCGTGCTTGCAAGGAAATCAGCCACGCCGTGTCCAAAGGCGCACTGGGTGGTGTTCTGGGCAGCATGGGCACTGAAAACGTCCAAGGCGAAGTGCAGAAGAAGCTCGACGTGATTTCCAACGAAATCCTGCTCGAAGCCAACGAATGGGGTGGCCACCTGGCCGGCATGGCGTCCGAAGAAATGGACAATGCCTACCAGATCCCGGGCAAATACCCGAAAGGCGCGTACCTGCTGGTGTTCGACCCACTCGACGGCTCGTCCAACATCGACATCAACGCACCGGTCGGCACTATCTTCTCGGTACTGCGTTGCCCTAACGAATACCTGAGCCAGAACGAAGCCCTGAACGAAAAGGCCTTCCTGCAGCCAGGCACCGAACAGGTTGCTGCCGGTTACGCCATCTACGGCCCGCAGACCATGCTGGTGCTGACCCTGGGCGACGGCGTCAAAGGCTTTACCCTGGACCGCGAAATGGGCAGCTTCGTACTGACCCACGAAGACATCACCATTCCTGCTTCCACCCAGGAATTTGCGATCAACATGTCCAACCAGCGTCACTGGGAAGAGCCTGTGACCCGCTACGTGGGCGAGTTGATGGCCGGCGAAGAAGGCCCGTTGAAGAAGAACTTCAACATGCGCTGGGTCGCTGCGATGGTTGCCGACGTGCACCGCATCCTGACCCGTGGTGGCCTGTTCATGTACCCACGTGACAGCCGAGAACCTTCCAAACCGGGCAAGCTGCGCTTGATGTACGAAGCCAACCCGATGTCGTTCCTGGTTGAGCAAGCAGGCGGCGCGTCCACTGACGGCCACCAGCGCATCCTCGACATCCAGCCGGAAGGCCTGCACCAGCGTGTGGCAGTGTTCCTGGGCTCGAAGGAAGAAGTTGAGCGTGTGACGGCTTATCACAAGAAGTAAACCTCTGTGGCGAGGGAGCTTGCTCCCGTTGGGCTGCGAAGCGGCCCCAAAAAGCTTGCGGGCGCTGCGCACCCGAACGGGAGCAAGCTCCCTCGCCACAGAAGCATTCAAGACTTGAAGTTTTGAATGAGAAGAAGCCCCGAAACGTTTCAGCGTTTTCGGGGTTTTTTTGTTTTTGCTCATCGGGAACCAGACACCTCTTTTCCCTTCTAAGCTTCTGGCAGATACCCCAGCTGCTTTGTCTCTCCAGGAGCTTTTCCATGTCTTTACGCCGTCTCGCCCTGCTGGCTTTTTGCGTGCTGTTAGCCGCGTGCAGCAAGGTCAATCAAGAAAATTACGCGAAGCTGTCGGCTGGCATGGCCAAGGCCGAGGTGGAGTCGTTGCTGGGTAAGCCGACCGATTGTTCCGGTGCGCTGGGCATGTCCAGTTGCACGTGGGGCGATAAAAACAGCTTTATCAGCGTGCAGTACGCCGGTGACAAAGTTCTGATGTTTTCCGGGCAAGGCCTGAAGTAAACCGGGGCGCGAGCCTGCGGGAGAAGAAGAATGATGCGTTTTGTTTTGTTTCTTTGCGCCAGTCTGTTTTTGGCGGGCTGCGCCAGCCATTCTGGCGATGATCTGCAACCCAAGACCGCGAGCAACGTCAACCTCAAGCGTTACCAGGGCACCTGGTATGAGTTGGCCCGATTGCCGATGTACTTCCAGCGTAACTGCGCGCAGTCCGAGGCTCGCTACACCCTGCTGCCGGATGGCGATATGTCGGTGTTTAACCGCTGCCTGACCACAGAGTGGAAGTGGGAAGAAGCCAAGGGCACGGCCACGCCGCAAGTGCCGGGCAAGACCGACAAGCTCTGGGTGGAATTCAATAACTGGTTCACCGCGTTGCTGCCAGGCGTCGCCAAGGGCGATTACTGGGTGCTGTACGTGAGTGATGATTACAAGACCGCCATCGTCGGTAGCCCGAGCCGGCGTTATATGTGGATCTTGTCGCGCACACCGACGGTGAGCGCCGACACCCGCGAAGACCTGCTGAGCAGGGCGCGCCAGCAAGGGTATGACACGACGCGACTGATCTTCCGCACGTCGGACAAGCAGATGGCGAAGACCTCGCAGTAACCTGAGGTCACCCTCAATCCAATGTGGGAGCTGGCTTGAATTGGGAGCTCCCACATTTGTTTTGTGTCGGCTGTTAGCCCAGCAAGTCTCTCAGAACGTGGGTGAACGCCCGGCTGCTTTCTTCTTCGCCGGCATGATGCCCATCGCGCACCACCCATTTGCCGTTGACCAGCACATCGCGCACTTGGCGATCACCACCGGCGAACAGCCAGCGATTGAGGATGCCATCCTCGGTTGCCGTCGCCAGGTACGGGTCATTGCCATCCAGCACAATCCAATCTGCCCGCTTGCCGACTTCCAATCGACCAATCGGCTGCCCCAACGCTTGGGCGCCGCCGTCCAGTGCAGCATCGAACAGCGTGCGGCCAACCATCGGTTGATCACTGCGATACAGGCGGTTGCGCCGCTGGTCCCGCAGGCGCTGGCCATATTCGAGCCAACGCAACTCCTCCACCACGCTCAGTGACACATGGCTGTCGGAACCGATACCCATACGCCCGCCTTGAGCGAGGAAATCCACCGCCGGGAAAATCCCGTCGCCCAGGTTGGCTTCGGTGGTCAGGCACAAGCCGGCGATTGCCCGGCTCTTGGCCATGCGCGTGACTTCATCGGCGTCAGCATGGGTGGCGTGTACCAGGCACCAACGTTCATCCACTTCAACATTGTCATACAGCCATTGCAGCGGGCGTTTGCCGCTCCAGGCCAGGCAATCATCGACTTCTTTTTGCTGCTCGGCGATGTGGATGTGTACCGGGCAAGCCTTGTCGCTGGCGGCCAGCACCTCATTGATCTGTTCGGGTGTGACGGCACGCAATGAGTGGAAACACAGGCCCAGTTGCTGCGCTGGCTGCGCCGCCAGAATGGGCTTCAGGCGTGCTTGCAGGTCCAGGTAATCTTCGGTGCTGTTGATAAAGCGCCGCTGGCCTTCATTCGGCGCCTGGCCACCAAAGCCGGAATGGGTGTAGAGCACTGGCAGCAATGTCAGGCCAATCCCACTGCTGGCGGCCGCCTGGCTGATCTGCCGCGACAGCTCCGTGCGATCGGCATACGCCTGGCCGCTGACGTCGTGGTGCACATAATGAAACTCGGCCACCGAGGTGTAACCGGCCTTGAGCATCTCGATATAAAGCTGGCGGGCGATGACCTGCAGTTGTTTCGGGGTGATCTTGCCGACCATGCGGTACATCAAGTCGCGCCAGGTCCAGAAGCTGTCATTCGAGTTGCCGGCCACTTCGGCCAACCCGGCCATGGCGCGCTGGAACGCATGGGAGTGCAGGTTGGGCATGCCCGCCAAAACCGGGCCTCTGAGCCGTTCGGCGTTGTCTGCGCTGGCATTGGGCTCAACCTGGGTCAGCACGCCATCGGCGCTGACTTCAAAGCGTACATCGTTGGCCCATCCATTAGGCAGCAGCGCGCGTTCGGCAAAGAAAGCGGACATGATCAAGGCACCCCGGTCGTGTGTTTATTTGTATATACATATACAGACGTTTGCCTGCTCGGTAAACTCCGGCAATCTATGCATCTTTTCCCCCTGCAAGGATTCCCTGTGCCGACTCCGCCCGCCAAGTCTTCCCTGGCTGCCCACATGGACGAAAGTCCGGCGCCCTTGTATGCCCGCGTCAAACAGATGATCAGCCAGCAGATTCTCAACGGCAACTGGCCGCCCCATTACCGCGTGCCGTCCGAGAGCGAACTGGTCAGCCAGTTGGGCTTCAGCCGCATGACCATCAACCGCGCCCTGCGCGAACTCACCGCCGAAGGTCTGCTGGTGCGCATGCAAGGCGTCGGCACCTTCGTCGCCGAGCCCAAGAGCCAGTCGGCGCTGTTTGAAGTGCACAACATTGCCGATGAGATCGCCTCCCGCGGTCATCGGCATACCTGCCAGGTTATTCACCTGGGCGAAGAGGCCGCCGGCTCCGAACGTGCTGTGGCCCTGGAAATGCGCGAAGGCGGCCGCGTGTTTCACTCGTTGATCGTGCACTTTGAAAACGACATTCCCGTACAAATCGAAGACCGCTTCGTCAACGCTCTGGTTGCGCCGGAATACTTGCAGCAGGATTTCACCCAGCAAACGCCGTACGCCTACCTCAACCAGGTCGCGCCCCTGACCGAGGGCGAGCATGTGGTTGAAGCCATCCTCGCCGACGCCGCCGAGTGCAAGCTGTTGCAGATCAAGCCGAGCGAGCCCTGCCTGTTGATTCGCCGCCGCACCTGGTCCGGCCGCCAGCCGGTGACCGCCGCGCGTTTGATCCACCCCGGTTCCCGTCATAGCCTGGAAGGACGTTTCAGTAAATGAGTGCAGTGAAAGTCTGGCGCGCCACCGATTACATCCGCATGCCGTGGAAAAACGGCGGCGGCAGCACCGAAGAAATCACCCGTGACGCAGGCACTGGCCTGGATGGCTTTGGCTGGCGCCTGTCGATTGCCGATATTGCCGAGTCGGGCGGGTTTTCTACCTTCGCCGGCTACCAGCGTGTGATCACCGTGATCAAAGGTGCGGGTATGGTCCTGACCGTAGACGGCGAGGAACAGCGCGGGCTGTTACCGTTGCAGCCGTTTGCGTTCAAGGGTGAAAGTGAAGTGTCCTGCCGCTTGATCACCGGGCCGATCCGCGATTTCAACCTGATTTATTCGCCTGAGCGTTACCACGCACGGTTGCAATGGATTGACGGCGTGCAGCGGTTTTTCAGCACGGCGCACACGGTGTTGGTGTTCAGTGTGGCGGATGAAGTGAAGGTGCTGGGTGAAAAGCTCGGCCATCACGATTGCCTGCAAATCGACGGTAACAATGACCTGCTGGATATTTCTGTCACCGGCCGCTGCTGCGTAATCGAACTGACCGCACGCGGTTAAAAAACTGTGGGAGCAGGCAAGCCAGCTCCCACATTTGCTTTTCATTGCTCATAAGAGCTGTTTCCAGCCGCGCACCAATTTGTTACCGAACGCCCCAGCTTGGCGCAATGCCAGGCCGTCCTGAACAATGTCCCCGTCCGCAAACTCCCTCTGTAAGAAAATTCACCAAGCCTCAAAGCCTCAATTTCCAAGGCTTTCACGCACCTCCCAAAAAAATCTCACCCGCTCTCTCACCAAGTTGGCCGCTTGATTGCATATGCTTGTACATACAAGTAAAGATGTGTGCGTAAGACTCTCCTTCGCACCATCAATGTTCGCGCATCATGCCGAGGAGTCCAGCTGTGACCGATTTTTCGAAAGCCAAGCCTACTAAATTCCGTGACGTCGAAATCCGTGCCGCCCGCGGTAACAAGCTCACCGCCAAAAGCTGGCTGACTGAAGCACCGTTGCGCATGCTGATGAACAACCTCGACCCGCAAGTGGCCGAGAACCCGAAAGAATTGGTGGTGTACGGCGGTATCGGCCGTGCGGCGCGCAACTGGGAGTGCTACGACCAGATCGTCGAGAGCCTCACCAACCTGAATGACGACGAGACCCTGCTGGTGCAATCCGGCAAGCCGGTCGGCGTGTTCAAGACCCACAGCAACGCTCCGCGCGTGCTGATCGCCAACTCCAACCTGGTGCCGCACTGGGCCAGTTGGGAACACTTCAACGAACTGGATGCCAAGGGCCTGGCCATGTACGGCCAGATGACCGCCGGCAGCTGGATCTACATCGGCAGCCAGGGCATCGTGCAGGGCACCTACGAAACCTTCGTCGAAGCCGGCCGCCAGCACTACAACAGCGACCTCACCGGCCGTTGGGTCCTCACCGCCGGCCTTGGCGGCATGGGCGGCGCTCAGCCGTTGGCTGCGACCCTGGCTGGCGCTTGCTCGCTGAACATCGAGTGCCAGCAGGTCAGCATCGATTTCCGTCTGGCCAGCCGTTATGTCGACGAGCAAGCCACCGACCTCGACGACGCCCTGGCCCGCATCGCCAAATACACTAAGGAAGGCAAGGCCATCTCCATCGCCCTTTTGGGTAACGCGGCCGAAATCCTGCCGGAACTGATCAAGCGCGGCGTGCGCCCGGACATGGTCACCGACCAGACCAGCGCCCACGACCCACTCAATGGTTACCTGCCTGCCGGCTGGACCTGGGACGAATACCGCGCCCGCGCCAAAACCGAGCCGGCTGCCGTGATCAAGGCCGCCAAGCAGTCGATGGCCGTGCACGTCAAAGCCATGCTGGAATTCCAGAAACAAGGCATCCCGACTTTTGACTACGGCAACAATATCCGCCAGATGGCCCAGGAAGAAGGCGTAGAAAACGCCTTCGACTTCCCAGGCTTCGTACCGGCCTACATCCGCCCGCTGTTCTGCCGTGGCATCGGCCCGTTCCGCTGGGCTGCGCTGTCGGGTGACCCGCAAGACATCTACAAGACCGACGCCAAAGTCAAAGAGCTGATCCCGGACGACGCGCACCTGCACAACTGGCTGGACATGGCGCGCGAACGCATCAGCTTCCAGGGCCTGCCAGCACGTATCTGCTGGGTTGGCCTGGGCCAACGCGCCAAGCTCGGCCTGGCATTCAACGAAATGGTGCGCAGCGGTGAGCTGTCGGCACCCGTAGTGATCGGCCGTGACCACCTCGACTCCGGCTCGGTCGCAAGCCCCAACCGCGAAACCGAAGCCATGCAGGACGGCTCCGACGCCGTGTCCGACTGGCCACTGCTCAACGCCTTGCTCAACACCGCGAGCGGCGCGACCTGGGTTTCGCTGCACCACGGCGGCGGCGTGGGCATGGGCTTCTCCCAGCACTCGGGCATGGTGATCGTCTGCGACGGCACCGATGAAGCGGCTGAGCGGATCGCCCGCGTACTGCACAACGACCCGGCCACCGGGGTGATGCGTCACGCCGATGCCGGTTACCAGATCGCCATCGATTGCGCCAAGGAGCAGGGCCTGAACCTGCCGATGATCAAATAACGGCTGGCCTGGTTCCTGTGGGAGCTGGCTTGTGTGGGAGCTGGCTTGCCTGCGATGCGGGCGACTCGGTCTCTCGGCAGAACCGAGGGGATGCCATCGCAGGCAAGCCAGCTCCCACAGTAGAACCCGCAATCTGCACACCCAGAACAATCCATCAGAGGTTGACCAACATGGCTGCAAATGACACCACACCGTTGATCGAAAGGCGTTCGATCGACTACATCCCGGAAGCGGAAAGACACGGTCGTCTATTGAGCCAGTTCACCCTGTGGATGGGTGCCAATCTGCAAATCACCGCGATTGTCACCGGGGCCTTGGCCGTGGTGCTCGGCGGTGATGTGTTCTGGTCGTTGATCGGTCTGTTGATCGGCCAACTCATCGGCGGCGGCGTCATGGCGTTGCATGCAGCGCAAGGGCCAAAGCTTGGCCTGCCACAGATGATCTCCAGCCGGGTGCAGTTCGGCGTTTACGGTGCAGCCATCCCGATTGTGCTGGTCTGTTTGATGTACCTCGGTTTCACCGCGACCGGGACCGTGCTGTCGGGGCAGGCGCTGGGCCAGTTGTTCGGGGTCAGCGACAGCGTCGGTATCCTGATTTTTGCCAGCGTCATCGTACTGGTCACCGTGCTGGGCTACCGGGTGATCCACTTTATTGGGCGGGTCGCCAGCGTCATTGGCGTGATTGCCTTTGTCTATCTGTTCAGTCGTTTGATGAGCCAGACCGACGTTGGCGCGCTTTTGCAGATCCGTCACTTCAGCTGGAGCAGCTTCCTGCTGGCGGTGTCGCTCGCGGCCTCCTGGCAGATCGCCTTCGGCCCTTACGTGGCGGACTATTCACGTTACCTGCCAAGCAAGACATCTTCGCTGAAAACCTTTTTCGCCGCCGGTGCAGGTTCGGTCATTGGCGCTCAGGTGGCGATGGTCCTTGGCGTGTTTGCCGCGGCCATGTCCAACGGGCAATTTGCCGGTCACGAAGTCGCCTACATCGTTGGGTTGAGTGGTACGGGCGCCACCGCTGCGCTGCTGTACTTCAGCATCGCGTTCGGCAAGGTCACCATCTCTACCCTGAACTCCTACGGCAGCTTCATGTGCATTGCGACCATCGTCAGCGGCTTCCGTGGTCGCCTTGAGGTCACCCGCCTGCAGCGTCTGGTGTTCGTGCTGGTGATTGTCGGCACTGCAACCCTGATCGCGTTGCTCGGCCAGCACTCGTTCCTCGGCGCGTTCAAGTCTTTCATCCTGTTTCTGCTGGCGTTCTTTACGCCGTGGAGTGCGATCAACCTGGTGGATTACTACTGCATCACCCGCGAGCGCTATGACGTCCCGGCTTT
The DNA here is from genome assembly GCF_013385245.1 of Pseudomonas sp. IPO3747. Classification (NCBI taxonomy): domain Bacteria; kingdom Pseudomonadati; phylum Pseudomonadota; class Gammaproteobacteria; order Pseudomonadales; family Pseudomonadaceae; genus Pseudomonas; species Pseudomonas sp. IPO3747. The sequence continues at coordinate 274,461 of NZ_JACAQL010000009.1, forward strand.
GGCCGACCCGAATGGCCGCTACGGTCGCTGGAACCTGCTCGGTATCAGCGTCTATGTGTTCGGTGTGCTGGTGCAGTTGCCGTTCATCTCCACCAAGTTCTACACCGGCCCTTTGGTTGCCGCGCTGGGTGATGTGGATATCTCCTGGATCATCGGCCTGGTACTGCCAGCGGCCCTGTATTACGTATGTGCGAAAAAATGGCACGGCACGGTGCCCGATCAACTGATCCTGCCAATAGAGCAGGGCGCTGCACCAACGACAAACGGGCTGGCTGCACAGGCCTGATGGGACGTGGACAGGGCAGGACGCCTACTGACTGCCGTAATCCATTTCAAGATTGGGAGCGTCACAACAATGAAGATGAATAAAACCCTGCTGGCCACCGTGTTATCTGCAGGCTTGCTGGCCTCTGCCGGCGCCCAGGCGGCGGGTTGGTGCGAGTCCGGCAAACCGGTGAAATTCGCCGGGCTGAACTGGGAAAGCGGCATGTTGCTCACCGACATCCTGCAAACCGTGCTGGAGAAAGGCTACGGCTGCAAAACCGATAGCTTGCCGGGCAACTCCATCACCATGGAAAACGCCCTGAGCAGCAACGACATCCAGGTTTTCGCCGAAGAGTGGGTAGGCCGCAGCGAAGTCTGGAACAAGGCCGAGAAGGCCGGCAAAGTCGTTGGCGTTGGCGCGCCCGTTGTGGGTGCCGTCGAAGGCTGGTATGTGCCGCGTTATGTGATCGAAGGCGACGCCAAGCGCAAGCTGGAACCCAAGGCACCAGACCTGAAAAATATCGCCGACCTGGCCAAATACGCCTCGGTATTCAAGGACCAGGAAGAGCCCTCCAAGGGCCGCTTCTACAACTGCCCGGCCGGCTGGACCTGTGAGCTGGATAACAGCGAAATGCTGAAAAGCTATGGCCTGGAAAGCACCTACACCAACTTCCGCCCTGGCACCGGCCCGGCGCTGGATGCCGCCGTGCTGTCGAGCTACAAGCGTGGCGAGCCGATCCTGTTCTACTACTGGTCGCCAACCCCGCTGATGGGCCAGGTCGATCTGGTCAAGTTGCAGGAAAAGCCCGGTGTGGATAAAAGCGTGAGCATCAAGGTCGGCCTGTCCAAAACCTTCCACGAGCAAGCGCCGGAACTCGTGGCGGTGCTGGAGAAGGTCAACCTGCCCATCGACTTGCTTAACCAGAACCTCGGTCGCATGGCCAAAGAGCGGATTGAGTCGCCAAAACTGGCGAAAATTTTCCTCAAGGAACATCCTGAAGTCTGGCACGCATGGGTGAGCGACGACGCAGCCAAGAAAATCGACGCGGCCTTGTAGGTCAAGCGTGTCCGGCTACCCTCAAGGGCCAGCCGGGCACCCGGCCACAACCCACTGGATCGAGAGCACGCTATGTTTCCTGAGAGTTTTACGTTTTCCATCGCCGACTGGGTCAACGGTTGGGTGGACTCACTGGTCACCAACTACGGCGATGTGTTCCGGCACATCTCCGACACGCTGTTATGGGCCATCGTCAACCTGGAAGGCTTGCTGCGTGCAGCGCCCTGGTGGCTGATGCTCGCCATTGTCGGCGGCATCGCCTGGCATGCCACCCGCAAGGTGGTGACCACGGCGGTGATCGTCGGTCTGCTGTTCCTGGTGGGTGCGGTTGGCCTGTGGGACAAGCTCATGCAAACCCTGGCACTGATGATGGTCGCCACGGTGATCTCGGTGCTGATCGGCATTCCGTTGGGCATTTTGTCTGCACGCAGCAATCGCCTGCGGTCGGTATTGATGCCGCTGCTCGACATCATGCAAACCATGCCCAGCTTTGTGTACCTGATCCCGGTGCTGATGCTGTTTGGCCTGGGCAAGGTGCCGGCGATTTTCGCCACGGTGATCTACGCCGCGCCACCGTTGATTCGCCTCACCGACTTGGGCATTCGCCAGGTCGACGGCGAAGTCATGGAAGCCATCAACGCCTTCGGTGCCAACCGCTGGCAGCAACTGTTTGGCGTGCAACTGCCGCTGGCATTGCCGAGCATCATGGCCGGTATCAACCAGACCACCATGATGGCGTTGTCGATGGTGGTGATCGCCTCGATGATCGGCGCCCGAGGCCTGGGTGAAGACGTGCTCGTCGGCATCCAGACCCTCAACGTCGGCCGTGGCCTCGAAGCAGGGCTGGCGATTGTGATTCTTGCAGTGGTCATCGACCGCATTACCCAGGCCTATGGTCGTCCACGGCATGAGGCGAGCAAATGACTACTGTCAGCAAAATTGAAGTTAAAAACGTCTTCAAGATTTTCGGCAACCGCTCCAAGGAAGCCCTGGCGATGGTTGGTCAGGGCAAGACCAAGGATCAGGTGCTGGCCGAGACCGGTTGCGTGGTCGGCGTGAACGACCTGTCACTGAGCATCGGCACGGGCGAGATCTTTGTGATCATGGGTCTTTCGGGTTCGGGCAAGTCCACGTTGGTGCGCCACTTCAACCGCCTGATCGATCCAACCAGCGGCGCGATCCTGGTGGACGGCGAAGACATCCTGCAACTGGACATGGAAGCCCTGCGCCAATTCCGTCGCCACAAGATCAGCATGGTGTTCCAGAGCTTCGGCCTGCTGCCCCACAAGAGTGTGCTCGACAACGTTGCCTACGGCCTCAAGGTGCGCGGCGAAACCAAGCAGGTGTGCGCCGAACGTGCGCTGCACTGGATCGAAACCGTGGGCCTCAAAGGCTACGAAAACAAATACCCGCACCAGCTTTCCGGTGGCATGCGCCAACGTGTAGGCCTGGCCCGCGCCTTGGCAGCCGATACCGACATCATCCTGATGGACGAAGCCTTCAGCGCCCTCGACCCGCTGATCCGCGCCGAGATGCAGGACCAGTTGCTGGAGCTGCAAAAGACCCTGCACAAGACCATCGTGTTCATCACCCACGACCTCGACGAGGCGGTGCGCATTGGCAACCGCATTGCGATTCTCAAGGACGGCAAGCTGATCCAGGTCGGCACGCCGCGCGAGATTCTGCATTCGCCGGCGGATGAGTATGTGGACCGGTTTGTTCAGCGCCGGGCGGCGGTGGTGTAGCTGATCGTTCCCACGCTCTGCGTGGGAATACATCCCGTGACGCTCCGCGTCACACCTGATAGCGGGACGCGGAGCGTCCCAGGCGGCGTTCCCACGCAGAGCGTGGGAACGATCAATTCAAGAGGCTCAAGATGTCCCAGGCAACAAAAATCATCATCGCCGACGCTCCCCTGCGTTGGCAGGACGTGGTCGCCGTCGCCCGCCACGGCGCCGTGCTCGAACTCTCGGGCCACGCCTGGGCGCGTATCGACAATGCCCAGGCCATCGTGCAACGCATCGTCACCAGCGGCGAACGCGCCTATGGTGTGAACACCGGCCTGGGCGCGCTGTGCAATGTGTCGCTCAAGGGTGAACAACTCAGCCAGTTGTCGCGCAACACACTGCTGAGCCACGCCTGTGGCGTCGGCCCGGTGCTGAGCGACGAACAGACCCGCGCGATCATCTGCGCAGCCATCATCAACTACAGCCACGGCAAATCCGGCCTGCACCCGCAGGTGGTGCATTCGTTGCTGGCGTTGCTCAACCATGGCATCACGCCGCAAGTGCCGTCCCAGGGCTCGGTGGGCTACCTGACCCACATGGCCCACATTGGCGTGGCCTTGCTCGGGGTTGGCGATGTGAGCTATCGCGGCCAGATCGTGACGGCGCAAGCCGCCTTAAAAGCCGAAGGTTTACAGCCTGTGGTGCTCGGCGCCAAAGACGGCCTGTGCCTGGTCAATGGCACGCCGTGCATGACCGGCCTGAGCTGCCTGGCCCTGGCCGACGCGCATCACCTGCTGCAATGGGCCGACGTGATCGGCGCCATGAGTTTCGAAGCCCAGCGTGGTCAGATCGACGCCTTTGACGAAGCCATCATCGCCCTCAAGCCACACCCAGGCATGCAGCAAGTCGGCATCAACCTGCGTGCCTTGCTTGACGGCAGTGAAGTGATCGCCAGCAGCAAAGGCATCCGCACCCAGGACGCGCTGAGCATCCGATCGATCCCGCAGATTCACGGTGCGGCGCGTGATCAGGTGGAACACGCCACACGCCAGATCGAGACCGAACTCAACAGCGCCACCGACAACCCGCTGGTGCTCGGCACGCCGGACAACTACCGCGTGGTGTCCCAGGCCAACCCGCATGGGCAGTCTGTGGCGCTGGCGGCCGACATGCTCGCCATCGCCATGGCCGAAATCGGCTCGGTGGCCGAGCGTCGCCTGGACCGCCTGATCAACCCGCACGTCAGTGGTTTGCCGGCGTTCCTGGTCAGCAACCCTGGGGTCAACTCCGGGATGATGATCGTGCAGTACGTCGCCGCCTCGCTGTGCGGGCAAAACCGTCAGCTGGCGCAACCGGCGGTGCTCGACAATTTCGTTACCTCGGGCCTGCAGGAAGACCACCTGAGCATGGGCACCAATGCCGCGCTCAAGCTGCATCAGCTGTTGGCCAACGTCACGCAGATTCTCGCCATCGAGTACCTGCTGGCAGCCCAGGCGTTCGAGTTTTTGAAGGGCCAGCGTTTCGGCGCGGGTACTGACAGCGCCTGGCGTCTGCTACGCGAAAAGGTCGCACCTTACGAACAAGACCGTTGGTTGGCGCCAGATATTGCCGCCACCGCCGCGCTGCTCAAAGACACCGCTTTGCTGCGCTCAGCAATTCCCCATTTGCACTAAACACTTATTCAAAAGAACAATTCAAAGGAGCATGAATGTGACTGCGCTAAATTTGATTCCAGGCCAACTGAGCCTTGCCCAACTGCGAGCCATCTACCAGCAGCCGGTAACCCTCACTCTGGATGACAGCGCCACGGCGCAGATCGAAGCCAGTGTGGCCTGCGTGGAGCAGATTCTCGCCGAGAACCGCACCGCCTACGGCATCAACACCGGTTTTGGCCTGCTGGCCTCGACCCGCATTGCCAGTGAAGACCTGGAAAACCTCCAGCGTTCCCTGGTGCTGTCCCACGCCGCCGGCGTCGGTGAGCCGATCAGCGACGCGCTGGTGCGGCTGGTCATGGTGCTCAAGGTCAACAGCCTGAGCCGTGGGTTCTCCGGCATTCGTCGCCAGGTGATCGACGCGCTGATCGCACTGATCAACGCCGAAGTGTACCCGCACATTCCGCTCAAAGGTTCGGTCGGTGCTTCCGGCGACTTGGCGCCATTGGCGCATATGTCGCTGGTGCTGCTGGGCGAAGGCAAGGCGCGCTACAAGGGCGAATGGCTGGAAGCCACCGAAGCGCTGAAAGTTGCCGGCCTGACGCCGCTGACGCTGGCGGCCAAAGAAGGCCTGGCGCTGCTGAACGGCACCCAGGTATCCACCGCTTATGCCTTGCGCGGCCTGTTCGAAGGCGAAGACCTGTTCGCCGGCGCGTTGGCGTGCGGTGCACTCACCGTGGAAGCGGTATTGGGCTCGCGCTCGCCGTTTGATGCACGTATCCATGCCGCCCGTGGCCAGCGCGGTCAGATCGACGCGGCCGCGGCTTATCGCGACCTGCTCGGCGAGAGCAGCCAGGTGTCCCAGTCGCACCAGAACTGCGACAAGGTGCAAGACCCGTATTCCCTGCGTTGCCAGCCGCAAGTCATGGGCGCCTGCCTGACCCAGTTCCGCCAGGCTGCCGAAGTGCTGGTGGTAGAGGCCAACGCCGTGTCGGATAACCCGCTGGTGTTTGCTGCCGAGGGCGACGTGATTTCCGGCGGTAACTTCCACGCTGAGCCGGTGGCCATGGCTGCCGACAACATGGCGCTGGCCATCGCCGAAATCGGCTCGCTGAGCGAGCGTCGTATCTCGTTGATGATGGACAAGCACATGTCGCAACTGCCGCCGTTTTTGGTCGGCAATGGCGGGGTGAACTCCGGTTTCATGATCGCCCAGGTCACCGCTGCGGCGCTCGCCAGTGAGAACAAGGCGCTGGCGCATCCTCATAGCGTGGACAGCCTGCCGACGTCGGCCAACCAGGAAGACCACGTGTCCATGGCTCCGGCTGCGGGCAAGCGTTTGTGGGAAATGGCTGAAAATACCCGTGGTGTACTCGCAGTTGAGTGGCTGGCGGCATGCCAGGGCCTGGACCTGCGCGATGGCTTGAAGACTTCGACCAAGCTGGAAAAAGCCCGCGGGATCCTGCGCGACAAAGTGGCGTTTTATGAGAAGGACCGCTTCTTTGCCCCGGACATCAATGCCGCCAGCGAACTGCTCGCCAGCCGCTGCCTGAATGAGCTGGTGCCGGCCAAGCTTCTGCCGAGCTTGTAACCGCAATGCAACCCAGTGTGGGAGCTGGCTTGCCTGCGATAGCTATCTGTTAGTTGAAACATGTGTGACTGACATACGATCGTTCCCACGCTCTGCGTGGGAATTTTGCCCTGGACGCTCCGCGTCCGCTTTAAGAGTCGTGACGCGGAGCGTCACAGGATGTGTTCCCACGCGGAGCGTGGGAACGATCTTCTCCTCATAAAAATAATAGGGACGAGAAATGCACCAGCAAGAAAAGGGTTTGAAACGCGGGTTGAGCGCCCGACATATTCGCTTCATGGCACTCGGTTCCGCGATCGGCACCGGGTTGTTCTATGGTTCCGCCTCTGCCATCCAAATGGCCGGCCCTGCCGTGCTGCTGGCCTACCTGATCGGCGGCGCTGCCGTGTTCATGGTGATGCGTGCTCTCGGTGAAATGGCCGTGCACAATCCGGTGTCAGGCTCCTTCGGCCAGTACGCCAGCACCTACCTTGGGCCTATGGCCGGGTTTGTGCTCGGCTGGACCTACGCATTTGAAATGATCATCGTCTGCCTCGCCGACGTCACCGCCTTTGGCATCTACATGGGCTTCTGGTTTCCCGAGGTCGCGCGCTGGGTCTGGGTGCTGGGTATCGTGTTTTTGATCGGCGGCCTGAACCTGTGCAACGTCAAAGTGTTTGGCGAAATGGAGTTCTGGCTGTCGCTGCTCAAGGTCGGCGCGATTGTGGCGATGATCCTCGGCGGCTTTGGCATCATGCTGTTTGGCATTCATTCTGCTGGCGAAACCCAGGCCAGCGGCTTGAGCAACCTGTGGGCCCACGGCGGCTTCATGCCTAACGGCATTGGCGGCCTGATCGCCTCGTTCGCGGTGGTGATGTTTGCGTTTGGCGGCATCGAAATCATCGGCATCACGGCCGGTGAAGCCAAAGACCCGCAGCGCGTGATCCCCAAGGCGATCAATGCGGTGCCGCTGCGCATCCTGCTGTTCTACGTGCTGACCCTGTTTGTGCTGATGGCCATCTACCCGTGGCCACAGATTGGCAGCCAGGGCAGTCCGTTCGTGCAGATCTTCAGCAACCTTGGCATCGGCTCGGCAGCGACCATCCTCAATATCGTGGTGATCTCGGCCGCCGTCTCGGCCATCAACAGCGACATTTTTGGCGCCGGCCGCATGATGTATGGCCTGGCCCAGCAAGGGCAGGCGCCCAAGGGTTTTGCGCAGCTGTCCAAGCAAGGCGTGCCGTGGATGACCGTACTGGTAATGGGCGCGTCGTTGCTCGGCGGCGTGGTGCTCAACTACCTGATCCCGGAAAACGTGTTCCTGTTGATCGCCTCGATTGCCACTTTCGCCACCGTGTGGGTGTGGCTGATGATCCTGTTTACCCAGGTCGCCATGCGCCGCTCCATGACCAGGGAACAGGTGGCCGAGCTGAAATTCCCGGTACCGTTCTGGCCGTATGCGCCAGCGGCGGCCATTGTGTTCATGCTGTTCGTGTTTGGCGTGCTGGGTTACTTCCCGGACACCCAGGCCGCTTTGCTGGTCGGCGCCGTCTGGATCGTGTTGCTGGTCCTCGCCTACCTGCTGTGGGTCAAGACCGCTGCCGGGCAGGGGGCCAAGGTCCATTACGACCCGGCTTTGTCTCATCGATAACTTAGGGAGGCGTTGATGAAAACGCTTTGGCAACACTGCCACGTCGCAACTATGGCCCAGGGCAAATACTCGATCATCGAGGATGCCGCCATGGTCACCGCGGGTTCGCTGATCGAGTGGATCGGCCCCCGCAGCCAGGCGCCAGTGGCGGATTACGCCCAGGTGCATGACCTGCAAGGTGCGTGGGTCACCCCCGGGCTGATCGACTGCCACACCCACACGGTGTTCGGCGGCAATCGCAGCGGCGAATTCGAGCAGCGCCTTGAAGGCGTGAGCTACGCCGAAATCGCTGCCAAGGGTGGCGGTATTGCCAGCACCGTGCGCGCCACCCGTGCCGCCACGGAAGATGAATTGTTTGCCAGCGCTGAAAAGCGCCTGCGCAGTTTGCTGCGTGACGGCGTGACCACGGTGGAGATCAAGTCCGGCTACGGCCTTGACCTGGCCAACGAGCGCAAGATGCTGCGGGTTGCGCGGCGCCTTGGCCAGGTGCTGCCGGTGAGCGTGCGCGCCACGTGCCTGGCGGCTCACGCGCTGCCGCCGGAGTACAAGGATCGCGCTGACGACTACATCGACCACATCTGCACCGAGATGCTCCCGGCGCTCGCGGCCGAAGGGCTGGTGGATGCGGTAGACGCCTTCTGTGAGTACCTGGCGTTTTCCACCGAGCAAGTGGAGCGTGTATTCAAGGTCGCCCAGCAGTTGGGCTTGCCGGTGAAACTGCACGCCGAGCAGCTTTCCTCATTGCACGGCTCCAGCCTGGCGGCGCGTTACCACGCACTGTCGGCGGACCACCTGGAGTTCATGACCGAAGAAGACGCCATCGCCATGGCCGCGTCCGGCACTGTCGCGGTGTTGCTGCCGGGCGCGTTCTACTTCCTGCGTGAAACCCAGTTGCCGCCGATGGATGCGCTGCGCAAGCACGGTGTGAAAATCGCCATCGCCAGTGACCTCAACCCCGGCACCTCGCCGGCGCTGTCGGTACGCCTGATGCTGAACATGGCCTGCACCCTGTTCCGCATGACCCCGGAAGAAGCCTTGGCCGGCGCCACGCAACATGCGGCCACCGCGCTGGGCATGGGTGACACCCACGGTTCGCTGGAAGTGGGCAAGGTCGCGGATTTCGTCGCCTGGCAGATTGATCGCCCCGCCGACCTGGCTTACTGGCTGGGCGGCGAGCTGGATAAACGCGTCGTGCGCCATGGCGTCGACGTCACCGTCTGAGGAGTGTTGTTGTGGATAAGGTTCTGAGTTTCAAACAAGGCCGTGTGCCGCTGCTGATCAGCATGCCCCACGCGGGGTTGCGCCTGACGCCTGCGGTCGAAGCCGGGCTGATCCCCGAGGCGCAAAGCCTGCCGGACACCGACTGGCACATCCCCACGCTGTATGACTTTGCCGAGGCATTGGGCGCCAGCACCTTGTCGGCCGAGTACTCGCGGTTTGTGATTGACCTGAACCGGCCGTCCGACGACAAGCCGCTCTACGCCGGCGCCACCACCGGGCTGTACCCGGCGACCCTGTTCGAGGGTGTGCCGTTGTTCCGTGAAGGGCGGGTGCCGTCCGAAGAAGAACGCGTGACGTATCTGCAAAAGATCTGGGGGCCGTACCACCGCACCCTGCAAGAAGAACTTGCCCGGCTCAAGGCCGAGTTCGGCTATGCCTTGCTGTTTGATGCGCACTCGATCCGCTCGGTAATCCCGCACCTGTTCGAGGGCAAGCTGCCGGACTTCAACCTCGGCACCTTCAACGGCGCGGCGTGTGACCCCGAGCTGGCCAGCCAGCTGGAAGGCATCTGCGCTCAGCATCCGCAGTTCACCCATGTGCTGAACGGGCGCTTCAAGGGCGGGCATATCACTCGCCACTATGGCGACCCGGCGCAGGATATTCATGCGGTGCAGTTGGAACTGTGCCAGAGCACGTATATGGAAGAGGTTGAGCCGTTCCGGTATCGCCCTGATTTGGCTGCGCCGACCCAGGTTGTGTTGAAGCAGTTGCTGGAAGGGTTGTTAGCCTGGGGGCAGAAGCGCTACGGCTGATATCGCTATCGCAGGCAAGCCAGCTCCCACATTTGGATGTATTCACAGATCAAAATGTGGGAGCTGGCTTGCCTGCGATGGAGCCTTCCGGGTCGCCCCAGTGCAACTGCCGGTCGCCACAGTTCGTGTCAGCACAGGTCTCGCTGGGTAAGGTTGTGGGTACGGCGCACCAGACGCCACTTCCCACAATAAAAGCTGCCCAGTGAGACCTCATCCATGAAAAGACTGTTGTTGATCCTCACCGGCGCGGCTTTGATCAGCGCCAACGCCATGGCCGCAGAACCTGCATCCTGTAAAGCCGTCCGCATGGGCGTGGTCAGCTGGACTGACGTCATCGCTACCTCAGGCATGGCCGACGTGCTGCTCAATGGCCTGGGCTACGACAGCAAGCAGACCAGCGCGGTGCAGCAGATCATTTTTGCCGGCATCCGCGACAAACGCCTGGATATCTTCCTCGGCTACTGGAAACCGGCGATGGATAACAACATCGCACCGTTCCTGGCCGCCAAGCAGGTCAAGGTGTTCGACACGCCCAGCCTCGCCGACGCCCAAGCCACCCTGGCCGTGCCGCAATACGTGGCGGATGCCGGGCTGAAGACGTTTGCCGACATCGCCCGCTTCAAGGACAAGTTGGGCGGCAAGATCTACGGCATCGAGCCGGGCAGTGGCGCCAATACCGATATACAGAAGATGATCGACACCAACCATTTCGGCCTGGGCGGCTTCAAACTGGTGGCTTCCGGTGAAGCGGGCATGCTCGCGGCGGTGCAGCGAGCGGTGAACCGCAAGGAGTTCGTGGTGTTCGTCGGCTGGACCCCGCACCCGATGAACATCAATATGAAAATGGCCTACCTCACCGGCAGTGAAGATGTGTTCGGCCCGGACGAAGGTCGCGCCACGGTTTCCACCGTCACCGCGCCGGATTTTGGCGAACGCTGCCCCAACGCCAACCGTTTGTTGCAGAACCTGACCTTCACCGCTGCCCAGGAAAGCCAGTTGATGGTGCCGATCATGGAACGCCAGTCGCCGCAGGAGGTGGCCAGGCAATGGTTGCGTGACCACCCAGAGGATTTGCAGCGCTGGTTGGCCGGGGTCAAGGCGTTTGATGGCAGCGATGGCGTGGCGGCAGTGCAGGCCAGCCTCAAACCCTGAAAACACCGCCGGGCAAAATGTGGGAGCTGCGGTGCGACGATTCGACTGGCCTGCGATAGCGGTGTATCAGTGAATGAAGAGGTGACTGACACACTGCTATCGCAGGCAAGCCAGCTCCCACGTTTAGATCTCCATTCTCAGGGATATTGAGCATGTATCCGATTTCAGCGCAGCTTGCCGCCTTCATCGCCAAAACCGAATCCTTCACCAGTGACGACTCTTCGCTGGCGGGCTTGCGCCATAACTACGACCGTATGTGCCAGGCCTTCACGCCACCGAAGCCTGAAGGGCTGCAACTGTCGGACTTTTCCCTGGGCGGTGTAGGCGTGCGCAGTTACCTACCCACGGCGCCAGCGCCGACGGAGGGCTGGCCCTGTCTCCTTTATATGCACGGTGGCGGCTGGGTGGTCGGCGGGTTGGACTCCCACGACTTCATCTGCTTCGAACTGGCGAGCGCGTTGCAGGTCCTGGTGATCGCCATCGACTACCGTCTGGCGCCGGAGTACCCGTTCCCGGCAGCCTACCAAGACTGTCGCGCCGTATGGCAGGCAATCCAGGCCGCGCAGGGGCCGCACGCCATCAACCTGCAACGCCTGGTGGTGATGGGCGACAGCGCGGGCGGCAATCTGGCGGCGGCGCTGTGCCTGGGGCTGCGCGACGACGGCCAGCCGCTGCCCATGGCCCAGGTGCTGATTTACCCCGGCCTGGGCGGGCCTGCCGATTTGCCCTCGCGGCGTGACTGCATGGACGCGCCGCTGCTCAGTACTGCCGACACCGACTGCTACCTGGCAATGTACCTGCATGCTGCGGTCACGCCATCGGCCTATGCCATGCCTTTGTTGGCCGAGCATTTCGGCGGCTTGCCCAAGGCGTTGATCGCCGTGGCCCAGTTCGACCCGTTGCGCGATGACGGCATGCTCTATGCCGAACGGCTGCAACAGGCCGGTGTGCCCGCCGTGCTGTATCCCGGCAAAGGTCTGGTCCACGGTTGCTTGCGCGCGCGCGGCCAAGCCCCGGAGGTGGATCAGCTTTATAACTATCTGCTGCATTACCTCAGGAGCGAAGGGCTGACACAGGTCTAAGTATTCAAGGACATGCTCATTGCACAATTCGGGTTTATGATGCCAGACGGCAAGAATAATAGACGTCCCCTCAGGGATGAACCCGACACCCTATGGAGCGCGCAATGCAGACTTGGTACCCGCAGATCAAACCCTACGCCCGGCACGATCTGGCAGTCGATGACACCCACACGCTGTACGTCGATGAAAGTGGCTCCCCCGAAGGTTTGCCTGTCGTCTTCATCCATGGCGGCCCCGGCTCCGGTTGCGATGCCCAGAGCCGCTGCTATTTCGACCCGAACCTGTACCGCATCGTTACCTTCGACCAGCGTGGCTGCGGGCGTTCCACGCCGCGCGCGAGTCTTGAAAACAACACCACCTGGGATCTGGTCGCCGACCTCGAGCGCATCCGCGAACACCTGGGCATCGACAAATGGGTGCTGTTTGGTGGTTCCTGGGGCTCGACCCTGTCGCTGGCCTATGCGCAAAGCCACCCTGAGCGTGTGCATGGTTTGATCCTGCGCGGTATCTTACTGGCCCGCCCGCAGGATATTCATTGGTTCTACCAGGAAGGCGCGAGCCGCATGTTCCCGGATTACTGGCAGGACTACCTTGCCCCGATCCCGGCGGACGAGCGCCACGACATGGTTGCCGCCTACCACAAGCGCCTCACCGGCAACGACCAGATCGCCCAGATGCACGCAGCCAAAGCCTGGTCCGGTTGGGAAGGGCGCATGCTCGGCCTGTGCCCGAGCCCGCAGCACGTCGAGCGTTTTTCCGAGCCGCAGCGCGCCCTGTCGATTGCGCGTATCGAGTGCCACTACTTCACCAATAACTCTTTCCTGGAGCCCAACCAGCTGATTCGCGATATGCACAAGATCGCCCATCTGCCTGGGGTCATCATCCATGGCCGCTACGATATGATCTGCCCGCTGGATAATGCCTGGGAGCTGCATCAGGCCTGGCCCAACAGTGAGCTGCAGGTGATTCGCGAGGCTGGCCATGCGGCATCCGAGCCGGGCATCACCGATGCGTTGGTGCGTGCGACCGGCGAGATGGCACGGCGCCTGCTTGATCTGCCGCCAGAAGAAGCATGAAGGGCCTGTTGCAACGGGTGCGTGGCGCCCGGGTCGAGGTGGCGGGTGAAGTCGTAGGCTCGATAGACCAGGGATTACTGGTGCTGGTCGCCGTGGAACCTTCAGATACGCCCGAGAGTGCCGACAAACTGTTGCACAAGCTGCTTAACTATCGGGTGTTCAGCGACGATGAGGGCAAGATGAACCTGTCCTTGAAGGACATTGGCGGTGGTTTGCTGCTGGTATCGCAGTTCACTCTGGCGGCGGACACCAAAAGCGGGTTGCGGCCCAGCTTCTCCACAGCGGCCCCACCGGCCCTGGGAGCCGTGCTTTTTGAACACTTGTTGTTACAAGCGCAACAATTGCATGGCAAGGTGGCATCGGGGCGTTTTGGCGCTGATATGCAGGTGCATTTGGTCAATGATGGCCCTGTGACCTTCCTCTTACAGACATGAATGTATTAAAAACGACTTTAATGCCTAAAAACGCAGGGTTTCGCTACAAATACTTCGTTGTCCCTGATGCGTTGTTTCGCGGGCTACTAGATAATCGCGCGCTATGGGGATCAGCGTAAATTGGTCCATTTTTGACTTAGGTAGAGACTTGTCCGACGGCCTTTGGGGAATCATTTTGACCCAGAGGAGTCGGAACAATGCTCGCCAACCTGGCATATAGATAGCTGGCCGTTGGTTTTTTGATCTGTTTTCGGCGAGGGTTGCTCGTGATTGTTAGTCCCTGTAATGCACCAAAATTGTCTGCCAAACGGTTACGAAACGCACTGGTAACGGGCTCTGCCCTGTTTTGCCTGTTCGGGGCGGGTCAACTGTGGGCATTCAGTCTGGATGATGTGTCGGCCAAGGCAAAAGAGCTGGCCGGGCAGAAATACGAAGCTCCGCGCAGCAATCTGCCGAACGAATTTCGCGAAATGAAATTCGCGGACTATCAGAAGATTCGTTTCCGCAACGAAAAAGCCGAGTGGGCCGATCAGAACACGCCATTCAAGCTGTCCTTCTATCACCAGGGCATGCACTTTGACACGCCGGTGAAAATCAACGAAGTGACCGCCGACAGCGTCCAGGAAATCAAGTACGACCCAAATCGTTTCGATTTCGGCGACGTGAAATTTGATCCTAAAGCCACCGAACAGCTGGGTTATGCCGGTTTCCGTGTGCTGTACCCGATCAACAAGGCCGACAAGCAAGACGAAATCATGACCATGCTCGGCGCCAGCTACTTCCGCGTCGTCGGCAAAGGCCAGGCCTATGGCCTATCGGCCCGTGGCATGGCGATCGACACTGCATTGCCGTCCGGTGAAGAATTCCCGCGTTTCACCGAGTTCTGGATTGAACGACCAAAACCGGGCGAGAAACAGCTGGTGATCTTCGCCCTGCTGGACTCGCCACGCGCAACCGGCGCCTATCGCCTGACCCTGCGCCCGGGCACCGACACCATTGTCGACGTCAAATCCCAGATGTTCCTGCGTGACAAGGTCAGCAAACTGGGCATCGCCCCGCTGACCAGCATGTACTTGTTCGGCGCAAACCAGCCGTCCAAGGTGCTCAACTACCGTCGTGAATTGCACGATTCCAGCGGCCTGTCGATCCATGCCGGCAATGGCGAGTGGATCTGGCGCCCACTGAACAACCCTAAACACCTGTCGGTCAGCAACTTCGCCGTTGAAAACCCGCGTGGTTTCGGCCTGCTGCAACGTGGCCGCGACTTCAGCCACTACGAAGACCTGGACGACAACTACGACAAGCGCCCAAGCGCCTGGATCGAACCTGAAGGCGACTGGGGCAAGGGTTCTGTCGACCTGGTAGAGATTCCGACCGCCGACGAAACCAACGACAACATCGTTGCGTTCTGGAGCCCGGCCGAGCTGCCGAAAGTCGGCGAGCCGCTGGACGTCAGCTACCGCTTGCACTGGACCATGGACGAGAAAGACCTGCACCCGGCCGACAGCGCCTGGGTCAAGCAGACCTTGCGCTCCACCGGTGACGTGAAGCAATCCAACCTGATCCGCCAGCCTGACGGCAGCGTGGCCTACCTGGTGGACTTCGAAGGCCCGTCCCTGAAGAACCTGCCACCGGATGCGCCAGTACGTAGCCAGGTGAGCGTGGGCGACAACGCCGAAATCGTTGAAAACAGCGTGCGCTACAACGAGCACACCAAAGGCTGGCGCCTGACCCTGCGCATGAAGATCAAGGACGCAGGCAAGCCCACCGAAATGCGTGCCGCGCTGGTTGAGGACATCGTGAAGCCTGAGCCTGAGAAGGTTTCGACCCAGGTGCTCAAGGCCGACAAGCTGCTGGCCAAGCAACACGAAAAACAGGCCAGGAAAGACGCCAAGGAAGCGAAAGACAAGGACGCCAAGCAGCCAGAGGCTGCCCCCGCCAATCCGGAGCCGGAAAAGACCGAACACGTCCTGACCGAAACCTGGAGCTATCAGTTGCCTGCCGATGAGTAATTCTCAAGCCACGCCAGAGACCCTGTCCGAGTACCTGGCGCACCTCCCGATGACCGCAGAGCAGCGCGCCGAACTGGCGGGCTGCACCTCCTTCAGCGAGCTGCACGAACGCTTGTCGTCAAAGACTTTCGACGCACCCACCGAGGCTGCCCAAGCCTCGGTCGGCCGCCGGTTGACGCTCAATACCGCCGAAGAGCTGCAAGACGCCGAGATGCTGGCGCTTGACGCCAACGGTCGGGTTTGCCTGAAGGCCACGCCGCCGATCCGTCGGACCAAAGTGGTGCCGGAGCCATGGCGTACCAATATCCTGGTGCGTGGTTGGCGCCGGATGACCGGTCGCACCAACCCTCCGGCCCCGCCGAAGGATGAGCGCGTATTGCCGGCAGCACGCTGGCGTACCGTGGGTTCGATCCGTCGCTATATCCTGCTGGTGCTGATGCTCGGCCAGACCATTGTGGCCGGCTGGTACATGAAAGGCATCATGCCGTACCAGGGCTGGTCGCTGGTCGACTTCGACGAAATCCGCAACCAGACCCTGCTGCAAACGGCCACCCAGGTGCTGCCTTACGCCTTGCAAACCAGCATCCTGATCATGTTCGGGATTCTGTTCTGCTGGGTCTCGGCCGGTTTCTGGACCGCGCTGATGGGCTTCCTGGAGCTGCTGACCGGCCACGATAAATACCGGATCTCCGGTAAAAGTGCTGGTGACGAGCCGATTCCAAAGGATGCCCGCACCGCGCTGGTGATGCCGATCTGCAACGAAGACGTGCCCCGGGTATTTGCCGGCCTGCGCGCTACTTTCGAATCGGTAGCCGCCACTGGCGACCTGGACCGTTTCGATTTCTTCGTGCTCAGCGACAGTAACGAAGCCGATATCTGCATCGCTGAACAGCAAGCCTGGCTTGATGTGTGCCGCGAAGCCGGTGGTTTCGGCAAGATCTTCTATCGCCGCCGTCGCCGTCGCGTAAAGCGCAAGAGCGGCAACCTCGACGACTTCTGCCGTCGCTGGGGCGGTGAATACAAGTACATGGTGGTGCTCGACGCCGACAGCGTGATGAGTGGTGAATGCCTCACCAGCCTGGTGCGCTTGATGGAAGCCACGCCGGATGCCGGGATCATCCAGACCGCGCCACGTGCGTCGGGCATGGACACCCTGTATGCGCGCATGCAGCAGTTCGCCACCCGTGTTTATGGCCCGCTGTTTACCGCTGGCCTGCACTTCTGGCAGTTGGGTGAATCCCACTACTGGGGTCACAACGCCATCATTCGTATGAAGCCGTTTATCGAGCACTGCGCCCTGGCGCCGTTGCCGGGTAAAGGCGCGTTTGCCGGTGCGATCCTCTCCCACGACTTCGTTGAAGCCGCGCTGATGCGCCGTGCCGGCTGGGGCGTGTGGATTGCCTATGACCTGCCGGGCAGCTACGAAGAACTGCCGCCGAACCTGCTGGATGAGCTCAAGCGTGACCGTCGCTGGTGCCACGGCAACCTGATGAACTTCCGCCTGTTCCTGGTCAAAGGCATGCACCCGGTGCACCGTGCGGTGTTCCTGACCGGCGTGATGTCCTACCTGTCGGCGCCGTTGTGGTTCTTCTTCCTGGTGCTGTCGACGGCGTTGCTGGCGGTGAACACCTTGATGGAGCCGCAGTACTTCATGGCGCCACGCCAGCTGTACCCGCTGTGGCCACAATGGCACCCGGACAAGGCGGTGGCGCTGTTCTCCACCACCATCGTGCTGTTGTTCCTGCCTAAATTGCTCAGCATCATCCTGATCTGGGCCAAGGGCGCGAAAGAGTTCGGTGGCAAGTTCAAGGTGACCTTGTCGATGCTGCTGGAGATGCTGTTCTCCATGCTGCTGGCGCCGGTGCGCATGATCTTCCACACCCGTTTCGTGCTCGCCGCGTTCCTGGGCTGGGCTGCGACCTGGAACTCGCCGCAGCGTGACGACGACTCCACGCCATGGAGCGAGGCAGTCAAGCGCCACGGTCCACAGACCCTGCTGGGCTTTCTGTGGGCGCTGTTGGTGGTGTGGTTGAACCCAAGCTTCCTGTGGTGGCTGATTCCGATCGTCGGCTCGCTGATGCTGTCGATTCCGGTGTCGGTGATCTCCAGCCGGGTCAAGCTGGGCCTCAAGTCTCGCGACGAGAGCCTGTTCCTGATCCCTGAGGAATACAACCCGCCGCAAGCCTTGCTGTCGACTGAGCAATACACCCACGAAAACCGTTGGCACGCCCTCAATGACGGGTTTGTGCGCTCGGTGGTCGACCCGCAGCAAAACGCACTGGCCTGTGCCCTGGCGACCTCGCGTCACCGTGAGGCGGAGCCCATCGAGCACTTGCGTCAGGAACGTGTGCGCCACGCGCTGAAAGTCGGCCCCGCCGGCCTCAACAACGGCGAGCGCCTGGCATTGCTCAGCGACCCGGTAGCCTTGGCTCGCCTGCATCAGCAGGTGTGGACTGAAGGTCACGCCGAGTGGCTCGGTGCCTGGCGTGCTTCGGTCAAGGCTGATCCGCACGCGCCATTGCTGCCGCTGCAACCGCTGTCTTCCCAGGCCCAACCGGCCTGATTCCGACGCCCCCGAGGGCTCACCTCGGGGGCGTTAGATGCGCTGGTCCTACAGCGTTTAGAACATCTTCTTGATAACGCTAACCCCTTGTTATTTCGAAACAAAAGACCTTTGTTCGAAGCGTATTGCCGTGCCTGTCGCTGGGGTCGCATCGCCCCCAAATTGACTAGGTCGCAGGGGGATTAATGATCAAAAGGTATTGTTTGGCGGTGCTGAGCGGCGTCATCGCATTGATTTACGCAGGCTGGTTGAGCGCTGGTGCCCTCGATGAGGCGGTTCGACGCGGTGTGCTTAAAGTCGGCACCACGCCCACCTATGTGCCCTTTGAAATGAAGGACAAGCAGGGCCGCATCGTCGGTTTCGAAATCGATTTGCTGCAGGCGATGAGCCGCGCGTTGGGCGTCGAGCTTGAACTGGTCGCGGTGCCGTATACCGAGTTGTTGCCGGGGCTGATGGCGAAGAAGTTCGACCTAATCGGCAGCGGCATGACGGTGACGCAGGAGCGCAACCTCAAGCTGAACTTCAGCGACTCCTTTATTGTGGTCGGCCAGACCGTGCTGCTGAACCCCAGCCTGGCCGGCAAGATTGCCAGCATCGAAGATCTCGACGAGGCGGGTTACCGCATCGCCGCGACTGAAGGCACGACCGGCGAAGCGGCTGCGCAGCGGTTTTTGGGCGCGGCGCGCCTGAGCACTTTTACCACGCCGGAAGAAGGCGTGCGCCAAGTGGTCGAGGGCAAGGCCGACGCCTTCGTCCATGACGCACCCTACAACCTGATTGCGCTGGCCAGGCCGGAAAACCACCGGCTCTTTGCCCTTGAGCAACCGTTTACCTTTGAGCCTCTGGCGTTTGGCCTGAAAAAAGGCGACTACGACAGCCTCAACTGGATCAACCACTTCCTCAATCAAATTGCCCAGGATGGCACCTACGATCGGCTGCACGACAAGTGGTTCAAGGACACGGACTGGATGGCGGAGATCGACTAAGCGTCATAACTGCTTACACATCAATGAATTGCCGGCCTGTTGCACTGATGTGTCTAGCCCCTGCGCAGTGATGCACCATTGTGGGGCTTTTGCGACATGCGCCGATAACATTTACCCGTGAAACCTTTGTGACGGGCAACGAGTGGGTTAGGATCGCACCCCGAATGGGTGCAGCCCTTTTGCGCGCCGGCCTTATAAGAATCTTTCAGGGGACTTGATGATGAAAAAGTATCTTTCGATGCTGATGCTCGGCGTCACCGCGCTGGTCGCGGCCACTGCGGCGCATGCGGGCGCCATCGACGATGCGGTCAAGCGCGGCACGCTGAAAGTCGGCATGGACCCGACCTACATGCCGTTCGAAATGACCGACAAGCGCGGTGAAATCATCGGCTTTGAAGTCGACATTCTCAAGGCCATGGCCAAGTCCATGGGCGTCAAGCTGGAGTTGGTGTCCACCGGCTATGACGGCATTATCCCGGCCTTCCTGACCGGCAAGTTCGACATGATCGGCAGCGGTATGACCCTGACTCAGGAACGCAACCTGCGCCTGAACTTCAGCGAACCCTTCATCGTGGTCGGCCAGACCCTGCTGATTCGCAAGGACCTGGAAGGCACGATCAAGTCCTACAAAGATTTGAACGACGAGAAATACCGCCTGACCTCCAAGCTCGGCACTACCGGCGAGATGGTTGCCAGGAAACTGATCTCCAAAGCCAAGTACCACGGCTATGACAACGAGCAGGAAGGCGTGCTGGACGTGGTCAACGGCAAGGCCGATGCCTTTGTGTATGACGCACCTTACAACGTGGTCGCCGAGAAGAAAGTCGGTAATGGCAAGCTGGTGTTCCTGGAAGAACCCTTCACCTTCGAGCCCCTGGCGTTCGGCCTGAAAAAGGGCGATTTCGACAGCATCAATTACATCAACAACTTCCTGCACCAGATCCGCAACGACGGCACCTACGATCGCATCCATGACAAGTGGTTCAAGAGCTCCGAGTGGCTCAAGGACATGGAATAAGGGCTGACACCGAGTCGACTTCATCGCAGGCAAGCCAGCTCCCACAGTTGAAATGCGTTCCCTTGTGGGAGCGGGCTTGCCCGCGATGACGACATGCCAGGCGATACATCTTCGGAAAGTGAAATGAAACAGAAAAAAGCCCAATGGCCCTGGCACCTGCTGACCGTGGTCGTGCTGGTTGGCCTGGCGGGCGCGTTGTACTACGCCACCTCGTTGATGTCCTACGAGTGGCGCTGGAACCGCGTGCCGCAGTACTTCGCCTATCAGGCCGAAACGTCCCAGCGCGCCGCCGACATCTCCACTGTCATTGAGCTGGTGCGCAAAGGCGATGTGGCCGAAGTCACCTTGCGCAACGACGCAGGCGCCGAGCAAAAGCTGACCGTGGCCGACAACAGCCTGCAAGTGTCACGTGGCGATGACGTGGCCGAAGGCGATGTTATTGGCGTAACCCGGCATTGGGCGCTGGGCCCGCTGATGTGGGGCTTGTGGACGACCTTGTGGTTGTCGGTGGTCTCCGGAATCCTCGGCCTGGCGATTGGCCTGGCAACCGGCTTATGCCGTTTGTCGAGCAACCCGACCTTGCGCGATCTGTCGACGATCTACGTCGAACTGGTGCGCGGTACGCCGCTGTTGGTGCAAATCTTTATTTTCTACTTCTTCATCGGCACGGTGCTCAACCTGTCCCGCGAATTCGCCGGTATTGCCGCGTTGTCGCTGTTCACCGGCGCCTATGTGGCGGAAATCGTCCGCGCCGGCGTGCAGTCCATCACCCGTGGTCAGAACGAGGCCGCCCGTTCCCTGGGGTTGAGCGCCAGCCAGTCGATGCGTCATGTGGTGTTGCCGCAAGCGTTCAAACGCGTGCTGCCGCCATTGGCTGGGCAATTTATCAGCCTGGTGAAAGACACTTCGCTGGTTTCGGTGATCGCGATTACCGAGCTGCTTAAAAGTGGTCGTGAAGTGATCACCACCTCGTTCTCGCCCTTTGAAATCCTGTTCTGTGTGGCAGGCCTGTACCTGCTGATCAACCTGCCGCTGTCGAAAATGGCCAGCCGGCTTGAGCGGAGGCTCGCGCAAAGTGATTGAAGTTCGCGATCTGGTAAAAGTCTTCGACACCCGTGGCCAAGTGGTGCGCGCCGTGGACCACGTCACCACCCGGGTAGCCAAGGGCGAAGTGCTGGTGGTGATCGGTCCTTCAGGTTCGGGCAAGTCCACGTTCCTGCGCTGCCTTAACGGCCTGGAAGAGTTCGACTCGGGCTCGGTGAGCATCGATGGCCTGCAACTGGCCGACCCGAAAACCGACGTGAATGCCTACCGTCGTGAAGTCGGCATGGTGTTCCAGCACTTCAATTTGTTCCCGCACATGACCGTGCTGGAAAACCTGTGCCTGGCGCAAAAAGTCGTGCGCAAACGCGGCAAGCAAGAGCGTGAAGCCAAGGCTTTGGCACTGTTGGAAAAGGTCGGTATCGCGCAGAAGGCCAACGAGTTTCCATCACGCTTGTCCGGCGGCCAGCAACAACGGGTAGCCATTGCCCGTGCGTTGGCCATGGAACCCAAGGTAATGCTGTTTGATGAGCCCACCTCGGCGCTGGACCCGGAAATGGTCGGCGAAGTGTTGGACGTGATGAAGACCCTGGCCCTGGAAGGCATGACCATGGTCTGCGTCACCCACGAGATGGGCTTTGCCCGTGAAGTGGCAGACCGCGTGCTGTTCTTCGACCACGGCAAATTGCTCGAAGATGCGGCCCCGGCCGAGTTCTTCGATGCGCCCAAAGACCCGCGCGCCCAAGCGTTCCTGCGCCAGGTCCTGTAATTGAAGGCCGAGCTTCCTGTGGCGAGCAAGCTCGCTCGCCACAAGGGCCGTGAGTATCAAAGCCTGAATTTGCCCACCAGCGTCTGCAAATCCAGGCTCAATCGGGTCAACTGAACACTCGCAGCGGCCGTTTCCTCACTGGCCGCAGCGGTTTGTTCGGTGACATCGCGCACCTTCAGCACACTGCGATTGATCTCTTCCGCCACCGCGCTTTGCTGCTCGGCGGCGGCGGCAATCTGCGGGTTCATTTCCTGGATGATCGACACGGTACGCGTGATCGCTGCCAAGGCATCGCCGGCATCGCGGGTCAGGCCGACGCTGTTGTCGGTCAGGCTGCGGCTGTTGTCCATGATGTCCGCGACCTGCTGGGTGCCGGTATTCAGGCCGAGAATCAAACCTTCAATTTCTTCGGCGGATTCCTGGGTGCGCTGGGCCAGGCTGCGCACTTCGTCGGCCACTACCGCAAAACCCTGGCCGGCACTGCCCGCACGCGCCGCTTCGATGGCAGCGTTCAGGGCCAGCAGGTTGGTTTGCTGGGACACTGATTTGATCACGTCGAGCACGCTGCCGATTTTCTGGCTTTCATGTTGCAGCGCAATCATCGCCTGGCTCGAGCGCGCCATCTCATGGGCCAGGTGCCCGATTTGCTCGACGGCCTGGGTCACCACTTTTTCGCCGGCGCTGGCTTCCTGGTCGGCTTCATTGGCCGCGACGGAAGCCTGCTCGGCATGCCGGGCGACCTCCTGGGCGGTGGCGAGCATTTCATTCATCGCCGTGGCCACTTGATCGGTTTCCTCCTTCTGGTCATTGACCCCGGCGCGGGTCTGCTCGGTGACGGCTGATAGCTGCGTTGCGGCACTGGCGATCTGCCGGGCGCTGTCGCCGATACCGCTGATCAGGTTGCGCAGGTTGCGGGTCATTTGCCCGATGCTCTGCTGCAACTGGCCCAGTTCATCGCGGCGGTCCTCTTGAATGTCTCGACTCAGGTCGCCGTCAGCAATGCGGTGGGCGGCGGTGAGGATCGCGCGTAAAGGCACGACTATTTGCCGCGCGATCCACCAGGCGGCCAGTACACCGAGTAGCAAGGCCGCCACGGTGACGCTCAGCAGTCGTGTGTGGGTCTGCTCGGCTTCGCTGTCACGCTTGCTGTTCTGGCCGTCACTCAGTTGATGGCTTTGCTCGCGTAAATCATTGAGTTGCTGTTCAAAGCGGTTTTGCAGGGTTTCGGTGTTGAGCTGGGCGTCCTTGAGCTTGGTCAACTGTTCGCGGTAGCTGCTCAGGTCGGCTTTGAGCAGGGCCGCGTCCACGGGCAGCGCGGTCACCGCTGCTTGTGCCACGTTCAGGGCTTCGAGCGCCTGGGTGAGTGCGTCGGTGTAGGCTTGCAGCGACTCGGCCGCCCAGGCGGGGCTTTGGGCGCGATCTTCGGCCTGCTCCATGGCCTGGCGCAGGTTTTCGATAGCATCCAGAGCCTTTTCGTCTTCCTGGTTCGGTAAGTCGCTGGCGAACTGGGCGAGAGTATCGCTGGCTTGCAACGCGGTTTTCTTGAGGGTCGGGCGGATGCTTTCGCGTTGCTCGATCAAAGCGGGCAAGGCCGCCAGCGCTGTCTTGAAGCTCGCCACCAAGCGTGTTGCTTCCTGCAGTCGCTGCAAGTCGGCCGGGTGTTTGAGGCGGCTTGAAAGGTCGGCCAGATGCTGGTCGATCTTTTCGGTCTGCGTGTTCATTTTGGCCAGGCTGCTGGCGTCCGTCAGGGTCCGGTACACGATCCTGTCGGCGCGCATGGACTCGGCGTCCAGGGCCAATTGCCCCAGGATCGCCAGGCTGTGTGAGCGATAAAGCACGTCGTTCAAGGCCTGCCAGCCGGTCGCGGCAATCAGGATGCTTAACATCAACACTTGGCCGAAACCCAGTGCGAGTTTGAGACGGACGCTGGCGTTGACCAGCAAGCGGGTCAGCCGAGGAAACATGGTGAACCTCCAAATCTGAGGAAGCATTTCGCAACAGCTGAAACGCTAAATCGATTCGAGGTTGTGGCGGGCTGATAACCGCGTAGGAAATTTCACAAGTTACGGCGGCCTTGCTCTGGCCGCCGTGTGGGGGCGGGTCAGATGCGGAAGCGCCCGACCAGAGACTGCAAATAGATCCCCAAGCGTGCCAGTTCGGCACTCGATGCGGCAGTTTCCTCACTGGCCGAGGAGGTCTGCTCAGACACGTCGCGCACATTCAACACGCTGCGGTTGATCTCTTCGGCCACAGCGCTTTGTTGCTCGGCGGCAGTGGCGATCTGCGAGTTCATCGCCTGAATGGTTGAGACCGTGCGCGTGATATTGCTCAGCGCGTTGCCGGCACGTCGGGTCAGCTCGACGCTGCTGTCGGTGAGCCCCCGGCTGTTGTCCATGATGGTCGCCACCTGCTGAGTGCCGTTTTGCAGGCCGACGATCAGCTCTTCGATCTCCTCGGTGGACTTCTGTGTGCGCTGGGCCAGGCTGCGCACCTCGTCGGCCACCACCGCGAAGCCGCGACCGGCTTCACCGGCACGCGCCGCTTCAATCGCCGCGTTCAGCGCCAGCAGGTTGGTTTGCTGGGCGACAGACTTGATCACATCGAGCACGCTGCCGATCTTGTCGCTTTCGCGCTTGAGATCGCCCATGGCCACCGTGGAATTACCGACCTCGGTAGCCAGGCGCTCAATCTGCGCGATGGCCTCACCGACTACCTTGTCGCCTTCACGGGCCTGTTGGTCCGCTGCAACGGCAGCTTCGGAGGCTTCTTCGGCGTTGCGCGCCACTTCCTGCACGGTGGCGGCCATTTCGTTCATGGCGGTGGCCACTTGGTCGGTCTCAACCTTTTGGCTGTTAACCCCGGCGCTGGTCTGTTCGGTCACGGCCGACAGTTGTTCGGCAGCGCTGGCAATCTGGGTAACACCGTCGCTGATACCGCCGATCAACTCGCGCAGGCCCAGGGTCATGCTCTGCATGGCGCGTTGCAGTTGGCCCAGCTCGTCCTGGCGGGCGGAGTTGAGGTTATGGCTCAGATCGCCCGAGGCCACACGCTCGGCGACTGTGAGGGTCTGGTTAAGCGGGATCACGATCTGGCGGGTGATAGCCCAGGCGGCGAGAATGCCGAAGATCAGCGCCAGCACGGTGGCCAGCAGCAACAGCTGTTTAGCCTGCGCGGCATCGGCATCGCGCACGGCGGTCTGGGAGGTGGTGAGTTTTTCGCTGTGCCCCAGCAGGATATCGCCTTGGGCGGTCATGATTTTCAGCGCGGCGGCGCTGGCCACTTGGGAGTCACGGTACTGGCTGACCGCGGCGCGGTAGGCTTGCAGTGACACGCCGGCCTCTTGCAGGTTGGCCTGGTATTGCTCAGGCAGCTTGCCTTGCAGGTCAGTGATTTTCTTCAGGGCATTGTCGATGGCATCCAGGGCTGGTTGCTCGGCCTCGGTCTTGCCGCTGTAGGTATAACCGCGCACCTGGAAGCGCGACTGTTGGATCAACTTGCTCAGCTCGACCACGCTGTTGAACTGCGTGACGCTGTCGCCTTGCAGCAGGCTCGCTTCGATTTCATTGATCTTGGCCACGGCGTTGTCGGCGGTGTCGCCGAGTTTGCTGCGTGCACCCTCACGCTTGAGGCCGGCCAGGACCATTGTGCCAAAGGCTTTTTTGTATTGGCCCAAGGCTTCCAGCTGTTGCTCTACCAGGGCTTTGTCGTCGGGTTGTTCAATCAGCGTTTGGGCGGTTTTGAGGCCATCGTCCAGTTGCTTCAGCAGACCGTTGACGGCATCGGTGCCTTGTTCGCCCCGGCGCATTTCAAAGTCCAGGCGCGCCAGGCGCAGGTCTTTGGTCAGGCCGTTGAGGCTGGAGATAAAGCCCAGTTTGTCGCCGCGACTGATCACGTCGCCCAAGCCGGTCCAGCCGGTGAAGGTGATCAACAGCGTCAGGATCAACACCAAGCCAAAGCCTATGCTCAGCTTGCGATTGACGCTCACATTCCCCAGTTTTTCGGCTAACCAACGATACATGCTGCGATCTCCTTTGGAACAAGGCTTGGACTTATTCAGAGGCTATCGGCAGCGTAGGAAGTTTCTGTAGGTTCTCAGAACCAATGTGGGAGCTGGCTTGCCTGCGATGCAGGCACCTCGGTACATCAGGCATACCCAGGTGATGCAATCGCAGGCAAGCCAGCTCCCACTTTTTTCGGGGCAGGTCGGTGTTCAGAACAACCGGGCGAGCAGGGCGGTCACGGCGGTTTCTACGCGCAGGATGCGCGCACCCAGTTGCACCGGTTGCAAGCCGGCCTTGGCCAACAGCTCCACTTCGTAGGGGATCCAGCCGCCTTCCGGGCCGATGGCCAGGGTCACCGGTTCGTCCAGCCCACGTGGGCAGGCCGGGTAATCGCCGGGATGGCCGATCAGGCCCAGAGTCCCTGCGGTCATGGCCGGCAGGCGGTCTTCGACGAACGGCTTGAAGCGCTTTTCGATGCTGATCTCGGGCAGCACCGTGTCCCGTGCCTGCTCCAGGCCGAGGATCAGTTGCTCGCGAACGGCCTCCGGTTCCAGGAACGGGGTTTGCCAGAAGCTTTTTTCGACCCGGTAACTGTTGACCAGCACCACCTTCGGCACGCCCATCGCCGCCACGGTTTGCAGCACCCGGCGCAGCATCTTTGGACGCGGCAGGGCCAGCAGCAGGGTCAGCGGCAGTTTGGTCGGTGGCGGCTGGTCGAAGCTCACGTGCAGCTCGGCTTCATCGGCTTCCAGGCGCAGTAATTGCGCATTGCCCATCAACCCGCCGATTCGCCCGACCCGCAGGTTGTCGCCCACCACCGCGCGGTGGACTTCCTGCATATGCACCAGGCGCCGATCACGCAGGATCACCCGGTCGGCCGCGATAAAGTCGGCCCCCTCAAGCAACAGCAGGTTCACGGGTGCGTCGCTGGCGGCTGGTCGTCGTCGACGGGTTGGTCATCCGGGTGGTCGCCACGCTTGCTGATCAGGCTGCCAAACAGGATGCCGATCTCGAACAGTATCCACATCGGCACGGCCAGCAGGGTCTGCGAGAAAATGTCCGGCGGCGTGAGGATCATGCCGACCACGAAGCAGCCGATGATCACGTAGGGGCGCACTTTCTTCAGGTATTTGACGTCGACCACGCCGATCCACACCAGCAGCACCACGGCCACCGGGATTTCGAAGGCCACGCCAAAGGCGAAGAACAGCGTCATCACGAAATCGAGGTAGCTGGTGATGTCGGTCATCATTTCGACGCCGGCCGGAGTGGCGGCGGCGAAGAATTTGAAGATCAGCGGAAACACCAGGAAATACGCGAAGGCCATGCCGGTGTAGAACAGCAGGATGCTCGACACCAGCAACGGCACCGCAATGCGCTTTTCATGCTTGTACAGGCCCGGCGCAATAAAGCCCCAGATCTGGTGCAGGATCACCGGGATCGCCAGGAACAGCGAGACCATCATGGTCAGCTTCAACGGCGTCAGGAACGGTGACGACACGTCGGTGGCGATCATCG
Source organism: Pseudomonas sp. IPO3747 (assembly GCF_013385245.1). Lineage (NCBI taxonomy): Bacteria > Pseudomonadati > Pseudomonadota > Gammaproteobacteria > Pseudomonadales > Pseudomonadaceae > Pseudomonas > Pseudomonas sp. IPO3747. The sequence goes on from NZ_JACAQL010000009.1 coordinate 302,067, forward strand.
TCGCGCCGGCCGGCAGGTACTGGCGCAAGGGCGTGGAGACGAAGGTGTAGATCTGCTGGGTAAAGGCGAACAGCCCGGCAAAGATGATGAAAATGGCCGCTACGCAACGCAGCAGGCGGGTCCGCAGCTCGGTGAGGTGCGAGACCAGCGGCATATGCTGGTCGTTTTCCGGTTTATCAGCGCTCATGGGGCTCGCGGCGGCAATGTAGGGTCATGGGGAGCGGGCGACGCTACGGGCGTCGGCGCTGGCTCAGTCGGGGCGGGCGCGGTTGGCGATGCTTCGGCGGCCGGAGCAATGCTGTTTTCGGGCACAGGTTCCACCGGTTTGGCGGGCTCCTGAACCGGCGACAGAATCTTGCGCGCCTCCTGCTCCAACGACAGGATATGTTCGTTGTGCAGCTGGCGGCGGATCTCGTCGGCGCCGATTTCCCGTTCAACTTCCTGTTTGATGGCGTTGAAACTGCGTTTCAGGCGCCCGATCCACAGGCCGGCCGTGCGTGCGGCACCGGGCAGGCGTTCCGGCCCCAGTACCAGCAAGGCCACGAGGCCGACGAGCAGCAGTTCAGAGAAGCTGATACCAAACATTAGTCAGTGCTCACGAGTCTTTGCGGGTCGGCTCTTGGACTTTTTCAGCCTGCACGTCGAAGGTACGACGCTCGGTGATCGGCTGGGTGGCCTGTGGGTGTACAGGCTGCGCCGGTGGTACCGGATTGGCCATCGGATCGGCCGGTTTTTCATCGTCGTTCATGGCTTTACGAAAGCCCTTGATCGACTCGCCCACGTCAGTGCCCAGGTTCTTGAGTTTCTTGGTGCCGAACACCAGTACCACGACCACCAGAATGACGATCCAGTGTTTCCAGTCAAAAATGCCCATGCTGCAATTCCTCTGTAAAAGTTATTCAGGCGGACGGGCGCGAGGCCTTTTCTGCATGCCCGGACAAGCCGAAGCGACGGTCCAGTTCATCCAACACGGCCTGTGGGTGCTGCCCCAGTTGGGCGAGCATGACCAGGCTATGGAACCACAAGTCTGCGGTCTCGTAGATTACATCGCTGTAATCACCGCTGATTTGCGCATCTTTGGCGGCAATAATCGTCTCGATCGACTCTTCGCCAAGTTTTTCCAGAATCTTGTTCAAGCCCTTGTGGTAAAGGCTTGCGACATAGGAGCTGTCGGCGTCCGCGCCTTTGCGGTCTTCCAGCACCTGGGCCACACGGTTCAGGGTATCGCTCATGTTCAGTGTCCTGCGGAATAAATGGCGTGCGGGTCTTTGAGCACCGGTTCCACAACCTTCCACTCGCCGTTCTCGAACACGCGATAGAAGCAGCTGTGACGGCCGGTATGGCAGGCGATATCGCCGATCTGCTCGACCTTCAGGATCACCACGTCGGCGTCACAGTCGATGCGCATCTCGTGCAGGGTCTGCACGTGCCCGGACTCTTCGCCCTTGCGCCACAGTTTGCCACGCGAACGTGACCAGTAAATGGCGCGCTGCTCAGTGGCGGTGAGGCTCAAGGCCTCGCGGTTCATCCAGGCCATCATTAATACGCGCCCGGTCTTGTAGTCCTGGGCAATGGCCGGCACCAGGCCGTCACTGTCCCACTTGATCTCGTCCAGCCAGTCTTTCATGTTCGGCTCCGGCAATTTGCGACAGTGTATAACCGGATCGGCTATCGGCGCACGATCAGATAAACACCCACGGCGACCATGATGCCAGCCGGCCAATGGCCCAGTTGGTTCAGCGGCCCGCCAATCGCCAGCATCACGCCGCCGACCAAATGGGCGGCGCCCAACAGGCGCAGGAACCAGTCGTCCTTGCGCCTGTGCCACGGCGGTGCAGGGTCTTTGGCGTGGGGCTGGGACATGCGCTCCAGCAGGTCGCGGGTCATGTTGGCCAGGTGCGGCAGTTGTTCGAACTGGCTGTGCAGGTTGCCCAGCAGGGTTTTCGGGCTGACGCGCTCGCGCATCCAGCGTTCCAGGAACGGCTGCGCGGTGTTCCACAAGTCCAGGTCCGGGTACAGCTGGCGGCCCAGGCCTTCAATGTTGAGCAAGGTTTTTTGCAGCAGTACCAGCTGCGGCTGCACTTCCATATTGAAGCGCCGCGCGGTCTGGAACAGACGCATCAGCACCTGGCCGAAGGAAATATCTTTTAACGGTTTTTCAAAGATCGGCTCGCACACCGTGCGGATCGCGGCTTCGAATTCGTTGAGCTTGGTTTCGGCTGGCACCCAGCCCGAATCGATGTGCAGCTGCGCCACGCGGCGGTAATCGCGCTTGAAAAAGGCGAACAGGTTGCGTGCCAGGTAATCCTGGTCTTCCGGGGTCAGGCTGCCGACGATGCCGCAGTCGATCGCAATGTATTGCGGGCTCCACGGGTTGACGGTGCTGACGAAAATGTTGCCCGGGTGCATGTCGGCGTGGAAGAAGCTGTCGCGAAACACCTGGGTGAAGAAGATTTCCACGCCGCGCTCGGCAAGCATCTTCATGTCGGTGCGCTGGTCGGCAAGAGTGGCGAGGTCGGTGACCTGCACGCCGTAGATGCGCTCCATCACCAGCACTTTGGGACGGCACCAGTCCCAATACACCTGCGGCACGTACAGCAGCGCTGAACCTTCGAAGTTGCGTTTGAGCTGGCTGGCGTTGGCCGCTTCGCGCAGTAGGTCGAGTTCGTCGTAGATGGTCTTTTCGTAGTCGGCAACCACGTCCACCGGATGCAGCAGGCGCGCATCGGCGGAGAAACGTTCGGCGGCGCGGGCGAGGATAAACAGCCACGCCAGGTCCTGGCCGATGATCGGCTTGAGGCCGGGGCGGATGACCTTTACCACCACTTCTTCGCCGGTCTTCAATTGTGCGGCATGCACCTGCGCCACCGAGGCCGAGGCCAGTGGCTCGACGTCGAAACGGCTGAACACCTCGCTGATCTTCTTGCCCAGTTGTTCTTCGATCAGCTTCATCGACTGCTGGGAATCAAACGGCGGCACGCGATCCTGCAACAGCATCAGCTCGTCGGCAATGTCTTCGGGCAGCAAATCGCGGCGTGTCGAGAGGATCTGCCCAAACTTGATAAAGATCGGCCCCAGGTCCTGCAACGCCAGGCGCAGGCGCGCGCCACGGCTCAGTTCCAGCGGTTTGCGCGGGAACCAGCGCCACGGCAACACATAGCGCACGGCCAGCAAAAACCACGGCAACGGCAGGGCGAACAGCAGGTCATCGAGGCGGTAGCGGATTACGACGCGCTGGATACGAAACAAACGGCGGACGGCGAGCAGCTTCATGCGTTATCGCTTGGATCAAGGGAACGGCTCAGGCGCTCGAAGCGTGCCTCAAGGCGTTCCAGGTCGATTTTGGCCTTGTCGAGTTCGCGAAAGCGCGCTTGCGCTTCCCGTTCTCCGACCAGGGTGCGCGATTCTTCGCTCAGGTATTCGGCGAGGTTCTGGTTGAGGCTGGCGAACCCTTGCTGGTACCAGCGCGAGCGGCTGCGCAGGTGCCCGCTGATCAGTTGGGTGGCCACCGGACCAATCCAGCGTGACAGCTCGTATTCCCAATCCAGTTCCAGGTCTTGCAGCACGGCGGCCAGGTCCATCAGCACGGCGCTGTCGCCTTCCAGCTCCACGTCGGGGCTGTGCAGGATCGCGGTCTTGTTGCGGCTTAGCGCCAGGTGCAACAGGCTCGAGGCGGGTGCGCGCAGGGTGCAGTCGGCCTCGGCGGCCCAATCGCCGGCGAGCAGCAGGCCTTCATCGCTGGGCAGGATAAACAGCTGCAGGGCGGGGCTGGTGCAATCGACGGCAATAACCTTGCCGTTCAAGTGCGCAAGCCGCGCCAGGGCGGTGCTGTCCAGGCGCAGGACACGGTTGATGCCGTGTTCGACGCTGGCGAGGAGGCCTGCGAACAGCATCAGGGCTTGATGCCGCGGTGCAGGGCGACGATGCCTGAGGTCATGTTGTGGTAGGTCACGCGGTCGAAACCGGCTTCTACCATCATCGACTTCAGGGTTTCCTGGTCGGGGTGCATGCGGATCGATTCGGCCAGGTAGCGGTAGCTTTCGGCGTCATTGGTGATCAGCTTGCCCATCAGCGGCATGAAGGCGAACGAGTAGGTGTCGTAGACCTTGGACATCAGCGCGTTGGTCGGCTTGGAGAACTCCAGCACCAACAGGCGGCCGCCCGGCTTGAGTACGCGCAGCATCGAGCGGATGGCGTCCTCTTTATGGGTCACGTTGCGCAGGCCGAAGGCGATGGTCACGCAGTCGAAATGGTTGTCCGGGAACGGCAGCTTTTCCGCATCGGCCTGGACGAACTCGATATTGCCGGCCACACCTTTATCCAGCAGGCGATCACGGCCGACCTTGAGCATCGAACCGTTGATGTCCGCCAGCACGACCTGGCCGGTCGGGCCAACCAGCTTGGAGAACTTGGCCGCCAGATCGCCCGTGCCGCCGGCGATGTCGAGCACGCGGTTGCCGGTGCGTACACCCGACAACTCGATGGTGAAGCGCTTCCACAGGCGGTGCATGCCGCCCGAGAGTACGTCGTTCATCAGGTCGTACTTGGCCGCAACGGAGTGGAACACCTCAGCGACTTTTTCCGCTTTCTGGCTTTCCGGAACGTTCTTGAAGCCGAAGTGAGTGGTGGGTTCGGCATCGCTGCCTTTGCGCTGATCAGTCATATCGCTGTCACCAAAAGAGAATGCGGGACATGATAATCCCCACCGCCTGCTTTGTCTTGGCAAGGCTGAAGGTAAGATAGGTGTTCATCGAGACCTTTTGCCGCATGGCAGGTGTTCTGAGTCGATATAAAGAGGAGTCATTGCAATGGCCCGTATTACCGTTGAGCGTGCACATTCCCTGGGTAAAGAAGGCGCGCGCGCGAAGGCCGAGAAGTTGGCGCACAAACTCAAGGAGCAATATGGCCTGGAGTCATCGTGGTCGGGCGATAGCCTGAACCTCAAGCGTTCGGGGGTTAAAGGCACGGTGTTAGTCGCCGATGAATCGCTGCGCATTGATGTTGAATTGGGCCTGTTGATGTCGGCCATGAGCGGCACCATCAAGTCTGAAATCGAGAAAGCCCTGGATAAGGCGCTGGCCTGATCAATGTGTTCTTAGGGTGCCGATTCTAATTTTCCAGCCTACTTTGTGCCCAAGCCCTCAACTCCTGCGGGCCGTTCCTCGACCCTAATCTGCGTGAGGTGCACCATGGCCAAAGTTATTTTGAAGAAAAAAATCGACCTTCAGTCCACTGCCCTGAGTGACGTTAAAAGCTACGCCCGCAAGATCTGGCTGGCAGGACTTGGCGCCTATGCCAAGGTCGGCAGCGAAGGCGGCGAGTACTTCAAAGAGCTGGTTAAGACCGGTCAACATGTTGAAAGTAAAGGCAAAAAAGTTGTGGTTGAACAACTTGATGCTGCCAACAGTCAGATTGACCAAGTAAAGAGTAATGTCTCCAGCGTCAAAGGTTTGGTTGAAGTTCAACTGGATAAAGTTGAAAAAGCTTTTGACACGCGTGTTGCAAGTGCCTTGAATCGAATCGGCATTGCGTCTAAACATGACGTGGAGACACTCTCTGCTAAGCTCGAAGAGCTGACGACATTGCTAGAACGTGTCGCGCGTAAACACTAAGGAGACATCGGGATGGCTGTTAAAAAGACTACTCAGAAAGAAGGCAGCTCGTGGATCGGGGAGGTTGAAAAATATTCCCGTAAGATCTGGCTTGCTGGTTTAGGCGTGTACTCGAAGGTTAGCAGTGACGGCGGCAAATACTTCGAGACATTGGTCAAGGACGGCGAAAAGGCCGAGAAGTTGACCAAGACCACGGTTGGTAAAAAAGTTGAAGCGGCCAAGGCCACTGCCGGCTCTGCCAAGTCGAGCATTTCTGACACTTGGGGCAAGTTGGAAGAAACCTTCGACAAGCGTCTCAACAGTGCCATTTCGCGACTGGGCGTGCCCAGCAAAGCGGAACTGAAGACGCTGCACAGCAAGGTCGATACCCTGACCAAGCAAATCGAAAAACTCACCGGCGCTAAAGTGGCTCCAGCCAAAACCGCCGCCGCTAAACCGGCTGCCAAGCCTGCGGCTAAAACTGCGGCTGCTAAACCGGCTGCCAAAACCGCCGCCAAGCCTCTGGTTAAAGCGGCCGCCAAGCCAGCTGCCAAACCTGCGGCCAAGGCCCCGGCTAAAGCTGCGGCAAAACCCGCTGCAAAAACCGCAGCTGCCAAACCGGCTGCCAAGCCTGCAGCAAAACCCGTGGCCGCTAAAGCCGCTGCCAAGCCTGCGGCAAAGCCGGCTGCCAAAGCAGCAGCAAAACCAGCGGCTAAAACCGCCGCTGCCAAACCTGCTGCCAAGCCGGCCACTGCGAAACCTGCAGCCAAGCCAGCCGCCGCTAAAGCCGCTGCCAAGCCTGCTGCAGCAAAACCTGTGGCTGCCAAGCCTGCGGCAAAACCTGCCGCCGCGAAGAAGCCAGCAGTAGCCAAGAAGCCAGCAGCGTCCAAACCTGCTGTTGCGGCCAAGCCTGCAACTCCAGCGCCAACCGCTTCTACAGCCAATTCGGTGTCCGCACCGACACATGCTCCTGCCGCCCCGACTGCAACGCCGGTAACCCCGACGCCATCCAGTCAGTCCTGATTTTTTCAGGGCACAAAAAACGCCCGGCCTGTGAAGGTCGGGCGTTTTTTTATGGACGTCTCATATACACCGCATTTCCAATGTGGGAGCGGGCTTGCCCGCGATGGCGGAGTGTCAGCCACCCAGGTATTGGCTGATAAATTGCTATCGCGGGCAAGCCCGCTCCCACATTTTTAATCGATATCATCCAGGTATTTGAGCGCAAACCGCTCAGTTGCCTGCCGCGCCGGCAATAGCAGATGCGGCGCCACCAGCATCATCACCTGGTACACCACCACCCGCACCTCGCCTTCACGGTCGAGAATCCGTTGGTAGTCCAGGGAAAACAGCAGGGTCATGGTGATCTGTTCCACCAATTGCCCCAGTGCCTGGGTGTCACTGACCAACTGTCCCGCTGCCTTCAGGCGCGCAAGCAGTGAAGCCAGGGTGCGCTTGAGCGCCGTGAGCAAGTTGCGAATGCCCTTGGCCAGCTTTGGCAGGCGCCCGGCCAGGTTCGACAGGTCCTGGAACAGGAACCGGTAGTGGGCCATGCGCTCGATGATCAGGTGCAGGAACAGCCAGTAATCTTCGGGTTTGAGTTGCGCATCTGCCGGCGGGTCGAGCAGCGGCGCCAGTTCATTCTGGAAACGCTCGAACAACCCGAGCACCAAGGGCTCCTTGCCATGGAAATGGTAATAAAGGTTGCCGGGGCTGATCCCCATTTCATTGGCCACCTCCATGGTCGACACGTTCGGTTCGCCCTTGTGGTTGAACAACTGCAGGGCACATTCAAGGATACGGTCGCGGGTCTTCATCCAGTCTTCTTAATGTGATCGTTGAGCTCAGCGCACCCGCACGTAAGTGCCTGGCGCCGCTTCCATCGGTGGGTAATTCTGGTTGCCCAGGGCGGTGAGTGTTTCGCGTTGCACGCCCGAACGTTGCTGGATCCACGCAAGCCACTGCGGCCACCAGCTGCCTTCGACGTGACTGGCGTCGTAGTACCAGGCACGCGGGTCGCTGCTCAGCTTGGGGTTCTCGACGTAGTTGGCCTTGGGGTTGCCCGGCGGGTTGAGGATGCTCTGGATATGCCCGCTGTTGGACAGCACAAAGCGCCGCTCGCCGCCCAGCAGTTGCGTGGAGCGATACACCGCGTCCCACGGCGTGATGTGGTCGTTGATCCCGGCCACGCTGAAGCTGTCCACTGTGACCTTCTGCAGGTCGATGGGCGTGCCGCACACCTCAAGGCCACCCGGATGGCTGAGCGGGTTGTGCTTGAAGAAGTCCAGCAGGTCGCCATGCAACGCGGCGGGCAGGCGCGTGTTGTCGTTGTTCCAGTAGAGGATGTCGAACGCCGGCGGTTCTTTGCCCAGCAGGTAATTATTGATCCAGTAATTCCAGATCAGATCGTTGGGGCGCATCCAGGCGAAGACCTTGGCCATGTCGCGACCCTCCAGCACGCCTTGCTGGTAGGAGCGGCGCTTGGCGGCCTCCAGGGTCTGTTCATCGGCAAACAAGGTGGCGGGGCTGTCGATCTGGCTGTCCAGCAGGCTCACCAGGTAACTGGCGCTGGAGATGCGCCGCAGCTGGCGCTTGGCTTGCAGGTGGCCTTGCAGCGCGGCGATGGTCAAGCCACCGGCGCAGGCGCCCATCAGGTTGACCTCACGGGCACCGGTGATTGCCCGGCACACGTTCAGCGCTTCCTCCAGCGCCGCCACATAGGTGGACAGGCCCCACTCGCGGTGACGCACATCCGGGTTGCGCCAGCTGACCATAAACGTCTGCAGGCCGTTTTTCAGGGCGTACTGCACAAAGCTGTTGGCGGGGCTGAGATCGAAGATGTAGTACTTGTTGATTTGCGGCGGCACGATCAGCAACGGCTTGGCGTACTGCTTTTCGCTCATGGGCTTGTACTGGATCAGTTCCAGCAGCTCGTTGCGAAACACCACGGAGCCCGCGGTCGTTGCCACCGTTTTGCCCACTTCAAAAGCGTGTTTGCTGACCTGGCTGGGCAGGCCGTTGTTGTGCAACAAATCGTTAAACAAATTACTCACGCCGCGCACCACACTGTTGCCGCCGGAGTTGAGCAGCTCCTTGATGGCCAGCGGGTTGAGCAAGGTGTTGGAGGGCGAGACGGCATCGTTGATCAGCGAGAAGGCAAAGTGCGCGCGGGCGCGGTCATCGGCGCTCATCGAGCTGTCGTCGATCCAGTGACGCGTTTGTTTCTGCCAGCTCAAATAGGCTTGCAGGCTGCGCCGGTACAGCGGATTAAGCGTCCAGGTGGGGTCGGCGAAGCGGCTGTCAGCGGGGTTGGGGGCCTGTACGGTTTCACCCAGCAGCACGCGACCGAGTTGGCCGCCCAAGGCCAGGGCGTGCCGAGCGGTGTACAGCGGGTTGCGCAAGCCATGGTTGGCGACACTGCGCAGGGTCGCCAGCAAATCGCGGCCCCGCAGGCCACTGATCGCATTTTGCGCGTTGATGAACGCGGCTGGGGTGGGCGCCGGGTTCGTCACGGGTCTTTCTCGCATGAGCCAACACTCCTTCGTCAAGCCATCAACAGGCACGCCAATTCAGAACCATAGTCGGTTCCTGGCAAGTTGCGCGGCGGCGTAGTCCTTACACCGCTGGTCGAGGGTGAATCACCGCACGCAGGCGCTCCTCTTCAAGAAACTTCATGATGATCGGCGCCACGGCTTCGGCGCGGGTGATCAGGAACAAGTGGCCATCATCGATGATGTGCAACTGTGCGTTGGGAATGCGCCAGGCGAGCATGCGCATATTGATCAGCGGGATCAGCGGGTCGTCGTCGCCGGCCAGCACCAGCGTCGGCTGGCGGATCTTGTGCAGCCAGTGAATGCTGGTCCAGCCAAGGCCCGCAAACAGCTGCCAGTAGTAACCGAGCTTGCCCGCCGAGCGCACCTTGCTGGCGTGTTCGGCGGCCAGTTTGGAGTCGCGGCGGAACGAGCCGCCATAAATCATCGGTGCAATTCGCACCACGTGGGACGGTTGGATATAGCGCCTGGGGCTTGCCATCAGCCATAGCACCTTGGGTTTGCCCGGCACCATAAAGGCCCCGGCTGCCGTCGCCGCCAGGATCAGTTTTTTGCAGCGCTCGGGGTAGTCATAGGCAAACTGCTGCGCCAACGCGCCGCCCCAGGACACACCCACCGCATTCACCTGGCCATAGTCCAGGTAATCGAGCATGCGTGCGGTGAGCTTGGCCAGACCGGGAAAGCGATAGGGCACGCTGGGTGTGGAAGACCCCCCCACACCTGGCACATCGAAGGCGATCACTTCCAGGTCCGGGTCCAGCGCCTGGACGAACGGAAACACCAGCTCAAGGTTGGCGCCGATGCCGTTGAAGATCAGCAACGGCGTCAAGTGAGGCTTGCCCGGGCGTACCGCCGTACGGATGGTCTGGCCATCCAGGTCGATGGTACGGAAGATGAACGGTTGCGGCATGCTCAAGCCCTGTGAAGTGGCGCTATTTGTCTGGAAAAACTCGGTTCCTGTGGGAGCTGGCTTGCCTGCGATAGCAATCTTTCAGTTAGCTCATCATCTAGCTGGCCCACCGCTATCGCAGGCAAGCCAGCTCCCACATTGATCGCATTTCTACCGCAAAATCTGCTTATCGTTCGTGCACATAAGTACCCGGTGCCGCCTCAGCTGCGGCATAGGCTTTGTTACCCAGGCTTGTAGGTGCTTTCTTCAGTTTGCCCGCCCGCTCGGCCTGCCACGCCTGCCAATGCAGCCACCATGAGTCAGTGTGCTTGGTGGCATTCTCCTGCCACTCCAGCGGCTTGCCCGCCAAACCATCGCTGGTCTGGTAACGCGCCTTGGGGTTGCCTGGCGGGTTGAGGATGCTCTGGATATGCCCGCTGCTGGACAACACAAACTCCACTTTGCCACCAAACAGCTGCGCCGATTTGTAGCACGACTGCCACGGCGTGATGTGGTCGTTGGTGCCGGCCAGGGAATAGATATCGGCGGTCACCTGCTTGAGGTCGATCGGCGTGCCGCACACTTCCAGGGCATTGGCGCGCACCAGCGGGTTGTTCTTGAACAGCTCAATCAAATCGCCATGGAAGGCGGCCGGCAAACGTGTGGTGTCGTTGTTCCAGAACAGGATGTCGAACACCGGCGGCTCGTTGCCGAGCAGGTAGTTATTGACCCAGTAGTTCCAGATCAGGTCGTTGGGGCGCATCCAGGCGAAGACCTTGGCCATGTCGCGGCCCTCCAGCACACCGGCCTGGTAAGAATGGCGCTTGGCGGCTTCCAGGGTCTGTTCGTCGACAAACAGCGCCACCTGGGTGTCCAGGGTGGTGTCCAGCACACTCACCAGCAAGGTCAGGGCGTTGACCTTCTTCTCGCCCAGCGCCGCGTAGTGGCCCAGCAGGGCGGTGCAGGTGATGCCGCCCGAGCAGGCGCCGAGCATGTTCACGTCTTTGCTGCCGGTAATCGCCGTGACCACATCGACCGCTTCCTTGAGCGCCTCGATATAGGTCGACAGGCCCCACTCGCGCTGCGCCTTGGTCGGGTTGCGCCAGCTGACGATAAACGTCTGCTGGCCATTGCGCAGGCAGAAACGCGCCAGGCTCTTCTCCGGGCTCAGGTCGAATACATAGAATTTGTTGATCTGCGGCGGCACCACCAGCAGTGGGCGCTCGTGCACCTGCTCGGTGATGGGCTTGTACTGGATCAGCTCCAGCACGTCATTGCGAAACACCACGGCGCCTTCAGTGGTGCCCAGGGTCTTGCCGACTTCGAAGGCGCCCATGTTGACCTGGCTGGGCATGCCGCCGTTGTGCACCATGTCTTTGGCCAAGTGGGACAGGCCATCAAGCAGGCTTTTGCCGCCGGTTTCAAAGAAGCGCTTGACCGCCGCCGGGTTGGCCGCGCTGTTGGTGGGGGCCATGGCTTCGGTCATCAGGTTGATCACGAAGTGGCCGCGGCTGATGTCCTGTTCCGACAGGTTACTGTCGCCGATCCAGTCGTGCAGTTCCTTGCGCCACGCCAGGTAAGTTTGCAGGTAACGCTTATAGAGCGGGTTCTGGCTCCACGCCGGGTCGTTGAAGCGACGGTCATCGCCTTCGGGGGCCAGTGCGGATTTGCCGAACATCACGTTCTTCAATTCCACGCCAAAATGCGCGACGTGTTTGACGCTGTGCAACGGTTGCTTGATGGCTTGGGTCAGTACCATCTTCGCTGAGGCCAATAAATCCTTTTTGCGTAACGCGATGATCGGGTTCAGCCCCAGGGTGTTTTCCGAGGCCTGGCGTTTCAAGTCATCGTTATTCTTGTTACTCATCTACGACGCTCCATTGTCCGAAAGACGAGTACCGGCGATTGCTGCGCACCCAATTTCGATACACGACACCAGCCTGGTACTGCGACTCGGGTGACCGTTGATACCGCATCGTCAAATGCAGGGAACTTGCCAGTTCCATTGGTTACCCGAGTTTAATTTTTTTCGCAAGCGGGCCAATCGTTGACCACGCGACAGGGCATTCAAGCAGATGAAATTAGAAAATGCCCTCTAAAGAGCGAGACGCCTGAGTTAGAGCATCAGCCGCACGACCGATTCGCTCGGGTCGCGGGTTTTGCCGGCGGCTTTAAGCTCAGCCAGATAATCGGCCCACAACGCATCCTGGCGTACGGCCAACTGGTAGAGGTAGTCCCAGGTGAACAGTCCGCTGTCATGGCCGTCGTCGAAGGTCAATTTCAGTGCGTATTGGCCGGCTGGTTCTATCTTGATCAGCCGCACGTTGAGCTTGCCGAACTGCAGGATGGGTTTGCCGTGGCCCTGGACCTCGGCGGAAGGCGAGTGGGTGCGTAGCAGCTCAGCGGGGAGCTGGTAGACCTCGCTCGGCCCATAGGTAAGGCCGAGGGTGTTGGAGGTTTTGTGCAGGTTTACAGCGGTGGGGAATTTGGTCATTGGAGAACCGCCCAGAGATAGTCCTGAGAACCGGCTTAAAACTGTAGGAGCTGGCTTGTGTGGGAGCCGGGCTTGCCCGCGATGCAGACACCTCGGTGTTTCAGAAACACTGAGGTGATGCTATCGCAGGCAAGCCAGCTCCCACACAAGTCCGGCTCCGACACAAGCCGTTTTCTGTGAGGCTTACAGGATATAACGAGACAGATCTTCGTTCTGCGCCAATTCGCCCAGGTGGCTATTGACGTACTCAGCGTCAATCTTGATCGCTTCGCCATTCTGCGAACCGGCCATGTCGCCAGCACTGAAGGACACTTCCTCCAGCAGACGCTCAAGCAGGGTGTGCAGGCGACGGGCACCGATGTTTTCGGTCTTCTCGTTGACCTGCCAGGCAATCTCCGCCAGGCGCTTGATGCCGTCCGGCTGGAATTCGATGGCCAAACCTTCGGTTTTCAGCAGTTCGCGGTATTGCTCGGTGAGCGAAGCATGCGGCTCGCTGAGGATGCGTTCGAAGTCGCCGGGGGTCAGCGCCTTGAGTTCCACGCGAATCGGCAGACGGCCTTGCAGCTCCGGCACCAGGTCGCTGGGCTTGCTCAGGTGGAACGCGCCCGAGGCGATAAACAGGATGTGGTCGGTCTTGACCATGCCCAGCTTGGTGTTCACCGTGCAGCCTTCGATCAGCGGCAACAGGTCGCGCTGTACGCCTTCGCGGGACACATCGACGCCGCCGGAGTTGCCGCGCTTGGCCACCTTGTCGATCTCGTCGATAAACACGATACCGTGCTGCTCCACCGCTTCCAGGGCTTTGGCCTTGAGCTCTTCCTCATTCACCAGGCGCCCGGCTTCTTCGTCGCGCACCAGCTTCAGCGCGTCCTTCACCTTGAGCTTGCGGCTTTTCTTCTTGCCCTTGCCCATGTTGGCGAACAGGTTCTGCAACTGGCTGGTCATTTCTTCCATGCCAGGCGGTGCGGAGATGTCGACGCCGGACACTTCGGCCACTTCGATCTCGATTTCCTTGTCGTCCAGCTGGCCTTCACGCAGGCGCTTGCGGAACAGCTGGCGGGTGTTGGAATCCGAGCTTGGCGCGGCGTCTTCGTTGAAGCCCATGCGTGCCGGTGGCAGCAGGGCATCGAGAATGCGTTCTTCGGCGGCGTCTTCGGCGCGGTGGCTGACCTTGGTCACTTCCTGTTCGCGGAGCATTTTCAGGGCGGCGTCGGCCAGGTCACGAATGATCGACTCGACGTCACGACCTACATAGCCCACTTCGGTGAACTTGGTGGCCTCGACCTTGATGAACGGAGCATTGGCCAGTTTGGCCAGGCGCCGGGCGATTTCGGTTTTACCCACGCCTGTCGGCCCGATCATCAGGATGTTCTTGGGCGTTACTTCAACGCGCAGTTCTTCAGGCAGTTGCATCCGGCGCCAGCGGTTACGCAGCGCAATGGCAACGGCGCGCTTGGCATCGTCCTGGCCGATGATATGGCGATTAAGTTCATGGACGATTTCGCGGGGAGTCATGGACATAGTGTTTGGCGGCCTCAAGCGGAATAAGCCTACGGCTTACTCGGCGAGGTCCTGCTCCTCAATGGTGAAGTTGTGGTTGGTGAACACGCAGATATCGCCGGCGATACCCAGGGCGGTCTCGACGATTTCGCGGGCCGACAGGTCGGTTTTCTTCAACAGGGCGCTGGCTGCCGCCTGGGCGTAGCCGCCGCCGGAACCCATGGCGATCAGGCCGTGCTCGGGTTCAACCACATCGCCGTTACCGGTGATGATCAAGGATGCGTCTTTGTTGGCGACCGCCAACATGGCTTCCAGGCGGCTGAGGGAACGGTCGGTGCGCCATTCTTTGGCGAGTTCGACAGCGGCGCGAACCAGGTGGCCCTGGTGTTTTTCCAGCTGGCCTTCGAAGCGTTCGAAGAGGGTGAAAGCGTCGGCAGTGGCGCCAGCGAAACCGGCGAGAACCTGGCCGTGGTACAGGCGACGCACTTTCTTGGCGTTGCCTTTCATCACGGTGTTGCCCAGGGAAACCTGGCCGTCGCCGCCCATGACGACTTTGCCGTGGCGACGTACTGAAACGATGGTGGTCAAGGGGAGAGTCTCCACGCAGCGGGGCGAAAATGCCCTGATGGAATCTCATATGGGGGTGGCGGGGGGGATTTCAACCGTAGGACGTGTGTGCGGACGAGTGGTGTTTGCTGGTCTGACACCTTCCAGAGAGCACCGCAAAACCAACTGTGGGAGCTGGCTTGCCTGCGATAGCGGTGTGTCAGTCACTGAAAATATGGACTGCTACATCGCTATCGCAGGCAAGCCAGCTCCCACATTTTGATCGGCGTTGAGCCGGAATCAACGGCTCTGGCGTTGTTGTAACAACAGATTGCTAAAGCCTGCACCCGCCAGTTGCTTCTGCGCCACGGTCAGCTGTTCACGGTTGCTGAACGGCCCGACCAATACGCGATACCAGGTCGCATCCTTCACGGTGCCGGACTCAACTGTTACCGACTGGCCCAACAGGATGATCTGCGCACGCACACGATCCGCATCCGCCTGTTTCGGGAACGAGCCCGCTTGCAGGAAGAACTTGGTCACCGGCGCCGCCTTGGTGGTCGCCACCGGTGGCGGTGGCGGCGGAGTGATCCCGGCCAACGCGGCTTGAGCGCGTGCGGTGTCGATTTTCGCGGCTTCCGCTGGTGTCACCGGCGTGGTCGGCACTTGTGGCGTCGGCAGGGTTTTCTCCGGCACGGCGTCAGGCGGCACGATCACTTCCGACTCCGGCAGCAGCGTGTAGAAGTCGTACTTGGGCTTTACCGGCGCGGTCGGGCTCGGCGCAGTCTTGTTGGCCTCGGCGATTTTTGTGGCCTTCTGCTGTTCTTGCTTGACCCGTTTGACGTCATCACCCTTGCCGGGCTCCAGCTTCATCAGGATCACCACAAACGCGCCGACCGCCAGGCCGATAGCCATCCACAGCCAGCCCGGGATTGGCTTCTTCGCCGGTGCCTGATAGCGGCTGGCGCCGCGCTTGGGTGCAGGTTTTTTCTTGGCAGCCAACTTACATACGCTCCAGGGTTTCCAGGCCTAACAGTTCCAGGCCTTGCTTGAGGGTCCGTCCAGCCAGTGCGGCGAGGCGCAGGCGACTTTGCTTTTGCGCTTCGTCGTCTGCCGTAAGGATCGGGCAGTTCTCATAGAAGCTGGAGAACAGACCGGCGACTTCGTACAAATACGTGCAGAGGATATGCGGCGTGCCTTTTTCACCGACGCTGTTGAGCACTTCGCCGAACTGCGCCAGCTTGGCCGCCAGGTCCTGTTCATGCGGGGCATCCAGCACGATTTGGCCTTCAACCTCGCTGAAATCCTTGCCCAGCTTGCGGAACACGCCGGCCACACGGGTGTAAGCGTACAGCAGGTACGGCGCGGTGTTGCCTTCGAAGTTGAGCATCAGTTCGAAGTTGAAGCTGTAGTCGCTGGTGCGGTGCTTGGACAGGTCGGCGTACTTCACCGCACCAATACCTACCACGCGGGCGATATTGCGCAGGTCGGCTTCGGCCAACTCCGGGTTCTTTTCCTTCACCAGGTTGTAGGCACGGTCCTGGGCTTCGTTGAGCAGGTCGATCAGCTTCACGGTGCCGCCGTCGCGGGTCTTGAACGGGCGGCCATCGGCGCCGTTCATGGTGCCAAAACCCATGTGTTCCATGTGCATCGGGTGGGTGACGAAGCCTGCGCGGCGCGCCACTTCGAACACTTGCTGGAAGTGCAGGGCCTGGCGCTGGTCGACAAAATACAGCGCGCGGTCGGCCTTGAGCACGCCGCTGCGGTAGCGCACGGCTGCCAGGTCAGTGGTGGCGTACAGGTAGCCGCCGTCGGCCTTGACGATGATCACCGGCAGCGGCTCGCCGTCGGCGGTCTTGAATTCTTCGAGGAACACGCACTGCGCGCCGTTGCTCTCAACCAACAGGCTGGCAGCCTTGAGGTCGTTGACCACGTTGATCAGGTCGTCGTTGTAGGCGCTTTCGCCCATCACGTCGGCCATGGTCAGCTTCACGTTGAGCAGCTCGTAGATTTCCTGGCAGTGCGACAGCGAAATCTCACGGAAACGGCCCCACAGCGCCAGGCAATCTTCATCGCCGGCTTGCAGCTTGACCACCAGGCCACGGGCGCGGTCGGCGAACTCTTCGGAATCGTCGAAGCGCTTTTTGGCGGCGCGGTAGAAGTTTTCCAGGTCGGCCAGCTCGTTGCTGGTGATCGGGTTTTCCTGCAGGTAGGCCATCAGCATGCCGAACTGGGTGCCCCAGTCGCCCACGTGGTTCTGACGGATCACGTCGTCACCCAGGAACTCCAGCACCCGCGCCACGCCGTCACCAATGATGGTCGAGCGCAGGTGGCCCACGTGCATCTCTTTGGCCAGGTTGGGTGCCGACAGGTCAATCACCACACGCTCCACGGGGCCGGCCTTGCGCACGCCAATGTTGGCGTCGGCCAGGGCCGCGTCCAGGCGCGAAGCCAGGGCCTGGGTGTTCTGGAAGAAGTTGATAAAGCCTGGGCCGGCGATTTCGGCCTTGGTCACACTCTCGTCGGTTGGCAGCGCGGCGATGATTTTCTCCGCCAGGTCACGCGGTTTCATGCCGGCAGGCTTGGACAGCATCATCGCAATGTTGCTGGCAAAGTCGCCATGGGTCTTGTCGCGAGTGTTTTCCACCTGGATCGCCGGCGACAGGCCTTCAGGCAACACACCTTCGTTGACGAGTTGGGTGAGGGCTTGTTGGATCAGCTGGCGAATGGTGTCTTTCATGGTGTTCTCTTTCGACCGCAAGCGGCGGTGCGCGATGCGCAGGTGGAAAAACTCGGCATTATCCGTGGCGAGGGCGGGCTTGCCAACCGTTCAGACAGGTTGATGGACCTGCGGACCTCATCGCGGGCAAGCCCGCTCCCACATTTAAGGGGGTTCATATTTCAAAATGTGGGAGCTGGCTTGCCTGCGATAGCGATTTCGCAATCAATACAGGTCTACCGGATCCACATCCAACGACCATCGCACTTGGCGGCCGCTGGGCATTTGCTCCAGGGCAAGCATCCAGCTATTTAATAGTCGATGCAGCGGTGCACGGGACGTTGCCTGCAAGAGTAGCTGAGCGCGATACCGCCCGGCGCGCCGCTCCATCGGCGCGGGGACTGGGCCGAGCAATTCGATGCCGGCCAGACTCAACTCACCGAGCAAACGCTCGGCGGCGCTGCATGCCTCGTCGAGAAAGCTTTCGGCCTGCCCTGGTTTGTGCGCTTCGGCGCGCAACAGTGCCAGGTGTGCAAACGGCGGCAGGCCGGCGGAGCGGCGTTCGCTCAGGGCCTGTTCGGCGAAAGCGAAGTAGCCCTGTTCTGTCAGTTGAATCAGCAAGGGGTGGTCAGCCAGATGCGTCTGGATAATCACCTTGCCCGGCTCTTCGGCGCGCCCGGCACGGCCTGCCACCTGCACGATCAGTTGCGCCATGCGTTCGCTGGCGCGGAAGTCGCCGGAGAACAAACCACCGTCGGCGTCCAGGATCGACACCAGCGTTACCCGTGGGAAGTGGTGCCCTTTGGCGAGCATCTGCGTGCCGATCAGGATGCACGGCTGGCCTTTCTGAATGGTCGCGAACAGCTGGTTCATCGCGTCTTTGCGCGAGGTGCTGTCGCGGTCGACGCGCAGCACCGGGTAATCCGGAAACAGAATGCCCAGGCGCTCCTCGGCACGCTCGGTGCCCGCACCCACGGGGCGCAAATCCACTTTGCCGCATTGTGGGCAGTGGCGCGGCACGCGCTCCACATGGCCGCAGTGGTGGCAGCGCAGCTCGCCGTGGCGCTGGTGTACGGTCATGCGCGCATCGCAGCGTTCGCACTCGGACATCCAGCCGCAGTCGTGGCACAGCAGCGTCGGCGCAAAGCCCCTACGGTTAAGAAACACCAGGACTTGCTGGCCGGCGGCGAGGGTTTGGCCGATGGCTTGCTGCATCGGCCCGGAAATGCCGCTGTCCAGGGGGCGGCTTTTTACATCCAGGCGCAGGAAGCGTGGTTGCTTGGCGCCGCCTGCGCGCTCGTTGAGGCGCAGCAGGCCATAACGGCCGGTGTAGGCGTTGTGCAGGCTTTCCAGGGACGGTGTAGCCGAGCCGAGCACAATCGGGATGTCTTCCTGGCGCGCGCGTACCAGCGCCAGGTCGCGGGCGTGGTAGCGCAGGCCTTCCTGCTGTTTATAGGAGCCGTCGTGCTCCTCGTCGATGATGATCAGCCCGGGGTTTTTCATCGGCGTGAACAGTGCCGAGCGGGTGCCGATAATAATGTCGGCCTCGCCGTCCCGCGCCGCCAGCCAGGCTTCCAGGCGCTCGCGGTCGTTGACCGCCGAATGCACCAGCGCGATGCGCGCGTTAAAACGTTGCTCGAAACGCGCCAGGGTTTGCGGGCCGAGGTTGATCTCCGGGATCAACACCAGTGCCTGCTTGCCGGCTTGCAGGGTTTCGCGGATCAGTTGCAAATACACTTCGGTCTTGCCGCTGCCGGTGACGCCGGCGAGCAGGAAGGCATGGAAGCTGTCGAAACCGGCGCGAATGGCTTCATAGGCGGCGCGTTGCTCGGGGTTCAGCGGCAACTCCGGTTGAGCCAGCCAGTGGTCATGGCGCGGGTCCGGCGCGTGCTTGCGGATTTCCACCTGCACCAAGCCCTTTGCCAGCAGCAAGTCGAGGCTGTCTTTGCTCAGCATCAGCTTGCTTAACAACTGGTGGGCTACGCCATGGGGGTGTTGGGCCAGGGTCGCGAGGGCTTCGCGTTGGCGTGGCGCGCGGGCGATGCGTGGGTCATCCAGGCGCGCGCCGGGCACCATCGACCAGAAACGCTCCTGGCGTGCTTCAGCCAGTTCGCCCTGGCGCAGCAGCACCGGCAGTGCCCAGCTCAGGGTATCGCCGAGGCTATGCTGGTAATACTGTGCGGTCCACAGGCATAACTTGAACAGCGCGGGCGGCAGCGGCGGTGTAGCGTCGAGGATGGCCAGGGCTGGCTTGAGCTTTTCGGCGGGGACTTCGCTGTGGTCGGCCACTTCGATCAGGATGCCGATCATCTCGCGACGGCCAAACGGCACGCGCACGCGCATGCCCGGCTGCAACTGCGCCCGCAACACGCCGGCCGGGGCTCGGTAGTCGAACAGGCGGCGCAGGGGCGATGGCAGGGCTAGGCGCAAAATGGCGTCGGGCACGCGGGGAGTCTCATATAAAGGCAGGCAGTGGCGCAGGGGCGGGAGCCTAGCAGACCTGCGGTGGGGGTGTCCTGTCTTGCGGCACTTCTGTGGGCGCCGGGCTTGTTGTGGCGAGCAGCAGGCTTGCCCAGCGCAGGGCAAGCCTGCTCGCCACAAAAAAGTACGGCCTTGCAGATGGGCGGTGGTGTGTTGGGTTTTTCTGATGAAAGGGGCTTTTATGTAGGCAAAGCACGGGAGGCGCCGCTTGCGCGTTTAAAAAGGTCTGGTAGAATCCGCGGCCTAATTACGTGCGGTATTCGACAATAGTGTCGAGTGGCGGCACGCTAGCCCGAGGAAGTCACCATGAAAGCCGATATCCATCCAGCGTACGAAACTATCGAAGTAACCTGCAGCTGCGGCAACAAGTTCGAAACGCGTTCGAACCTGTGCAAGCCACTGGGTACTGACGTATGCAACGAGTGCCACCCGTTCTACACCGGTAAGCAGAAAACTCTGGACACCGGCGGCCGTGTACAGCGCTTCGCAGATCGCTTTGGTGCTTTCGGCAAGAAGCCTGCTGCTGCAGAGTAAGGCTCAAAAGCCCCCAGGGTTTTTGCAAGCTGTTGAAAAAGGCGCCCCTTGTGGGCGCCTTTTTTGTGCCTGCGATTTGACCGTGCTGCACTCAAAGCGATTTTAATAAAATAATTGTAGACATTTTTTATCGTAATTGTGAACAGTTAAGCCCTTGTATCCCGTGGCTCTTGGCCGAAAGTCGTAGTGCGCGGCCCTTGACGGCAGTGACTGACCAGTCTTGTGGGGACTTTCTCACACGCGTATCCTCGGCGGTCCGTCGACCAACAGTAAAAGCGGAATGCCGATATGTCTGATTTGAAAACTGCCGCTCTCGAATATCACGCCCATCCTCGTCCAGGAAAGCTGAGTGTAGAGCTCACCAAAGCCACTGCCACTGCCCGCGACTTGTCGCTGGCCTACAGCCCTGGCGTTGCCGAGCCCGTACGTGAAATCGCCCGCGACCCTGAACTGGCGTACAAGTACACCGGCAAAGGCAACCTGGTTGCAGTGATTTCCGATGGCACCGCGATTCTCGGCCTGGGCAACCTCGGCCCATTGGCTTCCAAGCCAGTCATGGAAGGTAAGGGCGTGCTGTTCAAGCGCTTTGCCGGCATTGACGTTTTCGACATCGAAGTCGACTCCGAAAGCCCACAAGCTTTCATCGACACCGTAAAGCGCATTTCCATCACCTTCGGTGGCATCAACCTGGAAGACATCAAGGCACCTGAGTGCTTCGAGATCGAAAAGGCCCTGATCGAACAGTGCGACATTCCGGTATTCCACGATGACCAGCACGGCACCGCGATCGTTACTGCGGCCGGCATGATCAACGCCCTGGAAATCGCTGGCAAAACCCTGGCTGACGCCCAGATCGTCTGCCTGGGCGCTGGTGCTGCGGCCATCTCCTGCATGAAGTTGCTGGTGAGCATGGGCGCCAAGCTGGAAAACATCTTCATGGTCGACAGCAAGGGCGTTGTTCAGTCCGAGCGTACCGACCTGAACCAGTACAAGGCGATGTTTGCCCACGCTACCGACAAGCGCACCCTGGCTGACGCCCTCGACGGTGCCGACGTGTTCGTTGGCCTGTCCGGCCCGAACCTGCTGAGCGCCGAAGGCCTGAAGTCCATGGCGGCCAACCCGATCGTGTTCGCCTGCTCCAACCCGGATCCGGAGATCTCGCCTGAGCTGGCCCACGCCACTCGCAACGACGTGATCATGGCCACCGGCCGTTCGGACTACCCGAACCAGGTCAACAACGTGTTGGGCTTCCCGTTCATCTTCCGTGGTGCCCTGGACGTTCGCGCCAAGCGCATCAACGAAGAGATGAAAGTGGCTGCCGCCAACGCCCTGCGTGAACTGGCCAAGCTGCCGGTCCCTCAGGACGTGTGCGATGCCTACGGTGGTGCCCCACTGGCATTCGGTCGTGAGTACATCATCCCGAAACCAATGGATAAGCGCCTGATCACCCTGATCTCGGATGCCGTGGCCAAAGCCGCGATCGAGACTGGTGTGGCTACCCTGCCGTATCCGAAGCACTACCCGCTGAAAAGCGTGGATGATGTGTTCAACGGCTAAGCCGTTGTAGCGCACCAACAAAAAGCCCCGGCTCTTGCGAGTCGGGGCTTTTTTTGTGGCTGATGAATACGGTCTTCAGGCGCCAGGTAAACCCTGTGGGAGCCGGGCTTGCCCGCGATGGCGGTGTATCAGGGGATGAATCAGTGGCTGATACACCGCCATCGCAGCATAGGTTACACAGCCGGTTAGCACGCAGTCTGTGGCAGGTGGGCTGTTGTGGCGAGCAGGCTTGTCGAATCGTCGCACCGCCGGCGTTGGGCTGCGAAGCGGCCCCAGTAAAGGCACTGCAATTTTCCTGAAAGTACTCAGTGTCAGGGTTTGGGGCCGCTTCGCGGCCCAACGCAGGACAAGCCTGCTCGCCACAGGAGAAAGTGGCGGCCTTCAAAAGTTGTGTAGATGCCTATGGCCATCGCAGGCAAGCCAGCTCCCACAGTGGAGCTGGGTCGGCCATTGATCTCATCAGAACAAATCGATCGGCGCCGCCTAATCCGCCGGCAGCGGGCTGCCCGGTGTAAAGCGTGGATGATGTGTTCAACGGCTAAGCCGTTGTAGCGCACCAACAAAAAGCCCCGGCTCTTGCGAGTCGGGGCTTTTTTTGTGGCTGATGAATACGGTCTTCAGGCGCCAGGTAAACCCTGTGGGAGCCGGGCTTGCCCGCGATGGCGGTGTATCAGGGGGTGAATCAGTGGCTGATACACCGCCATCGCAGGCAAGCCAGCTCCCACAGTGGAGCTGTGTCACATTAGAAGAGATCGATCGGCGCCGCCTCATCCGCCGGCAGTGGGCTGCCCGGTGCAACGCCGTTGCCCAGCTCGTTGACCGACGGCGGCGTATCTTCGCTCTTGAACAGCTCGAAGTACGCATTCGGCGTGCTGGGTGATGCCGCACGGCCGCTGACCGGGTCGATCCGCAGGCTGAGAATACCTTCCGGCTCAGCCTGGGTATGCAGCGGCTTGTCCTTCAAGGCCGCGCCCATGTAGCTCATCCAGATCGGCAGTGCGACGGTGCCACCAAACTCACGGCGGCCCAGGCTTTCCGGTTGGTCGTAGCCGGTCCACACAGTGGTCACGTAGTCGGCGTTGTAGCCGGAGAACCAGGCATCCTTGGACTCGTTGGTTGTACCGGTCTTGCCGGCGATATCCGCGCGACCCAAGGCCAGGGCGCGGCGGCCGGTGCCTTTCTTGATCACGTCTTCCAGAATGCTGTTGAGGATGTAGGTGGTACGACCATCCACCACACGCTCGGCCACTGCTGGTGCCTGTGGCTCGGCGGGCACGGCGGCATTGGCGGTCGGTGCTGCGCCTGGCGTCGGCTCAATGGTGATGCCGCCGTTGTTCGGTGCTGCAATGCCATCGGGTGCAGCCACACCGTTTACCACGTCGCCCGGCACGCGTGGCGGGTTGGCGGTGAACAGCGTGTCGCCATTGCGGCTTTCGATCTTGTCGATCAGGTACGGCGTGATCTTGTAGCCGCCGTTGGCAAAGGTGCTCCAGCCGGTAGCAATTTCCATCGGCGTGAGGGTCGCGGTGCCCAGCGCCAGGGACAGGTTCGGTGGCAGGTCCGACTTGGCGAAACCGAAACGCGTCATGTAGTCGATGGTCTTGCCCACGCCCATCGCCTGCAGCAGGCGGATCGAGACCAGGTTGCGTGACTTGTACAGCGCCTCGCGAATACGGATCGGGCCGAGGAAGGTATTGGTGTCGTTCTTCGGGCGCCAGACCTTGTCCAGGTACTCGTCGACAAACACGATCGGTGCGTCGTTGACCAGGCTGGCGGCGGTGTAGCCGTTATCCAGCGCGGCGCTGTAGACGAACGGCTTGAAGCTCGAGCCCGGCTGGCGCTTGGCCTGGGTGGCGCGGTTGTAGTTGCTCTGCTCGAAGGCAAAGCCGCCGACCAGCGCACGGATTGCACCGTTCTGCGGGTCCAGGGACACCAGTGCGCCTTGGGCCACAGGCACTTGGCTGAATTTAAGGCTGTCGTCTTTCTGGCGTTGCACGCGGATCAAGTCACCGACCTGCGCCACGTCCGACGGCTGCTTGGGCATCGGACCCATGCTGTTGGTGTTCAGGAACGGGCGTGCCCATTTCATGCTGTCCCACGACACATGGCCTTCGCCGCTGCGGGTGAGCACTTGCACGCCATCCTTCTTCACCTGGGTGACGATGGCTGGCTCCAGGCCGCTGATCGGGCGCTGCTTGCCCAGCTCGGTGGTCCAGGCGCTCAGGGTCTTGCCCGGCAGGCGCGATTCGGGGCCACGGTAGCCATGGCGCTGGTCGTAGGTCACCAAACCGTCGCGTACTGAGTTATTGGCGATTTCCTGCAGGTTGCTTGGAATGGTCGTGGTCACGCGGAAGCCTTCGGTGTAGGCCTCGCTGCCATAACGGCCGACCATCTCGGCACGTGCCATTTCAGCGATATACGGCGCATTCACTTCCGGAGTCGGCACGTGGTAGCTGGCGTTCAGCGGCTCGGCCACGGCGCTCTCGTAGGCGGCCTGGTCGATTTTGCCCAGCTTATACATGCGCCCCAGGATCCAGTCGCGACGCTCCTTGCTGCGCGCCGGGTTGGCCAGCGGGTTGAAGCGCGACGGCGCCTTCGGCAGGCCGGCGATCATTGCCATCTGCGCCAGGCTGGCATCACGAATCGACTTGCCGTAGTACACCTGCGAAGCGGCTTCGATCCCGTAGGCGCGATTGCCCAGGTAGATCTTGTTGACGTACAGCTCAAGGATTTCGTCCTTGGTCAGCTGACGTTCGATCTGCAGCGCCAACAGGATTTCGGTGGCCTTGCGCGAAAAACTGCGCTCGCTGGTGAGGAAGAAGTTCTTCGCCACCTGCATGGTGATTGTGCTGCCGCCGGATTGAATGTGTCCGCTTTTTACCAGCTGGGTGGCTGCGCGCACCAGGCTGCCTGGGTCGACGCCGTAGTGGTTGGCGAAATTATCGTCTTCAGCCGAGAGCAGGGCGTTGATGAAATTGGGTGGAATGTCGGCGAAACGGATCGGTGTGCGGCGCATTTCGCCGAACTCCGCGATCAGTTTTTCATCGCTGCTGTAGACCCGCAAAGGAATCTGCAACTGGATACTTCTGAGTGCCTCTACTGAGGGCAAACCCGGACTAAGGTAGAGGTAGGCCCCGCTGAGTACGAGCAGCAGCCCGCAGACGATCGCGACAATGGAGTACCCGAAAAACTTCAGCAGACGAATCAAGGCTTTTGGATTTCCAGAGAAAAGAATGAGTTACGCGTCGGGGCATGCATGGCAAACGATGGATCGACCCGAGCAGCAGGAAAAAGCGGGAAAAAACGCTGGGCATTAAAGCATTTTCGGCCTGGGGCGTCATTCGTGGCGGCCAAACAAGTCGACCGAATGCACGATTCCCAGCGGCAATCAGGCGGTATGACAGGCAAAGTTTTAGGGAGTTTTATGAGAAAGGGATTTTTCAGGCGCAAAGCCGACACCCTGCTGGGCGTCGACATCAATGACACCGGAATCAAGCTGATTGAACTGGACCACACCGCCGGCGCCTACAGCGTCAAGGCATACGTCGCGCAGGGGCTGCCCGCCAATGCGGTCGTCGATGGCACGTTGTTGGACCTTGAAGGGGTGGGGCAGGCACTGCAGCAGGCATTGTCCCGGTTGCACTCGTCCGTCCGGCAGGCGGCGGTGGCGGTATCGGGGCCATCGGTCATCACGCGGGTGATCGACATGGAGGCGGGGCTCAGTGACGAAGAGATGGCCTGGATGATCCAGATGGAAGCCGACCAGTACATCCCTTACCCACTGGATGACGTCGCCATCGATTTTCAGGTGCGCGGCCCCTTAGCTCAGGACTCGGCGCGGGTCGAGGTGGTGCTGGCTGCGTGCCTGAAGGAGCAGGTCGAGGCCCGCGCAGCGGTTTTGGCCCTGGCCGGGCTGGTTGCGCGGGTGGTGGACGTCGAAGGGTTTGCATTGGAGCGCGCTTGCCGTCAGGATTTCGCCAGCTTCATGCCGGGCCATCGAGTCGATGGCGCACAATGGGCCGTGGATGCCCACGGGATGGGAATTGCTTGCGGGCTGGCCCTGAGGAGTTTCGCTGGATGACACGAATCAATCTTTTGCCCTGGCGCCAGGCGCAGGCAGAACGGCGGCGCAAATACTTCCTGATATTTCTGCTGGGGTTCGCCGGTGTGGCACTCGCGGCGGTGTGGCTGGCGAACCAGGTCATCGATCAGGCGATCGACCGGCAAGTGACACGCAACAGCCACCTCAACAAAGACGTCGCCATCCAGGACTCGCGCCTCAAGACCATCGATGACTTGCAGGAGCAGAGCCAGCAATTGGCCGCGCGAATGAAGGTCGTACAGGACCTGCACGAATCTCGCTCGGCCGGCGCCCAGCTATTGGACCAACTCGCCCGTGCCGTGCCCGATGGGGTGCACCTGCATGAGGTGGTTGCCAAGGGCAATACGGTGAGTGTCAGTGGCAGTGCCGAGTCCAGCCAGGATATCGCTCAACTGATGCGCCGCCTCGAGGCCTCTGAAGGTGCCCACGCAACCCGGCTGCAGCACGTGCGTGCGCAAGGCCAAGGCGGCGGCAACGAATTCCAGTTGATGGTGCGCCAAGGGGAATCCACCGAGGCCCAGCCTTGAGCCTGCCCAGGCTCGACTTTTCCACGCTTTCTCACAACGCTGCCAAATGGCCCCTACCGGCCAAGCTTCTGCTCGGCTGCGCGCTGGGGGGATTGGTGTGGGTGGTGGGCGATGGATGGCTGCTGGCTCCGGCACGTGAACAGTTGCAAGGGTTGCAAGCGCAGACGCTGATGTTGCAACAGCAACTTACGCAAAAGACCAGCCTGGCCGCCGATCTTGAGGTGCGTGCCCATCAGGCCCAGGGAGCCCAGGCGCAGGTTGCCGAGCTGTTGCGGCAGTTGCCCGGCGAATCGGACATGCCGGGCTTGCTCGAAGACATGGCGCGGCTGGCGGCGGCCAACGGTTTGGTGGTCGAAGGTGTCACGGTACTGGATGAACAGACGCAGCCGTACTACATCGAGGAGCCGGCACAAGTCGGTGTGTTGGGTGCCTACCACGACCTGGCGAGCTTCGTGACTGCCCTGGGTGATTTGCCGCGGATCGTCACTGTGCAGGATGTGGTGCTTCGGTCTGAAGGGGCGGTATTGCGCCTTGATTTGCTGGCCAAGACTTACCGTGGCCTGTCCGCGCGCGGCAAGCCTGGAATGGCTGTCGAGCAGAGGGCGCACTTGGTCTTCGACGCAGCGTCCCAGCGTGACCCGTTCCAGCCGCCTGCGGCGCAGGTCGACCATATGCCGGGCCAACCCGCTCTTGCGCCGGACTTGGCGCGCAAGCGCGGCCCACTGGAAGGCCTGGCTGTCGACCAGTTCGAAATGGTCGGCACGCTTTCAATCGATGCAGTGTCGGTCGAAGCGCTGCCCCATGGCCTGCAGACATTCGCCCTGCTGCGCACATCTTCTGGCGTGCACCGGCTGGCGGTCGGCGACTACCTGGGGCCTAACCATGGCCGGGTCACGGCCATTCATTCCGGCCACATCGAACTGGTCGAACTGTTCCCGGACGAACAGGGCGCATGGCTTGCGCGTTCGCGAACCCTGGTTTTAAACGTCAACTCATAACGGAATCAAACAATGAAAAGGACTTTCTCGTCCTTCGGTGTGGCGCTATGGATAGCGTTCACGGCACCGATGGCATTTGCTGTGCCCAATCGCGTCGATCTGATCCAGCTGCCGCCTCCTGGCAGCGTGGTTCCCAGTGGCGCCTACAACGGCGACACGCTGACCCTCAACTTCCAGAACATCGAATTGCGTGCCGTGTTGCAGCAAATTGCGGATGTGGCCGGGCTTAATCTGGTGGCCAGTGATGAAGTGCAAGGCTCGATCACTTTGCGGCTCAAGGATGTGCCCTGGGACCAGGCGCTGGATCTGGTGCTGCAAATCAAAGGCTTGGATAAGCGCGTGAAGGCCGGCGTTTTGCTGGTGGCACCCGCCGAAGAATTGGCGGCCCGCGAGCTGCTGGCGCTGGAGTCGCGCAAGCAGATGGAAGAGCTGGCGCCCTTGCGGCGCGAGCTGTTGCAGGTCAATTACGCCAAGGCGGCGGACCTGGCCAAGTTGTTCCAGTCGGTGACAGGCGTTGACGGCTTTACCGATGAGCGCGGCTCGGTGGCGGTGGATGATCGCACCAATAACATCATCGCCTACCAGACCCGCGAGCAAATTGACGAGCTGCGGCGCATCGTGGCGCAGCTGGATGTACCGGTACGCCAAGTGATGATCGAGGCGCGGATTGTCGAGGCTAATGTCGATTACGACAAAAGCCTGGGCGTGCGCTGGGGCGGGCGGCTCAATCGCGGCAACTGGGGCGCGGGCGGTATCAGCAAGCCGTTGGCCGAGGGTGCGGAGCCACCGGAGAATCCGCCCAGCTCGCCGTTTGTCGATATGGGCTCGCTGGCCGGTACGTCTGGCTTGGGCATCGCTTTTATTACCGACAACCTGTTGCTCGACTTGGAACTGACGGCCATGGAAAAAACCGGCAACGGCGAAATCGTCTCACAGCCCAAGGTGGTCACGTCCGACAAGGAGACCGCGCGCATCCTCAAGGGCACCGAGATTCCTTACCAGGAGTCCAGCTCGCGTGGCGCCACCTCAGTGTCGTTCAAGGAGGCCTCGCTGTCGTTGGAGGTGACCCCGCAAATCACCCCGGATGGCTGGGTGATTATGGAGGTCAAGGTCACCAAGGACGAGCCGGACTACCTGAACAAGCTCAACGACGTACCGCCGATCAAGAAAAACGAGGTCAACGCCAAGGTGCGGGTCAAGGATGGCGAGACCATCGTCATTGGCGGGGTTTTCTCCAATACGCAAAGCAAAGTGGTAGATAAAGTGCCATTTTTGGGCGATGTGCCGTATCTTGGCCGCCTTTTCCGGCGCGATGTGCTGGCGGAGAAAAAATCCGAGCTGCTGGTATTCCTGACTCCGCGTATTATGAATAACCAGGCGATTGCTGTGAGTCGTTGATTCTGTGCGAAATTTGATTCTTGTAGGACCGATGGGGGCTGGAAAAAGCACCATCGGCCGTTTGCTGGCCAAAGAGCTGCGCCTGCCGTTCAAAGATTCCGACAAGGAAATTGAATTGCGCACGGGTGCCAATATCCCATGGATCTTCGATAAGGAAGGCGAACTGGGCTTTCGCGACCGCGAGCAGGCGATGATTGCCGAGCTGTGCGGCTGCGATGGCGTGGTATTGGCCACCGGCGGCGGTGCAGTGATGCGCGATGAAAACCGCCGGGCGCTGCATGCCGGTGGTCGCGTGGTTTATTTGCATGCATCGGTCGAGCAGCAGGTGGGGCGTACCGCGCGCGATCGCAACCGCCCATTGCTGCGTACCGCAGACCCGGCAAAAACCTTGCGGGACCTGCTCACGCTGCGTGATCCGCTGTATCGGGAAATCGCCGATCTGGTGGTCGAAACCGATGAGCGGCCGCCTCGAATGGTGGTCCTCGACATTCTTGAGCGTTTGCAGCAGTTGCCACCCCGTTAAAGCCAGGCCCGAAATGCGCTATTCTCGGCGGCGCGCCATCCTCCTCCGGAGTATGGCGCAGAGCCATCAGGCGACGAAAATCCGAGCGTTGCCGATCGTACATATTTCTTCACGCGGGGACACATGCAGACACTTAAGGTCGATCTAGGCGAGCGCAGCTACCCAATCCATATTGGCGAAGGTTTGTTGGACCTGCCCGAGTTGCTCGCACCGCATATTGCCGGTCGGCAAGTGGCGATCATCTCCAATGAAACGGTCGCGCCGCTGTATCTTGAGCGTCTGAGCCGCAGCCTTGCGGCCTACTCGGTGATTTCGGTGATCCTGCCCGATGGCGAGGCCCACAAGAACTGGGAAACCCTGCAACTGATCTTTGACGGCCTGCTGACTGCACGGCATGACCGACGTACCACGGTGGTCGCCCTGGGCGGCGGCGTGATCGGCGACATGGCCGGCTTTGCCGCAGCTTGCTACCAGCGCGGCGTGGACTTTATCCAGGTGCCGACCACCTTGTTGTCCCAGGTCGATTCGTCGGTGGGCGGCAAGACCGGCATCAACCACCCGCTGGGCAAGAACATGGTGGGTGCGTTCTACCAACCACAAGCCGTGCTGATTGACACCGCGACCCTCAACACCTTGCCGCCGCGCGAGCTGTCGGCCGGTCTGGCAGAGGTCATCAAGTACGGGCTGATTTGTGACGAGCCGTTCCTGACCTGGCTCGAAGAACACATGGACGCCCTGCGTGCCCTGGACCAGGTGGCACTGACCGAAGCGATTTCCCGTTCATGCGCCGCCAAGGCGCTGGTGGTGAATGCCGACGAACGGGAGTCCGGTGTGCGCGCCACCCTGAACCTGGGCCACACCTTCGGCCATGCGATCGAAACGCACATGGGCTATGGTGTGTGGTTGCACGGGGAAGCCGTGGCGGCTGGCACAGTAATGGCACTGGAAATGTCGCAACGCCTGGGCTGGATCAGCGCCCAGGAGCGTGATCGCGGCATCCATCTGTTCCAGCGCGCCGGCTTGCCGGTTATTCCGCCGGAAGAGATGACCGAGGCGGATTTCCTCGAACATATGGCAATCGACAAGAAAGTGATCGACGGTCGCCTGCGACTGGTGCTGCTGCGCCACATGGGCGAAGCGGTAGTGACCGACGATTATCCGAAAGAGATTTTACAGGCCACGCTGGGAGCGGATTACCGCGCCCTGGCCCAGCTTAAAGGTTAATAAGATCCCGATGACTAGTTTGCATGCCGACGAGGCGTTCCTCGGCCACTACCAGTTAAGCCACGACCCTTTTGCTCCACGGGTGCCTGGCTTCAAATTTTTCCCTGCCCAGCGCAAGCCGGTGCTCGGTCAGTTGCACCACCTGGCGCGCTACAGCCAACTGTTGCTGGTTGTGACCGGCCCGTTGGGCAGTGGCAAGACCCTGCTGCGCCAGGCGCTGGTTGCCAGCACCAACAAGCAATCGGTACAGAGCGTGGTGGTATCGGCCCGTGGTGCCGGTGATGCAGCCGGCGTACTGCGCCAGGTTGCCCAGGCGCTGAACGTTGCCAATGCCGAGCCGAACGCGATCCTCAAGCAGGTTGTGCAGTTGGGCCTCACCGGCCAGGAAGTCTACTTGCTGGTGGACGATGCCGAGCAGCTCGACGAATCCGCCCTGGAAGCGCTGCTGGCGCTGGCGGCGGGTACGCCGGAAGGGCGCCCGCATGTGTTCCTGTTTGGTGAGTCGTCCTTGATCGCCGATCTGGAGCAGATCAGCGGTGAGCAGGAGCTGTTTCACGTCATCGAATTGCAGCCGTACGAAGAGGAAGAAACCCGCGAATACCTGGCTCAACGCCTCGAAGGCGCCGGTGCCGGTATCGAACTTTTCACGGCAAATCAGATCTCTGATATTCACGAAAGCGCAGGCGGCTGGCCTGGCACCATCAACCAGGTTGCCCGCGATGCCTTGATCGAAGCCATGATTGCCAGCCGCTCTGCGGTTAAGCGTCCAAAGATGGGGTTTACTATGCCTAAGAAGCACGTATTGGCGATTTCTGCCGTGGTCGTGGTCGCTGTCGCTGCTGCCTGGTTGATCCCGGGTCGCAGCAAGGCACCCGCCACCGCCGGCGCGCCAACCGAACAGGCGCAGTTGCCGCTGGGCAAGCCCACGCCAAATGTCGAATTCGCCAACTCCGGCCAACCGACCAACCTGCCGATGGTCGGCCAGCCAGTCATGCGCGGCCCGCTCGCTGAAGCCGCCGGTGGTATCTCCGAAGGTGACGACGGTGTGCCGGTGGAAGGCTCCAGCGCCACGCCGCCAACCGTAACCACCACCGCACCGCCTGCCGGCGTTCCGGCTGGCCCGGCAGCCGCTCCAGTTGCCAAGCCGACGCCAGCGCCGACCGTTGCCACTGCCAAGCCTGCCCCGGTTGCCAAGCCTGTCGCGCCTGCGCCAGTGGCCAAGCCGGCACCGGCCGCCAAGCCTGCTGAAAAACCTGCCGCTGTTGCCAAGGCCGCTGCCCCTGCCGCCGCCGGCAGCAGCTGGTACACCAGCCAGCCAACCGGTAATTTCGTCGTGCAGATCCTGGGCACCAGCTCCGAAGCCAACGCCCAGGCGTTTGTGAAAGAGCAGGGCGGCCAGTACCGTTATTTCAAGAAAGTGCTCAACGGCAAGCCTCTCTACGTGATCACCTACGGCAGCTTCCCAAGCCGTGCAGCAGCTGATTCCGCTATCAAAGCCTTGCCAGCGAAGGTTCAGGCTGGTAAACCTTGGCCTCGCACTGTTGCCAGCGTTCAACAAGAACTCGCAACAAGTCGCTGAAGATTCGGCGGCCTTACCCAGGCCGCCTCTCCCGGCACCTCAAAATTAAAACCGCAAGTGCGTGCTGCCCTCAAGGCCGCGCGCCCTGCGGTGTCTGCGTCACAGTAGCTTTTGAGTCGTAGCGGTCAGAATTAAAAAAGTTTTGACTAGCACAGCATATCGCTTTAAACCTTTCATAAATGCGACATAGATTTGCGACATTTCGTCGCTAAATTTGTGAGCGTTCGTGTCGGTGTGTACAATGACCTCCCTTTTGCCCCCGCTAAGCCGGCGTACGTTCGGCGTGGAAGGTAACCGGTTGAATTGAAAAGAAATTTGCCTCGATATAAGAGGCAGCCTGGTGAGAAAGTGTCTATGAAAGCAGGTCTGTACCAACCCGATGAATTCAAGGATAACTGCGGTTTCGGCCTGATAGCCCACATGCAGGGCGAGCCCAGTCATACCCTTTTGCAAACGGCCATCGAGGCCCTGACCTGCATGACCCACCGCGGTGGGATCAACGCCGACGGCAAGACCGGTGACGGTTGCGGTTTGCTGATTCAAAAGCCCGACCAGTTCCTGCGCGCTGTCGCAAAAGAGCAATTTGCTGTCGACCTGCCCAAGCAGTACGCCGTGGGCATGGTGTTTTTCAACCAGGACCCGGTAAAAGCCGAAGCCGCTCGCGAGAACATGAACCGCGAGATCCTGGCTGCTGGCCTGCAACTGGTGGGCTGGCGCAAAGTGCCGATCGACACCAGCGTGCTCGGCCGCCTGGCCCTGGAGCGCCTGCCGCAGATCGAACAAGTGTTCATCGCAGGCGATGGCCTCAGCGATCAGGACATGGCGATCAAGCTGTTTACCTCGCGTCGTCGTTCATCGGTGTCCAACGCCGCCGACACCGACCACTACATCTGCAGCTTTTCGCACAAGACCATCATTTATAAAGGCCTGATGATGCCGGCGGATTTGACCGCCTTCTATCCAGACCTGAGCGACGAGCGCCTGCAAACCGCAATCTGCGTGTTCCACCAGCGCTTCTCCACCAACACCCTGCCAAAATGGCCGCTGGCTCAGCCATTCCGCTTTCTCGCCCACAACGGCGAGATCAACACCATCACTGGCAACCGCAACTGGGCCGTGGCCCGTCGCACCAAGTTCGCCAACGATTTGATGGACCTCGAAGAGCTCGGCCCGCTGGTTAACCGCGTGGGTTCCGACTCCTCCAGCATGGACAACATGCTCGAACTGATGGTCACCGGCGGCATTGACCTGTTCCGTGGCGTGCGCATGATCATTCCGCCTGCGTGGCAGAACGTCGAGACCATGGACCCGGACCTGCGTGCGTTCTACGAGTACAACTCGATGCACATGGAGCCGTGGGACGGCCCGGCCGGCGTGGTGATGACCGACGGCCGCTACGCGGTGTGCCTGCTCGACCGTAACGGCCTGCGCCCGGCGCGTTGGGTGACTACCACCAACGGTTTTATCACCCTGGCGTCGGAAATCGGCGTGTGGGACTACAAGCCTGAAGACGTGATCGCCAAAGGCCGTGTAGGCCCGGGCCAGATCCTGGCCGTGGACACCGAGACCGGGCAGATCCTCGACACCGACGCCATCGACAACCGCTTGAAGTCGCGTCACCCGTACAAGCAATGGCTGCGCAAGAACGCCCTGCGCATCCAGGCGACCATGGAAGACAACGACCACGGTTCGGCTTTCTATGACGTCGACCAGCTCAAGCAGTACATGAAGATGTACCAGGTCACGTTCGAAGAGCGCGACCAAGTGCTGCGCCCGCTCGGTGAGCAAGGCTATGAGGCGGTCGGCTCCATGGGCGATGACACGCCAATGGCCGTGCTGTCCCAGCGCGTGCGTACGCCGTACGACTATTTCCGCCAGCAGTTCGCCCAGGTGACCAACCCGCCGATCGACCCGCTGCGTGAAGCCATCGTGATGTCGCTGGAAGTGTGCCTCGGTGCCGAGCGCAACATCTTCCAGGAATCGCCTGAGCACGCCTCCCGTGTGATCCTCAGCTCGCCGGTCATTTCCCCGGCCAAATGGCGCTCGTTGATGACCCTGGAGCGTCCAGGTTTCGACCGCCAGATCATCGACCTGAACTACGACGAGAGCCTCGGCCTTGAAGCCGCTGTGCGCAACGTCGCCGATCAGGCCGAAGAGGCTGTGCGTGCCGGTCGTACCCAGATCGTGCTGACCGACCGTCACATCGCGCCAGGCAAGCTGCCGATCCACGCCTCCTTGGCCACCGGCGCGGTGCACCACCGCCTGACCGAAAAAGGCCTGCGTTGCGACTCCAACATCCTCGTGGAAACGGCTACTGCCCGCGACCCGCATCACTTCGCAGTGCTGATCGGTTTCGGCGCCTCGGCGGTTTACCCGTTCCTGGCCTACGAAGTGCTGGGTGATTTGATCCGTACCGGTGAAGTGCTGGGCGACCTCTATGAGGTGTTCAAGAACTACCGTAAGGGCATCACCAAGGGCTTGTTGAAGATCCTGTCGAAGATGGGCATCTCCACCGTCACCTCGTACCGTGGCGCACAGCTGTTCGAAGCCATCGGCCTGTCCGAAGAGGTTTGCGAGCTGAGCTTCCGGGGTGTGCCAAGCCGTATCAAGGGCGCACGTTTCGTCGACATCGAAGCCGAACAGAAAGCCCTGGCAGCCGAAGCCTGGAGCGCGCGCAAGCCGATCCAGCAAGGCGGCCTGCTCAAGTTCGTGCACGGTGGCGAATACCACGCGTACAACCCGGATGTGGTCAACACCCTGCAAGCCGCCGTGCAGCAGGGCGACTACGCCAAGTTCAAGGAATACACCGCGCTGGTGGATAACCGCCCGGTGTCGATGATCCGTGACCTGTTCAAGGTGAAAACCCTGGACACGCCGCTGGCCATCAGTGAAATCGAGCCATTGGAATCGATCCTCAAGCGCTTCGACTCCGCCGGTATCTCTTTGGGCGCCTTGTCGCCCGAGGCTCACGAAGCCCTGGCCGAAGCCATGAACCGCCTGGGTGCGCGTTCCAACTCCGGCGAAGGCGGCGAAGACCCGGCGCGCTACGGCACCATCAAGAGCTCGAAAATCAAGCAAGTGGCGACGGGTCGTTTCGGTGTAACGCCGGAATACCTGGTTAACGCCGAAGTGCTGCAGATCAAAGTCGCCCAGGGCGCCAAGCCCGGCGAAGGCGGCCAACTGCCTGGTGGCAAGGTCAACGGTTTGATCGCCAAGCTGCGTTACGCAGTGCCCGGCGTCACCCTGATTTCGCCGCCGCCGCACCACGACATCTATTCGATTGAAGACTTGTCGCAGCTGATTTTCGACTTGAAACAAGTCAACCCGCAGGCGCTGGTCTCGGTGAAGCTCGTGGCAGAAGCTGGCGTGGGCACTATCGCCGCCGGTGTGGCCAAGGCCTATGCCGACCTGATCACCATCTCCGGCTATGACGGCGGCACCGGCGCTTCGCCGCTGACTTCCATCAAGTACGCTGGCGCACCGTGGGAGCTCGGCCTGGCTGAAACCCACCAGACCCTGCGCGGCAACGACCTGCGCGGCAAGGTGCGGGTGCAGACCGATGGCGGCCTGAAGACCGGCCTCGACGTGATCAAGGCCGCGATCCTCGGCGCCGAAAGCTTCGGCTTCGGTACTGCGCCAATGATCGCCCTGGGCTGCAAATACCTGCGCATCTGCCACCTGAACAACTGCGCCACCGGCGTCGCCACTCAGAACGAGAAGCTGCGCAAGGATCACTACATCGGCACCGTCGACATGGTGGTGAACTTCTTCACCTACGTCGCCGAAGAAACCCGTGAGTGGCTGGCCAAGCTGGGCGTGCGTTCGCTGGAAGAGCTGATCGGCCGTACCGACCTGCTCGACATCCTCGAAGGCCAGACCGCCAAGCAGAACCATCTGGACCTGACGCCGCTGTTGGGCAGCGATCACATCCCGGCAGACAAGCCGCAATTCTGCCAGGTGGACCGCAACCCGCCGTTCGACAAAGGCCTGCTGGCCGAGAAGATGGTCGAAATGGCCAGTTCCTCGATCAATGACGCCAGCGGTGGCGACTTTGCCCTGGATATCTGCAACTGCGACCGCTCGATCGGCGCACGCATCTCCGGCGAAATCGCGCGCAAGCACGGCAACCAAGGCATGGCGAAAGCGCCGATCACCTTCCGCTTCAACGGCACTGCCGGCCAGAGCTTTGGCGTGTGGAACGCCGGCGGCCTGCACATGTACCTCGAAGGTGACGCCAACGACTACGTGGGCAAGGGCATGACCGGCGGCAAGCTGGTGATCGTTCCGCCTAAAGGCAGCATCTACAAGACTCAGGACAGTGCCATCATCGGCAACACCTGCTTGTACGGTGCCACCGGTGGCAAGCTGTTCGCTGCCGGTACTGCCGGTGAGCGTTTCGCCGTGCGTAACTCCGGTGCCCACACCGTGGTGGAAGGCACTGGCGATCACTGCTGCGAGTACATGACCGGTGGCTTTGTCGCGGTACTGGGCAAGACCGGTTACAACTTCGGCTCGGGCATGACCGGCGGTTTCGCCTACGTGCTTGACCAGGACAACACCTTCGTCGACAAGGTCAACCACGAGTTGGTCGAGATCCAGCGGATCAGCGGCGAAGCCATGGAGTCCTACCGGAACCACTTGCAGCACGTGCTGGACGAGTACGTCGAGGAGACCGGCAGCGAATGGGGCCGTAACCTCGCCGAAAACCTCGATGATTACCTGCGTCGTTTCTGGCTGGTCAAGCCCAAGGCTGCCAACCTGAAATCGTTGCTTTCCAGCATCCGTGCCAACCCGCAGTGATATGCGCCTGAAGAGTTTGATGAGGTTTTAACATGGCTGAACGTCTGAATAACGACTTCCAGTTCATCGATGTCGGGCGCAAAGATCCGAAGAAGAAACTGTTGCGTCAACGCAAGAAAGAGTTCGTGGAAATCTACGAACCCTTCAAACCCCAGCACTCGGCCGACCAGGCCCACCGCTGCCTGGGTTGCGGTAACCCGTATTGCGAATGGAAGTGCCCGGTGCACAACTTCATTCCCAACTGGCTCAAGCTGGTGGCCGAGGGCAACATCCTCGCTGCCGCCGAGCTGTCGCACCAGACCAACACCCTGCCGGAAGTCTGCGGCAGGGTTTGTCCCCAGGACCGTCTGTGCGAGGGCGCATGCACCCTTAACGACGGCTTCGGCGCGGTGACCATCGGTTCGGTGGAGAAGTACATCACCGACACCGCGTTCGCCATGGGTTGGCGCCCGGACATGTCCAAGGTCAAGCCGACCGGCAAGCGCGTTGCGATCATCGGTGCAGGCCCGGCGGGCCTGGGCTGCGCCGACGTACTGGTGCGTGGTGGCGTGACCCCGGTGGTGTTCGACAAGAACCCGGAAATCGGCGGCCTGCTGACCTTTGGTATTCCCGAGTTCAAGCTGGAAAAAACCGTGCTGAGCCACCGTCGTGAAGTCTTCACCGGCATGGGTATCGAGTTCCGTCTCAATACCGAAATCGGCAAAGACATCACCATGGAGCAACTGCTCGCCGAATACGACGCCGTGTTCATGGGCATGGGCACCTACACCTACATGAAGGGCGGCTTTGCCGGTGAGGACCTGCCGGGCGTGTATGACGCGCTCGACTTCCTGATCGCCAACGTCAACCGCAACCTGGGCTTTGAAAAGTCGCCGGAAGATTTCGTAGACATGAAAGGCAAGAAGGTCGTGGTACTGGGCGGTGGTGACACCGCGATGGACTGCAACCGCACCTCGATCCGCCAGGGCGCCAAGTCGGTGACCTGTGCTTATCGTCGTGACGAAGCCAACATGCCCGGTTCGCGCAAAGAGGTGAAGAACGCCAAGGAAGAAGGCGTGAAGTTCCTCTACAACCGCCAGCCGATCGCCATCGTCGGTGAAGACCGTGTTGAAGGTGTGAAGGTGGTCGAGACGCGTCTCGGCGAGCCGGACGCCCGTGGCCGTCGCAGCCCCGAGCCGATCCCGGGTTCCGAAGAAATCATCCCGGCTGATGCCGTGGTTATCGCCTTCGGTTTCCGTCCAAGCCCGGCGCCGTGGTTCGAGCAGTTCGAAATCCAGACCGACAGCCAGGGCCGCGTGGTAGCCCCGGAACAAGGCCAGTACAAGCACCAGACCAGCAACCCGAAAATCTTCGCCGGTGGCGATATGGTGCGCGGCTCTGACCTGGTAGTGACCGCGATCTTCGAAGGCCGCAACGCCGCCGAAGGCATCCTGGATTACCTGCAAGTTTGAGTTGAAACACGGTCAACGGTGGGAGCTGGCTTGCCTGCGATAGCGATAGTGAATTCACCACCGCCATCGCAGGCAAGCCAGCTCCCACACAAACCCCATTCCAGATAGGGTTTGGTGGTGTCTGTCATACCGCAAGACACCGCGACAAATTGACCCGATAGACAAAAGGCACGGCTCACTCCGTGCCTTTTGCGTCGCGCTCTGAGAAAATGCCCGCACTTTTTTTGCGGATGCCGACATGACTGCCCTCAAGAACGACCGTTTCCTTCGTGCCCTGCTCAAGCAACCCGTAGACGTCACGCCCGTGTGGATGATGCGTCAAGCCGGTCGCTACCTGCCGGAATACCGCGCCAGTCGCGCCAATGCCGGCGACTTCATGAGCCTGTGCATGAACCCGGAGTTCGCCTGCGAAGTCACGATGCAGCCGCTGGACCGCTACCCACAACTGGATGCGGCCATCCTCTTCTCCGACATCCTCACCATCCCTGATGCCATGGGCCAAGGCCTGTATTTTGAAACCGGTGAAGGCCCGCGTTTCAAGAAAGTCGTCAGCACCCTGGCCGACATCGAAGCCTTGCCGATCCCGGACCCGCACAAAGACCTCGGTTACGTGATGGACGCTGTGAGCACCATCCGCCGCGAGCTTAACGGCCGCGTGCCGTTGATCGGCTTCTCCGGCAGCCCGTGGACCCTGGCTACCTATATGGTCGAAGGCGGCTCGTCGAAAGACTTCCGCAAAACCAAGGCCATGCTTTACGACAACCCGCAAGCCATGCACCTGTTGCTGGACAAGCTGGCGCAGTCGGTTACCAGCTACCTCAACGGCCAGATCATGGCTGGCGCGCAAGCGGTGCAGATCTTCGACACCTGGGGCGGCAACCTGTCGTCGGCGGCGTATCAGGAGTTCTCCCTGGCTTACATGCGCAAAATCGTCAGCGGCCTGATCCGCGAACACGAAGGTCGCAAAGTGCCGGTCATCATGTTCACCAAAGGCGGCGGCCTGTGGCTGGAAAGCATTGCTGATGCCGGTGCCGATGCGCTGGGCCTGGACTGGACCTGCGACCTCGGCGAAGCCCGGCAGCGCGTGGGCAGCCGCGTGGCGCTGCAAGGCAACATGGACCCGACCGTGCTCTACGCCAAGCCGGAAGCGATCCGCACCGAAGTCGGCCGCATCCTGGCCAGCTATGGCAAGGGCAGCGGCCACGTGTTCAACCTCGGCCATGGCATCACCCCGGAAGTGAACCCGGAGCACGCTGGCGCGTTCCTGCGTGCAGTGCATGAGCTGTCGGCGCAATACCACGAATAAAACGCAAACCTAATGTGGGAGCTGGCTTGTCGAATCGTCGCACCGCTGCGATAGCAGTAGTGAATTCATCACCGCCATCGCAGGCAAGCCAGCTCCCACATTAAAAGCAGGACCGCGTCAGGTTTTTACATTCCCCAGCGGCGGCAACTTCGCCAGCTTCAGCGCCACCAACAGCGCGCCAATCAACAGCGCCACGATAAACCCGCCAATCCCGTTCCACCCGGCAAAGTGCCAGAAGAACCCGCCCGCCGTCCCCGCGACACTCGACCCCACGTAGTAGCAGAACAGGTACAGCGACGACGCCTGCCCTTTGGCCCTTACCGCCCGCCGCCCAATCCAGCTGCTGGCTACCGAATGCGCGCCGAAGAAGCCGAAGGTGAAGATCAGCATGCCCGGCACCACCAGCCACAGCGGCGTGAACAGGGTCAGCAGCATCCCTGACAGCATCAAGACGATGGTGCCCCACAGTACGCGACGGCGGCCGAGACGGTCAGCCAGAGAGCCGATTTTCGCCGAGCTGTAGATGCCTGACAGGTACACCAGCGACAACAGGCCAACCACCGCCTGGCTAAGTTCGTAGGGCGAGGCCAACAGGCGATAGCCGATGTAGTTGAACATCGTCACGAATGCGCCCATCAACAGGAAGGCCTCGAGGAACAGCCACGGCAGGCCCGCGTCCTTGAAGTGCATGACAAAACCGTTCACCAGGTTACGCGGCTTCAGGCTGCTGGCGCGGAAGTTGCGCGATTCAGGCAGGATTTTCCAGAACACCGTGGCTGCGATCAGCGCCAGCGCGCCGATGATCAGCATCGCGGTGTGCCAGCTGACAAAGTCGATCAACACGCCGATGATCAGACGCCCGCTCATGCCGCCAATCGCGTTGCCGCCGATGTACAGGCCCATGGCCAAGCCAATGTGCTGAGGGTGGATCTCTTCGCTCAGGTAAGTCATCGCCACGGCGGCCAGGCCGCTTAGCGACAAGCCCACCAGCGCACGCATCAGCAGAATGCCTTCCCAGCTCGGCATCAAGCCGCTGGCGATGGTCGCCAGTGCGGCACAGAACAGGGCTGAAACCATCACCGGCTTGCGCCCCAAGCGGTCGGAAATTGGCCCGGTGACCAGCAGGCCGAGCGCCAGCATCGCCGTAGCAACAGAAAGGATCAGGCTGCTTTGCGCCGCATTGATGGAAAACTCGTGGGATAACGCCGGCATCATCGGTTGCACGCAGTACAGCAGGGCAAAGGTGGCAAACCCGCCGGAGAACAGCGCCAGCACCGTGCGCATGAACATCGGCGTGCCTTTTTCGATGTACGCGTCATTGAGCTGGGCGACCACCTCATCCAAGGCGGTAGGCGGGACTTCTTGAGCGAATGGCGCGACAGCAGATTTCACGGGGACCTCGGGGAGGAAAAGCCTGCCAGGACTGGCAATACGAAAAAGAATATAGCTGCCTAATGATTCTTTCCAATATATTGTTCGACCTGTTTAAGAGCTTTTACGACCTAATGAGGTTTGCATGGAATTGCGTCACTTGCGGTACTTCATTGCCGTCGCCGAAGAGCTGCATTTTGGCCGCGCCGCGCAGGTGCTGGGCATCTCTCAACCGCCGTTGAGCCAGCAGATCCAGGCGCTGGAACAGGAAGTCGGCGCACGCTTGTTTGAGCGCACCAATCGTCGGGTTGAGCTGAGCGAGGCCGGCCGATTGTTCCTGCACGAGGCGCGTTTGGTGTTGGCGCAGGTGGATAAAGCCGCCGACGTTGCCCGCCGCGCGCAATTGGGGGAGTTAGGCGAACTGAAGATCGGCTTCACCTCGTCGGCGCCATTCAACGCCAGCATTCCACAGGCGATCTTTGCGTTTCGTAAAGCCTTCCCGGCGGTGCACCTGAATTTGCAGGAAATGAGCAGCACCGAAGTGGCCGAGTCGCTGGTGGATGAGTCGATTCAGGTGGGCCTGATGCGCCCGCTGCCGTTGCCGGATTCTCTAAGCGTGATCGAGTTGATGCGCGAGCCGTTGGTTGCGGTATTGAACGCTGGCCATCCGTTGGTGGAAGGCAGCGAGCGCGGCCTGCACCTGGCGCAACTGGCCGAAGAGCCGTTTGTATTTTTCCCGCGCACCTACGGCAGCGGCCTCTACGCTCAGCTGCTCAACCTGGCCCGCGATGCCGGCTTCAGCCCGCACTTCGCCCAGGAAGCTGGAGAAGCGATGACCATCATCGGCCTGGTGGCGGCGGGGTTGGGGGTGTCGGTGCTGCCGGCGTCTTACCAGCGCATCCGCATTGATGGCGTGGTCTATCGCACCTTGCTCGATCGGGAGGCCGTGACGGCGGTGTGGCTGGTGCAACG
This sequence comes from Pseudomonas sp. IPO3747, assembly GCF_013385245.1. Lineage (NCBI taxonomy): Bacteria > Pseudomonadati > Pseudomonadota > Gammaproteobacteria > Pseudomonadales > Pseudomonadaceae > Pseudomonas > Pseudomonas sp. IPO3747. The sequence continues at coordinate 344,180 of NZ_JACAQL010000009.1, forward strand.
CAAGGGTGCGCAAACGCCAATGGCCAAGGCCTTTGTGGAGCTGCTGACGCGCCAGGCGATCTTATAGTCGAACACGGTCAAAAGTGGGAGCTGGCTTGCCTGCGATGCAGGCGCCTCGGTTTATCAGAAAAACTGAGGTGAACCCATCGCAGGCAAGCCAGCTCCCACATTTGGATGCGAAAGCCTCAGTTCTGTTTCAAAGCCTCCACGCCATTGATACCCGCACTCTGCAAGCCCGCCATGATGTCGCGATCCAGCATGCTCACCCAGCGGTTGTAGTTGCGATGGATCTTGCCGTCCTTGTAGCCCAGGTCGCGGCTGTCGCGGTAGGTGATGGCGTAGCTGGTGCGGGTGTAGCGGATATCGATTTCGGCGTGGAATTGGTTGCGCACAGTGATTTCGGCCTGCACCAGTTGCGGGCTCAGGCGTTGCACGGTCCATTCGCGTTTTTGCAGGGCCGCGACGATCACCTGTTTGATTTTTTCTTCGCTGAGCTGGGCCGTGACCGGCAAATCGTGCTGGGTGTTTAGCACGGGTTTGTTGGTGCAACCGGCGGTGGTCAGCAAAGCCAGAGTGATCAGGGTGGCGCGTAGCAAGGAAGACATTCCGTTTTCTCCAGTCAATTAAAAAATCAGGACCAGCGGCGAAAGATCAGCGAAGTGTTGACGCCGCCAAAGGCAAAGTTGTTGTTCATCACGTAGTCGTTGTGCATCTCGCGAAACCCACCTTGCAGGTAATCCAGCTCGCCGCATTGCGGGTCGACGGCATCCAGGTTGAAGGTGTGCACATACTGGTCGCGGTTCATCATTTCGATGCTGAACCACGATTCCAGTGCGCCGCACGCGCCCAAGGAGTGGCCCAGAAAGCTCTTCTGCGAACTGATCGGCATGCGGCTGCCGAACAGGCTGCTGGTGGCCAGCGTCTCGGCGATGTCGCCCTGGTCGGTGGCGGTGCCGTGGCCATTGACGTAGCCGATGGCGGATGGCTCAAGCCCGGCATCTTCCAGGGCCAGCTCCATGGCGCGGCGCATGGTTTTCTGCTCTGGGCGTGTGGTGTGCTGGCCGTCGGCGTTGCTGCCGAAGCCGACCAGTTCGGCGTGGATGTGCGCGCCGCGTGCCAAGGCGTGCTCCAGTTCTTCGAGCACCAGCATGCCGCCGCCTTCGCCGATCACCAGGCCGTCGCGGCCGCTGTCGTAAGGGCGTGGGCTGGTCTGTGGCGCATCGTTTTTCAGGCTGGTGGCGTAGAGCGCGTCGAACACCATGGCTTCGGTGGGGCACAATTCCTCGGCGCCGCCGGCAAGCATCAACGGCAAGCGGCCGAACTTGATCGCCTCGTAGGCGTAACCAATGCCCTGGCTGCCGCTGGTGCAGGCGCTGGAGGTCGGGATCAGCCGCCCGGTGAGGCCAAAGAAGATGCTGATATTCGCCGCCGTGGTGTGCGGCATCATGCGCACATAGGAGTTGGCATTCAGCCCCTCGGCCACCGAGTTCAGCAGCATATTGCCGAACGCCTTGATCTCATCGGTGCTGCCGGTGGATGAGCCACAGGCCACGCCCATGCGCCCGTCCTTGATCGATTCGTCGCCGAGCAACCCGGCATCCCGCAACGCCTGTTCCGCCGCCCACACCGCCAGGCGCGACACGCGGCCCATGCTGCGCAGTTGCTTGCGCGTCCAGTGCGAGGGCACGACAAAGTCGTCGATCGGCCCGGCCAGACGCGTGTTCAATTCGGTAAAACGGTCCCACTCATCCATGCGCCGGATGCCGCTGCGGTTGGCGCGAAAGTTGGCGGCGATGGTGTCCCAATCGCTGCCCAGGGAGGTCATGCCGGCCATGCCGGTGACGACGACGCGCTTCATCAGCACAGGCCTCCATTCACGGCCAGCACTTGGCGCGTGATATAGCCGGCCTCGGCCGACATCAAGAAATTCACTGCCCCGGCGACTTCTTCCGGGGTGCCCATGCGTTGCGCCGGGATCATCTTCATCAGTTCTTCGACCGGCACGTTTTCATCCAGCATCGCCGTGTCGATCAAGCCTGGGGCGACGCAATTGACGGTGATCTTGCGCTTGCCCAGTTCAATAGCCAGCGCCTTGGCCGCGCCGATCAAACCGGCTTTGGAGGCGCTGTAGTTGACCTGGCCACGGTTGCCGATCAAACCGGAAACCGACGTGATACAAACGATACGGCCAGCGGCGCGACGACGAATCATCGGCATCATCACCGGGTGCAGCACGTTGTAGAAACCATCCAGGTTGGTGCGCATCACCACATCCCAATCGTCTTCGGAGAGGGCCGGGAACGCACCGTCGCGTGTCAGGCCGGCGTTGAGCACCACGCCGTAATAGGCGCCATATTGCTCCACGTCGGCCTCAAGGATTTCCTTGCAGCTGAAACGATCCGCCACATCAAATTGCAGCACCCGCGCCTTGCGGCCCAGCGCCTCGATCTCGAGCTTTACCGCGTCCGCTTCAGCGCGGCCACTGCGGCAATGCAGCACGATGTCATGCCCGGCCTGGGCCAGGCGCAGGGCAATGGCGCGGCCGATGCCACGGCTGGAGCCGGTGACCAGTACGGATTCAGTCATGGCGTTGAGTCCTTCGATTCATCTAAATAATTGGCCGCCTGGGGCGGTCGAAATACGTTCAAACGTGCGCTGGCCTGGATACCGTCACCGGTCAGGTGGCATTCGAACACACCCATGCCGTTGTCGTCTTCCAGCGAGCGCAGGCCGTGGATGCGCAGCTCGGCGCCGGCCGGGAAGTGTTCCACGTTGCATTCGAATTTGCGCGTGCCGAGCAGGAAACCCAGTTCCACTGCCTCGCCGTTCTGACGCGCGTGGCAGCCGGCATAGGCGGCGACGCTTTGCGCCATCAGCTCGATGCCGACCCAGGCTGGCAGGCCGCCGTCCGGCCGGTTGAACAGGCCGCCGGGCTTGACGGTGGCGCGGGTGTGAACCTGCTCTTCATCGAACGACAGCACCTGGTCGATCAGGATCATGTCGCCCGCGTGGGGCAGCAGTTCGGCGAGTGGCCAATCGATCATGGGGCCTCCGCGATTATCAGGCTGACGTTATTGCCGCCGAAGGCAAACGAGTTGCTCATCAGGCAGCGTTTTTTCAAGGTGTCGCCGGTCTGTGCCCACTGCAGCGCGGGCAGCGTCGGATCGGCTTGACCGTCCCACACATGCGGCGGCACACGGTCATGCATCAGGCTCAACCAGCAGAACGCCGCTTCCAGCGCGCCTGCGGCACCGAGGGTGTGGCCGCTCATGGGCTTGGTCGACGAACACGCTACGCCTTGAGGAAACAGGCTGGCGACGGCCAGGCTTTCCATGGCGTCGTTGTGTTGGGTGGCAGTGCCATGCAGGTTCAGGTAACCGATGTGTTCCGGTTCAAGTTTGGCGCTGGCCAAGGCCTTGCGCATCGACTGCAACGCACCTTTGCCGCTGGGCTCTGGCGCGGAGATATGGTGCGCATCGCAACTGGCGCCGCTGCCGAGCAAGGCAATCGGCGCAGGTGTTTTGGTCATCAGAAACAGCACTGCCGCTTCGCCGATATTGATGCCGTTGCGGTTCACCGAAAACGGATTGCAGCGTTCGCTGGCGACCGCTTCCAGCGCGGTAAAGCCGTTCAGCGTCAGCTTGCACAGGCTGTCGACACCGCCGCAGATCACCGCATCACACACACCCAGGTCGAGCAGGCGCTGGGCACTCATCAGCGCACGGGCGCTGGAAGTGCAGGCAGTAGAAATCACATAGGCCGGGCCGCTTACCTGTAGCCAGTCAGCGAGAAAATTCGCCGGTGCGCTGAGTTCCTGTTGCTGGTAGTCATAGTCGCCCGGGAACTGCTGCCCACGCAGGTAATGCGCGATGCCGCGACTGGCTTCATCGATGCCCGAGGTGCTGGTGCCCAGCACAATGCCAACCCGCGAGGCGCCGTAGGTGTGGATTGCCTGGCGCAGCTCGGTTTCAATCTGCAAGGCCGCTTCCAGCAGCAACTGGTTATTGCGGCTGCTCTGCGGGCGTAGGTCAGCCGGGATTGCCACCAGCTCGCTGCGCACGCCGCCCACCGGCAGCACGCGCTCTGGCACCCAACCGCTTTCGGCGCGCATGCCGGAACAATCGCCGGCAAACAGGCTGCGGCTGACTTCAGCCTGGCCGCGGCCCAGGGCGCAGATCACGCCCAGGGCATTCAGGTAAGCCGTCATCGCGCCGCCCCCAGTGGGGTGATGCGGTAGCTCAACGGCTGGCCCGCCATGTTCACGCTGAACACCTCGGAGGACTGATAGACGATCTGCCAATGCCCCGGCAGCGTGCGCGTCAGGTCCATCGCCTGGGCACGCGGGTACAGCGTGGGTATGTCATCGGCCGAGGTCAGCGCAAACAACAGCGCCGCAAACAACTCACGCGCCTGCGGATTGGGCGGCAGCAAGCCGTCGGCCTGCCACTGGCCATTGATCAGCTTTTGCCGGGCCTGGGGAATGCCCAGCGGGTCCATCATCGACCAGCGAATGGCTGTGCCTTCGCGCTGGATCACCAGCAGCCAATCCTGGGTTTGGCCGTCGGCGCGGCGCTGCACGTGCAGTTGCATGGGCAAGGCCAGGGCCGGGGTTTTTTCGGGCAGCGGCGGCTGGCTGACGCAGGCGCTCAGCAGCAACAGGCAACCCATCAACAGCATACGAATCATGTTTCGGCGCTCGCTACAGGTTTACGCGCCACGCAGTTGACCAGCGTTTCTTCGCGCTGGCCAACCGGTGGTGGGCTGCGCAGGCCCCAGCGTTCCAGCAGGCCGAAATCGCTGGAGCGGCTCCACCACAAATACGGGTACGAAACGTTCTGTGGGCCGAACTCAAAACCCTGCTCGCGCAGCATCTCCAGGTATTCTTCAGCGCTTTTCTGCACATGCATCGGGTGGCGGAACAGCCAGCGAATCACCCAAGTGTCGATATAGGCTTCGGTGGATTCGGCAAACAGCAGATAGCCGCCCGGCTTGAGTACGCGATAGAACTCTTTCAAGGCGCGATGCTGTTCCACCAGATGGTGAAAGGTCTGGTGGCAGAACAGGATATCCACGCTTGCGTCCGGCACCTGCAGTGTGGCGCAGTCGCTGCCGATCAGCTCGATGGCCAAGCCTTGGCGCTTGGCTTCTGCCTGGCTCAGCTCCAGGCTGTGCGGGTCGGCATCCAGGCCGATCAGGCGCTGTGGCGCGAACACCTGCTGCAAATACTGGAACGACTTGCCCTGGCCGCAACCGGCGTCCAGCAGCACCGGCGCCACCGGCAGCGGGTCGGTGAACAGGCCGCGCAGGTCGTTGATCGCCACGCGCAATACATGGTGCTGCCAAGTGTGGCTGCGCAGGAACCAGAAGCCGAATTTGGTTTCTTCGACGTAGTTTTTACTCAGGTATTGGCTACTCATACCGGCTCACCCGCACAAATTTCAGACAACATCCGCAGCCGCCGCTTGGGCTCGCTGACAAACGGGTTGCGCTCATCCCAGGCGTAACCGGCGAGGATCGAACTGATCATCCGGCGAATCTCCGGCGAGCTGCCTGGGTGAAAGATCACGTCCCGGAAGGTGCCTGCATACCAGCCTTCGACATAGCAACGGAAGGTGTCGACCCCGCGTTTCAGCGGCTCGGCGAACTCGGTTTGCCAGTCGACGGTTTCGCCCTTGAGTTGGCGATGTAACAGCGCTGCGGCCATGCTCGCCGATCGCATGGCGATGGTCACGCCGGAAGAGAACACCGGGTCGAGAAATTCCGCCGCATTGCCCAGCAGCGCAAAGCCCGGGCCGTGCAGGGTTTTGACGTTGGCCGAATAGCCGGCGAGGGTACGCGCGGGCGTATCCCACACGGCGTTTTGCAGCACGCCCGCCAGGCTTGGCGTCTCAGCGATGAAACCGCGCAGGCAGGCGTCGAGGTCGCTGTCGCGGCCGTCGAAATGTTCTTTTGCCGCCACCACGCCTACCGAGCAGCGGCCATGGCTGAACGGGATGGTCCAGAACCAGATATCGCGTTGGGTCGGGTGAGTGGTGACGAGGATTTTGCTGCGATCAAAACCTGGGTGTGTGATGTGATCTTCAACGTGGGTAAACACCGCCTGGCGCACCGGGAAATTCGACGGTGCTTCCAGGTCCAGCAGGCGCGACAGCACGCGGCCGTAGCCGCTGGCATCGAGCACGAACTTGGCCTTGAGGTGATACTCGCTGCCATTCTGGCGACGCACGTGCAGGTAGCGGCTTTCACCGGCGAAATCCACACCGACGATGCTTTCGCCATAGCGAATCTCTACGCCTTGCAGCGCCGCTTGATCAGCCAGCAACTTGTCGAACTCGCCGCGCTGCACCTGGAAGGTGGTGGGCTTGCCGTTGCTGAAGGTGTCACCGAAATCAAACGCACTGTAGCGCTCGCCCCAGGCGAACGCCGCGCCGGTTTTTACCTGGAAACCCGCGGCCTGTACGGCGTCGAGCATGCCGGCTTCTTCGATAAAGTCGATGCAGTGCGACAGCAGGCTTTCGCCAATCGAGAAGCGTGGGAAATGCTCGCGCTCGATAATCAATACATCATGCCCGTGGCGCTTTAACAGCGCGGCGGCGATAGCGCCGGATGGCCCGGCACCAATCACCACCACCTGGCGACGTTCCATTTCAACTGTGGGCACGAGGGCTCCTTGCCACTTTGGCGATTAACACATTCATAAGGCGTGCTTCTGATGCCCGGCCCAAGGCGCCAGCATAAAGCTGAACGCCAGGCCGAGGCTGACCGACAGGCCGAAATTGCTCACGGCGGGTGTACTCGACACCGCCAGCAGGCCAAACGACAACCAGGTCGTCAGTGCTGCCAGCAGCGTACCTAAAAGACTCACGGCCGCGCCGCCGATCTGCTCGCGCATCAAGATCGCATAGTCGACGCTGATGGCGGTGACCAACAGCAGGCCGAACAGGCTGAACAGGGTTAGCGGCTGGCCCAGCCAACCGAGGCTGGCGAGGCTGCACAGTGCCGCGAGCAGTGGCAGGGCGACGATGCGCAGGGCACCGCCAAAACCGAACGGCATAATCAATAACAGCACGATCAGCACACACGACATCAGCTTCAACTCAGCCGCGCTGATCTGCGTGTCGGCAAACACTTGGTTCAAATCACCCAGCCGGTCAACCAGTTGCACGCCGGGTAAATCCAGCGCCTGCACGCGCAACAGCGCCGGGTTGTTCAGGCCTTGCAGGCTGACCATCGCCGCCACGCCGCCGTTTACCGGCCCCAGCCACAAGGTGCGCCAAGGCTCAGCCAATGGGCCAACCAGCGCGGCATCGATGTCTTCGGTGGGCAGCGCTTGCAGTTGCGTGACTTCGGCTTGCAGCGCGCTGGCCGGCACGCCAAGGTCCAGCAGCGGCTGCCAGTGCTGCGCGAGGTTGTTCAGCGCATCACGAAGGTGTTGCTGCTCAGCCGGCAGGCTCACCAGTTGGTTGAGCGCCAGGTAGCCTTGCAGCTTGCCCATGTTCACCAACTGATCCAGGCGTTCGCCCAGGGCGGCCTGGCGTTCCAGCAACTGCTGCTGGTTGTCGGCGCGCACCAGGAAAAACTGGCTGGTGGGCTGGAAACCAGTGATGCGCGCCACGGCCTGCGCTTCTTGCAGCAATTGCGGCGGGGCACCGATCCACTGGCGGATATCATTTTTACTGTTCAAGTGCCACAGGCCGCCCGCGCAAAACAGCAGCAACAGTGCCAGCAGCACCGGGCTTGGCACGCGCTTGAGCAGCGCGGCGCGCAATAGCCACAGGCATTCGGCAATCCGCAGCGGCCACTGTGCCGGGCGCAGCTCCACACCCTTGAGCAGCGCGGGCAGCAGGCACACCGCCGACAGGTAGGCACCGACTAAACCGGCGGCGGAGAACACGGCGATTTGCGTCAGCGCCGGGAACGGCGTCCATGCAAGCGCCAGGTAGCCAATGCAACTGGTCGCCAGGCTCAGGCTCAGCCCTGGCAAGGTCAGGCGCAATGCCGGCCAGCTGCGCCAGGGTTGCAGGCTCCAGCTTTTGGACAGGTAATGCAGCGGGTAATCCACCGCCACGCCGATCAGGCTGGAGCCCAGCACCAGGGTCATCACATGCATATGGCCGAACAGTGCCACACAGGCTACCGCGCCAAACAGCATACCCACCAGCACCGGCACAAACGCCAGCAGCACCCGCCAGCGCCGGAACGCCAGCAACAGCAACAACAGGATGCCCAGCGTGGCGCCACCGCCCACCCAGGTGATTTCCCGCGTGGCCTGTTGCTGCCCGTTGGCGGCGTAAAGCAGGCCGCTGGCAGCGAGCAATTGCGCGCCTTGCTCGCTGGCCTGTTCGCGACTGGCCTGGAGCAGGTCCGCCACTTGCAGCGGCAGTTTCATGTCAAAGGCATTGCCGGTGGTGCGCGCACGCAGCAGCACCCAGCTTTTGCCGTCGGCATCGGCAATCAAGGCGCCGCTGCCGATATCGAGCTGCACCGAACCGTGCTGCGGCTGGCTGTTCTGGATGCGACCGGTAAGGCCCAGCCAGTCGTCCTGGCTCGGCACCAGGCTGAACCCGGTAAACGGGTCGAACAGCGCTTGCACGCGCTGCTGAATGAACGCGTCTGGGTGCTCGATCAGTTGTTCGCGGTCCTTGGCCGAGAGCATCGCCAGCCGACCGCGCAGCAGTTGTTCACGCAGGGCGGGCAAGTCGGCTTGCAGGTTCCATTGCACTTTTTCAAACAGCCCGCTGGCCTGCCAGCGTTCGCCCATTTGCTGCGCCACTGCTACGGCTTTTTGCCGATCGGCATGCCCCACCAACACCAGCATTTCGCGGTTCAGCGGTTCCTGCATACGCTGTTCGGCCTTGAGTTCCAGCGCATCCGGCGTGCTGCCCGGCACCAGTTCCATCAGGTTGGCCGACAATGGCGCGCCATGGCGCCACTGCCAGCCGGCCAGCGCCAATACTGCCACCAGCAGGATCAGGAACAGGCGTGGCAGCCAGCGCTCACTGGGCAAAGTCGTGTTGCTCCGATTCGCTCAACGGTTGGCCGGCAGTGCTGTCCTGCATGCGCAGCACGGTGCTGTCGCCCTGGGTTTCGAGCAGTTCGATTGTTTGCACCAGCTCGCCGCCGTCGATATTGATCTGGGTGAATACCTGCTTGAGCAGCAGCGAACGTGGGACCAGCGTCAGCTTCCACTGTTGGGCTTCGCCTTGCAGCTGCAGCTCGAAATCGCGCTGCAAGCCACTGCTGTCGCCTTGGAGTACGGCAAGGAACAGGCGATTCTGCTCGGCACCGGCGCTCTTGTTCGGCAGCAATTGCCAGCCGTTGGCGTCACGTCGGGCGATGCCTTGGGCGCTGATGCGGTAGTCCTGTTGCAGCGGGGTTTTCAACAGCCACAGCAGGCCGTGGTCTTTGGCGAGTACGAACGTGCCTTTGCTGACCAAGGGCTGGGGCAGGGCGCGCAGGTGTTTTTCCTGGATGAAGCTGCCGTGGATTACGGCGGGTTTGGCCAGTTGGTCGCTTAGCTGCTGCAGGTCGAAGGCGTGAGCACTGAAACTCAGTAGCAACCCGATCAATGTGGGAGCGGGCTTGCCCGCGATGAACCTGAGGGCGCTGCGCAGTATCAGGCGAAGCGCGTTATCGTTGACGATCATCGCGGGCAAGCCCGCTCCCACATTAGATCTCATTTCAGGGCTCTCTCTACGGCGTCGGTGAATACTTTTGGCGAGGCCAGCTGCATCTCGCGGCTGGCGATTTCCACCGCCACTTGCACGGTGCTGGCGCGGGTCAGGCGCTCGCCGCTGGCGAGGTCGGTGATCAGGTAATTCACCTTCAAACGGTTTTCCCATTCCACCAGACTGGCGCGCACGTTGAGGGTCTGGCCGAACACTGCGCCGCGCACATAGCGCAGCTGCATGTCGATCACCGGCCAGGCGTAGCCGGATTCGAGCATCGCCGTGTAGTTGTGGCCGAGCTTGTCCAGCAACGCGCAGCGCGCCACTTCCAGGTATTTCACGTAATGCCCGTGCCACACCACGTTCATGGTGTCGACATCAAAAAACGGCACGAGGATTTGCGTGTCGCAATGCAAAACGCCCTGGCTACGCATGCAGCCTCCAGTGTTGCTCGGCGATACGTTTGAGGCACAGGCGCAGTTCGCCTTCCAATGCGCGGTCTTCGATCACCGGCGGGAAGTCTTTGGCCAGCTCGATATGCATGGCCGCCAAGGCAGGTGGCAGTGGGCGTGCGTCTTCAGCCTGGGCGCGCAACCACACGCCCTGGTTGGCGGCGAGCAAGGTGGCGGCGGCGACCTGTTCGGTCAGCTCCAGCACGCGGATTGCGTCGCGGGCGGCGATGGTGCCCATGCTCACCTTGTCCTGGTTGTGGCATTCGGTGGAACGCGAGAACACGCTGGCCGGCATGGTGTTTTTCAGCGCTTCGGCGGTCCAGGCGCTGGTGCCGATCTGCACGGCCTTGAAGCCGTGGTTGATCATCGCGCGGTCGGCCGGCGCGCCGGACAGGTTGCTCGGCAGGCCGTGGTTGTAACGCACATCCACCAGCAGCGCGAGCTGACGGTCGAGCAGGTCGGCGACGTTAGCCACCAGGGTCTTGAGGCTGTCCATGGCAAAGGCGATATGCCCGCCGTAGAAGTGCCCGCCGTGCAGCACGCGCTCTTCTTCGGCGTCGATAATCGGGTTGTCGTTGGCGCTGTTCAGCTCGATTTCAATGAACGAGCGCAGCCAGTTCAGGCTGTCGGCCAGCACGCCCAGCACATGGGGCGCGCAGCGCAGCGAGTAGCGATCCTGCAAACGATGCAGCGGCGCAGTCGGCGCATCGATCGCCAGGTCCTTGCGCAGCCAGGCGGCCACTTGCATCTGCCCCGGGTGCGGCTTGGCGGCGAACAGGCGCTCGTCGAAGTGTTCCGGGTTGCCTTGCAGCGCTACCACGTTCAATGCGGTGATGCGCGTGGCCAGTTGCAGCAGGTAGTCGGCGCGGGCGAAGGCCAGGCAGGCAAGGCCGGTCATCACGGCGGTGCCGTTCATCAAGGCCAGGGCTTCCTTGGGGCGCAGCACCAGCGGCTCCCAACCGAGTTCGCGGTGTACGTCGGCAGCCTGGCGGCGTTCGCCACGGAACAGCACTTCGCGCTCACCGGACAGGGTCGCCGCCACGTAGGACAGCGGCGTCAGATCACCGCTGGCGCCCACTGAACCTTCTTCCGGAATCAGCGGCAGCACGTCGTGTTCGAGGAACGCATGCAGGCGCTCCAGCAACTCCACACGCACGCCGGACACGCCGTGGCACAGCGACTGCAAGCGTGCGGCGAGTACGGCGCGGGTGGCCTGTGCGTCGAGCAACTTGCCCAGGCCGCAACCGTGGAAGGTGTAGAGGTGACGCGGCAACGCCTCGACGTGCTGCAACGGCACCGCCACCACGCATGAATCGCCGTAGCCGGTAGTCACGCCATAGATCACGCCTTCCTTGTCCAGCAGCGAGTCGAGGAACTGCGCGCCCTTGGCGATGCGCTGGCGATAAGCGGCGTCATCCTGCAATTGCGTGGGCGCCTGACGGTTGGCCAGGGCCAGCACGTCTTCGATTGGCAGGTGGCGTTCGCCAAAAATTACCGGCTCAAGATGCGGGGTCATCGGTCTTCCAGAAAGGGTAAAAGTTGAACCATTGTTGGGGCGCCTCCAGGCAAAAATCGCCCAGGCGTGCGGCGTAGCGGGCGGTCCACTGGGCGATGACGTGCTCGCGGGTGCTGCGCTTCCATTCGATCAAGGCGGCGAACGGCTCGATGGTCAGGCGATAGCGGCCATTGTGCTTGAGGCACATCAGCAGGTTGACCGGGCATTTAAGCAGGCCGGCCAGCAGCCACGGGCCTTGGGGGAACGCGGCGGCATGCCCGAGAAAGTCCACGCGCACCTTGCGCCCGCCGTGCAGGGGCACGCGGTCACCGGCAATCGCCAGCCACTCGCCCTCGTCCAGGCGCTGGCTGAGCAGCAGCATGGTCGCCGGGTCCAGCTCGCTGACCTGGATCAGGCGCAAGTGCGTGGCCCCGGCCTCGCCCAGCAGGCGGTTGAATTGTTCGGCGTGCTTGGTGTGCACCAACACGTTCATGGTGACTTGTTCGCCAATCTCTGCGAGTGCGCGGCACACCTCCAGGTTGCCCAAGTGCGCGCCCACCAGCATCTGGCCGCGCTTGCCGCGTAACTGCCCGCGCAATTGCGCCGGGTCGTTGATTTCGATCTGTTCGATGCGCAGCTTGCCGTTCCACACGTCGAGCTTGTCGAGCAAGGAGTCGGCGAAGGCCATGAACTGCGCGAACACGCTTTTATGGCTGGGCCGCAACGCATCGCGCCCGCTCCAGTCGGCCAGGCGCTGCTGGTATTGCCAGGCACTTTGGCGCGCCGTGCGCCCGAACAGGAAAAAGTACAACACAATGCCGTACAGCACCGGGCTCAGCAGGCGGCGGCCCAGTACTTTGGCCGCGAACGCGGTGAGCTTCATCAGCCAGAAGCTGCCGCGCTCTTCGCGGTCGGCCCAGTGTTTGGTGCTGTCGCTCATGCCTGCCACCGTCGCCACACAATCATCGGCGCGCGTACCAGCATGCCGAAGAACAGCCGGGTGTGCATGGCGCTGATGCGCACGTTGTCGCGGAACAGGCGGAAGTGTGACACGCCATCGGTAGGGTAATGCACTTGGGTCGGCAGCCAGCGCATCGGCTGGTTGCGCCAGGCCAGGCGTACCAGGATGTCGGAGTCGAAATCCATGCGCGTGCCGATGTACGCCGAATCCATCAAGGCCAGCGTCGGCGCCAGCGGGTACACGCGAAAACCGCACATCGAGTCGCGAATTTGCAGCGACAGGGTGTTGATCCACACCCACACGTGGGTCAGGTAGCGCGCGTAAAGGCGACCTTTGGGCACGCTGTCGTCGTATTCGGGGTAGCCGCAGATCACCGCATTTGGGTGCGTGCGCGAGGCGTCGAGGAAGCTGTCGACTTCGCGCAGGTCGTGCTGGCCGTCGGCGTCTACCTGCAGCGCGTGGGTGTAGCCCAGGCGCGCGGCTTCGCGAAAACCGGCCATGACCGCGCCGCCTTTGCCTTGGTTGTTTGGCAGGGTCAGCAAGGTGACGTGATCGAGCGTTGCCAGTTGCGCCAATACCGCCGCGCACGCCGGGCTGCTGCCGTCATCGACCAGCAGGCACGGCAGGCCGCTGTTCAACAGGCTGTGAACCACGGCGGGTACGGCGGTTTCGTGGTTGTAGACCGGGATGAGGGCGCAGGGGTTATGCATGCTGAACATTCCCAGGATTACTGCGACCCTTGTGGCGAGGGAGCTTGCTCCCGTTGGGCTGCGAAGCAGCCCCAGTCCAGTCGGCCGAGAGCATCCTGGCGCATTGCGGCGCCTGAGTTGGGAGCGCTTCGCACTCCAGCGGGAGCAAGCTCCCTCGCCACAAAAGCCTATTCACTTGGGGCCTCCAGCACGATCCGGCCGCTGGAGCAGGCCGCATCGCCGTTGCGGTACGCGAAGTACAGCTTGCCGCGCTCCGGATCGAAGCGCAGGTGCAGTTCAACCTGATCACCAGGGCGCACCAGTTGCTGGAACTTGAGCACTTCCATCCCGGCAAAGGTCGCGGGTAAATCGAGCAGTTGCTGGCCGAGGTTGAAGGCCCATTCCACCTGCACCACGCCGGGCAGCACCGGCGTGACCGGGAAATGGCCGCTGAAGTAGGCCAGGTCCGGCGGGATGCTCAGTTGCACAGTCCATTCGCCGTTGGCTTCGACCTGTTCCAGCACTTCGGGTGCTTTTGGGCGTGGTGCCAGCAGCAATGCCTCTGCGTCAGCCTGGGGCAGTTTGCCTTGGCTGTTCAGCGGCAGCTGGCGCAGCAAACGCCAGCGACGTGGCAGGGCCAGGGCTTCGCAATGTTGGCTTAAATGCTCGCGCAGGGTTTGGGTGACGCTGCGTCGCCCCTGATTGCGCAGCGCATGCAGGCCCTCGGCGCTCAGCACCACCAGCGCGCCAAGTGAAGCGCGGTTTTCCTGCACCACGCCCAGACGGGTTTCAGCGACCCAGGCGTGGGTCAGCAGTGCCTGTTCGAGCATGGGCAGGGAGATGCGCTTTTCTTCCAGTTTGACGATGCGGTCCAGGCGCCCGAGCAGCTCGAAGCGGCCATCGGAATGAATGCGCGCCGCGTCGGCGGTTTGTTCGATATGCCCGGCCGGCAGGTACGGCGAGGCAATGCGCAGGGCGCCGTCGGCATCCTGGCTCAGTTCCACATCGGCAAATGGCTGCCACGGATGTGCGCCCTGGCGCCAGGCGATACCGCCGGTTTCCGAGCTGCCGAGGATTTCCGTCGGCCATTGCTGCAAGCGGTCGTACAGGCTGCCGGCGGCTTCCACTGGCAGCGCGCCGCCGGAGGAGAACACTCGCGACACTTTACTCAGTGCGGGCCAGTCGAGGTTGTCGCCCATGCGCTTGAGCAGTGCGGGGCTGGCGACCCAGGCAAATTGCGCATGTTCGCGGCTGGCGCGCTGCATGTCTTCAGGGAAGGCCAGTTGCTTGCGCACAAAGGTGCGACCGGCGCACAGCGGCCACAACACCCGGAACAGCAAACCATAGATATGTTGGGTGGCCACGCTGCCGATGATGCAGGCGTCTTTGAGGCCTGCGCCCCACAGCGCTTCCAGCGCCGCCACTTCGTTGGCCAGTTGGCGCAGGGTCTTGTCGATGCGCTTGGGTTCGCCGCTGGAGCCGGAGGTGCACAGGCTCAATTGGCAGGCGTCGAGGTCGAGCGCGGCAGGGCTCAATGGCGCCTGATACAACGCGTCAAGGTCGGCTGCCTCTACCAGCCAGGCGTCCACGCTGTCGTCCCAGCGTTGGCGGGTCTGGGGCTGCAAGTCGGCAGGCAGCAGCACACTGACCCCGGCACGCCAGGCGCCCAGCAGGGCAACGGCCAGCACGCCGGCGTCTTCCAGGTGCACCGCCAAGCGCTGGATGCCGCGCGCCTGCAGGCCCGCCGCGAGGCTCAGGGCCTGCTCGCAGAGTTGGACGTGATTCATCGCAGGTTCGGTGGTGACCGAACGTTGTTCCAGCGCCTCAAGCAGCAAGTGCTCAAGTTTCAACCCATTCATACGCGGCCTCGAACCCTTTGTCGTACCAGCCATTCCACGGCAAACAGCAGCCCCATCAGCCCGTAGGCGATGAGGCCGTTGTACAACGTCCACCAGCTCAGTGGCGCCCACAGCGTGAGGGCGGCGGCGAGCAAGCCATTACACAGAAAAAACACACTCCACACCACGGTGACCTGGCGCGTGTACACAATTGCTTTGGGCGGCAGCTGCGGGTCGGTCATGCGTGCAAGACGCTCGACCATCGGCGGCCCGTATTTGAGGCTCATGCCGAACAGCGCCAGCATGAACGCGCTGACCAGGCTCGGGTACCAGCGCAGCAACTGCGGGTTGTCGAACCAGGCCAACAGCAGGCAGAACACGATCACCGCCACGGCCATCCAGCGGCTGCCGGGGCGCCGTGCGCCGGTCAGCGCACGCAACAGCCACAGGCTGCCCAGCAGCAAACCGAATTGCCACGGCGCGAAGTGCTCGGTGCCGTAATACACCGCAAAAGGGTACAGCAGCCCCGCCAGCAACAGGCCAAGGCCGATCAGCCGGCTCATGCGGCAGGCTGGACCAGACGGTACACCGCCTCAACCACGTCGTTGACAGTGCGCACCGCCTTGAACTCTTCGGCGGCGATCTTCTTGCCGGTCTGGCGCTTGATATGGTCGATCAGGTCCACGGCATCGATGCTGTCGATTTCCAGGTCCTGATACAGGTTGGCGTCGAGGGTGACGCGCTCAGGCGGCAGTTCAAACAGTTCCACCAAGGCATCGCGCAGGGTGTTGAAAATATCGTCACGAGTTTGCATGGTCCGGTCTCAAGCTGCCTTTTTAGCCGTGACGAATGCCGCAAGGCTGGCCACGTTGGTGAAGTGATTGCGCGTGTCTTTGGCGTCGGCATCGATCTTGATGCCGTACTTTTTCTGGATCGCCAGGCCCAACTCCAGGGCGTCCACCGAATCCAGGCCCAGGCCTTCGCCGAACAGGGTCTGGTCGCTGCCAATGTCGTCGGGGCTGATGTCTTCCAGGCCCAGGGCCTCGATGATCAGCGCCTTTATGTCGTGCTCAAGGCTGTGTTGGTTGCTCATCTTCGGCGAGCTCCTTAATGAAATAGTGATGCAGGTAATCGTTGAGCTTGCGTGAAGCCTGGGGCGCTGGCCCCAGTGTGGCAAACGCCTGTGGGTCTATATCGGCACCTACGCGCAAACTGAAGTGAAAACGGCGTTTGGGAATGCGATACCAGGGTTCGGCCTTGGTCAGGGTGGTGGGGCTGACCTTGATCACCACCGGGGTGATGATTGTCGCACCGCGCAGCGCAATGGCCGCGCCGCCGCGATGAAAGGCCGGTGCTACGCCGGGCGTGGTGCGCGTGCCCTCGGGAAAGATGATCAGCGTCTGGCCATCGCGCAGCGCATCGGCCGCGGCATCGAGCATATCGGCGCTGCCGTCATTGCTGATGTAACCGGCGTCGCGCACCGGCCCACGGGTGAACGGGTTCTGGAACAGGCTCTGCTTGACCACGCAGTTGGTCTGGCGCATCAGGCCGATCAAAAACACCACGTCGATCAGCGACGGGTGGTTGGCGATGATCATCTGGCCGGGGCGCCCGAGGTTTTCTGCGCCTTCAACGCTGTAGGTCAGCACACCGGCGCGTTGCATCATGCGGATAAACAGCCAGAACAGCTTGCTGATGGTGTGGCGGGCGCGGCGCTGGTGTTTAGCGGCACTGCCTGGCAGGCAACTGAGCAGCGGGAACACCAGCAAACGCAGGCACAGCCCGCCGACACCGAAGCAGAAGAAGCTCGCGGCGGTGGCGAACAGGCGCCAGTAATAGGCGTCCCGTGGCTTGTCGGTCAGGGCTTGCGTTGCCAGTTCCATACACGGTTCTTCCAGGCATGTTGGCAGGTGGCCTGCTCGGTAAGCAGGGTGCGCAGCAGGTTCAGGGCGTGGGGCCACTGGGTTTGAGTGAGTTGGACAGCGCCGCTGTTTAGTTCCAGTTGCCACTCGTCGCCCGGGGTCAGCAGCAGGCCGAGGGCATAAGGGAAGGGCACGTCACGGATCCAGTCGGCGTAAGCCGCAGGCGGTTGTTCTTCGGTGATCACCAGCAACACCGCCGGGGCGCCTTCGTTGAGCAGCGCGGCGGCTTCGAGCATGCCGTGTTCCAGGCCATCGCCGGCGGCGGCGAGGGCGGTCATTTCGCAGGTCTCATTGCGCAGGATCGACCACAGGCCAATCACCGCGTTATGCACCGACAGGCTGAACTGGGTGGGCGACAGCGGCTCGTCGTTGGCCAGGTCGCTGAGTATATCGAGGGTGCGCGGGGTTTCGCCGTGCCGGGAAACAAATACCAGCGGCAGGTCTTGCCGGCCCTCGGCCAACGGCCAGCCCACGCTGAACGCCATGCGCGCCAGCCGGCTCAGGCGGCGGCGCTGCATGGCGGGCAGGAACGACACATCGGGTGACGCATCGCTGGCCGGCACTAACACCGGAGCCTGGCACCAGGCGCGCCAGTCCTGCGCAGTCTCAAGGCCCGGAGCCCAGGCGCGCCATTGGTCGATATTGAAAGTGATCACTGAGAAGTTATCCCGCCCCTGCGGGCTTCCATGTGCAGCCGTTGGCCCCGAATACCGGGACAGGGAACAATGGCCGAATGGCGCGCATTATCCCGGTGCCGTGGGGTTCTAGCAAACTTTGGTAAAGATTTGTTCACGGATGAATACAATTTGCCGGAAAAGATTTACAGATTGTCCTTTACCCGTGCGGTGTGTGGATTGTAGGACTCCTCCTTTTGTTCGACAGGTGATGCGCCAGTGCATGGATGAACGAGGTAGCTAACAGGCGCTTTTGCCCTCTACACTCGGACATTCATTGATACACGGAGGTTTTTTCCATGCGGCGTGTGGTGTTCAATCAAAAAGGCGGCGTTGGCAAGTCCAGCATTGCCTGCAACCTGGCGGCGGTGAGCGCCAGTGAAGGCTATCGGACCCTGTTGGTGGACCTCGATGCACAAGCGAACTCAACTCAGTACCTCACAGGGCTGACCGGCGACGATATCCCGATGGGCATCGCCGACTTCTTCAAGCAAACCCTGTCTTCCGGGCCGTTTTCGAAGAAAAATCAGGTGGATATCTACGAAACGCCATTCGACAACCTGCACGTGATCACCGCGACCGCCGAGCTTGCAGACCTGCAGCCCAAGCTTGAGGCCAAGCACAAGATCAACAAGCTGCGAAAGCTGCTGGATGAGTTGAGCGAAGATTACGACCGGATTTACCTGGATACGCCGCCGGCACTGAATTTTTATGCGGTTTCGGCGTTGATTGCCGCTGATCGCGTGCTGATCCCGTTTGATTGCGACAGCTTCTCGCGTCAGGCGCTGTATGGCCTGTTGCGTGAAATCGAAGAGTTGAAGGAAGACCACAACGAAGGCCTCGAAGTGGAAGGCATCGTGGTCAACCAGTTCCAGGCCCGTGCGAGCCTGCCGCAGCAGATGCTGGATGAGTTGATTGCCGAAGGTTTGCCGGTACTGCCGGTGTACCTGGCCAGCTCGGTGCGCATGCGCGAGTCGCACCAGGAGAGCAAGCCGCTGATCCACCTGGACCCACGGCACAAGCTGACGTTGCAGTTTGTGGAGCTGCATAACTTGCTGGAAAATGCCTGATCCCTATAGCAACACAAATCCCCTGTGAACTCATGTGGGAGCTGGCTTGCCTGCGATGCAGACAACTCGGTCTATCAGTTAGACCGAGGTGATGCCATCGCAGGCAAGCCAGCTCCCACATTTGTTTTTGTGTTTCAGCAGGGGGATTTGGATTGTTCCTACTGAGGCTGTAGGAAGGGTCTGGCAAATGGGGTTGTGGGTTGTATCGTTGCCTACAGCTAAGCCAGAATCGCCCGGCTTGTGCGTCTGGATGGGCGTCTCTAAGGTTGGCCGGTCGCTGAATGTTCAGTGATCGGGTTTAGTAGCCCGTGGTGAGACGTACAGCAAATCATTGATCAGGACTGCCCTGTATTTGATGGCGGCTGTACGGAGGGCGCTTTCGAGCGCGCCGGTGAGTCTCCCCGGTCTACTAACCTGCGTACAGCTGCCACCCTCCGTTTAGTAGCGGCTGGTTGCGGCTCCTGCTCGGAGACGTTCCATGGTTAACCTTTATACAGTTGCACCCAGCCTCCCTACCGAAACCCTCGTACTCAACAGCTACGAAACCTTCTCTTCCGTCCGTACGCTGTTACTCAAGCTCTCCAACGACCTCACCGGCGAGCACCGCGACGTGGCCCTGGCCATCCATCAATTAAGCGAGCTCGGCGTAATGCTGGTCGGCCAGATGATGGACCACGAAACCCCCGTAGCCCGAGCTTAAAACGCGGTCAATGTGGGAGCTGGCTTGCCTGCGATGCAGGCAACTCGGTCTATCAGTCAGACCGAGGTGAGGCCATCGCAGGCAAGCCAGCTCCCACAGTTGACCCCGTTGCTTGAGGGGCTGGTTTACACCCCTTGGCTACGCAACCAACTCATTAACTGCGGCAACGGAAACGCGCCACTCTGGCGCGCCACTTCGCGGCCGTTCTTGAACAGAATCAAACTCGGAATCGAGCGAATCCCCAACTGCGCCGACAGCTGCTGATTAGCCTCACTATCCAGCTTGGCCAACCGACATTTACCCTCCAACTGCCCACCCGCCTGCTCAAACACCGGCGCAAACGATTTGCACGGCCCACACCACTCGGCCCACACATCCACCAACAACGGCAGGTCACCCTTGATCTGGCTGGCGTAGTCGCCTTGTTTCAGCTCGAAAGGCTTGTTCAACAAAACAGGCTGCTTGCAGCGCCCGCATTTAGGCGCATCACCCAAGCGTTCGCCGGGGATGCGGTTGAGGCCGTTGCAATGCGGGCAGGGGATTACAAGAGGTTCGGACATGGTGGGCTCCTAGGACGTGGCCAATGGGTTCAATCTGGAGCCGGCAACGAGGTTTATCAAGACCAGGCGAAAAGGATGAAACACTGATCGTTCCCACGCTCCGCGTGGTAATGCATCCCGTGACGCTCCGCGTCACCCGTGCGCAGATGCACTGCAAAAGGCGGGACGCGGAGCGTCCCAGGCGGCATTCCCACGCAGAGCGTGGGAACGATCATCTTACGACGAGCAACTAATCTCCAAATGCTTGCCCCAATCCGGCGGCCGCTGCGCGTATTGCTCCATCCCGGCCTGTTCCTCAAACGGCTTGCTCAGCACCTCATGCAGCCGCCGCACTTCGCTGTAGTCACCTGACTCGGCAGCCGCGATGGCGTTCTGTGCCAGATAGTTGCGCAGAATGTACAGCGGGTTCACCGCGTGCATGCGTTCGCGGCGGCGTTCTTGGCTGTCATCGCCATCCCGTGCGACGCGTGCCTTGTACTGCTCGGCCCAGGCATCAAACCCGGCCAGGTCGACAAAGTCATCGCGCAAGCGCGCCACGGCCAGTGCCGCAGACTCATCACCCAGACGGCGGAAGAACAGCGTGTAGTCCACGCCGCTGTTCTGCATCAGTTTCAGCAAGCGTTCCACCAGTGGCTGGTCAGCGTCTTCAGCCGTGGTGAGCCCCAAGCGTCGACGCATCAGGTCCAGGTAGTGCGCCTGATACAGCGGCAGATACAGCCCAAGGGCTTCTTTTAAGGCATCCACACTGATAAACGGCGTCAGCGCCTGGGCCAGCGCGCTCAGGTTCCACTGCCCGATCGGCACTTGGTTGCTGAAGGAGTAGCGCCCTTCATGGTCCGAATGGTTGCAGATGAAGTGCGCGTCAAAATCATCCAGAAACGCAAACGGCCCGAAGTCGAAGGTGATGCCGAGGATCGACATATTGTCGGTGTTCATCACGCCGTGGCAGAAGCCATAGGCCTGCCATTTTGCGATCATTTCGGCATTGCGCTCGACGATTTCGCGGAACATTGCCAGGTACGGTTCGGGCTGTTCGCGGCACTCGGGGTAGTGCAGATTCAACACGTGCTCGGCCAATTCGGCCTGCTGCTCGGGCTTCTTGGTGTAGTAGAAGTATTCGAAATGCCCGAAGCGGATATGGCTGTGAGCCAAGCGCAATACCATGGCGCCGCGCTCTTGTTTCTCGCGCCATACCGGCGTGTCGGAGCCAATCACGCAGAGGGCGCGGCTGCTGGGAATACCCAAGGCATGCAGGGCTTCGGAAGCGAGAAACTCACGAATCGAAGAGCGCAGCACCGCACGCCCATCGCCCATGCGCGAATACGGCGTCATCCCGGCGCCCTTGAGGTGCAAGTCCCAATGCTCGCCGGCCTGGTTGTACACCTCACCCAGCAACAACCCGCGGCCGTCGCCCAGTTGCGGGGTATAGCCGCCGAACTGGTGCCCGGAATAGACCATTGCCCGCGGTTCTGCTTCGGCCCACAGTTTGTGCCCGCCAAACAGCTCGGCAAATACCGGCGTTTCGGCCACGGTCGGGTCGAGGTCGAGCAAGGCCATGGCGGCGTCGCTCGCCACCACAAGGCGCGGCGCGTCGAGGGGCTCAGGCAGTACGTGGGTTGAAAACGCGTCGCCCAGGCGTGCGAAGCGGTTGTCGAAGGTCAGTTCGTCGAGGGCTTTCACCGGCCATCTCCAGCAGAATGTCCGAGCATTCTGCTGGGGATAGGGCGTTTAGTCGAGTTTGCTCGGCGGCGGTTCTTGCACGCCGCCGTCGTTGGCGGGTTTGGTCGGTGCGTCGACTTCCACCAGCTTGTATTCCTGGCCGTGAAGGTTCTTGAGGTAGACCTCCATCTGGCGGAACGAGATGTTGATGTGGTGGTTCTTGAACTCGCGGTTGATAAAGCGGTTCACCTCGTCGATCACCGGGTTGCGGTCACCCAGGTCGCGCACGTGCATGCGCAGTTCGTGGTCGAGGGTGCTTTCGCCGAAGTTGAGGAAGTACACATGGGGTTCGGGTTCTTTCAGCACGCGCGGGTTTTCACGCGCGGCCTTGAGCAGCAATTCCTTCACCAGGTCCAGATCAGAGCCGTAGTCAACACCGAGTTTCAGGGTGACGCGGGTGATGGTGTCGGTCAGTGACCAGTTGATCAGTTGCCCGGTGATAAACGTCTTGTTCGGGACAATGATGTCCTTGCGGTCGAAGTCGGTAATCGTGGTGGCGCGGATGCGGATCTTGCTCACCGTGCCCGACAGGTTGCCGATGGTGATGGTGTCGCCGATGCGCACCGGGCGTTCGAACAGGATCATGATGCCGGAGATAAAGTTGGCGAAGATCTCCTGCATACCAAAGCCCAACCCCACCGACAGCGCCGCCACCAGCCATTGCAACTTGTCCCAGCTCACGCCGAGGGTGGACAAGGTGGAGACGAAACCGACGCCGGCGATCACATAGGACAGCAAGGTGGTCGTGGCATAAGCGCTGCCTTGGGCCAGGTCCAGCTTGGACAGCACCAGTACTTCGAGCAGGCCGGGCAGGTTGCGCGCCAGGGCGAAGGTGATGCCGACGATGATCGAGGCGCCGAGCAAGTCGCCGATGCTGATCGGCACCATGCTGATATTGGCACCAGTGCCGCTGGTGTATTCGTAGAGGGTCACGTTGTCCAGGTAGGAGAACACAGTGATCAGGTCTTTCCACACCCAGTACAGCGCGGCGATAAAGCCGCCGAGCAAGGCCAGGCGGATCAGGCGCATGGACTGTTCGTTGACCTGCTCGATGTCCAGGGTCGGTTCTTCGATCACCGCTTCGCCGTCGCCGGCTTCCTTGGCGGCCTGGCGTTTGGCCAGGGCGCGGGCATAGGCCAGGCGTCGTGCAGCAACGCCGAGGCCACGGACAAAGGTGGCCTCGATGACCAGCCAGAACATCAGCAGGTACAGCGTGTTGATCAGCCGGTCGCTGAGTTTGAGCGCGGTGTAATAGTAGCCAAAGCACACGGCGATAAACAGCGCGACGGGCAGGGCGGTAAACACCAGGCCCACGGCCTTACGGAACAATGAGGCTTTTTCGTGGGTCGGGCTGTGCAGCAGCAGGCGACTCAGCAGCCAGGCCATCAGCGCGTAGCAGGTCAGCACCACAGCGATACCCAGCACGTCGTCGGCCAGCGCGGCCGGCTGGTGTTCGGCGATGGCCACTACCGCTACCAGCGCCAGCACCACCAGCCCGAGCTTGCGGATCCAGCCCTGGAGGAACTCGACCTGGGGCTTTTCCCAGCGGAAATGCAGTTCGGCCACGCCACCCGGCGCGAGAATCCGGTAGGCGGTGTAGAACACCAGCCACGCTTGGGCGATCAGCAGCAAGGCCGCGCCCAAGTTGGCGTTTTGCCCACGGGCGTCTATTTGCAGCGCGTAGCCGCACAATGCCAGCGCCAGGGCCACCGGCAGCGCCAGCAGGATATTCACCAGGATGGCCACCGGCGTGTGCCATTGGCTGTCGCGCTTGAAGTGGCCAATATCGAGGTGGATCTTTTTCAGGCGCGCGTACAAGGCTTTACGCCGCCACAGCAGTGCGCCAATCAACAGCAGCAACGGCAAGAACAGCAGCGGGCGCTGGGTCAGGCCGTCATACAGTTCGCTGACGCTCGAAGCCCACGGCAGGGTGGTGACTTGCTTGGTCAGGTGGTCCGGCACGGTTTCCAGCCACTCGGTGTCCAGCGGCTTGTTGCTGGGGATCCAGAACATTTGCTCGTCGAGGGTCGCGCGCAGGTTGGTGGCGGTGCTGAGCAGTTGTTTCTGGTTCAGTTGCAGGGTGATGGATTCGTTCAGCAGCGCGCTCAGCTCACGGCTCAGGCGTTCGAGCAGGTCGCTGCGAGTGATCGCCAGTTCCAGCAAAGTGCGGCGCAATTGTGGCGTCACGTCATCCGGCGACTGGTTGGCCAGCAGGCTATCCACATAGGTGCTGGGCGTACTGATCAGTTCGCGTTGCTGGTTGACCTCGAACTGGTACAGGCGAATGTTGGCGATGTCGTCCGCCAGGTTGCGGTCGACGGTAAGACGCGGCAGCGCCTGTTTTTGTTTGTAGAGGATTTTGGAGAGCAGCAGGCTGCCCTTGAGCACATTGATCTGCTCGTCCAGGGCCGAGTCGCTTTGGGTGACGGTGTCCAGTTGCTGCTTGGTCTGCAGATTTTTCTGGGTCAGGTCATTGAGACGGTCAGTGCTTTTGAGCAGGTAGTCGGAGAGCTTGAGGTTGGCCGCGCTTTCGGTCGCGAGCAGGCTGCTGCCGCCGGCCTTTTGCGCTTCGATGGACTGCTGGGTCACGGTCTGCTGGGACTGGGCCAGGCGTTTCTGGTTGATCAGGGTTTGCAGGTCCTGGATCTCTTGTTCCAGGCGCGCGGTCTTTTCCACCACCAGGTCATGCTGGCTGTTGCCCAGGTCTTGCAGTTGGCTGTTGCCGGCCAGTTCCTGGCGGCGCAGCGGGATCAGGGCATTAAGGGCCGCAAGTTCGGCATTCAATTGGTTGCGCTGGTCGCCGCTGAGGGTTTTGCCGTTGTCTTTACCAGCCTTGAGGATCGAATTGATCTGCTGGATGCGCGTCTGGCTGCTGCTGATTTCGGTCTGGGCGCGCTCTGGACGGGTCTGGGCGGCGATGGTCAGGCTGTTGGCGTCGGCCAACTCTTTTTGCAGGTCGCCTTGCTGGGTGCTGCGCTGCACGAGCAATTGCTCAAGTTGCGGCACGGGCAGCGAGGCATAGCGTTGGGCCACGGGGACAATTTTAGTCGCCTTGAGCCGCACCAATTCACGCTGGTTGTCGGTGGTCTGGCGCGGGGCGTCTGCCAGCTGGCGCTTGAGGTCGGCCAGGCGCTGCTCGTAATCCTGCTTGTTGCCCAGGTACGTCAACGTCTGTTGCAGGATGCTCTGCAACGCCTTCATGTCGGCGTCGGGCAGCTTGCGGTCGGGCAGCTTGTCCAGGCTTTGCTGGATGGCGTCGGTGCTGGGCGGGTCGGCGGCGTAGACGTTGCCCACGCAGAGGGTCAGGCCCAGCAGGGCAGTGGCTAAAAAGGTGCGCAGTAGGGTCATGGATACCGGTCGAGCAAGGTAAAGAGGCTGGTGGCGTGGCGCCATAGCCTCGCAGTTTAGAGGAAGAGTCCAGGGCCTGGACGACTTCCTTCGGGGAATTTGACGCCGACTTTTCCGATCTTGTTCCCGTCCATGACCGCGACGGTCCAGATTGTGTTGTTCCACTCCACCTGGTCGCCGACGATGGGCGCGCCGCCGACCTTCTGGGTGATGAAGCTGCTGAGCGGCATATCCGGGTCGATGCCGTCGAGCTTAAGCCCGTACAGGGCGGAGACCGCGCCCAGCTGGGCGTCGCCTTCGAGCACGAAATCGCCGAAGAAACGCAGGTCGAGGCCGCGTTGCGGCGCCTGGCTGAACAGTTTGCCGAGGGCCGGCAGGTTGTGTTCGTGGCCGATCACGCAGAGTAAATCGTCGACTTCCAGCACCGTACTACCCGACGGATGGAGCAGTTGCTGGCCACGGAACAGTGCGGCGATGCGTGTGCCTTCGGGCATTTTCAGCTCGCGCAGGGCGGCGCCGATGCACCATTTTTCCGCGCCCAGGCGGTAGACGAACAGCTCCCACTCGCTGGTGACGTGCACTTCCAGCGCGGCGCGGGAGATGGGCGCCGGTTCCGGCGGCACGGTGACCTTCAGCAATTTGGCCACCCACGGCAGGCTGGTGCCTTGCACCAGCAGCGACACCAGCACAATAAAGAATGCCAGGTTGAAGTACAGCTGCGCGTGCGGCAGGCCGGCCATCAGCGGGAACACCGCCAGAATGATCGGCACCGCGCCGCGCAAGCCGACCCAGGCGATAAAGGCTTTTTCGCGGCCGTGGAAGGCCTTGAACGGCAGCAGGCCGACTATCACCGACAGCGGCCGCGCAAACAGGATCATCCACAGCGCCAGGCCCAGCGCCGGCAGGGCGATGGGCAGCAAGTCATGGGGTGTGACCAGCAGGCCCAGCACCAGGAACATGCCGATCTGTGCCAGCCACGCCATGCCATCGAGCATATGCAAAATGCCATGACGGCTGCGCACCGGGCGGTTGCCGATCACCAGCCCGCACAGGTACACGGCGAGGAAGCCGCTGCCGTGCAGGGCATTGGTCAGGGCGAACACCACCAGGCCACCGGCGATCACCAGGATCGGGTACAGGCCGGTGGCCAGGTTGATGCGGTTGACCATTTGCAGCATCAGCCAGCCACCGCCCAGGCCGACGATGCCGCCGATGCCGAATTCGCGAATCAGGTGAGCCAGCAAGCTCCAGTGCAGGCCGGTCTGGCCGCTGGCCAGCATGTCGATCAGGGTGACGGTGAGGAATACCGCCATCGGGTCGTTGCTGCCGGATTCGATTTCCAGGCTGGCGGTGACCCGCTCGTTCAGGCCCTTGCCGCCCAGCAGTGAGAACACGGCTGCGGCGTCCGTGGAGCCAACAATCGCGCCGATCAGCAAGCCTTGGATGATATTGAGGTCGAACAGCCAGGCCGCCGCCATGCCGGTGAGGCCGGTGGTGATCAACACCCCCACCGTGGCCAGCGACAACGCCGGCCAGAGTGCCACGCGAAAACTCGCCACCCGTGTGCGCAAACCGCCGTCGAGCAGGATCACGGCCAATGCGAGGTTGCCCACCAGGTACGCGGTTGGGTAGTTATCGAAGATGATGCCGCCGCCATCGACGCCGGCGGCCATGCCCACCGCCAGGATGATCACCAGAATCGGGATCCCTAAGCGCGAGGAAAGAGAACTCACCAGAATGCTCGCACCCACCAGCAACGCGCCGATCAAGAACAGGCTGTTGATGGTCGTTGCATTCAAAGGCAGTACTCCAGAGCGGGGAAGACGGGGCGCAAACTGACCATGCAGTCTGCGTGCCAGCGATTCTAACCTGTTGAATTGCTGTGCTGTCAAAAGATCGTTCCCACGCTCTGCGTGGGAATGCCTCGTTGGACGCTCTGCGTCCGCTGTCAATGTGTGAGCTGGCTTGCCTGCGATAGCGGTGTATCAGTCACTGGGGTTATTGACTGTTAGATTGCTATCGCAGGCAAGCCAGCTCCCACAAGGGATCACTGGTGTCAGTTAGAGCCTGAAGCGCCCCACCATCCCATTCAGGTCCACCGCCAAGCGCGACAACTCACTGCTCGCCGCACTGGTCTGGCTGGCACCCGTGGCCGACTGCACCGACAAATCACGAATATTCACCAGGTTACGGTCCACTTCCCGCGCCACTTGCGCCTGCTCTTCGGCCGCGCTGGCGATCACCAGGTTGCGTTCGTTGATCTCCACAATCGCAGTGTTGATGGTGTCCAGCGACATTCCCGCGCCTTTGGCGATGTTCAACGTCGACTCCGCACGTTCGGTGCTGTTGCGCATCGAATCCACCGCATGCTCGGTGCCGGCCTGAATGCTGCCGATCATCCGCTCGATCTCGCTGGTCGACTGCTGGGTGCGATGGGCCAGCGCGCGCACTTCATCGGCCACCACGGCAAACCCACGACCGGCTTCACCGGCGCGCGCCGCTTCAATCGCGGCGTTCAGGGCCAGCAGGTTGGTCTGGTCGGCCAGGCCGCGAATCACGTCGAGCACTTTGCCGATATCGCGGGACTCGTTGGCCAGGTCGCCAATCAAGGTGGCGGTGGCCTGTACGTCGCCGCTCATGCGCTCGATGGCGCTGACGGTTTCCTGTACCAGGTCACGGCCGTCACCGGCAGAGGTGGTGGCGTTGCGCGAGGCTTCGGAGGTGCTCACCGCGTTGCGCGCGACTTCTTCAACGGCACTGGTCATCTCGTTGACGGCGGTGGCGGCTTGCTCGATTTCATTGTTCTGCTGGGTCAGGCCACGGGCACTTTCGTCGGTGACGGCATTCAGTTCTTCTGCCGCGGACGCAAGCTGGGTCGCGGAGCCAGCGATGCGTTGCAGGGTGTCGCGCAGCTTGTCCTGCATCTTGGCCATGGCAGCGAGCAGGCGGCCGGCTTCATCGTTGCCATCAACCTTGATCGGGCGTGTGAGGTTGCCTTCAGCGACTTCTTCGGCGGCTTCCAGGGCCTGGGCAATGGGCAGCGTGATGCTGCGGGTCAGCAGCCAGGCGAACAGCAGGGTCAGCGCGGTGGCAATGATCAGCAGGCCCACTACCAGATCAAAGGCCATGTCGTATTGGTCTTTGGCTTCTTGGTTGGTGGCGTTGGCCATTTGGTTGTTGATGTCCAGCAGGCGCGTGAGCACCGCGTTGACTTGCTCGGAATTACTCAGTAATTCGGTGTTGAGCAAGGCGCGCAGCTCATCAATCTGGTTGGCGCGTGACAGGCTCTTCATGCGCTCCTCGATCTGATGGTACTGGCCGAGCAAACGTACGTATTCGTTGTAGGTGGCGCGCTCTTCGCTGCTTTCTATAAGTTTTTCGTAGACGCCTTGGGCGGCACGAATCTGCTGGTTGCGCAGCTCAAAGGCTTCCAGGGTTTTTTGCTGCACGTCCGGCTCGCGGTTGGTCAGCAGGCGGTACGACAGCACGCGCAGGCGCAGGGTCAGCTGGGTGAATTCGTCGAGGGCGCGAATGCTCGGCACGCTGGACTGGGTGATGTCTTCGGTGGCTGCGCGAATTTTGCTCATCTGGTTCAAGGCGAACACACCGAGAAACAACATCAGCGCGCCAATAAACGCAAAGCCAAGGAAAGCCCTCGGAGCGATATTCATATTACGAAGAGACATGCGGGAGTCCTGGGGAGAAGCGCGATCCGTGCGGCCATGAGACGAGGTGTGCATTGCGTATCGGCCATGCGACTAAAGTCTTAAGGGGGTGCGCGCTTTTGTCGCATCTGACGAGGGGTTGGACGGATTCAGGAACCAGATCGGGTAAATGCAGTCACTAAGGCTCGAAAGTGCGGCCCGGCCCTTAAAAAACGGGCTGCCTGCCGGGGATAACCCTGGCATCCGAGGTGAATTTTCTTTATCGTCACCGCCCTTTGAAAATGCCCGAGAAATCAAAATGTTAGAAGCATCCCTCAGCCAGCTTGAACAGATGGTCACTGACCTCGTACAACAAAACCAAGACCTGCTCGGCAGCAATGAAGCCCTGAAGGCGGAACTGGCCCGCGCCAAGGATGAAAACGACAGCCTGCAACTGAACCTGATGGAACAGGAAGAAAAACATGGCGCCACCGCCGCGCGTATCCAGGCGCTGGTTGAGCGTGTGAGCGCAGGGCCTGTCGGCGCATGAATGAAGGGATAAAGGTCGTTTCGATTCTCGGAGAGGATTACTCGATCAAGGCGCCGCAAGGGGAGGATCAAACCCTGATGCACGCCGTGACCATGCTCAAGGCCTCCCTGGCCACCACCAAGAAAAAGTACCCGACCCTGATCGGTGACAAATTATTGGTACTGGCTGCGCTGAACCTGTGCGCCGAGCAGATCGACATGCAAAAGCATCACCAGCAGGAACTCGACCGTTACCAAGAGCAAGTCAGCGCCACGGTCGAAGTGATATCCAAGGCGATCGGAACGCCTTAGAACCACGCGTCCTGCATGCCCAGGCACGTGTCATCGCGTGCCTCCAGAATCGCCAGTTCATGATGGCAGCTCGGTACTTCCCAGGTCAGGAAGTACCGGGCGGCCTGGAGCTTGCCTTTATAAAAGGCCACATCGGCCGCATTCCCCTTGGCCAAACCTTCCTCGGCGCGAATCGCCTGCTCCAGCCAGCGCCAGCCAATCACCGTGTGCCCGAACACCTTCAAGTACAGTGCCGAGTTCGCCAGGCTGCTGTTGACCTTGCCGTGGGCGAGATCCGTCAGCAGGCCAATCGTCACGCTTTGCAGGCGGCTGACCAATTGCTCCAGCGGTTCGCGCAGGGCCGTCAGTGAGGCGTATTCCTGAGCCCGAGCGCCGGTTTCGGCGATCAGGCGGACCAGTTGCTTCAAGCCCGCGCCGCCGTTTTGCGCGAGCTTGCGCCCGAGCAAATCCAGGGACTGGATGCCGTGGGTGCCTTCATGGATCGGGTTCAGGCGGTTATCGCGGTAGTACTGCTCCACCGGGTATTCGCGGGTGTAGCCGTGGCCGCCGAGGATCTGGATTGCCAGTTCGTTGGCCTTGAGGCAGAACTCCGATGGCCAGGATTTGACGATGGGCGTGAGCAGGTCGAGCAGTTCGTGGGCGTGCTTGCGCTCGGCTTCGGTTTCCAGCGTGGTGGTGTCGTCAAACAACCGAGCCGCGTACAGGCCCAGGTCGAAGGCACCTTCCACATAGGCTTTCTGGGTCAACAGCATGCGCTTGATATCGGCGTGCTGGATAATCGAAACCGGCGCGGTGCTCGGGTCTTTGCTGTCAGGCAGGCGACCTTGCGGGCGTTCGCGGGCGTATTCCAGTGAATAGAGGTAGCCGGCGTAACCCAGCATCACCGCACCCATGCCCACGCCGATGCGTGCCTCGTTCATCATCTGGAACATGCAACTCAAGCCCTGATGGGGTTTGCCCACCAGATAGCCGACGCAGTTGCCGTTATCGCCGAAGTTAAGTGCTGTGGACGTGGTGCCCCGCCAGCCCATCTTGTGAAACAGCCCGGCCAGCAGCACGTCGTTACGCGCGCCCAGGCTGCCATCCTCGTTGACCAGGAATTTGGGCACGATAAACAGCGAAATGCCCTTCACCCCAGGCGGCGCGTCCGGCAGCTTGGCCAGCACCATGTGCACGATGTTTTCCGACAGCGGGTGGTCGCCGCCGGAGATGAAGATCTTGTTGCCCTTGAGTCGATACGTGCCGTCGGACGCAGGCTCTGCGCGGGTACGAATATCCGACAGCGACGAGCCGGCATGTGGCTCGGTGAGGGCCATGGTGCCGAAGAAGCGGCCTTCGATCATCGGCTGCAGGAAGCGCTGTTTTTGCGCCTCGGTGCCGAAGCTTTCGATCAGGTTGGCGGCGCCCATGGTCAGGAACGGGTAGGACGTTGACGCTGCGTTGGCCGACTGAAAGTGCGCGAAACAGGCTTGGGAGAGCAGGGTAGGCAACTGCATGCCACCGGCTTCGAAACTGCGGGCAGCGTTCAGAAAGCCCGCTTGCAGAAAAGCGTCCACAGCGGGTTTGACTTCAGGGATCAGGATCGCCTGGCCATCTTCGTAGCGCGGTTCGTTCTCGTCATTTTTGCGGTTGTGCGGCGCGAAATACTTCTCGGCAATGCTGCGCGCC
Source organism: Pseudomonas sp. IPO3747 (assembly GCF_013385245.1). Classification (NCBI taxonomy): domain Bacteria; kingdom Pseudomonadati; phylum Pseudomonadota; class Gammaproteobacteria; order Pseudomonadales; family Pseudomonadaceae; genus Pseudomonas; species Pseudomonas sp. IPO3747. The sequence goes on from NZ_JACAQL010000009.1 coordinate 375,428, forward strand.
GTGCTGATGGCGGCGTCGAAGGTTTCACGGTTGTGCTCGGCAAACCGCTCGCGCTGGGTCAGGCCCTCGGCATCGAGGACTTCGTACAGCTCGAAAGCCAGATTGCGGGAACTGAGCAGCGTCTCGGACATGGCGGCTTACCTTTGAAGGGAATGGCCTGAGTCTAAGTGCGCGAATAAAGGCTGGATAGCAAGATTGATTTGCGTGATGGAGAGGCAGAACGCGGGCGAAAGGTTGGATGCGGTCAATGTGGGGGCTGGATTGCCCGCGATGAGGCCGTGCCAGCTGACATCTAAGTCACTGGCCCACCGCTATCGCAGGCAAGCCAGCTCCCACATGAGTTAACCGATGGTCATCAGGCTCGCGTTACCACCCGCCGCAGCGGTGTTAACGCTCAATGCCCGCTCGATCACCAGGCGCTCCAGCGCAATCGCCGTCTCACCTTGCGACAAGCCGTGCACCCCGACAATCGCGCCACCGCGCTGCGCCACTTGCTGGCACACCGCACGCAGTTGGTCGGAATCGCCGTGGTGCACGACCGCGTCGAACACCACCTCGTCCTTGGTCCAGTCAGCCACGCGCTTGATCTTCGCCTGAATTTCCCGCGGCAAGCGTGGGAACAAGGCCTTGGTCAAGTCAGTTTCCGGCCATACCGCCGAACCGCCCACCGCCAGCACTGCCGCCAGTTGCGTCAGCAGGTCGCCTTCCACTTCCGCCAGGCACAACACGTGCTCGCGGGGCAGGATGGCATAGCTGTTGCGCTCGCCGGTCGGGCCGGCCAGTTGGCGGGTGATACCGCTTTGCGATTGCGCGGCGAACTGGCTGCACAGGGCGCTCAGGTCGCTGAACGTGTTGCTGTCGGCCCAGGTTTTCAGGGCGGTCAGCGGTTGGCTCATGGCGTCGCGCAGGCGCACGTCCGGTGCAGCCAGCTTGTCGCCGCGCACGAAGGATTGCTCGATGGCATCCGTAGGGCGAGTCGACAGCAGGCGGTACAGGTACAGCGGACCGCCAGCTTTCGGGCCAGTACCCGACAAACCTTCGCCGCCGAACGGCTGCACGCCGACCACGGCACCGACGATGTTGCGGTTCACATAGACGTTACCGGCATGCACATTGTCGATCACCTTGGCGATGGTCTCGTCGATGCGCGTGTGCACGCCCAGGGTCAGGCCGTAGCCGGAGGCATTGATCTGGCCGATCAACTGGTCGATCTCTTTGCGCTTGTAGCGCACCACGTGCAGTACCGGGCCGAAGATCTCGCGTTGCAGCTCGTCGAAGCTTTCCAGCTCGATCAGGGTTGGCATCACGAAGGTGCCGCGCTTGATCTCTTCGCCGTCGGCGATCGCCACCTGGTACACGTTGCGGCCTTTGTCGCGCATGGCCTGGATGTGTTTCTCGATGCCGGCCTTGGCTTCGGCGTCGATCACCGGGCCGATATCCACCGACAGGCGCTCCGGGTTGCCCAGGCGGCACTCAGCCATGGCGCCCTTGAGCATTTCGATCACGCGGTCTGCCGAATCTTCCTGCAGGCAGAGTACGCGCAGGGCCGAGCAACGCTGGCCAGCGCTGTCGAAGGCCGAGGAAACGACGTCGATCACCACTTGTTCGGTGAGCGCCGAAGAATCGACGATCATCGCGTTCTGGCCACCGGTTTCGGCGATCAGCGGGATCGGGCGGCCCTGGGCATCCAGGCGACCGGCGACATTGCGTTGCAGCAGGCGCGCCACCTCTGTGGAACCGGTAAACATCACGCCTTTGACGCGATCATCACCGACCAGACGGGCACCGACGGTTTCGCCCTGGCCCGGCAGCAGTTGCAGCACGCCTTCCGGGATACCGGCTTCGAGCAGGATACGCACGGCCTGTGCGGCCACCAGTGGGGTTTGTTCGGCCGGCTTGGCCAGTACCGGGTTACCGGCGGCCAGTGCAGCGGCCACTTGACCGCTGAAGATTGCCAGCGGGAAGTTCCACGGGCTGATGCAGACCACTGGGCCGAGGGGGCGGTGGGCATCGTTGGTGAAATCGTTGCGCGCCTGCACCGCGTAGTAACGCAGGAAGTCCACGGCTTCGCGCACTTCGGCGATGGCATTGGCGAAGGTTTTGCCGGCTTCACGGGCCAGCAGGCCCATCAGCGGCTGGATCTCGCCTTCCATCAAGTCGGCGGCGCGCTCCAGGATCGCGGCACGTTCGGCGGGCGGCGTGGCCTGCCAGATCGGGCCGGCGTTGATGGCGCACTGGATCGCATTGTCGACGTCTTCGACGGTGGCTTCCTGTACATGGCCCACCACATCACGCAGATCGGACGGGTTCAGCACCGCTGCAGCGGCTTCATTACTGGAAGCGCAGCCCAGCATCGGCGCGGCTTTCCAGTTGTTGTGCGCGGTGGCCAACAGTGCGCAAGACAGCGACGCCAAGCGATGTTCGTTGGCCAGGTCGATACCGGCCGAGTTGGCGCGGTCGCTGCCATACAGGTCACGCGGCAGCGGGATACGCGGGTGCGGCAGGCCGAAGCCGCCTTCCAGCGTGGCCATCTGCTCGATGTTGGCCACTGGGTCGGCCACCAGCTCCTGAATCGAAATGGTATGGTCGGCAATGCGGTTGACGAATGAGGTGTTGGCGCCGTTTTCCAGCAGGCGACGCACCAGGTACGCCAGCAATGTTTCGTGGGTGCCGACCGGAGCGTACACGCGGCACGGACGGTTCAGCTTGCCCTCGGAAACCTTGCCTACAACCTGCTCGTACAGCGGTTCGCCCATGCCGTGCAGGCACTGGAACTCGTACTGGCCGGGGTAATAGTTTTGACCGGCGATATGGTAAATGGCCGACAGCGTGTGGGCGTTGTGCGTGGCGAACTGCGGGTAGATGACTTCCGGCACCGACAGCAGTTTGCGTGCGCAGGCAATGTAGGAAACGTCGGTGTACACCTTGCGGGTGTACACCGGGTAGCCTTCCAGGCCTTCGACCTGGGCGCGTTTGATTTCGCTGTCCCAGTACGCGCCTTTTACCAGGCGGATCATCAGGCGATGGCGGCTGCGGCGTGCCAGGTCGATCACGTAGTCGATCACATACGGGCAACGCTTCTGGTAGGCCTGGATCACGAAGCCGATGCCGTTCCAGCCGGTCAGTTGCGGCTCGAAGCACAGGCGTTCCAGCAGGTCGAGCGACAGCTCCAGGCGGTCGGCCTCTTCGGCGTCGATGTTCAGGCCGATGTCGTATTGCTTGGCCAGCAAGGTCAGCGACAGCAGGCGCGGGTACAGCTCGTCCATCACGCGCTCGTACTGCGCACGGCTGTAACGCGGGTGCAGTGCCGAGAGTTTGATGGAGATGCCCGGGCCTTCATAAATCCCACGGCCGTGGGAGGCTTTGCCGATGGAGTGAATGGCTTGTTCGTACGAGGCCAGGTACTTCTGGGCGTCGTGTTCGGTCAGCGCGGCTTCACCGAGCATGTCGTAGGAATAGCGGAAACCCTTGGCTTCGAACTTGCTCGCATTGGCCAGGGCTTCGGCGATGGTTTCGCCGGTGACGAACTGCTCGCCCATCAGGCGCATGGCCATGTCGACGCCCTTGCGGATCATCGGCTCGCCGCTCTTGCCGATGATGCGGCTCAGGGACGAGGTCAAGCCCGCTTCGTTATGGGTGGCAACCAGTTTGCCGGTCAGCAGCAAGCCCCAGGTGGCCGCGTTAACGAACAGCGATGGGCTGTTGCCCAAGTGCGGCTGCCAGTTGCCGGTGCTGATCTTGTCGCGGATCAGCGCGTCGCGGGTGCCCTTGTCCGGGATGCGCAGCAGCGCTTCGGCCAGGCACATCAGCGCTACGCCTTCCTGGGACGACAGGGAGAATTCTTGCAGCAAGCCCTGAACAATACCGGCACGGCCGCCAGCGCTCTTCTGATTGCGCAGTTTTTCGGCAATCGAGGCGGCCAGCTTGTTGGTGGCCTCGGCCATTGGCTGCGGCAGGCGCGCCTGCTCGATCAGCATCGGCACCACTTCCGGCTCCGGGCGGCGGTAAGCGGCGGTGATCGAGGCGCGCAATACCGATTGCGGCAGAATGCTTTCGGCAAACTCCAGGAAGCACTGGTGGGCATGGTCCGGTTGCACTTCGCCGGCGTCTTCAGCGTCCTTGCTGCCCGAGCCATTGAGCTCGGTCAGGGTTGCACCACCCTCGAGTTTCTCCAGGTAATTGAAAATCGCCTGCTTGATCAGCCAGTGCGGCGTGCGATCAATGGAGGTCGCGGCTGCCTTGAGGCGTTCGCGGGTCGGGTCGTCGAGTTTGACCCCAAGGGTGGTCGTTGCCATCTTTTTATCCTCATGGGTGCCACTACCGAGTGGCATCTGCTGGCGGCAAGATTAGCTTTGCGCATGCAGAGGTGCAACCGGGTGCAACCCAAATTGTTCAGGAATTTTTCGATCGTGATCGGGAAAAATTCCGGCCCTCGACGGAATACGCTGCGTCTTGGTGCGTTTACTTCTAAAATCGGCTGTTCTTGCTCCGAAAAGGAGCAAAAACCCGGTATTTTCGCGAAAACACATCGAGGTGCAACTTAATCTCAAGAAACTGGTTGCACCTTATTTACTTTGTTGAATAGCATTCGCGCCCAAGGTGCAACCACTCGCAAGGGTCGGTTCATCGGCTGGCGGCTTTCCTGGGGAAACGCCAGTCATAAATGCGCGGCTCGCCGTATCGTCTACCCGTTACCAATGGGTGGCCGTCTGCCAGACCGCTGCTACATAAAAACAAAGCCAGGGCGTCACTCCTATGAGCGTTAGCAATCCAACCCTGATCACATTCGTGATCTACATCGCAGCAATGGTGCTGATCGGCTTCATGGCCTATCGCTCCACCAACAACCTTTCTGATTACATCCTCGGCGGTCGCAGCCTCGGTAGCGTGGTCACGGCCTTGTCGGCCGGTGCCTCGGACATGAGCGGCTGGTTGCTGATGGGCTTGCCGGGCGCGATCTACATGTCCGGCCTGTCGGAAAGCTGGATTGCCATCGGCCTGATCGTCGGTGCCTACCTCAACTGGCTGTTCGTGGCCGGTCGCCTGCGGGTGCAGACCGAGCACAACGGCGACGCCCTGACGCTGCCGGATTACTTCTCCAGCCGTTTCGAAGATAAAAGCGGCCTGCTGCGGATCATCTCTGCGGTAGTGATCCTGGTGTTCTTCACCATCTACTGCGCGTCCGGCATCGTGGCGGGCGCCCGTCTGTTTGAAAGCACCTTCGGCATGTCCTACGAGACCGCGCTGTGGGCCGGTGCTGCGGCGACCATCGCCTACACCTTCGTGGGTGGCTTCCTGGCGGTCAGCTGGACCGACACTGTGCAAGCTACGCTGATGATCTTCGCGCTGATCCTCACGCCAATCATCGTGCTGCTGGCCACCGGTGGCGTCGACACCACGTTCCTGGCGATCGAAGCCAAGAACCCCGACAACTTCAACATGCTCAAAAACACCAGTTTCATCGGCATCATCTCGCTGATGGGCTGGGGCCTGGGTTACTTCGGCCAGCCGCATATCCTCGCGCGTTTCATGGCGGCGGATTCGGTGAAGTCGATCGCCAAGGCGCGTCGCATCTCCATGACCTGGATGATCCTGTGCCTCGCCGGCACCGTGGCGGTGGGCTTCTTCGGTATTGCTTACTTCTCCGCGCACCCGGAAGTGGCCGGTCCTGTCACCGAGAACCACGAGCGTGTGTTTATCGAGCTGGCCAAGCTGCTGTTCAACCCATGGATCGCGGGCGTGCTGCTGTCGGCCATCCTGGCGGCGGTGATGAGCACCCTGAGCTGCCAACTGTTGGTGTGCTCCAGCGCGCTGACCGAAGACTTCTACAAAACCTTCCTGCGCAAAAACGCCTCCCAGGTTGAGCTGGTGTGGGTGGGTCGCGCGATGGTGCTGTTGGTGGCCCTGATCGCCATCGCCATGGCCGCCAACCCGGACAACCGCGTACTGGGCCTGGTGAGCTACGCCTGGGCCGGCTTCGGCGCTGCGTTCGGCCCTGTGGTGCTGATCTCGGTGATCTGGAAAGGCATGACCCGTAACGGCGCACTGGCCGGTATTCTGGTCGGCGCGATCACCGTGATCGTGTGGAAGCACTTCAATCTGCTGGGCCTGTACGAAATCATCCCGGGCTTTATCTTCGCCAGCCTGGCGATCTATTTCGTGAGCAAGATGGGCGCACCGACTGCGGGTATGGTCGAGCGTTTTGATGCAGCGGAAAAAGACTACAACCTCAACAAGTAACTCGGTGGGCGGTAAGCGCCAATTGCGTTAGAAAAAAGGCCCGCATCCTAAGGATGGCGGGCCTTTTTTTGATCGTTTTGATCGTTCCCATGCTCCGCGTGGGAATGCCACCCCGTACGCTCCGCGTCCCGCTGTCAGTTCAGCCAGCATCCGGCTGATTGAGAAAAATCAGCACGCCCAGGATCGCCATGTAGAACTTGAATGCCGCTTCCTGGCCGTTCCACTGATGGGACTGCCACATCAGAAACCACTCACCGCCCACCACCATAAAGCCAAAAAACCACACCACAAAGCCGAGGGTCAGGCCGGCTGTTGCACCTGCCTTGGCGCGGTTGAATTCGCTCCCGCCTGCATGCCGCGCGCGCCATAGCGATAGCGCGCCCCGCGCCAGCAGTACAGCGGTGAGCGCCTCGCCGAGAATGATCAGCACGTAGGCCGCGTGCCACATCCACGGCGTCGTGATTGCCCGATACATGGCGGCGTTGTTCGGGAAAGTGGTGTCCATGCTCAACACGTGTTGGACGAAGGCGAAGTTGGAGCCGTAGTCCGTGATGTTGTTGAACGCAACCAGGGTGGCGAAGGCGGCGAGGGCCAGGGTCAGGATGATTTTTGCGTAGCGGGTGGCCATGCTTTTTCCAGTGATCCGGTGAGGAGGAGCTATTACGCTAGCACGGCCTTGGCGTGCCTTCGACGCCAGATACATGAAGAATCCGGCACCCAGGGTGTAGGAGCTTACTGATTTGTCCGTGGTGTGCTCTGGTGGGTGAAAAGCTGGTGCAGAATCGCTCGCCCACCCCTTGCGGAGAGACACCGGATGTTTGCTCTTGCCAATCAAAGTGCCTTTAACCTGACCCTTGATGGGCAGCCCAGTGAACTCAAGGTTCGAGGGTTTTCGGGTGATGAATTTATCAGCCTGCCTTTTCGTTTTGACCTTGAGTTGGTGAGCGAACAACCCGACCTGGACCTCGATAGCCTCCTGCACCGTCAGGCGTTCCTGGGGTTTGATACGCAAGGGCACGGCGTTCATGGCCAGGTGTACCGGGTGGCGCAAGGCGATTCCGGCAAGCGCCTGACCCGTTACCAGATCACCCTGGTGCCGCAGTTGGCTTATCTGGAGCACAGCACGCACCAGCGGATCTTTCAGAAAAAAACCGTGCCGCAGATCATTGCGCTGGTACTGGAGGCACAGGGTATCCAGGGTGATGCCTTTGCGTTTCAGGTGAGTGGGCAATACCCCGAGCGTGAGTACTGTGTTCAGTTCGGCGAAACCGATCTGGCGTTCATTCAGCGCTTGTGCGTGGAGTCGGGCATTCACTATCACTTCCAGCACAGCCCCGAACGCCATCTGTTGGTGTTTGGCGATGACCAAAGCGTGTTCACCCAGCCAGACCAAGCCACTCCCTACTCGGCCGGTTCCGCCATGGTGGCCGGGGCCCCTGCGATCAAGCACTTCATCCTGCGGTTGGAGACCCGCACCACCGGCGTAAGCGTGCGCGATTATGATTTCAAAAAGCCCGGTCTGGTCCTGGAAAGCGCGGCATCCAGCGGGCAACAGCCTGTGCTGAATGAGCAGTACTACCCTGGGCACTTCACTGATCGAGCCCATGGCAAGTACTTGGCGCAACGGGTGCTTGAGCGTCATCGCAGTGACTTTCGCCAAGCCAGCGGCAGTGGTGACCAGCCGGCCTTGTCCACTGGGCAGTTCCTGAAGATGACCGGGCACCCTCGTCCGGAATGGAATAATTTGTGGTTGGTTACCCGGTTGTACCATTCAGGGCAACAGCCTCAGGTCCTTGAGGAATCTGCGCCTGACACTTATGACGATGGCGTCTCCCCCGGCTACCACAATGAGTTTGTCGTCACACCTTGGGATGTGCCGTTTCGAACGCCGCTGATCATGTCCCGCCCGCAAATATCGGGCTACCAGAACGCAGTGGTCACCGGGCCTGCCGACGCTGAGGTCCATTGCGACGAATACGGTCGCGTCAAAGTGCAGATGGCCTGGGATCGCGACGGCGAACACAACGAGTACTCCAGTTGCTGGCTGCGGGTAGCCAGCGGCTGGGCTCACGACCGTTACGGTGCGGTGCTGATCCCGCGGGTCGGCATGGAGGTGCTGGTGGGCTTCGTCAATGGCGACGTGGATATGCCGCTGGTGATGGGCTGCCTGCCCAACGCGGCGAATCTGTTGCCCCTTGACCTGCCGGCGGAAAAGACCCGCAGCCTGTTCCGAAGCCAAAGCACCCCGGGCGGCGGCGGTTACAACGAGTTGCGCATTGAGGATCGCAAAGGCGCCGAGGAGATTTACCTGCGTGCCCAGCGCGACTGGACCCAGCACGTCTTGCATGACCAACACGTCCAGGTGGATAACCAGCGTCGGATCAAGGTGGGCGGCGAATCCCACCATGAGCTGCTGGGTGAAGAGCAGCGCATCACCCATGGCAATCGCCTCGCGGAACTCAAGCAGGATGATCATCTGGTCGTCGCTGGCTCGCAGCAGGTGCGGGCCGGGCGGACCATCCAGATCGGCGCCGGGCAAAGCGTGGTCATCGATGCGGGCGCCAGCGTGACAATCCAGGCCGGAGGGCAATCGATCACGCTGTCGGCCGCCGGAATTTTCAGCAGTGTGCCGATCCAGGTTGGCGGTGCACCCGCTGCCGTGCCGATGCCGTTGATGCCGGGTCTTACCGAAACGTTGTCAGCGGCTGTTGCTGCACCACTCAGTGGCGTACAGGTTGCCAGCCTCAAGCGCAGTGCGCCGTTTTGCGAGGAGTGTGAGCGCTGCAAGAACGGCCAGTGTGATATTCCCGGACACTCTCACCCTTAAATGGAATTTATCCCGATGTTTCAGTCCATGGTTCCCAGCGCCTGGCTCGCACAGTGGCCACTACAACCCGAGGAGCGCCTCTACGCAGTGTTGGGCAGCGCCAGCGAAGCCAGGCCGCTTAATGCATGGCAAACCCTGGCACCGAGGAAATTGCCGCATTCGATATGGGCCGGTACGGCTTACGCCGAATGGGTCGACGTCATGCCTTATGTGGGCATTGTTGAGCCGGGCAGTGCCTTCCTTGATTGGGTCGCCAGCGCCGAGGCAACGGACTGGGGTTGGCTCGCGGTCTCGTCCAGCCCGCCGGAGACGGTGGCTGCGCACCTGCAAGGCCTGACCAAAGTGTGGTTGCCGGATGAGCAGGCGGTGTTTTTACGCTTTTGGGATGGCGCTCAGTGGCTGCCCATTCTGCAGAAGCTCGGCGATGAGGCCGCACGCGTGTTGCCGGTGTTTCAGCGCTACCTGATCAATGGCCAGCCGCTGGCCGTCAGCACCGGCCCGGCCACGGCGGCCAAGGCCAGCCCATGGTGGCAAGTGCCTGCGTCGCTGCTTGAGCACTTGGCAGAGCGATCGCCGCAGGTGCTGATCGGCAACCTGCTGCAATGGCTCGAAGAGCAGCGCCCGGACCTCTACACCGCGTTCAGGCCTGCGACTTTGCGGCACAAGGTCGCCTACTTTTCGCGCAGGCCCGACGTCAGCCCTCAAGCGCTGGCGGATTATCTGGCTTCAGAGTTGAGTTGAAGCCAGGGCCTGCTGCAGGTCCTCGATCAAGTCTTCAATCGCCTCGATGCCGACCGACAGGCGAATCATCTCCGGCTTCACGCCGGCCTTGGCCTGTTCCTGCTCGTTCATCTGCCGGTGAGTGGTGGACGCGGGGTGGCAGGCCAGGGATTTGGCATCGCCAATATTCACCAACCGCTTGAAGATTTGCAGGGCATCGTAGAAACGCACGCCCGCGTCATAGCCGCCTTTCAAGCCGAATGACAGGATCGCCGAGGGTTTGCCCTGCATGTATTTCTGCGCCAAGGCGTGGTGCGGGTGGTCCGGCAGCCCGGCGTAGCTGACCCACTCCACCTCGGCGTGGCCTTGCAGGAACTGCGCAACCTTCAGCGCGTTTTCGGTATGGCGCTCCATGCGCAAGGCCAGGGTTTCCAGGCCTTGCAGCAACAGGAACGCATTCATTGGCGCCAGCGCCGCCCCGGTGTTGCGCAACGGCACGGTGCGGGCGCGGGCAATGAAGGCGGCGGGGCCGAACTTTTCCGTGTAGACCACCCCGTGGTAGGCCGGCTCCGGTTGGTTGAGACCGGGGAATTTTTCCGGGTATTGGGTCCAGGGGAAGCTGCCGCTGTCGACGATCACACCGCCCAGGGAGTTGCCATGGCCACCCACATATTTGGTGACCGAGTGCACCACGATGTCGGCGCCGAACTGAATCGGCTTGCACAGGATCGGCGTGGCCACGGTGTTATCCACCATCAGTGGTACGCCGCGCGCATGGGCGACATCGGCCAGGGCTTCAATGTCGATAATATTGCCTGCCGGGTTGCCGATGCTTTCGCAGTAGACCAGCTTGGTGTTGTCGTCGATCAGTTCGGCGATGGCCTGGGCAGAGTCGTCGCGGGCGAAGCGCACGTCGACGCCAAAGCTTGGCAGCAGGTGGGCGAACAAGGTGTAGGTGCCGCCGTAAAGCTGGGGCGTGGTGACGATATTGTCGCCCGCACGGGTGAGGGTCTGGATTGCATAGTGAATCGCCGCGCTACCGGCCGACACGGCCAGGGCGGCGATACCGCCTTCAAGGGCGGCAATGCGCTGCTCCAGCACGTCGTTGGTCGGGTTCATGATGCGTGTGTAGATGTTGCCGGGCACGTCCAGATTGAACAGGTCGGCGCCATGCTGGGCATTATCGAACTCGAAGGCGACGTTCTGGTAGATCGGCACGGCGACGGCCTTGGTGGTCGGGTCCGACTTGAAGCCGTGGTGCAATGCAATGGTGGCGTCTTTCATGATGCGGGTTGACCTCCTTGGATTCCAGGGTTGCCCCCAAGCAATGTGGGGGCTGGCTTGCCTGCGATGCCAGCACCGCGGTGTACGGGTAATACCGCGGTGATGCCATCGCAGGCAAGCCAGCTCCCACAGCAGCCATAGATTGTTTTCGGCAGTGCGCCTGCCTTTGCGACATAAGCACCGCCCGACACGCAGCCCTGCACCTTTGCCGCCGTAGAAGGTAAACTTCGCCCCTGCGCAGGAGCAACCATGAATTATCGTCACGCCTTTCACGCCGGCAACCACGCCGATGTCTTCAAACACCTGACCTTGACCCGCCTCATCGCCCTGATGTCGCGCAAGGAGCAGCCGTTCGCCTACCTCGACACCCACGCAGGGATTGGCCTGTACGACTTGCAGGGCGACCAGGCCAACCGCACCGGCGAATACCTGGAAGGCATTGCGCGCCTGTGGGGCGAAAGCGACCTGCCGCCACTCACCGCCGACTACATGCGTGTGCTGCACGAGATGAACCCGGACGGCCAGTTGCGCTACTACCCAGGCTCGCCGGAGCTGGCGCGCCGCCTCACGCGGCCCCAGGACCGTGTATTGCTCAATGAGAAGCACCCGGAAGACGGCGTGCTGCTCAAGGACAACATGAAAGGCGATCGCCGGGTCAAAGTGCACTTGGGCGAAGGCTGGCATGTGCCACGTGCTTTGCTGCCAGTGCCGGAAAAACGCGCGTTGATGCTGATCGATCCGCCGTTTGAACAACTTGATGAGATGCAGCGCTGCGCGGCGTCCCTCAAGGAAGCGGTCAGCCGCATGCGCCAGACCGTCGCGGCGATCTGGTACCCGGTGAAGGACCAGCGCATGCTGCGGCGTTTCTATCAGGACCTGGCCGGCACCGGCGCGCCGAAGCTGCTGCGTGTGGAATTGCTGGTGCATCCGTTGGACACGCCCAACACCCTGACCGGCTCGGGCCTGGCGATTGCCAACCCGCCGTGGGGGCTGGAGGAGGAGCTTCGTGAGCTGCTGCCGTGGCTGTCCAAGAAACTTGGTCAGACCCAGGGTGGGTGGCAGATGGATTGGCTCATCGCTGAGTAATGAGTCGCCTGTCGGAACGCTATCGCGGGCAAGCCCGCTCCCACATTTGGAATGCATTCCAAGGTGGGAGCGGGCTTGCCCGCGATGCTTTTGGCGTCAGATAGGGCAGGTCACGCCGGTACCGCCGATGCCGCAATAGCCTTGCGGATTCTTCGCCAGGTACTGCTGGTGGTACGCCTCGGCGAAATACACCGTCGGGGCTTGTTCGATTTCAGTCGTGATCACACCCAGGCCCGCCTTGTTCAATTCAGCCTGATAGGCATCGGCGCTGGCCTTGGCCGCTTCCAGATGCTCAGGTTTCACCGCGTAGATCACCGAGCGGTATTGGGTGCCGATGTCGTTGCCCTGGCGCATGCCCTGGGTGGGGTTGTGCAACTCCCAGAACATTTTCAGCAGTTCTTCATAGCTGATCTTGTCCTGGTCAAACACAACCAGTACCACCTCGCTGTGGCCGGTCAGGCCCGAGCAGACTTCTTCGTAGGTCGGGTTCGGCGTGTAGCCACCGGCGTAACCGACCACGGTGCTGACCACGCCGTCGCGCTGCCAGAACCGCCGTTCGGCACCCCAGAAGCAACCGAGGCCGAAGATCGCAAACTCTACGTTGTCGACAAAGGGGCCAAGCAGCGGGTTGCCGTTGACGAAGTGGGTTTCGGGCAGGTTCATCGGCGTTTCACGGCCAGGCAAAGCTTGTTCTTGAGTCGGCAGCACGTTTTTGTTCACCAGAATTTCCGAGCGCAAGACCATGATCAGTCCTCTCAGTCAGATTGAGTTATGTATTAAGACAGACAGCCAGTGTGCCCGAGTGTTACAGCGCTGTCAGGCGATTGGCCCGCGCGGATAGCGTTTAAGCTTTTCCAACAGCTCTGCACCGGGGATCGGCCGGTCGAACAGGTAGCCCTGGCCCACATCGCAGCGATGGCGGCGCAGGAACGCCAGCTGTTCGGCCGTCTCGATGCCCTCGGCCACTACCTTGAGCTTGAGGTTATGGGCCATGGCGATGACCGCCGAGGTGATCTCCATGTCGTCCTGGTTGTCCGGGATTTCGTGGATAAAGCTGCGATCGATCTTGATGATGTCGATGGGGAATTTTTTCAGGTAGCTCAGCGACGAGTAGCCGGTGCCGAAGTCGTCCATGGCCAGGGTCAGGCCGAAGCTCTTGAGCTGGTCGAGTTGAAGGCGCGTGTCTTCGGTGGCTTCGAGCAGCAAACCTTCGGTCAACTCCAGCTCCAGCAGGTTGGCCGGGAGTTGTTCTTCCTTGAGGATGGTGGCGATCGACGCCACCAGGTCCGGGTCGGAGAACTGCTTGGGCGACAGGTTGATCGCCACCTGCAGATTGCCCATGCCGCCTGCGCTCAACTGCTTGCTCATGCGGCAGGCCTGGCGCGCGATCCATTTGCCGATGGGGATGATCAACCCGGTTTCTTCGGCCACGCTGATGAACTGGTCCGGGCGGATCATGCCCTTTTCCGGGTGATTCCAGCGCAGCAGCGCTTCCATGCCCAGCAAGCGGCCGCTGCGCAGGCACAGTTTGGGCTGGTAGAACACGTCCAGCTCGTTTTGGGTCAGGGCGCGGCGCAGGTTGTTTTCCACGAACAGCTTGTAACTGGCCTCGGCGTTCAGGGCCTCGGTGAAGACCTGCACCTGATGTTTGCCGTTGGCCTTGGCCTTGTGCAGGGCCAAACCGGCGTTACGCATCAGGGTCTGTGGGTCGCGGCCGTGCAGCGGTGCACAGGCCAGGCCCACGGAGCCGGTGACGCTGATCAACTGGTTGTCGACAAACATCGGCTTGTCGAGGGTGGTCAGCAATTGGCTGGCCACCTGTTGGCCGGTCTCAAGGTCGGTATCGTCCAGCAACACCGCAAACTCGTTACTGGCAAAACGCGCCAGGCTGCCACCGGCACTCAGGCTGTTGCGCAGGCGCCGGGCCAGGCTGATCAGCAGTTTGTCACCGGTCTGGTGACCGAGGCTGTCGTTGATGCGCTTGAAGTTGTCGATGTCCACCAGCAGCAGGCTGATCGGGCTGTCGCTGTCGCGGGCGAAGCGTTCATCAAGGTTGCGAATAAACGCCGGGCGGTTGCCCAGGTTGGTCAGGTTATCGGTGTAGGCCAGGCGCTCGATACGCTGCTGCGCGAGCTTGGTCTGGGTGATGTCTTCGTAGATGCCGATGTAGTGGGTCAACTCACGGTTGTCGCCATACACCTTGGAGATCGACAGCTGGCCCCAATAGGGTTCCAGGTTTTTGCGCCGGCTCTTGAATTCACCCTGCCAGCTGTTGCTCTTGGCCAGGCTCGACGGCGCGTCGAACAGCAGTTCGCTGAGGTTTTCCAGGGCCGGCAACTGTGCCAGGCGGTGGCCGTGGACTTCTTCGGCACTGTACTGGGTGATCGCGGTAAAGCTTGGGTTGACGTACTCCACCACGCCGTCGCAATTGACCAGCAGAAAGGCGTTGGCGCTTTGTTCCACCGCGCGCTGGAACAGGTGCAAGGCGCTGGTGGCGGTGCGGCGGTTGTGGTTATTGATCACTTGCGCGAACTGGTCCGCCAGCTCGCCGGCAAAGGCGATCTCATCCGACTGCCAGGCACGCGAGCTGCCACTTTGCTCCAGGCACAACACACCGACGACCTGGCCATCTACGCGGATGCTGGCGTCGAGCATGGCGTGGACGTCCTTGGCGCGCAGGCTCTCGGCCATTTCCCGGGTGCGCGGGTCACGCATCGCGTGGGTGGCGTCGATGGCACGGCTCGAATGCAGGGCTTCCAGGTAATCCGGGAAGTTGCTGGCGTCAATCGCTTCGGGCAAGTGGTGCTGCTGGTCTTCGCGGTGGTAGGCCGAGATCGGCACCAGGCGCTGGCCTTCGAGGTTCCAGATGCTGGCGCAGTCGATCTGGTAGATATCGCAGGCACTGCGGGTGATCAGCTCGGCGGCTTCTTGCAGCGAATTCGGCGTGGTGTAGCGCTGGCGCGCCAGCAGCAGGATCAGCTCCTGTTGGGCGCGTACCCGTTCAAGGTGCTGCAGCTGTTCCTGCTGGGCACGCTGGTTGAGTTCCAGGGCAATCTGCAGGCGGCTGTTCTGGTTTTCCAGGTCGGCGGTCGGGGCGGCGGTGGGGATTTCGCTGAACAGGCCGTCGACCACCATCAGGTAGCCGCGCAACAGGTGGCGATTGTGTTGTTTATACGCCTCGCCCATCTCCAGCAGGCTCAAAGGCCCATCGTTGGTGTGCAGGGTGTAGCGCACCAGGTAATGCGGGCTATGGGCCAGCTGCTGCTGGATGGTGTCGTGCAGTTGATAGCGCGCCTGGGGTTCCATCAGGCTGGCGTAGGGGGTGCCGATCAAGGCGCACAGTTCCACCGCCGGCAGGCCGAATTGGCGCTCGCAATTGGGGTCCAGGTACAGCAGCGCCCAGCTTGCCTCATTAAGCCGCTCGAAACGCAGCATACCGAGGCGCGAAGGCACCGGTAATTGCGTCACTACCTCGGCCGCCATACGGGCGACATCGGGTTGGCTTTTCATGGGGGAAACTCGCTTGGGAAGATGCGCACGGCGCCGGGCTCACGCCCTCTTTACTGTCACCTGCGGCAAGGTTGCATCATGCAGCACGCACTGACAAGAGAGGATGAAGGCTAAGTGCTATAACCCTGTTATCGGCCGCGTGGGGGATTTCTGCAATCGGGGTGATGGAAGGTGTACAAACCTGTTTTGCGTGTTCAACAGACACCCAAAAAAAGCCCCGCCAAGTGGCGGGGTTGAGGTACGAGCGTGGCGCTCGGAAATCGGTAGTGCCAGGCCTCCCCGGTGACAGGGAGGCCCGTTTGAGGCTTATAGCAAGATGGTGCGGATGTCGTTGAGCAGTTGGCTCAGACGCTGCGTGAAGCGGGCAGCAGCAGCGCCGTTGATCACACGGTGATCGTAGGACAACGACAGCGGCAGCATCAGCTTCGGCTGGAACGCTTTACCGTCCCACACAGGCTGGATAGTGGCCTTGGACACACCCAGGATCGCCACTTCCGGCGCGTTGACGATTGGCGTGAAGCCAGTACCGCCAATGTGACCAAGGCTGGAGATCGTGAAGCAAGCGCCTTGCATGTCATCGGCGGTGAGCTTCTTGTCGCGGGCCTTGGCAGCCAGCGCAGCAGCTTCAGCGGCGAGTTGCAGCAGGCTCTTCTGATCAACGTTCTTGATCACAGGAACCAGCAGGCCGTCCGGGGTATCCACGGCGAAACCTACGTTCACGTACTTCTTGCGAATGATCGCCTTGCCGCTTGGTGCCAGCGAACTGTTGAAGTCCGGCAGCTCCTTGAGCAGGTGCGCGCACGCCTTGAGCAACAGTGGCAGCACGGTCAGTTTCACACCGGCTTTTTCGGCCACGGCTTTCTGCGCAACGCGGAACGCTTCCAGGTCGGTGATATCGGCCTGGTCGAACTGAGTCACGTGCGGGATGTTCAGCCAGCTGCGGTGCAGGCTCGACGCGCCGATTTGCATCAGGCGGGTCATCGGCACTTCTTCGGTTTCGCCGAAGCGGCTGAAGTCCACGACCGGGATCGGTGGAATACCAGCGCCGCCAGTCGCAGCGCCGGCAGCCGGAGCTTCCTTGGCCTTCTGCATCATGGCTTTGACGTAAACCTGCACGTCTTCCTTCAGCACGCGACCATGCGGGCCGGTGGCCGACACAGCGTTGAGCTCAACGCCGAACTCACGGGCCAGCTGACGCACGGCAGGGCCGGCGTGAACCTTGGCACCGCTTGGCGCAGGTGCAGACGCAGCCGCCGGTGCGGCCTCGGCTTTTGCAGCAGGTGCAGGAGCGGCAGCCGCCGGAGCAGCTTCAGCCTTGGCAGCCGGAGCAGCAGCCGGTGCTGGCGCAGCTGCAGCAGGTGCAGCGCCTTGTACTTTGAGCTTGAGGATGAAGTCGCCAGTGCCGACTTCGTCTTCCAGCTTGACCGCGATGCTTTCCACTACGCCGGCAGCCGGCGATGGGATTTCCATGGAGGCCTTGTCGGACTCCAGGGTGATCAGTGACTGGTCGGCTTCGACGGTGTCGCCGACCTTGACCAGCAGCTCGATGATCTTGGCCTTGCCCGACGAGCCGATGTCCGGAACATGAATATCCTGAACAGTGGCAGCGGCCGGAGCAGCAGCCGGGGCCGCAGGGGCCTCGGCAGCAGCAGGTTTTTCAGCGGCAGGTGCGGGTGCAGCAGCGGCAGGTGCGGGTGCAGCAGCGGCAGCCGGGGCTGGCGCAGGGGCCGCATCAGCGGCGCCTTCGATTTCCAGTTCCAGCAGTTCGTCGCCTTCTTTCAGGCGGTCGCCCAGCTTCACTTTCAGGCTCTTGACCACGCCGGCCTTGGGAGCAGGGATTTCCATGCTCGCCTTGTCCGACTCCAGGGTCAGGATGCTCTGGTCGGCTTCGACGGTGTCGCCGACCTTCACAAACAGCTCGATTACTTCACCTTCACCGCTGCCGATGTCAGGTACGCGAATGAGTTCGCTCACAAAAAATCTCCTCAGCAGTCCAGTGGGTTGCGTTTTTCCGGGTTGATCCCGAACTTGACGATAGCGTCAGCCACCACCTTAGGTTCGATCTCACCACGGTCAGCCAAGGCTTCCAGGGCTGCCAACACCACGAAGTGACGGTCAACTTCGAAGAAGTGACGCAGCTTTTTGCGGCTGTCACTGCGGCCGAAACCGTCGGTGCCCAGGACTTTGAATTCCTTGGACGGGACCCACTGGCGAATCTGTTCAGCAAACAGCTTCATGTAGTCGGTAGAGGCAATGACTGGACCTTTACGGCCGGCCAGGCACTCTTCGACGTAGCTCTTGGCTGGTTTCTGACCTGGGTGCAGGCGGTTGTTGCGCTCGACTGCCAGGCCGTCGCGACGCAGTTCGTTGAAGCTGGTAACGCTCCACACGTCAGCGCCGACGTTGAACTCTTCACGCAGGATCTTCGCCGCTTCACGCACTTCACGCAGGATGGTGCCGGAGCCCATCAGCTGCACGTGGTGCGCCGCTTCCTTGGTGTCTTCTTCGAGCAGGTACATGCCCTTGATGATGCCTTCCTCAACACCAGCCGGCATGGCAGGTTGCTGGTAGGACTCGTTCATCACAGTGATGTAGTAGAAAACGTCCTGCTGCTCTTCGGTCATCTTCTTCATGCCGTCCTGGATGATCACCGCCAGCTCATAGCCGTAGGTTGGATCAAAGGTGCGGCAGTTCGGGATGGTGGCAGCCAGGATGTGGCTGTGACCGTCTTCGTGTTGCAGGCCTTCGCCGTTCAGCGTGGTCCGGCCGGCGGTGCCGCCGATCAGGAAGCCACGGGTACGGCTGTCGCCTGCTGCCCACGCCAGGTCGCCGATACGCTGGAAGCCGAACATCGAGTAGAAGATGTAGAACGGCAGCATCGGCTGGTTGTGGCTGGAGTACGAAGTACCGGCAGCGATGAAGGAGCTCATGGCGCCCGCTTCGTTGATGCCTTCTTCGAGGATCTGGCCCTTCTTGTCTTCCTTGTAGAACATCACCTGGTCTTTATCGACTGGCTCGTAGAGCTGGCCGACGGAGGAGTAGATGCCCAACTGACGGAACATGCCTTCCATACCGAAGGTACGGGCTTCGTCCGGGATGATCGGGACGATGCGCGAACCGATTTCCTTGTCCTTGACCAACTGCGCCAGGATGCGCACGAAAGCCATGGTGGTGGAGATTTCACGGTCGCCCGAGCCGTCCAGGATAGCCTTGAGGGTATCGAGTGGCGGAGTCGGGATGTCGAAAGACTTGGCGCGGCGCTGTGGCACGAAACCGCCCAGTGCAGTGCGACGCTCGCTGAGGTAGCGGGCTTCGGCGCTGTTTGGCTCCGGCTTGAAGAACGGCAGGTTTTCCAGCTCTTCATCCTTGACCGGGATGTCGAAGCGATCGCGGAACAGCTTCAGGCTTTCAACATCAACTTTCTTGGTGTTGTGCGCAGTGTTCTTCGCTTCGCCGGCACCGGTGCCATAACCTTTGATGGTCTTGGCCAGGATGACGGTAGGTTGTTCTTTGTGGTTGACCGCTTCGTGGTACGCCGCGTAGACCTTGTACGGGTCGTGGCCGCCACGGTTGAGTTTCCAGATCTCGTCGTCGGACAGGTCTGCAACCATTGCCTTGAGTTCAGGCGTGTTGAAGAAGTGTTCACGTACGAACGCGCCGTCTTTGGCTTTGTAGTTCTGGTACTCGCCGTCGATGACTTCGTCCATGCGACGTTGCAGGATACCGTCGACGTCCTTGGCCAGCAGTGGGTCCCAGAAACGGCCCCAGATGACTTTGGTCACGTTCCACTGAGCACCGCGGAACACGCCTTCGAGTTCCTGGATGATCTTGCCGTTGCCGCGAACCGGGCCGTCGAGGCGCTGCAGGTTGCAGTTGATGACGAAGATCAGGTTGTCGAGCTTCTCGCGGCCGGCCAGGGAGATGGCGCCCAGGGATTCCGGCTCGTCACACTCGCCGTCGCCCAGGAAGCACCAGACTTTCTGCTTGCCTTCAGGGATGAAACCACGGGCTTCCAGGTACTTCATGAAGCGTGCCTGGTAGATCGCCTGGATCGGGCCAAGGCCCATGGATACTGTCGGGAACTGCCAGAAATCAGGCATCAGCCAAGGGTGCGGGTACGACGACAGGCCGTTACCGTCCACTTCCTGGCGGAAGTTGTTCATGTGTTCTTCGGTGATGCGGCCTTCCATGAACGCACGGGCATAGACGCCTGGCGAGGTGTGGCCCTGGAAGTAGATCAGGTCGCCGCCGTGTTCGTCGGTCGGGGCCTGGAAGAAGTAGTTGAAGCCGATGTCATACAGGGTTGCGCTGGAAGCGAAGCTGGAGATGTGACCGCCCAGGTCAGAATCTTTCAAGTTCGTGCGCATTACCATCGCCATGGCGTTCCAACGTACCAGCGAGCGAATGCGGCGTTCCATGAACAGGTCGCCAGGCATGCGTGCTTCGTGGGTAACGGGGATGGTGTTGCGGTATGGCGTGGTGATGGCGTAAGGCAATTGCGAGCCGCTGCGGGTCGCGAGTTCGCCCATACGGGTCATCAAATAATGAGCACGGTCTTCGCCTTCTTTGTCGAGAACCGATTCCAGGGCGTCCAGCCATTCCTGGGTTTCGACGGGATCGAGGTCTTGCATGGCTTGCTCCAGGGCGGAAAGGCTACCAGAATCGGTTGCCTGAAGTTTGCGACTGGCCTTGTGGGCAGACGACATAAATTCTTGGATGACCGAAGGTTGCTTCGGCGTCCTGTAGTTTTACTACAAATCGTCGGCCATTTCAGCCTTTCGAATGTATATACGAGTAGTAAAACTACACAAGACTGAGCGTATGGCTCGGTCTGGCTGGTGAGCATAATCGTTATTGTTGATCATTTGCGAACAAGAAAAGGTGAAAGTTTGATGCTGGCTGCCAAGATGAAATTAATTTCAGCTATTTCTAACCTTTGTTCGACAGTCCTTCACCAAGCGTGGTTCTTGCCTTCACAACCACATGCCTTTCGCGCGCCGATCAAGGATAGACCATGAGCCTTCCAACGCTGGCCGAACTGCCGGCCATTCTCTTGCCTTTTGCCCAGCGGGCCGAGCAGTCATTTCGTGACGCAGTGGCCGCGCTGGACGCCGATCATGGACTTTCTGCGTGGACGCCGCAACGGTGGGCCGACTTTGCCCGGGTGTGCGCCGCCAGTGATTTCGTCATTGAACAGAGTGTTCGTGACCCTTTGATGTTGCTTGAGCTGGTGGCCTGGGGCGAGCTGGACCGCGGCTTTGCGCCCGGTGAGCTGTGCAGTCAGATCGCCGGTGCCGTGCAACAGGCCGAAACAGAAGATGAGTTGGGCCGGGTGCTGCGCCGCCAACGCACACGTCAGCAAGTGCGCATTATCTGGCGCGACCTGACCCGACAGGCGGACCTGGTGCAAACCTGTCGCGACCTTTCCGACATGGCCGACGCCAGCATCGACCAGGCTTACCAGTGGCTGTACCAGCGCCACTGCGTACAGTTCGGCACGCCCACTGGCCGGCGCAGCGGCGAAGCCCAGCACATGGTCATCCTCGGCATGGGCAAGCTCGGCGCGGTGGAGTTGAACCTGTCGTCGGACATCGACCTGATCTTCGCCTACCCCGAAGGCGGCGAAACGGTCGGCGTGAAGCGCGCCTTGGACAACCAGGAGTTTTTCATTCGCCTTGGTCAAAAATTGATCAAGGCGCTCGACCCGATGACGGTCGATGGTTTTGTGTTCCGTGTCGACATGCGCTTGCGCCCCTACGGTTCGGCCGGTGCGCTGGTGCTCAGCTTCAATGCGCTGGAGCAGTACTACCAGGATCAAGGCCGCGACTGGGAACGCTACGCCATGATCAAGGCGCGCGTGGTGGCCGGCGACCAGGTGGCCGGCGCGCAATTGCTGGATATGCTGCGCCCGTTCGTTTACCGCCGTTACCTGGATTTTTCTGCGATTGAAGCATTGCGCACCATGAAACAGCTGATCCAGCAGGAAGTGCGGCGCAAGGGCATGGCCGAGAATATCAAGCTGGGCTCGGGCGGCATCCGCGAGGTGGAATTTATCGCCCAGGCGTTCCAGTTGATCCACGGTGGCCGCGACCTGAGCCTGCAGCAGCGGCCGTTGCTGATGGTGCTCGGCACGCTGGAAGGCCAGGGCTACTTGCCGCCTGCGGTGATCGCGGAGTTGCGCAATGGTTATGAGTTCCTGCGTTATACCGAGCACGCGATCCAGGCGATTGCCGACCGTCAGACGCAAATGCTGCCGGACAGCCCCGAAGATCAGGCGCGCATTGCCTTTATGCTGGGCTTTGTCGACTGGGCCGCGTTCCATGAGCGTTTGATGTATTGGCGTGGCCGGGTGGACTGGCACTTCCGTCAGGTGATTGCTGATCCTGACGAAGAAGAAGGCGAAGAAAGCGAGCTGGTGGTGGGCGGGGAGTGGTTACCGTTGTGGGAAGAGTCCCAGGACGAAGACGCCGCTTGTCGCCAACTGGCCGAGGGTGGTTTTACTGACGCGTCCAAAGCCCTCAAAGCCTTGGCTGGCCTGCGTGGCAGCCCGCAGTTGCGCGCCATGCAGCGCCTCGGTCGCGAGCGGCTCGACGCCTTTATCCCGCGCCTGCTGGCCCAGGCCGTCGAGCACGCCAACCCGGATCTGGTGCTCGAGCGCGTGCTGCCGCTGGTGGAGGCTGTGGCGCGACGTTCTGCTTACCTGGTGCTGCTGACCGAAAACCCCGACGCCCTGCGCCGCTTGTTAACGCTGTGCGCCGCCAGCCCGTGGATTGCCGAGCAAATCACGCGCTTCCCGCTGCTGCTCGATGAGTTGCTCAACGAAGGCCGCCTGTTCAAGCCACCTTTGGCGCCGGAGCTCGCCGCTGAGCTGCGTGAGCGCCTCACACGCATCCCCGAAGATGACCTTGAACAACAGATGGAGGCCTTGCGTCACTTCAAACTGGCCCACCGACTGCGTGTAGCCGCTTCGGAAATCGCCGGCAGCCTGCCGTTGATGAAGGTCAGCGACTATTTGACCTGGCTCGCCGAAGCTATCCTCGAACAAGTGCTGGCCCTGGCCTGGCGCCAGACGGTCGCCCGTCATGGCTCACCGCAGCGCGTGGACGGCAGCCTGTGCGACCCGGGGTTCATCATTGTGGGTTACGGGAAAGTCGGCGGCATCGAGCTGGGGCATGGCTCGGACCTTGACCTGGTGTTCATCCACGACGGTGATCCCCAGGCCGAGACCGATGGCGCCAAACCCATCGACGGCGCGCAGTTCTTTACGCGTCTGGGCCAGCGGATCATTCACCTGCTCACCACCCAGACCAACTCCGGCCAATTGTATGAAGTGGACATGCGCCTGCGACCTTCCGGCGCCTCCGGTTTGCTGGTCAGCTCGTTGGGGGCGTTTGAGCGCTACCAGGAAAATGAAGCCTGGACTTGGGAACATCAGGCCTTGATCCGCGCGCGGGTACTGGTGGGCAGCCAGGATGTGGGCCATGCGTTCGAGCAGGTACGCGCTAACGTACTGGGGCGTGAACGTGACTTGGCGAAGCTGCGCCAGGAGGTCAGCGAGATGCGCGCCAAGATGCGCGATAACCTGGGCACCAAGGCGACGGCTGCCGGGACGGGGGCGAACGCCTTCGAGCCGACGACCGTGTTCGACCTCAAGCAAGACGCCGGTGGTATCGTCGATATTGAATTTATGGTGCAATACGCGGCTTTGGCGTGGTCTGCGCAACATCCATCGTTGCTGCGCTATACCGACAATATCCGCATTCTGGAAGGCCTGGAGCAGGTCGGGCTGATGCCCGCTGCCGATGCCCATCTGCTGCGGGAGGTGTATAAGGCCTACCGTTCCGCTGCGCACCGCCAGGCCTTGCAAAACGAGGCCGGCACGGTAGCCGGGGATCAGTTCGCCGACGAACGGCGCCAGGTGATGCGAATCTGGAATGAACTGGGGTTAAGCTGAAACTCGATTAAATGTGGGATGCCAATCTAATGTGGACACACAGCTTTGTGTGGGAGCCGGGCTTGCCCGCGATGCAGACGCCTCGGTTTATCAGTGATACCGAGTTGATGCCTTCGCAGGCAAGCCAGCTCCCACACAAGCCAGCTCTGACACAAAGTGGCTACCGTGACCTACAGTAAATAACGATGCGGGGAGGCATAAGCCTCCCCGCATCGTTTGTGGAAACTACATGAATATTCTGATCGTTGGGCCTAGTTGGGTCGGTGACATGGTGATGGCGCAGACACTGTTCCAGTGCCTCAAGCAACGTCATCCCGACTGCCAAATCGACGTGCTCGCCCCTGAGTGGAGCCGGCCGATCCTCGAGCGCATGCCCGAAGTGCGCACGGCCTTGAGCTTCCCGCTCGGCCATGGCGCCCTTGAATTGGCGACGCGCCGACGCATCGGTAAATCCATGGTCGGCCAGTACGACCAGGCGATTTTGCTGCCCAACTCGCTCAAGTCGGCGTTGGTGCCGTACTTTGCCGGCATCCCTAAACGTACCGGCTGGCGCGGCGAGTTTCGCTACGTGTTGCTTAATGACGTGCGCACCCTCGACAAGGCGCGCTACCCGCTGATGATCGAACGTTTCATGGCGCTGGCCTACGAGCCCGGCGCCGAGTTGCCCACGCCGTACCCGCGCCCGAGCCTGCAGATCGATCCGGTGAGCCGTGACGCGGCGCTGGCCAAGTTCGGCCTGGCGCTTGACCGTCCAGTGCTGGCGCTGTGCCCCGGCGCCGAGTTTGGCGAGTCCAAGCGCTGGCCGTCGGAGCATTACGCCAAAGTCGCCGAGATGAAGATTCGCGAAGGCTGGCAGGTGTGGCTGTTTGGTTCGAAGAAGGATCATCCGGTCGGCGAAGACATTCGCCAGCGCCTGATCCCCGGCCTGCGTGAAGAAGCGGTGAACCTCAGTGGCGACACGTCGCTGGCCGAGGCTATCGATTTACTCTCCTGCGCGGACTCAGTGGTGTCCAACGACTCCGGCCTGATGCACGTGGCGGCGGCGCTGAATCGCCCCTTGGTGGCGGTGTATGGCTCGACGTCGCCCGGTTTTACCCCGCCTTTGGCCGACAAGGTTGAGGTGGTGCGCCTGGGCCTGGATTGCAGCCCGTGCTTTGAGCGTACCTGCCGTTTTGGCCATTACAACTGCATGCGTCAGTTGCTGCCGCAGCCGGTGAATGAAGCCTTGCAGCGGTTGCAGGGTTCCGCGGTCGAGGTTCGCTAGTTTGCGCGTATTGGTAGTCAAGACCTCATCCCTGGGCGATGTGATCCACGCCTTGCCGGCACTGACCGACGCGGCGCGGGCGATCCCTGGCATCCGCTTTGACTGGGTGGTGGAAGAAGGCTTTGCCGAGATTCCCACCTGGCACCCAGCCGTGGACAAAGTGATCCCGGTGGCGATTCGTCGCTGGCGCAAGAACATCTGGCAAACCATCAAGAGCGGTGAATGGCGGCGCTTCAAGCAGAGCGTGCAGTCGACCAAGTACGATTTGGTGATCGATGCCCAAGGGCTGCTCAAAAGCGCCTGGCTGACGCGCTATGTACGCGCGCCGGTGGCCGGTTTTGATAAGAATTCTGCCCGTGAACCGATGGCTGCGCGTTTCTACTCGCGCCGGCTGGCCGTGGCCCGTGGGCAGCATGCAGTAGAACGCTTGCGCCAGCTGTTCGCCGTGGCGTTGGGTTATGACTTGCCCAAAGGCCTGGGCGATTACGGCCTGAGCGTCGACAAGTTGCTCGGCCTGCCGCCGAAAAAACCCTTTGTACTGCTGCTGCATGGCACCACCTGGGACACCAAGCACTGGCCCGAAGCCTACTGGCGTGAGCTGGCCGAACGCATGGGCCGCCTGGGTGTGGACGTGAAATTGCCATGGGGCAATGCCGCCGAAAAGGCCCGCGCCGAGCGTCTGGCCCAAGGCCTGCAAAACGCCGAAGTGCTGCCCAAACTCAACCTGGCCGGCGTCGCCCGTGTGCTGGCCGGTGCCCGCGCCTGTGTGGCGGTGGACACGGGGCTGGGCCACTTGGCCGCCGCGCTGGACGTGCCGACTATCTCCCTGTTCGGCCCCACCAACCCGGGCCTGACGGGCGCCTACGGCAAAGGCCAGATTCACCTGGCCAGCGATTTCCCATGCGCACCGTGCCTGCAAAAAAACTGTACCTATCAACCGACGGCCGACGACCTGCGTCGGTTCGACATCAAGCGCGAGTCACCCCTGTGCTTCACGCGCTTGAACCCTGAGCGTGTGGCAAGCCGGCTGAGCACGTTGTTATTGGCTGAGGAGCTGCACTGATGCAACTGGCTTTTGTTTTGTACAAATATTTCCCCTTCGGTGGCCTGCAGCGCGACTTCATGCGCATCGCCCTGGAGTGCCAGCAGCGCGGCCATACGATCCGGGTCTACACGCTGATCTGGGAAGGCGACATTCCGCCCGGCTTTGAAGTGCTGGTGGCGCCGGTCAAGGCGTTCTTCAACCATCGGCGCAACGAGAAACTGTTGGCCTGGATGGACGCTGACCTGGCCAAGCGCCCGGTGGACCGTTTGATCGGCTTCAACAAAATGCCCGGCCTGGACGTTTACTACGCCGCCGACGGCTGCTTTGAAGACAAGGCGCAAAACCTGCGTCACTCGCTGTACAAAAGCTTTGGCCGTTACAAGCACTTTGCCGAGTACGAACGTGCGGTGTTCGCCAAAGACGCCAAGACCGAAGTGTTGATGATCTCCGAAGTGCAGCAACCGCTGTTCATTAAGCATTACGACACGCCGCTGGAGCGCTTCCACCTGCTGCCGCCGGGCATTGCCCAGGACCGCCGCGCGCCGCCAAATGCGGCCGAAATCCGCGAAGGTTTCCGCAAGGAGTTCAACCTGCGCGACGACGAGTTGCTGCTGGTACAAATCGGTTCCGGCTTCAAGACCAAGGGCGTCGACCGCAGCCTCAAGGCCGTGGCCGCGCTACCGACCGAGCTTAAAAAACGTACGCGCCTGTTTGTAATCGGCCAGGACGACCCCAAAGTATTCCAGTTGCAGAGCGCCACATTGGGGCTGGGCGATAACGTGCAGTTCCTCAAGGGCCGCAGCGATATCCCGCGTTTCCTGCTGGGCGCCGACCTGTTGATTCACCCGGCGTACAACGAAAATACCGGTACCGTGTTGCTCGAAGCCCTGGTGGCCGGGTTGCCGGTGCTGGTCTCGGCGGTGTGTGGGTATGCCCACTACATTGGCGAAGCCGACAGCGGGCTGGTGCTGGATGAGCCGTTTGAACAAGCGCAGCTCAACCAGTACCTCACGCACATGCTTACCGACACTGCACAGCGCGCGGCCTGGGGCCGTAATGGTTTGGCCTTCGCCGAGACGGCCGACCTCTACAGCATGCCGCAGCACGCGGCAGATGTGATTCTGGCGGAGCCGAAACGATGAAGTTGATTCTTGCCGAACCGTTCAAGACCTTATGGGCCGGGCGTGACGCCTTTGCCGAAGTCGAGAAACTGCAAGGCCAGGTATTTCGTGAACTGGCGGCGCGTCGCACCTTGCGTACCGAGGTGGAGGGCCGCCCGTATTTCGTGAAAATCCACCGTGGCATCGGTTGGGGCGAGATCTTCAAGAACCTGATCACCGCCAAGCTGCCGGTGCTGGGTGCCGGCCTGGAATGGTCGGCCATCCACCGCTTGCAGGAACTGGGTGTGCCGACCATGACCGGCGTGGCCTTCGGTGAAAAAGGCAGCAACCCGGCCGACCAGCACTCGTTCATCATCACCGAAGAACTGGCCCCGACCATCAGCCTGGAAGACCTGACCGTCAACTGGGTGGCCGAGCCGCCGGCACCGGCATTGCGCCATGCGCTCACCGCTGAACTGGCGCGCATGGTCGGCGACATGCACCGTGGCGGCGTCAATCACCGCGACTGCTACCTGTGCCACTTCCTGCTGGATACGTCCCGGCCGATCGATGCGCGCACCATCAAGCTTTCAGTGATCGACCTGCACCGTGCCCAATTGCGTGCCCATCTGCCGCTGCGCTGGCGCGACAAGGACTTGTCCGCGCTGTACTACTCGGCGCTGGACATCGGCCTGACTCAGCGCGACAAACTGCGCTTTCTCAAAGGCTACTTCCGACAGCCGCTGCGCCAGATCCTGGCCGAGCAGTCGGCGTCCCTGAGCCTGTTGCAGCGCAAGGCAGACAAGCTGTATGCGCGCAAGCAACGCCTGGGGGATGCGATCTGATGGCGGGTTGGAACCTGGAACCTGCTTACGCCGCCCTGGCGGATGATTTCGGCAGCCTGGAGGCGGTGTTTGCCTTGCAGGGTGAGCGACTGACGCGCGACCCCTTGTCGGAAGTGATTCGGGTGGAGCGTGGCGGGGTCAATTACTACGTCAAACGCTACGTAGGCGCCGGCAAAGGCCTGCGCCGTTACCTGGGAAAACCTCGGGTAAAGTCCGAATGGCAGAACCTCAAGCGCTTCGCCAAGTGGGGGATTCCCACCGCCGACGTGGTGGCCTGGGGCCTTGAGCGCAAGGGTTTGGCCTATGCGCGCGGGGCGATGATTACCCGCGAGCTGCCCAAGACCGAAGACCTGTCGGTGCTGGCCGATCGTAACGATCCGTGCTTGAAAGACCCCCAGTGGGTCAACGTGATCAGCCGTCAGCTCGCCGAATACACGCGCACGATGCACGAACACCGCTTTACCCATAACGACTTGAAGTGGCGCAACCTGCTGGTTGACGATAACCGTACGCTGTACCTGATCGATTGCCCCAACGGCGATTTCTGGCGCGGTTTCTGGCTCAAGTACCGTATTACCAAGGACCTGGCCTGCCTGGATAAAGTCGCCAAGTATCACTTGTCGGCCACCCAGCGCCTGCGTTTCTACATGCAATACCGCCAACGTAAGCACCTGACGGCTTCGGACAAACAGCGAATCCGTCACGTGGTGAAGTTTTTCGAGGGGCGCGAATGACTGATTTCCTGGCGGCCGATGATCGCGCATTGCTTGCGCGCCACGGCCTGGCTGACTTCGATGCGCTGTGGGCCAGGCAACTGGACGCGGTGGATGAACCCAATACCAGCGACGGCGGCTGGAGCAGCGTGTTTCGCCTGGAGCTTGATGGCCAGGGTTACTACCTCAAGCGCCAGAGCAACTACCTGACGCGCACGCTCAGCAAGCCGTTTGGCGAGCCGACGTTTGCCCGCGAGTTCCGTAATATCAGCCGCTACCGGAAGCTGGGCATTCCGGCGTTGCAGGCGGCGTTTTTCGGTGAGCGCAAGGTTGAAGGCGAGCGCCGCGCGATGTTGCTGACCCGAGCCCTGGATGGCTGGAATGACCTGGATTCACTGCTCGAACAATGGCCGCAGCTGAGTGACGACCAGCACCGTGCGATCTTGCTGGCCTGTGGTCAGCTGGCGCGCCACCTGCACAGCGTAGGGCAAGTGCATGGCTGTTTTTACCCCAAGCATATTTTCCTGCAACCGCTCGGAGACGGTTATGCCGCGCAGTTGATCGACCTGGAGAAAACCCGCCCGCTGCTGTTTGGCCGGCGTGATCGGGTCAAGGACCTGGAGCCATTGCTGCGCCGTGCGCCGCAATGGTCGGACGCGCAAGTGCGGCAGCTGCTGGCAGCGTATCTGGACCAGCCTGAAGACAGCGCGCGGGTGGGCGCCTGGTTCGAGCGCCTGACGGCCCGGCGCAGTCACAAGGAGAAGCGCTGATGCGCTTGTCCGAACTGAAAAAAGCCGGCCGCACGCCCGAGCTGCCGCTGACCCTCGAGCTGGCCGACGCCGCAGGCCCTGGCCAGCTGCAACTGCTTAACCTGTTGCGCGTGTTGCCGGGCGAACGCTACGTGGGCGCCGCCGTCTGGCGCGGCCGTCCGGTGTTGGCCAAGTTGCTGGTAGGCAGCAAGGCCGCGCGGCATTTTCAGCGTGAACTCAGCGGCGTGCGCCTGCTGGCCGAGCAAGGCCTGACCACGCCACAATTGCTGGCCGATGGCTTGCAGGAAGGCGAGGGCGGCTGGCTGCTGTTTGAATTTATCGAAGGTGCCGAAAGCCTCGCCGATGCCTGGCAGGCGGTCGAAGGGTTGCCACCATTGGCGGACGAGCAAACGGCTGTGCTCGCAGAGGCGTTGGGCGCAATTGCGCAGATGCACGCCAAAGGCCTGTGGCAGGAAGACCTGCACCTGGACAACCTGCTGCGCCAGGACGGCAAGCTGTATCTGATTGATGGCGCCGGGATTCGTGTTGAGGAGGCGGGCAAGCCGCTGTCGCGCAACCGGGTGCTGGAAAACCTTGGCGTGTTCTTCGCCCAGTTGCCGAAAAACCTCGAGCCGTTCACCGAAGAATTGCTGGTGTACTACCTGCTGGGCAACGGCGAGCACGCCTTGCCGCTGCAAGCGCTGGAAAAACAGGTGCGCAAGGTCAGCGCCTGGCGCTTGAAAGACTTTTTGAACAAGGTCGGCCGTGAATGCACGCTGTTCAGCGTGGTGCGTGGCGCCTTTGCCTTGCGTGCGATTCGTCGTGAGGAAGAGGCGGCAATGCTGCCGGTGCTGGAGCAGGCCGACGCGCTGCTCGACCAAGGCCATTTGTACAAAACCGGTGGTGCGGCCACCGTCGCCAAGGTCGAAGCGGGCGGGCGGCCTTTGGTGATCAAGCGCTATAACATCAAGGGGTTTGCCCATTGGCTCAAGCGCTTCTGGCGCCCCAGCCGGGCCTGGCATTCGTGGCGTGAAGGCAACCGCCTGGCGTTCCTCGGCATCGCCACGCCCAAACCGCTGGCGGTGCTGGAAAAGCGCTTTTTGTGGCTGCGCAGCCGGGCTTACCTGGTGACTGAATACCTGCCGGGGCCGGACATCATCGAGCGTTTCGCACCGTATGTTGAGAAAGGCGACGCACCCGAGAATGAACTGCTGGCCCTGGATCACTTGTTCGCCGAGCTGATCCGCGAGCGCATCAGCCATGGTGATTTCAAGGGCCATAACCTGTTCTGGGCCGAGGATCGCTGGGCGTTGATCGACCTGGACGCCATGTGTCAGCACAGCTCGGTCGCAAGCTTCGCGCCGGCGTTCGCCAAGGACCGCGCGCGGTTTATGCGTAACTGGCCTGAGAGCAGTGCGCTGTACCAGCTTATAGATCAGCGTTTGCCCAAACAGGTGCAATGATCGTTCCCACGCTCTGCGTGGGAATGCCGCCCCGGACGCTCTGCGTCCCGCTCCTCAAGCCACGTGCAAGGTGACGCGGAGCGTCACGGGATGCATTCCCACGCGGAGCGTGGGAACGATCAGCCCGATACTCAGAACTGGTATTCAGCCCCGGCCCCCGCATACCACGACCTTCCCGGCGCCGCCTCGTAGTAACGGAAGTTGCCGTCCCCAACAATTACCGAACCGACATACTGGCGATCCAGCAAGTTATCCAGGCGCACCGTCTGGTGAAAGGTCCAGTGCTCCACCTTTTGTTCGAAGCGCGCCCGCCAGTTGAACACGCTGTAGCCCGGCGCGGCGCGTTGCTGGTTGGTGTCTTCGACGTAAACCTTGCTGCGGTACATGCCTTCGAGGGCGGTGCTGACCCAGTCGCGGGGTTTCCAGTTCAGCTCGGCGAAGAGCGTGGTTTGCGGTACGCCCGGCAGGTAGTTGCCTTTGTCCACAGGCTTGCCGCCGCCCATGAAATCGCTGTCATAGGTGGCTTGCAGGCGGGTATAGGCGAGGTTGGTGCTCCATTGTTCCGAGAGCTGGCTTTCGATGCCCAGTTCGAAGCCTCGGCGCAAGGTGCGGCCGGCGTTCTGGTAGGTAGTGCGGCCGTCCTTGGATGACAGCACCACCAGTTCGTCGTCAGTGGTGATTTGAAACAGGGCCGCGTTGACTCGCGTGTCCTGGCCTATCTTTGCCTTCAAGCCGACTTCAAATTGTTTGCTGACTGACGGCTTCAAGGCGAAGTTGAAGCCATTTGAAGTGGTCGAATATGCCGACTCGGCCTGGGTCGGGGTTTCGAAGCCTTTGCCCGCGCTCACATAGCCATGCAAGTCCGGCGTGAAGGCGTACATCACGCTGACCGAAGGCGTGTTCTTCTGGTAGGTCTTGCTGCCACTGTCATTGCCGTCGCCGTCGCTTGTGAAGTGGTCGTCCACCTCCATTTTCATGCTGCTGTGGCGCAGGCCGGCTTGCAGGGTCCAGTCGCCCAGCAGCCAGTTGGCTTGCACGAACGGGTCGATGCTGGTGGCGGTGTCGAGTTCGTCACGGCCCAGGGCGCCTTTGACACCGTGCACGCCGTCCAGGGTGTTGGAATAACCTTGGCGGTCATCCTGGCTGCGGTCGTAATCGAGGCCGGTGATCAGGGTCAGCTCGCCGGGGGCGCTGGTGATCGGTTGCAGCCAATGCACCGAGCCGCCGTAGAATTTACGGTCGAAGTCCACCACGCCGCCGCGCTTGTCAGAGGCGGTGCCGCCTGGAATCGACAGGTACTGAATCACGCTCCTGCGCCCGGTGTACGCATTCACCTGCAACGTCGCATCACCGATGTAGCGTTCGTAATTCAGGCCCAACTGCTGGTGATCGATGCTTTTTCGCGTGTTGTACTGCAGTGCAGCCGGCGCTACCGAGCGCGGATCGGCCTTGTAGGCTTCCCAGGTTTGCCCCAGCGGATCCTGCGTGCCGTTTTGCTCCAGGCTGCTATAGATCAGCGCCAACTTGCTGTCTTCGTCCGGCTGGAAGTTGAGCTTGGCGAAGGTCTGGTCACGACGGGCGCTGCTGTGGTCGCGGTAGCCATCGGTGTCCATGCGTGAAGCGTCGAGCACAAAACCTGCGCCGTTCGCCGCGCCTTCGGCGGTGAGGTGGTTTTTGCTCATGCCGTCGCTGCCCACCAGGGTTTCGGCGCCGATGCGCGGCGGGCCTTCGCCGTCGCGGGAAAACATCTGGATCACGCCGCCGGCATTGCTGCCATACAAGGTGGCGGCCGGGCCGCGCAGCACTTCAATGCGCTCGGCGGTGTCGAGGTTGAAGGTGGCCGCCTGGCCCTGGCCGTCCGGAGTGCTGGCCGGGATGCCGTCGGCGATCAACTTGAGGCCGCGTACGCCAAACGCCGAGCGCGCGCCGAAGCCGCGCGAGGAGATCTGCAGGTCCTGGGCATAGTTCTGGCGGTTTTGTACCACCAGGCCCGGTACGCGCGACAGCGCCTCGGAGGCGTTGATGCCGAGTTGGCCGTCGCTGATTTGCGCGTGGCTGATGCTGTCCACCGAGTACGGCAGGTCGAAGGTCGGGCTGGCGCTGCGCGAGCCGGTGACCACGCTGGGGTCGAGGACCAAAGTGGCATCGTCGGCCAGGACGGTGCTGCTCAAGCCGAGCAGCAGCAGGGCAAGGGGAACGGGTGGGGGTGTATTCATCGGGAAGCCGGATCAGTGGCGCGACGCAAGGGATAGACGTCGGCGCAAGAAAAGCGCGAGTTTAACGGCTCCCTCCTGCTTTTGCCGAAGAAGAAGACTCCTACGCCGTTTTGAGCTTCGAGTTATCTGTCAGTCGCCGGCCATAATGGTAGGTTCTCGCCTTTCCAACGATTAGAGGCAACCATGAAAGGCAAAAAAGCAAGCCTGTGGGTCTTGATAGGCGGGTTTCTGGTTCTGGGCGGCTGCGGCACCGTGACCACGGCGTTCCGTGAGGATGGCGACACGGTTCGAACGCTCAAGGCGAAAAAAACCTATTGTCAGTCTGTTCCGCGTATCTACAGCGGGGTGGTCTATGACCTCTGCGTACTGCATGGGCCGCCGAATTCCGCAAGCGGGATCGCTTTGAACGACGTGCCATGGGCTTTTATCGATGTGCCTCTCTCCGCTGTTCTGGATACGCTTATCTTGCCCTACACGATCTACCAGCAAAATGTCGATGGCAGCATTGAGCTTCGCTAGTCCCTCGCAGCTAACAGCTTCCTGGCTCTTTTACGCTATAATCCCGCCCTTTAGCTGTTTCTCGCTCAGGCGGGAGGCACACTTTTTTCCAGGCGCAACCCGCCTGCATGCAGACTAAAAGAGGCTAGACCCCAGTGGCATTGACGATTCTTGGCCTGTCCGGCGCCCTTAGCCATGATCCTTCCGCAGCCCTGTATATCGACGGCAAGCTGATCGCGGCCGCCGAAGAAGAGCGCTTCGTACGCGACAAACATGCAAAGAACCGCATGCCCTACGAATCGGCGAAGTTCTGCCTGGAACAAGCCGGCATCAAGCCTTCCGACGTTGACGTGGTGGCGATCCCGTTCGCCCCGATCAGCCTGTTCGGCGAGGCGCGCTGGCACTACGCCAAGCGTTACTGGTACGCCCCGGACCGCGCCCTTGACGCGATCCTGATGGGCAACCGTCGCTACAAGCGCTATCGCAACAAGATCGTCTGGTGCCTGGAGCAGCTGGGCTTCGATCCGAAGAAAATCAAGATCGAGCCGGTTGAACACCACCTGGCCCACGCTTCCAGCGCCTACCACTGCTCGGGTTTCCAGGAAAAAACCGCGATCCTGGGCATCGACGGCAAAGGTGAGTACGCCACCACGTTCTTTGGCTACGGCGAAAACGGCAAGATCCACAAGATCAAGGAATTCTACGACCCGGACTCCCTGGGCGGCCTGTATGGCGCGATCACCGAGTTCCTCGGTTTCGAGATGCTCGACGGCGAGTTCAAGGTCATGGGCATGGCGCCGTATGGCGACGCCAGCAAATACGATTTCTCGCGCCTGGCTTCGTTTGAAAACGGCGAGTTGGTGATCAACACCGACTACGCCAACGTCATCGGCCTGCGTCGTTATAAAGAGAAGGGCAAGGGTTTCTACTTCTCGCCAAAACTGATCGAGTGGCTGGGTCCCAAGCGCGAAGGCGACATCGCCGACGAGCCGTACATCCACTACGCAGCCAGCATGCAGGCGCTGTTCGAGAAGCTGGCCTTGCAGATGATCGACCACTACCTGGGCGACATCCTCAAGGACACCGGCAAGCTGGCGTTCGCCGGTGGTTGCGCGCTGAACGTCAAGTTGAACCAGAAGATCATTGCCCGCGATGACGTTAAAGAGCTGTTCGTGCAGCCGGCGTCCGGCGATGCCGGCACCGCGGTTGGCGCGGCGGCCTATGTGTCCCACGCCCGTGGCGTGCCGGTGGAGAAGATGGAACACGTCTATCTCGGCCCGTCCTACAGCAATGAAGACGTGATTGCCGCGTGCGCCAAACACGAAAGCAAGCCGGTGTGGCGCAAGATCGAAAACATGCCCAAGCGCATCGCCAAGATCATGGTCGACGGCAACCCGGTGGCCTGGTTCCAGGGCCGCATGGAGTTCGGCCCGCGTGCGTTGGGCGGTCGTTCGATCATCGGTTGCCCAAGCGCGACCGGCGTGGCCGACCGCATCAACCACCAGATCAAGTTCCGCGAGCGCTGGAGGCCTTTCTGCCCGTCGATGCTCGACACCGTGGCCCCACAGATGATCAAGGTCGATCACCCGGCGCCGTTCATGACCTTCACCTTTGAAGTGTCCGAAGAGTGGAAAACCCGCGTACCGGAAGTGGTCCATGAAGATGGCACCTCCCGCGCCCAGGTGCTCAAGCGCGAATACAACCCGCGTTACTACGACATGATGAAAGAGCTGGAAGTATTGACCGGCAACGGCGTGTCGCTGAACACCTCGCTCAACCGCCGTGGCGAAGCGATGATCTGCTCGCCAACCGACGCGCTGAACATGTTCTTCGGCTCCGACCTGCAGTACCTGATCATGGAAGACATCCTGGTCGTCAAAGACGGCGTGGACCCTTATGACTCGGTCGGCTGAGCGCCACGTCCTGCAGTTCTGCCACGGCTATGACGGGCCGTTTCTGGACTGCGCGCGGCAGTACGCCAGCCTGTTCGCAGGCACAGGCTACAAGGTGACCACGGTGTTTCTCACCGGGGTCGCCGACCCCGATGTGGCCGCCGGTTGCGCCTCTGATGAAGTGCTGTTCATGGAGTTCAGCTCCAAGGCCATTCGTGGCCTCAAGCTGGGCGCCATCCGTGAATTGCGCAAGATCGCCGCGTCGCGCAACTTCAGTTTCTGTATTGCCCACCGCTTCAAGCCGATCTACATCGCCTTGCTCGGTACGCGCCTGCCAGTGATCGGCGTACATCACGCTTTTGGTGATTATCAGCGCCGTAGCCGCAAGCTGTTTGCCTCGATTTTCAGCAAGCGCTTGAGCCTGCTCGGTGTATCTGACGCGGTGCGCGACGATATGCGCCGCTGCCTGCCGGCCTGGCCGGCGGCACGTATCCAGACCTTGTATAACCGCATCGATGTCCAGGCCATGCAAGCGTTGCAGGTGTCGGCCGATGAGGCGCGCGATGCCTTGGGGCTGTCGCCGGATGAGTGGGTGGTCGGCAACGTCGGCCGCCTGCACCCGGACAAGGACCAAGCCACCTTGCTCAAAGGCTTTGCCTTGGCCTTGCCGCATTTGCCGGCGCAGAGCCGGTTGGCGATCCTCGGCACCGGCCGCCTGGAGCAAGACCTTAAGTCTCTGGCGCGCGAACTGGGCATTGCCGAGCAGGTGCTGTTCCTCGGCCAGGTGCCGGATGCGCGCCGGTATTTCCGTGCATTCGACGTCTTTGCCCTGAGCTCCGACCATGAGCCGTTCGGCATGGTGCTGCTGGAGGCCATGGCCGCTGGCGTGCCGCTGCTCGCCACGTCTTGCGGCGGCGCCAAGGAAGTGGTTGAAGGCGTGGGCATCCTGTTTCCGTTTGGCGATGCCGAGCACTTGGGGCAGGGCCTTCGGCACTTGGCCGCGATGGATCGTCAGCAGCACCAGCAGTGCGCCGAGATGATGCTTGAGCGCCTGCACCAACGGTTTTCGGATCAGGCCGTGCGCGATACCTTCTGGCAGTTGCCTGCTGTCACCGAACTGACCGCGAGGGCTTGATGCTCAATCGATTCCAAGGCTTTCGCGAGCGCGGTTGGTCGGTCGTTGACGCGCCGACCTACAGCGACGCCTGGCAGCGTTTTGGCGGCAGTGTCGCCACCCATCCGCAGGTGGTCGAGCGTCTGGCCGGGCTGGCCGAAATTCCGGTGCGCTATTTGGCCTGGGAGCAAAGCGGCGAGCTTAAAGCGTGTATTGCGACCTGGGGGCGCGACCTGGCGTTGTCCAAAGACGTGCTCAAGCGCAATGGCAAAAAAGGCTTGTTCGACCTCGGCAACGCCGAGTTGATCCTGCCCGCCGCTGCCGATGCCCAGGCGCCGCTGCGCCATCGCGCGCGTTACCTGTCGGCCCTGAATGAAGGCCGCTTTGCCGGCATCAAACTCCAGGCCGAACAGTTGGCCATGGCGCGCACGCCTGAAGAACTGTCAAAAAAGTTTCGCTATAACCAGCGCCGTGAATTGCGCCTGCTGGAAGAGGCGGGCGGTGTGGTGCGGCCGGTGCAGGACTTCTCCAGCGCCGAGCTGGCGGCGATCTACTGCGACCTGTTCCAGCGCCGCTGGGGCTTCGCGGCCACCGGTGCCGCGCATATGGCGCAGGTGATCGAGCTGTTGCGTGAGTGGCTGATCGGTTCGGTGATTTTCCTCAACGATGCGCCGATTGCTGTGCAATTGGTGTATCGCGTTGAAGCGCCGCAGTGGGTCAGCGTCGAATACATCAATGGCGGCGTAGACCCCGAAACCCGTGCCTTCAGCCCCGGCAGCGTGCTGAGCTTCCTCAATACGCAAAGTGCCTGGGAACAGGCGCGGGAAGTCGGCAAGCCGTTGCGCTTTTCGTTCGGCCGTGCGGACCGCGAGTACAAAGACCGTTGGTGCAACCCCGTGCCGGTGTTCACCGTATGAGTGCCTCGACAAGCCGCAAGCAGGCGTTGCTCAAGCGCCATCGCCGCAATAAGCGCATCGGGCTGCTGGTCAGCCTGTTGGTACTGATTGCGGTGGGTGTGCTGGTGGCCTGGTGGTTGCCGCTGCTGTTGGCGGTGCTGGCCTGGGTGGCCCATGAAGCCTGGTTTGCCGACCATCTGTTTTACTCGCCCAAGGACGACTATCAGTATCAATTTGCCGCCGATACCGAACAGCCCAAGGTGACGTTGGACAAGGGCCGGCTGGTGCTGGGCCAGACGCTGGAGCTGGCGGGCGATGAGACCTTGATCCTCGCACTGCGGCTCAAGAGCAACCTGCTGGGGCGGTTTATCGATCCCTATGTTGCGTTGCCGGGCGGCGACCGCCAAGTGTTCGAACGCGGCGTCAACGGCCTGCGCTACCTCAATCTCACGGGTCAGGCGCAAGCCTTGCTGGCTGGGCAGTTGCTGTTGCGTGGCCGGTTTTGCCGGGTACAGGGTGAGCCTGTGCTGTCGGTGTTCCGCCAGCCGGATGTGCGTCAGCAGCGGGTGATGGTGATTGCGCCGCATGCCGACGATGCCGAACTGGCCGCCTTTGGCCTGTACAGCCAGGCAGCACAGCCCTGGATCGTGACACTGACCGCCGGGGAGATCGAAGCCGAGCATTATCAGCACATGGGCCTGGGCAAGCCTGAAGCGGCGCGCCTCAAGGGCCGGCTGCGGGCCTGGGACAGTATCGCCGTGCCGCGCTGGGCGGGCGTGGCACAAGAGCACTGCGTTCAGCTCGGGTATTTTTGCCTGCAGTTGGCGGCGATGAAGGCCGAGCCTGCGCGTGCCATTGCGTCGCGGGAAGCCGAGTTGAGCGATATCCGCCTGTTTCGCCAGTTCAACCCGTTCCCGCTGCCCGCCGACGCCGATGGCCAGCCGACCTGGAACAACCTGCTGGCGGACCTGCGTGCCGTGCTGTTGATGGCACGTCCTGAGGTCATTGTGCTGCCGCATCCGGTGATCGATCCGCACCCTGACCATATCTGCGCTCAGCAAGCTGTATTGGAAGCCTTGCAGGGCCTGGAATGGCAGCCGACGACCTTGCTCGGTTACGCCAACCATCTGCATGACAACGACCGCTGGCCAATGGGGGATTCGGGCAATAGTGTCGCTTTGCCGCCATGCTTCGACTCCACTTACATTTTGCAACCATATTGCATGCCAGTATCGGAGGAGCGGCAGTGTGAAAAGGCCATGTCGCTGGGCATGATGCATGACTTGCAACCGCAGATGCCGTTCAAACGGCGGGTGCGGCGAGTCATACAGCGTCTGCTGGCGGGGAGGGCCGTCTCACCGTGGGGTGAGAACGAGTTTTTCCGCAAGGCCATTCGGCGTCATGAACTCTTTTGGTTCATCAAGCACAAGTAACGTTAAGCAACGTGGTGGCGCGCAGCGCGCCTCAGTACCAAATGACAGTGAGTCCCCCTTGAGCAATTCGTGCCCCCGCATCCTTTTCATTATTCCTTACTTTGGCCGCTGGCCATTCTGGATGCCGTTTTTTCTCGAAAGCTGCCGTCACAACGCGGACATCGACTGGTTGCTGTTCAGCGACTGCCCGATGCCGGCCAATGTGCCGGACAATGTCCGCATCGAAAGCATCACCTTTGCCGATTACTGCGCGCTGGTTTCCCAGCGGCTGTACATCAATTTTGCACCCCTGGCGCCGTACAAGCTGTGCGACATCAAGCCGGCGTTGGGGCATATCCACGCTGACCGCCTCACCGGTTACGATTTCTGGGCGTTTGGCGATCTGGACCTGATCTACGGCAACCTGCGCGAGTATTTCACCGCCGAGCGGTTGGCCAGCCATGACTTGTTTTCAACCCATGAACGACGAGTCGCCGGCCATTTGTGCCTGATGCGTAACACGCCCAGGAAGCGGCATGCGTTCATGCACATCAAGGATTGGGAAGCGCGTTTTACCGATCAGGCGCATCATGCGCTGGATGAAGGCGCATTCAGTCGAATTTTCCTGTGGCGCAAGAACTTCCCGAAGCCGTTGTTTGAGCTGGTCGGCAAGTTCAACCCATGGCGTCGGCGCAGTGAGTTCACCGAGGCGTTCAGTACGCCCGGTGGTGTGATCAAATGGCACGACGGCAGTGATCGCTTCCCGCATCAGTGGTTCTGGAACAAGGGCCGCCTGACTAACGACAGGGATGGTGAGCGGGAATTTCCGTATTTCCATTTTGTCTGCTGGAAGCGTAATCAGTGGCCGTTGCTACCGGAGCCTGACGCCGAATACGTCGAGACGCTGGCGGCTGAAACAACCTGGGTCGTTGATGCCACAGGTTTCCATCGAGGAGAGTTATGAGTCGGCGTTTCAAGGTCCTGCAACTGCAGCCTGACTACAATGTTAAATCCCATGACTTTGCCGACCTGGCCGAGCAGATCGTCAAGGCATTGCCCGCCGAGCGTTATGAGGTCACCGCCGCGTTCCTGCGTGGCAAGCCGGCGCCTGGGGAGCCGGTCAGCCGGGCTGCCAAGTCGGTCTACTTCGAGTTTTCCGACAAGTCACTCAAAGGCTTGCGACTGCGCGCCATGTGGCAGTTGTATAAGTTCTGCCGCCGCGAACAGTTCGACGTGGTGGTGTGTAACCGCTTCAAGCCGGTCAACATGATGTTGCAGCTCAACCGTTGGTTGAAGATCTCGTTGTGCATCGGCATCTCCCACGGTTTTGGCGAGTATGACCGTCTCTACCGCCGCAAGCAGGCACAGCGCTGGATCGACGCGCACTGGCGCTTTGTCGGCGTGTCGCCGGCGGTCAAGCAGTACCTGCTCGATTGCCAGTGCGGGTTTACCGACCAGAATACCTACGCGATTACCAACGCCATCGACATCGAGCAGGCCGAAGGCTTGCAGCATTCACGCACGCGTGCGCGCGAGTTGCTGGGCATTGACCCTTCGGTGCGGTTGATCGGCGCTTTGGGCCGGCTGGTGCCGGTCAAAGGCCACACCTATTTGTTGCAGGCGTTTGCGGCGCTGAAAGATAACTACCCGACCGCGCAGCTGGCCATCATTGGCGCCGGGCGCGAAGAGGCCAACCTGGCCGCGCAAATCCAGAACCTTGGCCTGGATGGACGCGTGCACCTGTTGGGCTTCAAGGAAAATGCCCTGCAATACGTGCGTGCCTTTGACATCTGGGCAATGCCTTCGCTCGCAGAAGGCCTGGGCCTGGCACTGCTGGAAGGCATGAGCGGTCGCCTGCCGGTGATTGCCTCCAGCGTGCCGGCCATGCTGCCGTTGATCGAAGGCGCCGGTGGCCTGGCGGTTGAGCCGGCCAACGTGCCTCAACTGACCGAGGCGCTGGACACTTACCTGGCGCTGTCCGACGAGGCACTCGCACAAAAAGGCGAGCAGGCCTACCAGTACCTTCAGGCGCAACACGACATTGAGGTATTCCGTCAGGAATACCTGGAGCTGATTGATTCAGGGTTGGCTCAAGCACGCGGGAAGAATGTATGAGCCAGAGTCAGCCGTTGGTCACGGTGATCATTGCGTCGTATAACCATGCGCCCTACATTGAGGAAAGTATCCTCAGTGTGTTGAACCAGACCTATCCCAACATCGAACTGCTGGTGGTCGACGATGGCTCGACAGACGACAGTGTCGAGCGCATCCGTCGCCTGCAGGATCAGCACAGGTTCGACTTTCGTGTGCAGCAGAACCAGGGGCTGACCAACACCCTCAATGGTGCGATTGCCCGGTCTCAGGGGCCGCTGATCGTGCCGTTCGGTTCGGACGACATCATGATGCCCGAGCGCATTGCGACCCAGGTGGCCTATATGGATGGCAAGCCTGAGGTGGGGATCTGTGCGGGCAATATCGAGCTGATCGACTCCCAGGGCGAGCTGTTCCCGGAGAAGCGCCAGCGCCGTGACGTGCCGTTTCGACGCCTGGATTTCGACGATATGTTCCTGGAGCGCAAACCTTACCCGCCAGCGCCTACGCTGATGATCCGGCGTGAAGCGCTGGAAAGGGTCGGTGGGTTTGACCCGCAGATTCGTCTGGAAGATTTGCTGATCGAATTGAAGATTACCCACGCCGGGTACTTTATTGATGGCTTGAACGTGGTGATGGCGCGCTACCGCAAGCACGCGACCAATTCGTACAAGAATCATCGATTCATGATCGATAACATCCTGCGCACCTACGCGTTGTTCAGTGATCACCCGCTGTACAACGAGGTGCGTTACAAGTTCCTCAGCTCCATGTTCCTCAAAACCTCCAACCGCAACCGTGCGTTGGCGCGAGAGCTGCTGGCGCAAATTCCGTTTCGGGCCTGGAACAAGAAGACGTGGCGCGGCTTGGGCCGCCTGTATTTTTCCCCGCTGGAAAAAGACTGATACCAAGATCAGAGCAGCACACCTTCACCGTGTGTGCCGCAATCTAAATGTGGGAGC
>NZ_JACAQL010000009.1:417361-611264 GCF_013385245.1 Pseudomonas sp. IPO3747
TGTGGGAGCCCCCTCCCACATCTATTTGCGCCGAATACGACCTCAGGCCGCGGGGCGGGCGAGTGTCAGTACCTGCTCGCGGATTTTCTGCGTGGCGTGCGGCGAAGCCACCGAGGCATAGCCCTTGGCCAATTGCTCGAAGTGAGCTTCGAACAACCAATTGCGATCCTGCGAATAGCGTTGCATATGCTTGAGGTTGCGCTGGCGCAGCGTGTTGCGCAGCGCTGACGGATAGACGCGCATATCCGCCACGTCGATCAGGCCGAACTCGCCGTCTTCCAACAGAAGCACATTGCCCAGGTGCAGGGAGCGGAAGTAGACACCGCGTTCGTGCAGTTGGGCCATAAACCGCCCAAACCGTTCGATCAGCGATTCGCGCAGGCTGCTGTCCAGGCTTTGCAAGGCCTGGCGCAACGTCAGGCCCGGCAGTGGCTGGTAACGCACGGCGGTGCTGCCGTCGTGCAGGCTGTACAGGTCGAGGATCGGCGGTGCTGTAATGCCCAGTGCCTGGAGCTGTTCGCTGTTGCAGGCAAACCGTTCCGAGTACGGGTTGAATGTGCCCGAGGTGTACCAGCGTCGAGCCCTGAACAGCTTGAGGAAGCTGCCATTGCCCAGGCGCAGGACTTTAGGCCCCAGGCCATCTTCCTCGACGATATGCGCGCCTTCGCACAGGGCTTTGAACACCTGTGGCTTGGGCGTGCTCACCGCAATGCGCAGCAGGCTATGGCGCCGCTTGGCGATGCTCAGGCCGGCGATCAGTGCGAGGGGGATCCACAGCAGGAACCAGTGCTCCTTGGGCCGCGACAGGATGCCACCGCCTTCGGTAAGCCCCGCGCCGATGCCGTAGGCCAGCAGCGAGGAAGTCAGGATAAACAGCGGCTGCGCGCGTTCCTTGAGCCCTGCGTACAGCCCGCGGCTCAGCATGAAGATCCACGGGATAAAGCCGATGATGCCGACGTAATAAAGCACGCCCAAGGCAAAGCTGTGGGGCTCGCGCAGTGGTTCAAAATCGTAGTTGGCAGGTTTCACATACAGTTCGGAGTCGTAGCTGTGGCCAAGCCATGGATGATCGGCGATGCGGTCGAGGATGATTTGCCAGATTTCGAAGCGGAATGAGCTGCCGCGCTCGGTGATCTGTTGCGGGTAAAACAGCAGCAAGCCGGCGGCCGCCAGCACCAGGGCGGCAACCATCAGCGCCGAGCGCCGATTGCGGCTGAGCAGGCCCATCCAGAGGACTGCTATCACCAGTGCAACCAATGGCGTCCTGGAGCCGGTGGCCAGAATTGCCAGGGTCATGACCGCCAGGGCGGGTGCGCTGAGCCACAGTACCCGTAGCCGTTTGGTGGTGACGCAGAGGTACAGCCAATACACGCAGAAAAAGCCGAACAGGTGGGAACTGAGCAGCGGGTTGTCCAAGGCGCCGAGGCCGCCAATCATGCGCATGCTCGGCTCGAAGCCTTTGACGAATGCCACCAGGTTTAACAGCGTCACCACCAGCGCAATCACGGCGGCGCTGAAGAAGATCGGCTTGAACAGGTCATTGCGGTAATGCAGCAGCAGCCCGCAGCCGGCAAACAACATGAACGTCTGCAACGGGATCTTGAACAGGTTGGAGTCGCCGGTGGGTTCCGGGCTCCAGAGCACCGTGATCATTGCCCATGCGCAAAATGCTGTGAAGGCAAGCACCAGCGGCTCGCGCAGTAGCTCTTTGAGCTCACGTGGGCGCAGGCACAGCAGGAGCAAGGCCGGCAGGGCAAAGAAAATATAGAAGCCGCGGTGCATGACATTGCGATTGTTGACGAAAAACAGCGAACTCAGAAGCAACAATAAGCCAATGGGCAAAATCCAGAGGACCAGGAAGTCGAAAACGCGATTTGTGCCATAGGTAAGGCGCTTGGAGTGCATACAGTAAAGCCGTTCCAGAATAGAGAAAGCCGACCATGTTAAGGCAGTGGCTATATAATGTCGCCCGTTGGATCCAGCCGGGCCGCGGGTCAAGCCGGGTGCAAGTACAACAGAGAAGCTGTGCTAAAGTCAGCCTCCTTTTTCAAAACGCCGCGTGATATGACCGACTCCAGTCCGAGCGCAAGCCCTTCGAGCTTGAAAATATACTTCCGCCTGCTCATGTACGTTAAGCCTTACGCCGGCTTGTTCGCGTTGAGTATTGTCGGATTTCTGATTTTCGCGTCGACCCAGCCTATGCTGGGGTACATCCTCAAGTACTTTGTCGACGGCCTATCCAATCCTGACGCCGTGCTGTTCCCCAGCGTCCCATTCCTGCGTGACATGAAATTGTTGCAAGCCGTGCCGTTGCTGATCATTTTGATCGCCGCCTGGCAGGGCCTGGGTTCGTTCCTGGGCAACTACTTGCTGGCCAAGGTTTCCCTGGGCCTGGTTCACGACTTGCGTGTGCAGCTGTTCAACAACCTGCTGACGCTGCCCAACCGTTATTTCGACAACCACAACTCCGGGCACCTGATTTCGCGCATCACCTTCAACGTGACCATGGTTACGGGGGCGGCCACCGATGCCATCAAGGTGGTGATTCGCGAAGGCATGACGGTGATCTTCCTGTTTGCCTCGCTGCTGTTCATGAACTGGCGCCTGACGCTGGTGATGATCGCCATCCTGCCGTTGATTGCAGTGATGGTCAGCACGGCCAGCAAGAAATTCCGCAAG
This sequence comes from Pseudomonas sp. IPO3747, assembly GCF_013385245.1. Classification (NCBI taxonomy): domain Bacteria; kingdom Pseudomonadati; phylum Pseudomonadota; class Gammaproteobacteria; order Pseudomonadales; family Pseudomonadaceae; genus Pseudomonas; species Pseudomonas sp. IPO3747. Next base: position 420,041 of record NZ_JACAQL010000009.1, read on the forward strand.
CAGAGCAAGAAGATCCAGGTGGCCATGGGCGATGTGACCCACGTGGCTTCGGAAACCATCCAGGGCTATCGCGTGGTGCGCAGCTTCGGCGGTGAAGTCTACGAGGAGAAACGCTTCTTCAAGGCCAGCCAGGGCAACACCGACAAGCAACTGCGCATGACCCGCACCGGGGCCATCTACACCCCGTTGCTGCAGTTGGTGATCTATACCGCCATGGCGGTGCTGATGTTCCTGGTGCTCTACCTTCGCGGTGACGCGTCGGCCGGTGACATGGTGGCTTACATCACGTTGGCCGGGCTGTTGCCCAAGCCGATCCGCCAACTGTCGGAAGTCAGCTCGACCATCCAGAAAGGCGTGGCCGGTGCTGAAAGCATTTTCGAACAGTTGGACGAAGAGCAGGAAGTCGACCGCGGCAGCGTCGAGCGCGACAAGGTCAGTGGCCGCCTGGAAGTGCGCAACCTGAACTTCACCTACCCAGGCACCGAGCGCCATGTGCTCAAGGACATCACCTTCACCGCAGAGCCCGGGCAGATGATCGCCCTGGTCGGCCGTTCCGGCAGCGGCAAGTCCACACTGGCCAGCCTGATCCCGCGTTTCTACCACCACGAAAGCGGCGAAATCCTGCTCGACGGCGTAGAGGTCGAAGACTACAAGCTGCTTAACCTGCGCAAGCATATTGCCCAGGTAACCCAGCATGTCACGCTGTTCAGCGACACCGTGACCAACAACATCGCCTACGGCGACCTGGCCGGCGCGCCACGGGCCGACGTTGAAGCGGCGGCGGCGGATGCTTACGCCAAGGATTTCATCGACCAGTTGCCGAAAGGCTTCGATACCCAGGTGGGCGAGAACGGCGTGCTGCTGTCCGGCGGCCAACGCCAGCGCCTGGCCATTGCCCGGGCCCTGCTGAAGAACGCGCCACTGCTGATTCTCGACGAGGCCACCTCGGCGCTCGACACCGAATCCGAGCGCCACATTCAGGCGGCCCTGGACAAGGTCATGCAGGGTCGCACGACCCTGGTAATTGCCCACCGCCTGTCCACCATCGAGAAGGCCGACCTGATCCTGGTGATGGACGACGGTCGGATCGTCGAGCGCGGCAGCCACGCCGAGCTGCTGGCCCAGAACGGCTACTACGCCCGCCTGCATGCCATGGGCCTGGATGCCCCGGTGCCGGCCGACATCACCTAAACCTTGTGGGAGCGGGCTCTTGTGGCGAGGGAGCTTGCTCCCGCTGGGCGACGTAGTCGCCCCAGAACAACACTGTGTTTCTCTGTTAAAACGCGGTGCCGCATTCAGGAGTGCTTCGCACTCCAGCGGGAGCAAGCTCCCTCGCCACAAAGGTTCCCCGGGATCTTCTGTGCACACCCTCCACAAGCCTCCCATAACCCTGTGCTAATATCGCGCCCCTGTTCATTTTGTATGTGGGTTGCTCCATGAAGTTGTCCATGCCGCGATTCGATCAAGCCCCTGTCTTGGTGGTCGGCGATGTCATGCTCGACCGTTACTGGCATGGCGGTACCTCACGGATTTCCCCTGAGGCACCGGTACCGGTAGTCAAGGTCGAGCAAATCGAAGACCGTCCAGGTGGCGCTGCCAACGTTGCCCTCAATATTGCCGCCCTCGGCGCCCCGGCCTCCCTGGTGGGTGTGACCGGCGACGACGAAGCCGCCGACAGCCTGGCCAACAGCCTGCGCGGTGCCGGTGTGCGCGCGCTGTTCCAGCGCATTGCCCATCAGCCGACCATCGTCAAGCTGCGGGTCATGAGCCGTCACCAGCAATTGCTGCGTATCGATTTCGAAGAACCCTTCGCCACCGACGCCCTGGCCCTCAGCGGCCAGGTCGACGCGCTGCTCGAAGGTATCAAGGTGCTGGTGTTGTCCGACTACGGCAAAGGCGCCTTGAAAAACCACCAGATGCTGATCCAGGCCGCCAAGGCCCGCGGCATTCCGGTATTGGCCGATCCCAAGGGCAAGGACTTTTCGATTTATCGGGGCGCCAGCCTGATCACACCAAACCTCAGTGAGTTCGAAGCCATTGTCGGCGGTTGCGCCGATGAGCATGAGCTGGTGACCAAAGGCGCGGCGTTGATGGCCGATCTCGACTTGGGCGCCTTGCTGGTGACCCGTGGCGAGCACGGCATGACCCTGCTGCGCCCGGACCACCCGGCGATGCACCTGCCGGCCCGTGCCCGTGAAGTGTTCGACGTCACCGGTGCCGGTGACACCGTCATCTCCACCCTGGCCGCCTCGATTGCGGCGGGTGAAGAACTGCCCCACGCCGTGGCCCTGGCCAACCTGGCGGCGGGTATTGTGGTGGGCAAACTGGGTACCGCGGCTATCAGCGCACCCGAGCTGCGCCGGGCGATCCAGCGTTCCGAAGGCTCGGAGCGCGGCGTGCTGGGCATCGAGCAATTGCTGCTGGCCATCGACGACGCCCGTGCCCACAAAGAAAGCATCGTGTTCACCAACGGCTGCTTCGACATCCTGCATGCTGGCCACGTGACTTATCTGGAACAGGCGCGCGCCCAAGGCGACCGCCTGATCGTCGCGGTCAACGACGATGCCTCCGTCAGCCGCTTGAAGGGGCCTGGCCGTCCGATCAACAGTGTTGACCGGCGTATGGCCGTATTGGCAGGTCTCGGCGCAGTCGACTGGGTGATCAGCTTCTCTGAAGGCACCCCGGAAAACCTGTTGGCCCAAGTCAAGCCGGACGTGTTGGTCAAGGGTGGCGACTACTCCGTCGATCAAGTCGTAGGCGCCGATATCGTCAGCGCTTACGGTGGTACGGTCAAAGTGCTGGGGTTGGTTGAGAACAGCTCGACCACAGCCATTGTCGAGAAGATCCGCAACAATGAGTAATGCTGAAAAGTGGGTGTTGATCACCGGAGGTGCCGGCTTTATCGGCTCGCACCTGGTCGATGCGCTACTTGCCAAAGGCTATGCCGTGCGGGTGCTGGATGACTTGTCCACCGGCAAACGCAGCAATTTGCCGCTGGATAACCCGCGCGTACAACTGATTGAAGGTAATGTCGCCAATGCCGAGCTGGTGGCGCAAGCCGCCGTCGGCGCCGCCGCCGTCGTGCACCTGGCTGCTGTGGCTTCAGTGCAGGCCTCGGTGGATGATCCGGTGAGCACGCACCAGAGCAATTTCGTCGGCACCCTGAATGTCTGCGAAGCCATGCGCAAGGCTGGCGTGAAGCGCGTGGTGTTTGCCTCCAGCGCGGCGGTGTATGGCAACAACGGCGAGGGTGCTTCGATTGACGAAGACACCACCAAGGCGCCGCTGACGCCTTACGCGTCGGACAAGTTGGCGGGTGAGCACTACTTTGATTTCTATCGCCGCCAGCATGGCCTGGAACCGGTGATTTTCCGTTTCTTCAACATTTTCGGGCCACGCCAGGATCCGTCATCGCCGTATTCCGGCGTGATCAGTATCTTCAGCGAGCGTGTGCAGCAGGGTGTGCCGATCAGCGTGTTTGGCGACGGCGAGCAAACCCGGGATTTCATGTACGTGGAAGACCTGGTGGATGTGCTGGTCCAGGCCATCGAAGCGCCCGAAGCGCCACTGGGTGCGATCAACGTGGGATGGAACCGCACGACCACGCTCAAGCAGGTGCTTCAGGCGCTGGAAGAGGTGGTGGGGCAGTTGCCGGTGATCACTTACGGGCCGGCGCGCTCGGGTGATATCCGCCATTCGCGGGCGAATAACCAGCGCCTGTTGGCGAGCTTTACGCTGCCGGAGCCGACGCCGCTGAAGGTCGGCCTGGAGCGCTTGCTTAACGGCTGACCTCGGTCATCTGTGGGAGCTGGCTTGTGTGGGAGCTGGCTCCCACACAAGCCAGCTCCCACATTGGATTTGCGTCAGCCTTTGGCCTTTTTCTTCGGCACGATCTTGCGCAGCACCCGTTGCGCCAATCGCTTCAACTTCGACTCCTTCTCAGGCTCCGCCAGGCCTTGTTGGCGCAGCCAATCCTTCCAGCGAATGCGCTCATCGCGCACCAGCCAGCCTTCCTGCTGGGCGAAGCTTTCCGCCAGGTACAAGCCGCGTGTGCTGGCCGGGTATAGCTGGTCTTTCTTGACGGTGTACAGCTCGGCCAGCGGCTGGCCGTCCTTCAATGGCATCAGGTACAAATCCGGGCGCTGGCGGTCGAGGCGCGCCACCAGTTGGTCGCCTTCCAGTCGTTCATCGACATGGAACAGGCTGAGGGATTTGGCTTCCTTGGGCACTTCCAGGCGCAGGTCATAAATCAGCTGCAGCGACGCCGTGGGCAAATGCACGTAAGCCCGTGGGCGCTCGATCAGTTGCATGGTGGCGCAGCGCACCGGGCGAGCGGCGCCGGACAGCGGGCTCAAGCGAAACGGCAGGGCTTCACGGTAATGCAGCGCGGCGGAGTAGGGCGCGGGCAGCCAGGTGTCATTGAAGCGCCCGCCCAGCCAGCCTTCGGGCGTCTCCAGCAGGCATTCTTCGGCAATTTCCTGGATGGCGGTGTGCAGCGGCAGGTTCAGTTCGTGGGCGGGTACGTAGCCGGAGATCAGCTTGAGCACCACGTCGCCACGGTCCTGGCGGCGCTGGCGCACCAGTACCCAGTAATCCTTGTTCTGCCAATGCAGGGTCAGGCGCACCGACACGCCGAGGTTGGCCAGTTCCAGGGCGAAACGTTCAGGGTTTGCCACCTCCACCGGCTTGCGCCGTTGCAGGGTCTGGGCGAAGTTGAGCGGCATGCCCACGCTCTGGTAACTCAGGCCTTCGGGGGTGGCTTCGACGTGCAGCGGCAGTGTCTTGAAGTTACTGGGGTTTTTTCTAATCAGCGTTCGCGGCATGTCGGCTCCTTCTTGCGACGGGGTCGGCCGCGTGGGCGGCATCAGAGTTGACGAATGACCTGGGCAGCGGTCGCCACGTTGTGGGCCAGGTGCAGCGGATTAATGGTCCCGACAATAGCACTGGCGACGCCCGTTTGCGCAAACAACAGCATGAAACTGGCATGAATTGGATCCATTCCTGGCTCAAGGCACACGTGGCCGCTGGCCAGAGCTTTTTTCACCAGGATGCCTTTGCCGTGGGCGGCGGCGTAATCGATCACGGCTTTCTCGGCCTGTTCATTCAGATTGTAGGTGACCATCGCGCAATCACCTTGTTCCAGAGCCTTCACGCCACCTTCGACGGTTTTGCCGGAGAAGCCGAAACCACGGATCTTGCCCTCTTTTTTCAGCTGCGCCAGGGTCTCGTACACCTCGCAATCATTGAGGATATGCAGGTCATTGCCGTCAGAATGCACCAGCACCAGATCGATGAAATCCGTTTCAAGTCGTTTCAAGCTGCGCTCAATGGACATGCGCGTATGCGCGGCACTGAAATCGTGATGGGACACGCCGTCGGCAAACTCTTCGCCGACCTTGCTGACAATCACCCAGTCGTTGCGCTGGCCGCGTAGCAGTGGCCCCAGGCGTTCCTCACTGCGCCCGTAAGCTGGCGCGGTGTCGATCAGGTTGATGCCCAACTGCTGGGCCTGGCGCAATAACATCCGTGCTTCGTCGTCATTGGGAATCTGGAAGCCGTTGGGGTATTTCACCCCTTGATCACGGCCCAGCTTGACGGTGCCCAGGCCCAGCGGCGAGACCAGCAGGCCGGTGCTGCCCAGTGGTCGATGCAGGTCGTGCAGGGTTGGCAGGCTCATGGCAACAGTTGCTCCCAGGCAGGTTGGCCGAGGGTCGGTTTTGGCAGCTCGGGCAGCGCGTCGCTGGCGCTTGGACGAATGCCGTCGCGTTCCAGGGCGTTGAGTACACGATCGGCGAAGTCCGGCGCCAGCGCCAGTTTGGTCGGCCAGCCCACCAGCAAGCGGCCCTGTTCGGCGAGGAAGGCATTGTCGGGGCGGCTCAGGCCCGATTGCAGCGGCTCGGCACGCTCGACACGCAGGGTGGCCCATTGGGTCTGGCTCATGTCGATCCACGGCAGTAACTGCGCCAGCTCTTTTTGCGCAGTGGCGATCTGTTCTTGTGGTGTGCGGGCCACGCCATCCGCCTCGGCGATATCGCCGCCCATGTACCACACCCAGTTGCCGTCGGCAGCCGGGTGAGTGGTGATGGTAAGGCGCGGCTTGGTGCCGCCGCCCAGGCAGTGCGCATACAGCGGCTTCAGGCCCGGGCCTTTGGCGATGATCATATGCAATGGGCGGGTTTGCATGGCGGGCTGGCTGAGGCCCAGGGCCGTCAGTAACTCAGCGGTGCCGCCACCGGCACTCAACACGATGCGCTGGGCGCGGATCTCGCGGCCATCGACCTTCAGGCCCACCAAGGTATCGCCTTCAAGCAGCGGTTCGATGTGTTGCCCGGCGAGCAAGCCGTCGCCGGCCAATTGCGCCAGGCGTTCGATCAGGCTGGGCACATCGATGACCAGTTCGGCCAGGCGATAGACTTTGCCCTTGAAGCGACGGTCCTGCAGGGCTGGCGGCAATTCGTCGCCCTTGACCTGATCGACGCGGCCACGCACGGCTTTACTGGCGAAGAAGCTGGTGAGGTTGCCGGCGATCGTGCCGGGCGACCACAGGTAATGGGCTTCGGAGAGCAAGCGCACGCCGGTCAGGTCCAACTCGCCGTTACCCGCCAGGGCTTCGCGCCAGCGGCGCGGCATGTCGGCAATGGCTTCGGACGCGCCGGTGAGGGCGCCGTGCAGGGCGTATTTCGCGCCGCCGTGAATGATACCTTGGGACTTCACGCTTTGCCCGCCGCCCAAGGTAGCGCTTTCCACCACCACCGTGGAAAACCCCTGGCGGCGCAGGCGTGCGTTAAGCCAGAGGCCGGCAACCCCGGCGCCGACAATCAGAACGTCGGTGGAAATAACGGATGGCATCGGCGACCTCAGTGTTCAAGACAAGAGGCGCAGTATACAGGCTGTAGCGTGGCGGTCAGTGCCCGGCGGTTTTCGAGAACAGCTGAATCACCACCACACCCAGCACAATCAGGCCCATGCCCAGCATTGCCGGTACATCCAGCTTCTGCCCGTAGATAAACAGCGCGGCGATACTGACCATTACAATGCCCAGTCCGGCCCAGACCGCATAGGCAATGCCCACCGGCACCGTGCGCACCACCAGCGTGAGCATCCAGAAGGCCACGCCATACCCCACAATCATCAGCAACAGCGGAATCGGCGTGCTCAAGCCCTTGACGGCTTTCATGGAAACGGTCGCGATCACTTCCGAGCAAATGGCAATGGCCAGGTAAACGTAGGCAACATTCATGGGGGAATCCTCGGTGTGATACGTGCTTGATTAGGTCCGCATTTTAACCCTTCGCGAGATGAGATAAAGTCATTACATATCCGATTTAAAGATGGGTTGAGTCATGAGCGTGCAATGGAACCTGGAACAGATGCGCCTGTTTGTCAGCGTCGCCGAGCAGCGCTCGTTTTCGGCGGTGGCGCGTGGGCAGCGCAAGGCGCAATCGGCGGTGAGTAACGCAATTGCCCTGCTGGAAGCGGACCTTGGGCTTAGCCTGTTCGAGCGCAGCAGCGGCCGTCAGCCCCGTCTGACTGAAGCCGGCAGTGTGTTGCTGGAAGAAGCGCGTGAGGTGCTGCGCCAATGTGAACGGCTCAATGGTCGGGCGTTGTCGCTGACCCGTGGTGAAGAAGCCTGCCTGCGCCTGGCCCAGGACGAAGCCATGTTATTTCAGCCGGTGCTCGACAGCCTTGAAGCGTTGGCCCGGCAATACCCGCTGCTGGAAGTACAACTGTCCAGCGCCGCGCAAGGCGATGTGGCGCGCAAGCTGGTGGAGCGCAAGGCCGACCTGGGTTTGCTGTTCTATCACGACCAGATCCCCGAAGCGCTTGAGCGGCGGGTGGTGGGCAGCGTGGAAATGGTCACGGTGTGCGGCGTGAATCATCCGCTGGCCCAGGACAAATACGTGACTTGCCAGCGCCTGGCGCAGTTTCGGCAACTGCTGATGTCGACCCAGACCAGCGTGTACCCCGGCAGTGAAGCCGCGAGCCCCTTGGTGTGGCGTGCCGACAGCTTCTACGTATTGGCCGAATGGCTGATGAGTGGCCTGGGCTGGGCCTGGCTGCCTCGGCACATCGTGCAGTACCCGGCCTATCAACAGCAGATGGTCGAGCTGGACAGCGAATGGACGCCGCCGGCGCTGGTGGTGGAGCTGGTCTGGCGCCGCGACGAGCACTTGGGCCCGGCCGCACGCTTCCTGACCGAGCGATTTGCCGAGTGCTTGCAGGCGATCGACTGAAAAAGCCGATAAACTCCGCCGCCATGAATAGAACTCTCTACAGCTGTCTGTTTTACCTGGCGCTGCCGTTGGTGGCTTTACGTCTGTGGCTGCGCGCGCGCAAGGCGCCGGCGTATGCAAAACGTATCGGCGAGCGGTTTTCCTATGGCCTGCCGGTGATGCAGCCGGGCGGGATCTGGGTGCATGCGGTGTCGGTGGGCGAAAGCATCGCGGCCGCGCCGATGATTCGCGGGTTGATGGAGCGCCACCCGACGCTGCCGATTACCGTTACCTGCATGACGCCCACCGGCTCGGAGCGTATCCAGGCGCTGTTCGCCAATGAACCGCGCATTCAGCACTGCTACTTGCCCTATGACTTGCCTTGCGCCGCCAAGCGCTTTCTTGATCGTGTGCAGCCCAGGCTCGCCGTGATCATGGAAACCGAGCTGTGGCCCAACCACATCCACGCCTGCGCCCAGCGTGGTATTCCGGTAGCGCTGGCCAATGCGCGGCTGTCGGCGCGTTCGGCCAAAGGTTATGCGCGCTTCGCCAAGCTGACCGCGCCGATGCTGGCCGAGATGAGCCTGTTTGCGGTGCAGACAAAAACCGAAGCCCAGCGTTTTTTGAGCCTGGGCGCACGACCACAAACCGTTGAAGTCACCGGCTCGATCAAGTTCGACCTGACCATCGATCCGCAACTGCCGGTGCGTGCCGCCGCCTTGCGCGAGCAATGGGGCGCCACCGAGCGCCCGGTGTGGATCGCCGCCAGCACCCACGAAGGCGAGGATGAAGTGGTGCTGGCCGCCCATCGCCAACTGCTCGAAAGTTACCCCAACGCGCTGCTGATTCTGGTGCCGCGTCATCAGGAGCGCTTCGGGCCGATGTTCGAGTTGTGCGAGCAACAAGGCTTTGCCACGGTGCGCCGCTCCAGCACTGAACCGGTGACGGCGCAGACCTCCGTGCTGCTCGGTGACACCATGGGCGAGCTGCTATTCCTTTACGCCTTGGCCGACAGCGCCTTCGTCGGCGGCAGCCTGGTGCCTACCGGCGGCCACAACCCGCTGGAACCGGCGGCGTTGGCCAAGCCTGTGATCATGGGGCCGCACCTGTTCAACTTCCTCGAAATCAGCGCGATGATGCGTGAGGCCGGGGCGTTGCGTGAGGTGGATGATGCGCAAGGCTTGGCAGAAGCCGTGCGGCAGTTGTTCGAACTGCCGCAGGATGCGCGCAAGATGGCAGAGGCGGGATTGAAGGTGATGCAGGCCAACCAGGGTGCGCTCAAACGCTTACTGGACGGTTTGGACAAACTGCTCAATCACTGAACCAACGCGGACCAAAATGTGGGAGCTGGCTTGCCTGCGATAGCATCAACTGGGTATGACTGATGTACCGAGTTGCCTGCATCGCAGGCAAGCCAGCTCCCACACAAGCCAGCTCCCACATTGGTTTTGCTGTGTTGTTAATACCCGGGGCGGGCTTTGAGCTGCTCGGCGGCGGCCTTGGCCAGATCCGGCGGCAGGAAATCCTTGTCCGGGTTGTAATCAGCCTTGAGGTAACGCGTCAGGTCCTGTAAATCCCCAGGGCTGAGCGTGCCCGCAGCCTGTTTCAAACGCAGGTTGTCGAGGATGTAGTCGTAGCGGCTGTTGTTGTAGTTGCGCACCGACGAGTACAGCTGGCGTTGTGAATCCAGCACATCGACGATATTGCGCGTACCCACTTGATAGCCGATTTCCGTGGCTTCCACCGCGCTCTGGTTGGAGATGATCGACTGACGGCGCGCCTGCACCTGTTCCACATCGGTGTTCACCGCGCGGTGCAGATTACGGGTGTTTTCCACCACCTGGCGGCGCAGGCCTTCGCGTTGCTGTTCCGTCTGGTCGAGGCGTGAATAGGATTCGCGCACTTGCGAGCTGGTCAAACCGCCGCTGTAGATCGGGATATTCAGGCGCAGGCCGATGGTGCGCTGAGACACATCACCACCGTACGGCACGGGCAATTGGTTCGGGTTGCTGAAACCCAGCGCGTCGTTGTCGCCTTTTTCGTATTGCGCCACGGCGTCGAGGGTTGGCAGGTGGCCGGCCTTGCGCTGGCGCAGGGTTTCTTCGGCAGCGGTCACGGCGTAGTTGCTGGCCAGCAAGTTCAGGTTTTGGCGGCCGGCGGTTTCGACCCAGGATTTGGCGTCATTCGGCGCCGGTGGCAGCACCGGCAGCGTGTGCACAATGCCCTGGATCGCGTTGTATTGGCGGTTGGTCAGCGTGATCAGCGCCTCAAAGGCGTCGTCCACCTGGCGTTGGGCGACGATGCGGTTGGCGCGGGCGGTGTCGTAGCTGGCCTGGGATTGCAGCACGTCGGTCTTGTCCGATAGGCCTACATCAAAGCGTTCGTTGGACTGGTCGAGCTGGCGCTTGAAGGCGTTTTCTTCGGCCTTGGTCGACGCCAGGTTGTCCTGGGCGCGCAGCACGGCGAAGTAGCTTTCGGCGCTTTGCAGGATCAGGTTCTGTTCAGTCGCCGAGAGTTGCAGCGAAGCTTGTTCGTTGACGGCTTCGGCGGCTTGCAGCTGGAACCAGCGATCAGCGCGGAACAGCGGCTGGCTCAAGGTTGCACGCCAGGAGTGCGCGTCACGGTTGACGGTGGCTGCCGGTTGGTCGATCTGGGTGCGCACGTTATTGCTGTCGGCGCCGGCCGACAGGTTCGGCAGCAAACCGGCGCGAGCCTGGGGCACCACTTCTTTTTGCGCGCCATATTGAGCGCGGGCGGCGGCCAGGTCGGCGTTGTTGTTCACCGCTTCCTGGTAGACGCTGACCAAGTCGGTTTTGGCGGACAAGGGCGCTTCAGCTGCCCAGACCATTCCATTGGTCGCACAAGACACGGCAAGAGCCAGTGAGAGTTTGCGCAGCATGAGGCGATCCCTAGTGTGAATATTACGACTGTAATTAAGCGCCCAAGGCTAAGGCTGGCCATTCCTGGCGTCAAGCATTGTGACGACGCCCGAGTTTAGTGGCGCTGACCCCGCGCAACAATCCCGCAATCACGCCATTCATCACGCTGAATACACCGCTATTGGCAATTTGCCCACACCATGGTCTAGACTGGCCGCGTTCTTGTCGGGGTGCCTTGTTGGAAGGCTGAGATCGGTAAATACCGGATCCCGTTGAACCTGATCAGGTTAACGCCTGCGTAGGGAACAAGATTTCTCGTCACCCGGCGAGTCCTCTTGTGCTTCGTCCGGGATGTTGTTCGACAATCGAACAGCGCTCGTGCCTTGCACAGCACTGGTTTCAGTGCGTCCATCCGTCACAGGTTCGCTCCGACAAAAATCCACCGCCTGGATAAGTTGGAGAGCCCGTGATGAGCACTGAATTAAAAAGCCAAAAATTAAAAAATACCGTGCACCTGAGTGAATCGGCCAAAGTCGACTCCGGCTCCGTGCAGCCGTTTACCCGCTCGCAAAAAATCTACGTGCAAGGCACTCGCCCGGACATTCGTGTGCCGATGCGTGAAATCAGCCTGGACGTGACGCCCACCGATTTCGGCGGTGAAATCAACGCACCGGTGGTGGTGTACGACACCTCCGGCCCGTACACCGACCCCAACGTCATCATTGACGTGCGCAAAGGCCTGGGTGATGTGCGTTCGCCGTGGATCGAAGTGCGTGGCGACACCGAGCGCCTGAGCGGCCTGAGTTCGCACTTTGGCCAACAGCGCCTCAGCGATGCTGAGCTCACCGCACTGCGCTTTGCCCACGTGAAGAACCCGCGCCGCGCCAAGGCAGGTGTCAACGTCACGCAGATGCACTACGCGCGCAAAGGCATCATTACCGCCGAGATGGAATACGTCGCCATCCGCGAAAACATGAAGCTTGAAGAAGCCCGTGCCAGTGGCCTGCTCGACCAGCAGCACGCCGGTCACAGCTTCGGCGCCAGCGTGCCGAAAATCATCACGCCTGAGTTTGTGCGCGAAGAAATCGCCCGTGGCCGCGCGATTATCCCGGCCAACATCAACCACACCGAACTGGAGCCAATGATCATCGGCCGTAACTTCCTGGTGAAGATCAACGGCAATATCGGCAACAGTGCGTTGGGTTCGTCCATTGAAGAAGAAGTGGCGAAACTGACCTGGGGAATTCGCTGGGGTTCGGACACGGTGATGGACCTGTCCACTGGCAAGCACATCCACGAAACCCGCGAGTGGATCATCCGCAACTCGCCGGTGCCGATTGGCACCGTTCCGATCTATCAAGCCTTGGAAAAAGTCGGCGGCGCCGCCGAAGACCTGACGTGGGAGCTGTTCCGCGACACCCTGATCGAACAGGCCGAGCAGGGCGTCGACTACTTCACCATCCACGCAGGCGTGCTGCTGCGCTATGTGCCGCTGACTGCCAAACGCGTGACCGGCATCGTGTCCCGTGGCGGTTCGATCATGGCCAAGTGGTGCCTGGCGCACCACAAAGAGAACTTTACCTACACGCATTTCGACGAAATCTGCGAAATCATGAAGGCCTATGACGTCAGCTTCTCCCTTGGCGACGGCTTGCGTCCAGGCTCGATTGCCGACGCCAACGATGCTGCGCAATTCGGCGAACTGGAAACTCTCGGCGAGCTGACCAAAATCGCCTGGAAGCACGACGTGCAAACCATGATCGAAGGCCCGGGCCACGTGCCGATGCAGTTGATCAAGGAGAACATGGACAAGCAGCTCGAATGCTGCGACGAGGCGCCGTTCTACACCCTCGGCCCGCTGACCACCGACATCGCACCGGGCTACGACCACATCACCTCGGGTATCGGTGCGGCGATGATCGGCTGGTTCGGTTGCGCCATGCTCTGCTATGTCACGCCCAAGGAACACTTGGGTTTGCCGAACAAGGATGACGTGAAGACCGGGATCATCACCTACAAGATCGCCGCGCACGCTGCGGACTTGGCCAAGGGGCATCCGGGCGCGCAGATTCGTGACAACGCCTTGAGCAAGGCGCGCTTCGAGTTCCGCTGGGAAGACCAGTTCAACCTCGGCCTGGACCCTGACACCGCGCGTTCGTATCACGATGAAACCTTGCCGAAGGACTCGGCCAAGGTCGCGCACTTCTGTTCGATGTGCGGGCCGAAATTCTGCTCGATGAAAATTACCCAGGAAGTACGCGAGTACGCCGCCAACCAGCGCATTGAAGCGGTGGATGTGGACGTGGCCAAGGGCTTGGCCGAGCAGGCGGAGCGGTTCAAGCAGGAAGGCAGTCAGCTGTACAAGAAGGTCTGACATCCACGATCGTTCCCACGCTCAGCGTGGGAATGCATCCCGTGACGCTCTGCGTCACAAAGGCGGACGCAGAGCGTCCTTAGCGGCATTCCCACGCAGAGCGTGGGAACGATCATGTCCCTCAGAGATAACACCCTTGAGCATTCAACCGAGTACTTACTCCCCTGAAATCGCGGTGCCGGCTGACAAACGCGTGTTCGGCGCCCGCGACCTGTTCTCCCTGTGGTTCTCCCTTGGCATCGGCCTGATGGTCCTGCAAACCGGCGCCTTGCTCGCGCCGGGCCTGGGCTTGTCCGGCTCGTTGCTGGCGATTTTTCTCGGCACGCTGGTCGGTGTGTTGCTGCTGGCCGCCGTCGGTGTGATCGGCAGCGACACCGGCCTGTCCGCCATGGCCGCGCTCAAACTCAGCCTCGGCGCCAAGGGCGCGAGCCTGCCGGCACTGCTGAACCTTTTACAACTGGTCGGCTGGGGCTCGTTCGAGATCATCGTGATGCGCGACGCCGCCAGCTTGCTGGGCACCCGCGCGTTCAGCGAGGGCAGCCTGCTCGCCAGCCCATTGCTGTGGACCCTGTTTTTCGGTGGCTTGGCGACGTTGCTGGCGGTCAGCGGGCCGCTGACATTCGTGCGCCAGATCCTGCGTAAATGGGGCATCTGGCTGCTGCTCGCCGCCTGCCTGTGGCTGACCTGGAACCTGTTCGCCAAGGCTGACCTCACGGCGTTGTGGGCCAAGTCCGGTGACGGCTCGATGCCGTTTGCGGTGGGCTTTGATATTGCCATCGCCATGCCGCTGTCGTGGTTGCCGCTTATCGCCGACTACTCACGCTTCGGCCAGCGCGCCAAAAGCGTGTTCGGCGGTACGGCGTTGGGCTTCTTTATCGGTAACTTCTGGCTGATGAGCCTGGGCGTGGCCTACACCCTGGCGTTTGCGCCCAGTGGTGAAGTGAATGCGCTGTTGCTGGCGCTGGCCGGTGCTGGCTTGGGCATTCCGTTGCTGCTGATCCTGTTGGACGAGTCGGAAAACGCCTTTGCCGATATTCACTCGGCGGCAGTGTCCAGCGGGATTCTGTTGCGCTTGAAGGTCGAGCACCTGGCCTTGGCCATCGGTGTGATCTGCACCTTGATCGCCTGCCTGGCGCCGCTGGCGCAGTATCAGAACTTCCTGCTGCTGATCGGCTCGGTGTTTGCGCCGCTGTTCGGCGTGGTGCTGGTGGATCACTTTATCCTGCGCCGGCGTGGCCAGGGCACGGTTGCCAACCTGCATTGGCCGGCGCTGGTGGCCTGGCTGGGTGGCATCGCCACCTATCACGTGCTGGCCAACCTGTATCCGGATATCGGCGCAACCCTGCCGGCACTGGTACTGGCAGGGTTGTTACAGCTGGTGTTAGGGCGTGCGGTCAGTGGCGCGCAGGCATCAGCTCAGGCTTGAGCACGCCGGTGAGGCGCGCGTAGGGGATGGTCATTTCGATCAGCCCCAATGCGTAAGGGGCGATGGTGCTCACGTTGTACTTGAGCACCACACCGGCGCTGGTCAGGGCCACGTTCGGGGTTTTCTGGAACGGCCAGCTCTTCACGAACTCCGGGTCGCGGTCCATCTGCGAATTGATCAGCCAGCTGTTGTGGGCGACTTTCGCGGTGTTCCAGAACGCCTGTTCCTGGCCCGGCAGCAACATGTCGGCCAGGCTCAGCTCTTTGTGCAGCAGGCGTGAATAGTTAATGAAACCACGGCCGGGCGCGCCGTGGGCGGTGCCGGTATCCAGATAACTGGACACTTCAACGATCACCAGTCCGTCATGCTGCTCACGTACCTTGGCTTGCAAGTACATGCTGTTGCGGTTCGGCGACTCGCGCAGGAACTTGTCGCGGTAGGCATTCAGGGTCGGCGGCACGCTGGCGCCGGGCGTGGTGCGGGTCATTTGCAGCAGGCGTTGCTCAACAATGCTGTCCAACTGCGGCTCGCTGGGGAAGTGCACGGTGTCGATGTTCACCAGTGGGCATTCCGGGCTGTTGCAGCCGGGTTTGATTTGTTCGGAAGTGTCCGGCTTGGTGTCCAGGGGCTTGAGGTAGCTGGGCTGGAACAGGCTCTGGCAAGCGCCCAGAGTCAAGGCAATACAGGCCACGGAGGCGATTTTTAAAAGCGACATGTGCGTCCTTCGGAAATCGATGGAAAGCGAAAAAGAGTAGCGCTTCGACTGCGAACAAAGCCGTCAGTTCGCCACTAAGCTGATTAGAGTGAGTTTGACGCTCGCCGTCTATCCCGGCAACCGGAAAGGGGCTGCATCAAGGGCCATGGGCGCGTTAGGATGGCGCGAATTGCACCTGCGTAACGAGGAAGGATATGACGGACATTGCCAAATCGACGCCGAACACCATCGAGATCGTTCAGCGCGACAATGCCTATAAGGGCTTTTACCAGCTTGATCGCGTGCAACTGCGCCACGAGAAGTTCGATGGCGGCATGAGCCGGGTGATCAATCGTGAAGTCTTTGTGCGTCATGATGCGGTGTGCGTGCTGCCCTACGACCCGCAGCGCGATGAAGTGGTGTTGATCGAGCAGTTCCGTATCGGCGCCATGGGCCGTACCGGCAACCCGTGGCTGGTGGAAATGGTCGCGGGGCTGATTGATAAGGATGAACAACCGGAGGAGGTTGCACACCGCGAAGCCGAGGAGGAAGCTGGCCTTACGTTCTCTGCGCTGTGGCCGATCACCAAATATTTCCCGTCACCCGGTGGCAGTACCGAATTCGTGCACTTGTACCTCGGTCGTTGCGACAGCTCAGGTGCAGGTGGCGTCCATGGACTGGAAGAAGAAGCAGAAGATATCCGCGTCACCCCCTGGGCCTTTGAAGATGCCCTGCAAGCGGTGCGTGACGGCAAAATTTCCAACGCAGCCAGCATTATCGCCCTGCAATGGCTTGCGCTTAATCGCGCGGAAGTGAGGGGGTTATGGCAGTAAAGGCACGGGAACGATACCGGGTTGACCTGATCGGGCTGCAAGCCGCCTGCGAGGCCAATTATGCGCGGCTGATGCGCCTGCTCCCCGACATGCGTCACGCCCCCGAGGCGCGGCGTATTGCCGTGACCCATGGCGACCAGATGCTGGGCGTGCTGACCCTTGAGGTCATCGTCAACTGCCCGTACACCACCACCCTGCGGGTGCGCCAGGAGCACAGCCTGCCCTGGCTGCCGGTGCCGCAGCTGGAGGTTCAGGTGTATCACGATGCGCGCATGGCCGAAGTCATCAGCGCAGAACACGCGCGACGCTTTCGCAGCATCTATCCTTATCCGAATGTGTTCATGCACCAGCCCGATGAGAAAGCACAACTCAATGTGTTCCTCGGCGAATGGTTGAGTCACTGCCTGGCCCTGGGCCATGAATTCGAAGTCGTGCGCTAGATGTGAACTGCGTCTTTCCTCTTTGTGTCCTGCCCCAGCATAATCGCGCTATCTATCCATTCCTGTGATTGCCTTGGGAGAGCGCCTTGCCGAGCGTATCCGCTGTGAACCCTGATGCGTCGGTGCTGCTGGTGCAGTTGTCCGACAGCCACCTGTTTGCCGAGGCCGACGGTTCGCTGCTGGGCATGAACACCCGCGACAGCCTGCAGCGGGTGATTGGTTTGGTGCGCGAGCAACAGCCGCAGATCGATTTGGTGCTGGCCACGGGAGACTTGTCCCAGGACGGCACGCTTGAGTCTTACCAGCTATTTCGCGACCTGACTCGGCAGATCGACGCGCCGGCGCGCTGGATTCCTGGCAACCACGACGAGCCGCAGATCATGGCCCACGCGGCGGTGCACAGCGATTTGCTCGAGCCGGTGGTCGATATCGGCAATTGGCGCGTCACCCTGCTGGATTCGGCGGTTCCGGGCTCGGTCCCCGGTTATTTGCAGGATTCGCAATTGCAATTGCTCGCCCAAGCCCTGAGTGAGGCGCCAAACCGTCATCATCTGGTGTGTTTTCACCATCATCCGGTGTCCATCGGTTGTGCGTGGATGGAGCCCATCGGCCTGCGCAACCCTGAAGCCCTGTTTGCCGTACTCGACCGTTTCCCACAGGTAAAAGCGGTGCTGTGGGGCCATGTGCACCAGGAAATCGACCGCGAGCGCAACGACGTGCGCCTGCTGGCGTCGCCGTCCACCTGTATCCAGTTCGCGCCGGGCAGCGAGGACTTCAAGGTCAGCGAGCAGGCGCCGGGGTATCGCTGGCTGCGATTGCATGCCGACGGACGGTTGGAGACGGGCGTGGAGCGGGTAAAAGGATTCGAATTTACCGTCGATTACGGCAGCAACGGCTACTAATACGTTGCAAACACTTATCAACATGTGGGAGCTGGCTTGCCTGCGATAGCGGTGTGCCAGTTAATCAATAGCTAACTGATCCGCCGCCATCGCAGGCAAGCCAGCTCCCACATTCGATCCGCTTCTGCCTGTATTCCCTGTAAACTGCGCCTCTTTGGCTGATGCACGGAGAGCCCGGCATGTCCGCGTCGATTCTATATATCCACGGTTTCAACAGCGCGCCTGCGTCCAACAAGGCCACCCAGTTGAGCACCGTGATGGACAGCCTCGGTTTGAGCGACCAATTGCGTGTGCCGGCCCTGCATCACCACCCGCGTCAGGCGATTCCTCAATTGGAAGAGGCCATTGCGGAACTGGGGCGGCCGCTGCTGGTGGGAAGCTCACTCGGCGGCTACTATGCAACCCATCTTGCCGAACGCCATGGCCTCAAGGCGCTGCTGGTGAACCCGGCGGTCAGCCCGCATCGGATGTTTGACGGTTACCTGGGCACCCAGAAGAACCTCTACACCGATGAAACCTGGGAGCTGACCCACGACCACGTCACGGCCCTGGCCGAACTGGAAGTGCCGGCGCCCCAGGATGCCGCGCGTTATCAAGTGTGGTTGCAGACCGGGGATGAAACCCTGGATTATCGCCTCGCCCAGCAGTATTACCGGGCCTGTGCCTTGCGCATCCAGGCCGGTGGCGACCATGGTTACCAGGGGTTCGCCCAGCAATTGCCGGCCATGTTGAGTTTTGCCGGCATTGGCGCAGATCAGTATCAATCCTTCGACTTTGCAGCACTGTAAAGTCCAGGGGCACTTTTTAATCGAACGACTCACGACGAGACCCCATGGCCACTCCCAGCGCTAGCTCTTATAACGCCGACGCCATCGAAGTCCTCTCGGGCCTCGACCCGGTGCGCAAACGCCCCGGCATGTACACCGACACCAGTCGGCCGAACCACCTTGCCCAGGAAGTCATCGACAACAGCGTCGACGAAGCCTTGGCCGGGCATGCCAAGTCGGTACAAGTCATCCTCCACGCCGACCATTCCCTGGAAGTGTCCGACGATGGTCGCGGCATGCCGGTGGACATTCACCCGGAAGAGGGTGTGTCGGGCGTCGAGCTGATCCTTACCAAGCTCCATGCGGGCGGCAAGTTTTCCAACAAGAACTACCAGTTCTCCGGTGGCTTGCACGGTGTGGGTATTTCCGTGGTCAACGCCCTGTCGACCCTGGTGCGGGTCAAGGTCAAGCGCGACGGCAACGAGTACCAGATGACCTTTGCCGATGGCTACAAAGCCACCGACCTGGAGGTCGTCGGTACCGTTGGCAAGCGCAACACCGGCACCAGCGTGTACTTCGCGCCGGACCCGAAATACTTCGATTCGCCAAAATTCTCCATCAGCCGCCTCAAGCATGTACTCAAGGCCAAGGCGGTATTGTGCCCGGGCCTGCTGGTCAGCTTTGAAGACAAAGGCACCGGCGAAAAGGTCGAATGGCACTACGAAGATGGCCTGCGCTCCTACCTGGAAGACTCGGTCAGCGACTTTGAACGCCTGCCTAACGAGCCGTTCTGCGGCAGCCTGGCGGGGAATAAGGAAGCCGTCGACTGGGCGCTGCTGTGGTTGCCCGAAGGTGGCGACAGCGTGCAGGAAAGCTACGTCAACCTGATCCCCACCGCCCAGGGCGGCACCCACGTCAACGGTTTGCGCCAGGGTTTGCTGGACGCCATGCGCGAGTTCTGCGAATACCGCAGCCTGTTGCCGCGCGGTGTGAAGCTGGCGCCGGAAGACGTGTGGGAGCGCATCGCGTTCGTGCTGTCGATGAAGATGCAGGAGCCGCAGTTCTCCGGCCAGACCAAAGAGCGTTTGTCGTCCCGCGAGGCGGCGGCGTTTGTCTCCGGTGTGGTCAAGGACGCGTTCAGCCTATGGCTCAACGAGCACCCGGAACTGGGCCTGGCCCTGGCGGAGCTGGCGATCAACAACGCCGGTCGTCGCCTGAAGGCCAGCAAGAAAGTCGAGCGCAAGCGCATCACCCAAGGCCCGGCACTCCCAGGCAAATTGGCCGATTGCGCCGGGCAAGACCCGATGCGCTCCGAGCTGTTCCTGGTCGAAGGTGACTCCGCCGGCGGTTCCGCCAAGCAAGCGCGGGACAAAGAGTTCCAGGCGATCCTGCCGTTGCGCGGCAAGATCCTCAACACCTGGGAAGTCGACGGCAGCGAAGTCCTGGCCAGCCAGGAAGTGCACAACATCGCCGTGGCGATTGGTGTAGACCCGGGCGCGGCGGACATGAGCCAGCTGCGCTACGGCAAGATCTGCATCCTCGCCGACGCCGACTCCGACGGTTTGCACATCGCCACCTTGCTGTGTGCGCTGTTTGTGCAGCACTTCCGCCCGTTGGTGGATGCCGGCCACGTCTACGTCGCCATGCCGCCGTTGTACCGTATCGACCTGGGCAAAGAGATTTTCTACGCCCTGGACGAAGCCGAACGCGATGGCATCCTCGACCGCCTGGTGGCCGAGAAGAAACGCGGCAAGCCACAGGTCACGCGATTCAAAGGCCTGGGTGAGATGAACCCGCCGCAGTTGCGCGAAACCACCATGGACCCGAACACTCGCCGCCTGGTGCAGTTGACCCTGGAAGACTTCGCCGGCACGTCGGAAATGATGGACATGCTGCTGGCGAAGAAGCGTGCGCCGGACCGCAAAGCCTGGCTGGAGTCCAAGGGTAACCTGGCCGAGGTGCTGGGCTGATGCGCACAGGTTTCGCCCTGGCGATCCTGATGTTGAGCGGGTTGGTGGCCACCCAAGGGGTGGCCGCGCCCGTGGCTGAGCTTAAACTGGTCTCCGAACACCCGGTGGACGGCATGCGCGGTGGCAACCTGTCGGGCCTGGCGCTGTGTGGCCAGGACCTGTGGACGGTTTCCGACCGCGATGACGACCAGATTTACCGCCTCGATATCAGCGCGCCGACCTGGAAGGCCGAAACCGTGAAGATCGAGGTGCCACCGGTGCCCGAGTCCGGCCTGCCTTGGGGTTTGCGTTCGCGCACCAAGGCTGCGTCGTTCATTCGTGGCGGCGACCTGGATTTTGAAGGCATCACCTGTGACGCCGCCGGCAACCGCTACATTGTCAGTGAAGCCCATGCGGCGGTGCTGCAAGTGCCGGTGAGCGGTGGGCCGCAATGGTTGAAGATTGCTCCGGGTATGGTCCGCGAAGCGCGGGCCAGTGGGATGTTGTTGCACTTCAATGCCTTGTTCGAAGGTTTGGCGATCAACCCCGAAGGCAATCAGATCTGGCTGGCCGCCGAGCGAGAGCGACGAGGGTTGATCTCGATCAAGCGTGGCCAGAGCGTGTGGGATTGCGATGGGCCCTGTGTGTTGCTGAGCGAGGCCGGCCAGGAAGTGCAACCGGCACAGTTCACCAACGCCAAGGCGGTGTCCAAGGACTTTGCCGACCTGGCGCTGTTCAACGGCAAGCTGTTTACCCTGGAGCGCAATGCGTTCCAGATTTGCCGGCGCGATGCGGTCACGGCCAAAGTCGAGCTGTGCTGGTCGTTTGCCGACGAAACCCTGACACCGAACCGGCGTTATGCCCAGCCTTATGGCTTGGCCGAAGCCCTGGTGGTGGATGCCGAAGGTGTGTGGTTGGGTATCGACAATAATTTTGGCCCGCGTGCCGACGGTGAAAAACGCCCGGTGGTCTATCGTTTTGCCGCGCCGGCCGGTGGCTGGGGCGCCCAACCATGACGGCAGCGCCGCCCGGCAAACGTGCCGGACGTGTACTGATGTTCGTGGCATGGGGCGCCGGGCTGTTTTTGGCCACGCGTTTTTTTGGGCAGTGGGAAGCGCGTCAGGAAAACCCCAATGCGGTGGTGACCTCAGAGCAGCATGAGGGTTACATCGAAGTAAAATTGCTGGGCAACGGCCAAGGGCATTTTGTCGCCAGCGGCCAAATCAACGGATCGCCGGTGGAGTTTATGCTCGACACCGGCGCGACCGATGTGGCGGTGCCGGCCGAATTGGCCGACCGCCTCGGGCTCAAGCGCGGCCTGCCCGTGACCTTGAGCACCGCCAATGGGCGTAGCCAGGGCTACCGCACCAGCCTTGATCGCCTGAAGCTGGGCGATATTGTCCTGCAGGACGTCCGCGCGCTGGTAGCGCCGGGCTTGGGCGGTGAGCAGGTACTGCTGGGCATGAGTGCATTGAAACAACTTGAATTTACCCAGCGCAGCGGCACCATGCTGCTGCGCCAGACCAAACAATGATGAGGCCCGCATGAGTGACATCCTCGCAGACAGCTTAGATGGCGTAGAACGCCGATCGCTGGCTGACTTCACCGAAAATGCCTACCTCAACTACTCCATGTACGTGATCATGGACCGTGCCTTGCCGCATATCGGCGACGGCCTTAAGCCCGTACAACGGCGCATTATCTACGCCATGAGTGAGTTGGGCCTGGACGCAGATTCCAAGCACAAGAAATCGGCGCGTACGGTCGGTGACGTGCTTGGTAAGTTCCACCCGCACGGCGACTCGGCCTGCTACGAAGCCATGGTGCTGATGGCCCAGCCGTTCAGCTACCGCTACACCTTGGTGGATGGCCAGGGTAACTGGGGTGCGCCGGATGATCCCAAGTCCTTCGCCGCCATGCGTTACACCGAGGCGCGCCTGTCGCGTTACTCGGAAGTGCTGCTGAGCGAGTTGGGCCAGGGCACTGCGAACTGGGGGCCGAATTTTGACGGCACCTTGGACGAACCGCTGGTGTTGCCGGCGCGTTTGCCGAATATCCTGCTCAATGGCACCACCGGCATCGCGGTCGGCATGGCCACTGACGTGCCGCCGCACAACCTGCGCGAAGTCGCGACTGCCTGCGTGCGTTTGCTCGATGAGCCAAAAGCTACGGTCGAGCAGCTCTGCGAACATATTCAAGGCCCGGATTACCCGACCGAAGCGGAAATCATCACGCCGCGTGCCGACCTGCTGAAGATGTACGAGACCGGCAAGGGCTCGGTGCGCATGCGCGCGGTTTACCACATTGAAGACGGCGACATTATTGTCACCGCACTGCCGCATCAGGTGTCCGGTGCCAAGGTGCTGGAGCAGATTGCCGCGCTGATGCAGGCCAAACCGTCGAAATTGCCGCAAGTGGCTGACTTGCGTGACGAGTCCGACCACGAAAACCCCTGCCGCATCGTGATCATCCCGACCAACAGCCGGGTCGACCACGAAGTGCTGATGCAGCATCTGTTCGCCAGCACCGACCTTGAGTCCAGCTACCGGGTCAACGTCAACATCATCGGCCTGGACGGCAAGCCACAGCTGAAAAACCTGCGCAACCTGCTGGTGGAATGGCTGGAGTTCCGCGTACAGACCGTGCGCCGCCGCCTGCAATTTCGTCTCGACAAGGTTGAGCGCCGCCTGCACCTGTTGGATGGTTTGCTGATCGCTTACCTCAACCTGGATGAAGTGATCCACATCATCCGCACCGCCGAGCACCCGAAAGCCGAGCTGATCGCGCGTTTCGAACTGAGCGAGATCCAGGCCGACTACATCCTCGACACCCGCTTGCGTCAGTTGGCGCGGCTCGAAGAGATGAAGTTGCGCGACGAGCAAGACGCGCTGCTCAAGGAGCAAGCCAAGCTGCAAGCCCTGTTGGGTAGCGAAACCAAGCTCAAGAAGCTGGTGCGCAGCGAACTGATCAAAGACGCCGAAACCTATGGCGATGATCGCCGCTCGCCAATCGTCGAGCGCGCAGAAGCGAAAGCCCTGACAGAAACCGAACTGTTGCCTAACGAGAAAATTACCGTCGTTCTGTCGGAAAAGGGTTGGGTTCGTTCCGCCAAAGGGCATGATATTGACGCCACCGGCCTCTCGTACAAGGCTGGCGATGGTTTCAAGACCGCTGCGGCCGGGCGTTCCAACCAGTTTGCGGTGTTTATCGACTCCACCGGGCGCAGCTATTCGGTGCCGGCGCACACCTTGCCATCGGCACGTGGCCAAGGCGAACCGCTGACCGGGCGTCTCACACCGCCACCGGGGGCGAATTTCGAGTGCGTGCTGCTGCCGGATGACGATTCGCTGTACGTGATCGCCTCCGACGCGGGTTACGGTTTTGTGGTCAAGGGTGAAGACCTGCAGGCCAAGAACAAGGCGGGCAAAGCGTTGTTGAGCTTGCCGAACAACGCCAAGGTGATCCTGCCGCGCACCGTGGAGGACCGCGAGAGCAACTGGCTGGCGTCGGTGACTACCGAAGGGCGTTTGCTGGTGTTCAAGATCAGCGATTTGCCGCAGTTGGGTAAAGGCAAGGGCAACAAGATTATCGGGATTCCCGGGGAGCGCGTGGCCAGTCGCGAAGAGTACGTGACCGACATCGCCGTGATCCCGGAAGGCTCTACCCTGGTGCTCCAGGCTGGCAAGCGCACGCTGTCACTGCGCCCCGACGACCTTGAACACTACAAGGGTGAGCGTGGCCGACGGGGTAATAAACTGCCGCGTGGCTTCCAGCGCGTGGATGCTTTGCTGGTGGAAACGCCTGTTTAAGGCGGATTAGAGGGCTCGATCTACGATTTAACGCGTAGATCGGCGCTTTCGCGCTGGAGTCAGGGCGCATATTCACGGATGATATGGCCTTTCCAGCGCCGGCGTGGCCGAGCGTGTTTAGGTTATTTTTAGTATTACATTGTGGTTCGCCTTGTGGCAGCCACCTGGATGGGATGATGACTGCTCCACGCCTTCCTTTATTTTTGATGCTCGCTGGCCTTTTGGGGCTGGCGGGTTGCAGCACACACCAACCGGTGTCGCTGTACCAGCTGGACAGCGGAAGTCCGGCTCAGCCTGCGCAAACCGCAGGCATGGCCGTTTTGCTTGGCCCGGTCGTTGTTGCTGATTACCTGCAACGCGAAACCCTGCTTCAACGTCAGAACGACGGCAGCCTGCAAGGTTCCACCGATGGTCGTTGGGCGGGCAGTTTGTCGTCCGATATCAACCAGCTGATGTTGCGTCAGGTGGCTGGCCATCTCGACAGCCAGCGTGTGGTGCTTGCACCTGGGCCGGCGGGTTTTACCCCGGACGTGCAGGTATTGCTAACCATCACGCGGCTTGACTCGGGTACTTCGCAGCCGGCGATTCTTGACGCCCAATGGCGCTTGATCGACCGCCGTGGCCAGGTGCGCGATAACCGCATCGTGCACCTGCAGGAAGAACATACCGGCACCACCGCGTCCCAGGTCCAGGCCCAGGGCGTGTTGTTGCAGCATCTGGCGCAACAGTTGTCGGTGGCGCTCAAGCCATTGGCCAACCAGCCGCCAGTGGCCGAGGCGCCGCGCAAGCAAGCGCCGTCCCAGGCCAAACCGTCAGCTCCGCAGAAGCCTAAGATGCCGATGGCCACGCCGATTCGCACGGATATGGAAGTGTTCAGGTTCTGATCTGAATCGCGCCCAAACAAAAGGCCCGCTTACTCAGCGGGCCTTTTTGTTGTCTACGATTTGATCGTTCCCACGCTACGCGTGGGAATGCCTCTTGGGACGCTCCGCGTCCCGCCGTCAGCACTGCGCAGCAGTGACGCAGAGCGTCACGGAATGCATTCCCACGCGGAGCGTGGGGACGATCAGCTGTCAGGGCTTGTTACGGGTCTCATGCATGCGCGCCAACTGCCGCTCGAGCATCGACGGGTACGGCTCCATCAGCCGCTCCACACAGCTCGCGCCTTCAGGGCTGGCGATCGGGCGGATTCGTGCGCGCTGGCGGATCAGCGCATCTTCACTGATCTTGCGCTCCACCAGCAGCAGGTTGCGGCTGTGTTGGGACAAGGCCAGCGCATCCTGGGCGATCTCGGTAAGCAGCAGGTCGATCTGGCTCATGCCGAACAGATCGTCTCCGACGGTCAGGCCAAGTTGCAGCTGCAAGGTAATGCCGCTGTCGGCCACTTCAATCTGCAAGGCATGGCCGAGGGCGCGCAGCAGCTCGCCGCAGCAGATGGCATTGGTCAGGTAGTCTTCGCCGCTGTCTTCGCTGTGGAACAGCATCAACGTGCTGCCGTCGTTCAGGGTGTGCAGCTCGCTCTGATAGAGCGACGCAGCCTGGTCGAGGCAGTCGCGGTAGCGCTCCAGCAATTCGGTGAGGCGCGCACGGGGCAGGCGACGCAGTTGGTCCTGGGCACCCAGTTGCACAGCCAGTACGGCGCTGTGCTGCGGCTCGGTATTTTTTACCGGCGCAGGTTGCGAGGCCACAACGGGTGCGGCGGCCGAGGTGTCGCGCAGGTCGGCGAACGGGTCTTCATCGTCCAGTTCGTCTTCTTCGGCCTTGATCACCTGGCGTGGTGCAGGCTTGAGGGCGGCCACCGGCGCGCTTTCGTCAAAGCCTGGGTCACGCAGGTTGCGCACTTCAAACTCGGGCTCGTCGTCGTAGTCGGTGTCGTCGTACTCAGGCTCGGGTTCAACCTCAGGCACCACCGGCTCGGGAGCGAAGCTGGCGTGAAGCTGGCGGGCGAGGTCGCCGATTTCGTCCTGGCGGTCGGTGGCCGGGGTGTGTTCGTCGATATCGCGCAGCCAGATGCGCAGTTGCATCAGCGGCGTGGAGATATGCCGACCCAGGCGCAAGCTCAGGGCCAGGGCCAGTGCCAGCAGGATCGCGCTGAGGATGCCCATGCTTTGCAGGCTGATGGTCATCGGCTGCTGGAATTGCTGCATGTCGAGGCTGATGCGCAGTTGCCCGGCCTTCACATCCTGAAACGTAATATTGCTCGAATACAGACCTTCGGCTTCACCCAGCAGGCCGTTTTTCGGGCGCTGCCCGGCTTCGGCCATGATCCGGTTGTCCACGCTGTAGATGGCGGCGTGGGCCACCAGCGGGTTCTTGGTCAGGTTATTGAGCAGCACGTTGAGGCTGAGGATGTCGTTGGACACCAGCAACTCAGTCGCCGAAGTGGCGGTCTGGGTCGTCAGGCTCTCGCCCAGGGCGTCGGCTTGCTCGTGCATGGCCTGCTTGAACTGCAAACCCATCACGCAGGCGTAGATCACCAGGGCCAGAGCGACCAGGATCACGTTATGGCTGGCGATGCGTAATGCGATCGGTACACGGCGGTGGCGCAGTGCCCGGAAGATCAGCAGGAAGAAGTTATCGGTTTTTACTGGCGTGGGCCGGTTCACTTGCGCTCGGCTCTTGGTCCGTGAAGTTGACGCGCAGTATAGCGACAGGCCTAGAACCGGCAAAGCGCTCGCTGTGCCCGATGGTCACTGAAAGTGGGTAGAATGCGGTTTTTTTCCAGCCTGGGGGTGCGCTTTGCGCGAAATTGTCCTGATAAACATCACCGGCGAAGACCGCCCGGGTCTCACCGCAGCCATTACCGGTGTTCTGGCCCAGGGTGGTGTGAACATTCTCGACATCGGCCAAGCGGTGATCCACGACACGCTGTCGTTCGGCATCCTGGTGGAAATCCCCAGCACCGAGCAGGCCTCGTCGGTGCTCAAAGACATCCTGTTTACGGCGTATAAGCTTGATCAACAGGTGCGTTTCACCCCGGTTTCCGAAGCCGATTACCAGCATTGGGTCGAAGGCCAGGGTAAAAAGCGCCACATCGTGACCCTGCTGACCCGCAAAGTAACCGCCGAACAATTGCAGCGTGTCAGCTCGATCACCGCTCAATATGGTTTGAATATCGATCACATCGACCGTCTGTCGGGTCGTATGCCGTTGGACACGCCGGCCGACAAAGGCAAGGGCTGCATCGAGTTCTCCGTGCGCGGCGAGCCGGCCGACCCGCAAGCCTTGCGCGCCGAATTCCTCAGCGTGGCCCAGGAACTGAATGTCGACATCGCCTTCCAGGAAGATTCGCTGTTCCGCCGTAACCGCCGCCTGGCGGTGTTCGATATGGATTCCACGCTGATCGAAGCCGAAGTCATCGACGAGTTGGCCAAGGCCGCCGGTGTGGGCGAGCAGGTGTCCGAAATCACCGAGCGCGCCATGGCCGGTGAGCTGGATTTTCGCGCCAGCTTCAAGGAGCGC
This sequence comes from Pseudomonas sp. IPO3747, assembly GCF_013385245.1. Classification (NCBI taxonomy): domain Bacteria; kingdom Pseudomonadati; phylum Pseudomonadota; class Gammaproteobacteria; order Pseudomonadales; family Pseudomonadaceae; genus Pseudomonas; species Pseudomonas sp. IPO3747. Next base: position 447,789 of record NZ_JACAQL010000009.1, read on the forward strand.
CTGGCACTGCTCAAGGGCTTGGACGTAAGTGTGTTGGATTCGATCGGTGCTTCGCTGCGCCTGACCGAAGGCGCCGAAACCTTGTTTGCCGAACTCAAGCGCCTGGGCTACAAGACTGCAATTCTCTCGGGCGGTTTCACCTACTTCGCCAAGCAATTGCAGGCCAAGCTGGGCATTGACTATGTATTTGCCAACAAGCTGGAAGTGGTGGATGGCAAAGTGACCGGCGTGGCGGTCGAGCCGATTGTCGACGCACAGCGCAAGGCGGACTTGCTGAAGGAATTGGCCCACAAGGAAGGTTTGCGTCTGGAGCAGACCATTGCGGTCGGCGACGGCGCCAATGACTTGCCGATGCTGGCGATTGCCGGGTTGGGTGTGGCGTTCCGTGCCAAGCCGCTGGTCAAGCAATCGGCCAAGCAGGCGATTTCGACGCTGGGGCTGGATGGTGTGTTGTATCTGCTGGGCTTTCGCGATCGCGACGGGCAGTTGTAAGCCGATCTAACTGCAAGATTGCAGTAACTGTGGGAGCCGGGCTTGCCCGCGATAGCGATAGTTCAGTCATTGAAGTATTGACTGATACGCCGCTATCGCGGGCAAGCCCGGCTCCCACATTTGATTTGCATCAGCTTTAAATCAGGCTTTCGGCAGTGCGATACCCTGGCCCATCTGCACCGGCGTACCCGCCACCAACTCCTCTGCCCACTTCACCTGATCCGGCCCGAACAGCACGATGGCGGTCGAACCCAGCTTGAAGCGGCCCAGTTCAGCACCTTTCTCCAAGTGAATCGGCGCGCGTGCGGCTTCGTCGTAGCGGAAGGTTTTCAGCTCGCGTTTCGGCGGCGTGACCAGCCCGGCCCATACGGTTTCAATCGACGCCACAATCATCGCGCCCACCAACACCACAGCCATCGGGCCGCGTTCGGTGTCGAACAGGCAGACAACACGCTCGTTGCGCGCAAACAGTTCCGGCACGTTTTCGGCGGTGGTCTGGTTGACCGAGAAAATCCGGCCCGGCACGTAGACCATCTCACGCAGCGTACCGGCCAAAGGCATGTGTACGCGGTGGTAATCCTTCGGTGACAGGTAAATAGTGGCGAAATCACCGCCCATGAACGGTGCAGCCAACGCCGCATCACCACCGAGCAATTCCAGCACGCTAAAGCTATGGCCTTTGGCCTGGAACACACGACCGTGTTCAATCGGGCCAAGCTGGCTGACCGCGCCGTCGGCTGGGCTCAGCACCGCGCCTGGAGTTTCATCCAGCGGGCGGGCGCCGTCTTTCAGGGCGCGGGTAAAGAAGGCATTGAAGTGCTCGTAGGCGGTGAGGTCTTCGACCAGCGCCTGGGACATGTCCACTTGATAGCGCTTGGCGAACCACGCCGTGAAGGCATTCTTGAACCAGCGCACGCGGCACTCGGCAATGCAGCCGGCCAGGCGCGACAGCAAGTGGTGCGGCAGCAAGTACTGGCTGAGGATAAACAACTGCTTTTTCATAACTGTCCTTAAACCTTAAATCTCGACGGGGGTGTCGGGGTGGTTGCCCCATTCGCCCCAGGAACCGGCATAACCTTTGACTCGCGGATAACCGAGCGCCTTGGCCACCAGGTAGGTGAAGCCAGAGCGGTGGTGAGTCTGGCAGTGGGTGATGATTTCTTTGTCGCGGGTCAGCCCGAGGTCTTCGAGGATCTGCGGCATGTCGCGGCGGATACGCAGGTTGCGCGCCTTGTCCATACCGGCAGTCCATTCGAAGTTGACGGCGCCGGGGATGTGACCACCCTTGGCGGCGAGCACTTTCTCGCCGGAATATTCCAGCGGGCCGCGTGCGTCCCAGATCCCCAGGTCGGCGGCGCCGAGACGGCTTTGCAGGTATTCGCGGGTGGCGGTGGGGCCGTCGTGCAGCGTGAGGCTGACCGGGCCGCCAACCGGGGCGGGCACTTCGGTGGATACCGGGTGTTTTTCGTCCAGCCAGGCCAGCAGGCCGCCATCCAGGTAGTGGTACTTCTGGTGGCCGATCACGTCGAGCAACCAGATGAACCGCCCGGCCCAGCCGCCGCCTTCGTCGTCATAGACGACGTAAGTGGCGTCCGGGGTGTGGCCCAGTTCGCCGAACAGCTTTTCCAGGTCGGCCTTGTGCGGCAGCAAGCCGGGTGCTGGCGGCTGGCCCAGTTGGGTGCGCTTGGGGTCAACGAAATGCGCGCCGGGGATATGCCCTTCGGCGTAGCGGGCGGCACTGGTGAGGTCCACCAGAATCAAGTGTTCGGCATCCAGGCGACCAAGCAGGTCGCTGGACTCGATCACCAGCGGCAAGCCAGAGAAGTCAGGCATGTGAGGTCTCCTGGGCACAAATGTTGGTGATAAAAGAGGGCGATTGTAGCGCAAGCATCAGGCGCTGCGGTTGGTAAAGCTGTGCAGCGCTTTCTCGATGCATTGAGCGGTTTTGCCAAAAGCCTGCACGGTGGTTTCCGAGAACGGCCCGCCGCCCTGGTCGGCGACCATCAGCATCACCACGCGGCCATTGCAGCTCAGAGAGCGTAGCAACAGGTGTTCACCGGTAAACCAGCGGCGCAGGATCGGCGGCAGCAGCGCAGAAAATTGCGCGTGATTGTCTGGCGTGAGGCGCACCTGGGCGGACTTTTCCAGCAAGCGTTGCAGCAGTGTGCTGTTGACGACGTCGAGGCTCAGGTTGGCAGCGTCCTTGGGCAAGCCATCGGCCTGATGCACACGCAAGGTACTCAGGGCGCGGTCGGCCATAAAGAGCAGCACCCGCTGCATGCCACTGGCGACCAAGGCTTCCTTGGCGCAGGTGGTCAAGTGCATGGCGTTGGCAAAGCGGCTTGGTTCGACCAGCAACTCGGTGCAGCGCTTGCGCCACACGGCCAGTGCTTCGGCAGTGGGCGGCGGTGCGGGCAGCAGGCCGCGATGGACCTTCTGCACATGCCACGGCCAGATCAGCGACAGCGCCGGGTGCCAGAGGTCCGGCATCAAGGTGGTGCGCGCGCTGGTGACCGCTTGTTGGTGAACCTGCTGCTGCACGTCACACAGCGGCGCTTGCAGGTACAGCGCGGTAAGGTATTGCCAGCGCTCGGTGTGCGGGCAGGTCCAGGATTCCTGGGCCGACATCGCCAGGCCGTTGGCCAGCAGCACGGTGTTGGCGGGTTGGTTCAACCAGCGCCGCAGGTTGGGTTCGGCATCGAGCAGTTGCTGCTGGCGCAGCGCGTCATCTTCGCGGGCGATGTGCAGCGCCTTGACCAGCAAGCGCTGCTCGGTCAGCAGCAGGTTGTAGCCCTGGGACACCCAGATCGGCAGGTGCCAGGCTTCGGTCAGGCCAAGGCACAAGTCGAGCAGGCGTACACCGAACAGTTCCTGCTCGACCTTGTGCGCCGACTGGCCTTTGTGGATGACCCGCAGTTCCCATTCTTCCAGGAGTTTGGGGTAGGCCACGGCCAGCGGCCACAGCGGCGACAGAAACAGCAGGCTGCCCCAATGGATGTCTTGCCACAGCCGCGCCAGGCGGCTGGCGAACAAACCGTTGGCTTGCTGTGAGGCGTGCTGGCTTATCAGCAGCAGTTGGCGCAAAGCCACCGGGATGTCTTTTTCCGGCACCGAGGGCAGGCGCGCGAGCAATTCTTCGGCGCGTTTGAGACCCAGGCGGTTCAGCGCCACTTCGAGGTTTTCCGCCGGCCCCGACAGGCTGCCGTGCGCCTGGCTGTTGGCCTCGCGCATCACACTGAGCACCAGTGCCGGGCTGTTTTGCATCAGCTCGGCAATATCTCGCAATGAACTGCGGCTGTCGCGGATGGCCTTGCACACGCGTTCGTGACTAGCCTGAGGAACAGGCAGCAGCACATCGTCCAGGCGCTTGATCCAAGCGGCGAGGGTGGTGGGTTTTGTATTTGGAACTGTCGTTTCGTTTGCCATGATTGGGGCGCGATCATCACTTGCGTTCTACACGCCCGGAACGGGCCGAATTGGCTTTTCGCCTTAACGGGCTATAGTCTGGCGCAGTTTTGCCGATAAGTAGAACAAGAGTTTTCTGCAGCACCCACTATGTCCATGAACCCGACGGCGCAAGTACCAATCTCCTATGGCTAAAATTATCGGCATCATCGTCGTCATCGCAAGTGTGCTCGGTGGGTACGTCCTGTCCCACGGTAAAATTGCCGCGCTGATCCAGCCCTTCGAAGTGCTGATCATCGGCGGCGCCGCGTTTGGTGCTTTCCTGCAGGCCAACCCCGGCTACATGACCATGCACGTGATCAAAAAGTCGCTGGGCATGTTCAGCTCACGCTTCTCTCACACGTTCTATCTTGAAGTGCTGGGGCTGATCTACGAGATCCTCAACAAGAGCCGCCGCGAAGGCATGATGGCCATCGAAGGCGACATCGAAGACGCTGCCGCCAGCCCGATTTTCGCCAAGTACCCGGCCGTGCTCAAAGATGAGCGCATGACCGCCTACATCTGTGACTACCTGCGCATCATGTCCTCCGGCAACATGGCCCCGCACGAGCTCGAAGGGCTGTTCGACATGGAGCTGTTCAGCCTGAAGGAAGAGCTGGAACATCCTTCCCACGCCGTGACCGGCGTCGCTGACGGCATGCCCGGTTTTGGTATCGTTGCGGCGGTACTGGGCATTGTGGTGACCATGGCATCCCTGGGTGAGGGCGACCAGAAGGCTATCGGCATGCACGTGGGCGCGGCCCTCGTCGGTACCTTCTTCGGTATCCTCGCGGCCTACGGTTTCTTCGGCCCACTGGCCACGTCCCTGGCCCACGATGCCAAGGAAGAAGTGAATTTGTACGAAGCGATCAAGGCCTGCCTGGTGGCTTCGGCGTCCGGCATGCCGCCATCGCTGGCGGTGGAGTTCGGGCGCAAGGTGCTGTACCCGAAACATCGCCCAAGTTTTGCCGAGCTGGAACAAGCGGTTCGCGGTCGCTAAGTCATGGAAAACAACCAGCCGATAATCATCAAGCGCGTCAAGCGCTTCGCTGCGGGGCACCATGGCGGCGCCTGGAAAATCGCCTTCGCCGACTTTGCCACGGCGATGATGGCGTTCTTCCTGGTGCTGTGGCTGATGTCGACCGCCACGCCCGAGCAGAAGATCGCCATTGCCGGTTACTTCAAAGACCCGATTGGTTTTTCGGAAAGCGGCACGCCCTTCGTGATCGACCTGGGCGGCTCACCGCAACTGGCGCCTGAGCGCACCATCAACCCCGAGGTCAAGACCGAGTCGCCGCAGGAAAATATCCCGATCGAGCGCGACACCGTCGAGAGCATGGCCGAGCAGGTCGAGAAAGAGCGCCTGGAGTTGTTGCTGCAGGAACTGCAGACCAAGGTCGAAGAAAACCCGCAGCTGCTGAAGTTCAAGGATCAGATTTCCTTCGAGATCACCCCCGAAGGCTTGCGCATCCAGATCACCGATGCGGCCAATCGGCCGATGTTCGACTCCGGCAGTGCGCGCTTGAAGCCGTACTTCGAAGATATCCTGCTGGCCATGGCCGACACCATCAAGGCGGTGCCGAACAAGATCAGCATCAGCGGTCATACCGACGCCAAGCCCTATGCGGGCCAAGGCGACTTCGGCAACTGGGAGCTTTCGGCCAACCGCGCCAATGCCGCCCGTCGTGCGCTGGTGGCGGGCAGCTATCCCGACCCGCAAGTGGCGCGCGTGGTGGGGTTTGCGTCCTCGCAGTTGTTTGACCCTAAAGACCCGTTCAACCCGATCAACCGCCGTATCGATATCGTGGTGCTGACTAAAAAAGCCCAGCGTGCGATTGAAGGTGATCAGCCGCCACCTGCGGCGCCGACCCAGGGCGAAGGCGCTCCGGGTGAAGTGCCGGCAGATCCGAATGCTATTCCGCCAGGGCAGGAGCCGCTGCCGGCCCATGAGCTGCGGCAGAAGCTGAACCTGTTTGATGACGGCGGGGTGAAAGACCCTACGGCGCCTGCGCCAACGCCGGGTTCGTAAGCGGTCTTTGTTGGTTGTAAATGAAAACGCCCCGACTATGTCGGGGCGTTTTCATTTGTGTTCAGAGAGGAAGGTAGGCTTTGACGCCGCTGATGACACCTCGCATGTCCTCCACGCACAGGCGCGGCACGAAGTACTCCCGGCCCTTGGAGCGAGTCTTTCTGTGCAGTTGTTAATGGCCCACAAAAAGCAAAGCCGCCCGAAGGCGGCTTCATTCGACGCGCAGTGGAGCTTGCTTCGCCCCTTCTGCGCCGCTGGATCAACCCCGAAAAGGATCCAGACTCCTGCCAGCTTTCGCTGGTGACGGAGCAATTATGCGCATCGAGAAATCCGAATACAAGCTGGCTTGTGCGTATGAGCCACCCAGTTGGTCCGGGTCCTTGATGCCTGCTCCTATTAAATCAATGGACTAGGGGCTTCAGTACACTGGTTTATGTGTATCAAGAAGTGGATCGTTAGTAGCTGCTCTCCGGCAAGCTCGCAATAATCGACCGGTAGCTGTTCATCCGCTGCTGCTGCACGCGCCCATCTTCGAGGGCCTTGAGCAACGCACAACCCGGCTCGCGGTCGTGTTTGCAGTCGCGGAAGCGGCAGGTGCCGATCAGGTCGTTGAACTCGATGAAGCCCGCTTCCACATCGCTGCGGCTGACGTGGCCGAGGCCGAATTCACGGATGCCTGGGGAGTCGATCAACTCACCGCCGCCGGGGAAGTGGAACAACCGCGCGGTGGTGGTGGTGTGGGTACCCTGGCCGGACAGTTCCGACAGCGGGCCGACACGGGTGTCGACTTCCGGCAGCAGGCTGTTGACCAGCGATGACTTGCCCACGCCAGACTGGCCGACGAACACACTGATGCGCCCGTCCAACTGCTGTTGCAGTTGTTCCATGCCATTGCCGTGATGCGCCGACACTTCCAGCACCGGGTAACCCAGGGTGCGGTAGACCGCCAGCAACGCGTTGAGCGCCGGGGCGTTCTGCTCGTCGATCAGGTCGAATTTGTTCAGCAGCAGCAGCGGGCGAATGCCGGCATGCTCGGCTGCGACCAGGTAGCGGTCGATCAGGTTGGCATGCGGCTCGGGCAGCGGTGCGAACACGATCACGATCATGTCAACGTTGGCCGCCACTGGCTTGAGCTGGCCACGACTGTCGGGGCGGCGTAGTTCGGTGGTGCGCGGCAATTGGGCGACGATCACGCCGATGCCCTGGTTGCCGGCACGCCACACGACCTTGTCGCCGGTGACCAGCGCAGGCAGGTTGGCGCGCAGGTGGCAGCGCGACACCGAGCCTGCGAGTTCGCCCTCGAGCGCCTCGACTTCGACCTGCACACCAAAGTGCGCGATCACCAGGCCCGTTTGTTCAGGCCCCAGGTCGCCGCCCTCGAGCGCTTCCACGGCGGAGGATTCACGTTTGGCGGCGCGAGCGGCGCGTTCGCCTTGAATCTTTTCGATGCGCCAGTTTTGGCGGCGATTGAGCTGGCGTTTGGCCATTGGTGTTCCGTGTCGATAATGCAAAGGTTGGGTAAAACGGTCGCGAGTCTAGCACGCCCCCGCCTGCTAAACTGCGCAGCTAAGCCAAGGGCCAAGAGAATCAAGCCATGCAAAACCCACAGAACCTGATTTGGATCGATCTGGAAATGACCGGTCTGAACCCCGACACCGACGTCATCATCGAGATGGCGACCATTGTCACCGACAGCAACCTCAACACCTTGGCCGAAGGTCCGGTGATCGCCATCCATCACAGCGACGCTGTACTGGCCACCATGGACGAGTGGAACACCCGCACCCACGGCAATTCCGGCCTGACCCAGCGCGTGCGCGACAGCCGCATCAGCATGGCTGAGGCCGAAGCTGAAACCATCGCCTTCCTGGTAAAGTGGGTGCCCAAGGGCAAGTCGCCGATCTGCGGCAACAGCATCTGCCAGGATCGTCGCTTCCTTTATAGGCACATGAAGGGGCTGGAAAGCTACTTCCACTATCGCAACCTGGACGTGTCCACACTCAAAGAGCTGGCGGCGCGCTGGGCGCCGGAGGTCAAGGACAGCTTCCACAAAGGCAGCACGCATTTGGCGCTGGATGACATTCGCGAGTCGATCGCCGAGTTGCAGCATTACCGCAAGCATTTCATCAAGGCTTGAATCTGTGGCGCCTGCTCTGGCCCCATTGCAGCATTGGTGTCTACGCAGCCGGTTGAAACAAAGTCTGTGGTAAGTGGGCTGTTGTGGCGAGCAGGCTTGCCCTGCGTTGGGCTGCGAAGCAGCCCCAAATCCAGACGCTGAGTTCTTTCAGGAAAATTGCAGTGTCTTTACTGGGGCCGCTTCGCAGCCCAACGCAGGGCAAGCCTGCTCGCCACAGGGAAATCTGGATGCCTTCAAGTTGTGTAGATACCAGGCCCTATCGCAGGCAAGCCAGCTCCCACACTTTGACTTGTGAACACATTCAAATGTGGGAGCTGGCTTGCCTGCGATGCTGTCGATACGGTCTTTCGCCATGCGCCCCCTTTTGGTGCCATCACCCAATGATTAGAATGCGCGCCTATTCGCAAGGATCGCCATCATGCTGTTGATGCTCTACCTCATCGCCATCACCGCCGAAGCCATGACCGGCGCGCTGTCCGCCGGGCGCCGTGGGATGGACTGGTTTGGCGTGGTGCTGATCGCCTGCGTCACGGCGCTGGGCGGCGGTTCGGTGCGCGATGTACTGTTGGGGCATTACCCGCTGACGTGGGTCAAACACCCGGAATACCTGGTGCTGACCTCGATCGCCGCGCTGGTGACGATCTTTATTGCACCGCTGATGCGCCGTCTGCGCTCGCTGTTCCTGGCGCTGGACGCCTTGGGCCTGGTGGCGTTTACCCTGATCGGCTGCATGACTGCTTTGGAAATGGGTCACGGCATGCTGGTGGCTTCAGTCAGCGGCGTGATCACGGGCGTATTCGGCGGCATCCTGCGCGATATCTTCTGTAACGACATCCCGCTGATCTTTCGCCGCGAGCTGTACGCCAGTGTGTCGTTCCTCGCGGCCTGGTTCTACATGCTGTGCCTGTATCTGCAACTGCCCAGCGAGCAGGCGATTCTGCTGACTTTGTTCAGCGGCTTTTTATTGCGGCTGCTGGCGATACGTTTTCACTGGGAAATGCCCAAGTTCGTCTACAACGACGACGTGCACTAGCGCGTAGCGTGCTGGTTCAGCGCCCATTCCACATGTTCGCGCACCAGTTCGGACGGATAATCGCGACGTGCTTTCAAGGCTTCGAGTACCGGAATGCTTGACGGCGCGTTGCCCAGGCCCACTGCCAGGTTGCGCAGCCAGCGCTCATACCCGGCACGACGCAGGGGCGAGCCTTCTGTGTTGCTGAGGAATTTATCCTCGTCCCACATAAACAATTCGGCCAGTTCTGCGTTATCCAGATTGTGCCGTGGCTTGAAATCGCTTTCGGCCGTGGATCGGGCGAAACGATTCCAGGGGCAAACGATCTGACAGTCATCGCAGCCGAATACCCGATTGCCGATCAGTGGGCGCAGGTCCTCGGGGATCGCACTCTTGAGCTCGATGGTCAGGTAGGAAATGCAGCGCCGCGCGTCGAGCACATAAGGGCCGACGAAGGCATTGGTGGGGCAGATATCCAGGCATGCGGTGCAGCGGCCGCAATGCTCGGTGACGTGAGGCGCGTCCACGGGCAACGGCAAATCGACAAACAGTTCGCTTAAAAAGAAATAGCTGCCGGCCTTGCGATTGAGTACCAGGGTGTTTTTGCCGATCCAGCCGAGGCCAGCTTGTTCGGCAATGGCTTTTTCCAAAACGGGCGCGCTGTCGACAAAGGCGCGAAAGCCGAACGGGCCGATCTGTGCCTGGATACGGTCGGCCAGTTGTTGCACGCGCTTGCGGATCAGCTTGTGGTAATCGCGGCCCAAGGCGTAACGGGAGATGTAGGCTTTTTCTGGCTTGGCCAGCAACTGCGCCATTTGCGTGTCGCCTGGCAGATAATCCATGCGCAGCGACACCACACGCAGCGTGCCCGGCACCAGTTCATCGGGGTGCGAACGTTTGCTGCCATGGGCGCCCATGTATTCCATCTCGCCGTGGTAGCCCGCGTCGAGCCAGCGTTGCAGGTGCTGCTCATGCTCGGCCAGGTCCAGGCCGCTGATGCCGACTTGTTGAAAGCCCAGCTCGCGGCCCCAGTCTTTGATCGATTGGGCGAGGGCGGGCAGATCGGAAGTAATTGCAGGCATGAGACACGGGAAACCACAGGTTAGATGCGTATAATTCTGCCAGACATCGGAGCTTGAAGACGCATGCCGCAGACAAAACACACAATTACCGACGTACAGCCGCTGTTGCACGGCCATTTGCCGCAACTGGCTGCACGTTCCCCGGACGCCCATAAAGGCCAGTTCGGTCACCTGCTGGTCATCGGCGGCGACCATGGCTTTGGCGGTGCCGGGCTGCTCAGCGCCGAAAGCGCCTTGCGCAGTGGCGCAGGCATGGTTTCGTTGGCGACTCGCCCGGAACACGTGCCGGCTGCACTCGCACGCTTGCCGGAGGTGATGACCGTCGGCGTCAGTTCGGCCAATCAGTTGATGGGGCTGCTGGAAAAAATCTCGGTGATCGTTATCGGTCCTGGCCTGGGCGCAGCGTCCTGGGGCAAAAGCCTGTTGTCGGTTGCCGCCAACGCCCAGCAGCCGCAAGTTTGGGATGCTGACGCCTTGAACCAGTTGGCCGCAGGCGGTGTAAGCCTGCCGGCCAACAGCGTGATCACGCCGCATCCCGGCGAGGCGGCGCGGTTGATGGGCATCACGACAGCCGCGGTTCAGGCCGATCGCCTTAACGTGGCGCGCGCGTTAAGCCAGAAATTCAATGCAGTGGCTATCCTCAAGGGTGCTGGCAGTTTGATTGCCAGCCCGGACGGCCGTGTTTCGCGCTGTGACCAAGGTCACCCGGCGATGGCGACGGCCGGTTTGGGTGATGTGCTGAGCGGCTTGGTGGGTGCATTGCTGGCCCAGGGCATGCCCGCCTATGAGGCAAGTTGCCTGGCCGTGTGGTTGCACGCCACGGCGGGGGATCGCCAAGGCACTTATGGTCGCGGCCTGGCCGCCAGCGACCTGATACCTGCCATTCGTCAATTGCTGGAGGAGCAGTCGCCGTGCCTGAAGTAAGCCTTTTTCTGGCTGATGAAGACGCCATGGTTGCGTTGGGTCAGCGTATTGCACAGGTTACGGCTGGCGCAGGACTGATATTCCTTGAAGGGGACCTGGGCGCGGGCAAAACCACGCTGTCGCGAGGGATAATTCGTGGGTTGGGCCACACAGGCGCGGTAAAAAGCCCGACGTTCACCTTGGTCGAACCCTACGAGATCGGTGCAGTTCGCGCCTTCCATTTCGACCTGTATCGGCTGGTCGACCCTGAAGAACTGGAGTACATGGGTATCCGTGATTACTTCGATGAAGACGCACTGTGCTTGATCGAGTGGCCAGATAAAGGCACAGGCTTTTTGCCAAAGCCGGACCTGACCATTACCATTACGCCGCATGAGCATGGACGTCAGCTGAAGTTGTTGCCCCAGAGTGCGCGCGGCCAGTCTTGGTGCGCGGCCCTGGCATTGGAATTCAAATAAAATTGGTGGGGTTAGGTATGCGCTTTCGCGCGATGGTTGCTGTCGTAGGGGTGTTGCTTGCGGCAATGACTTTCAATGCTCTGGCTGCTTCACAGGTGAAAAGTGTTCGCCTGTGGCGAGCACCGGATAACACGCGACTGGTGTTCGACCTGTCTGGCCCGGTCCAGCACAGCGTCTTTACCCTGACGGCGCCCGATCGCCTGGTGATCGACATCAACGGCGCCACCCTCGGCGCGCCGCTGAAAGTCTCAACCGCCAATACCCCGATCACCGCGATGCGCTCGGCCCAGCGCACGCCGACGGACCTGCGTGTGGTCATCGACCTGAAGAAGGCCGTGACCCCGAAAAGCTTTGTGCTGGCGCCTAATGCCCAATACGGCAATCGGTTGGTGGTCGACCTGTTCGACAACGCCGCCGACGCTGCACCGCCGCCTGCGCCAACCCCAAGCGTTGCGACTGTTCCGGCCGTGCCGGTCAACCCGTCGCAGCCGCAGGTCAAGTTGCCGCCGCCACCACCTGCGCCTGCGGGCAAGCGCGACATTATTGTTGTGATCGACGCCGGCCACGGCGGCGAAGACCCGGGCGCCTCCGGCTCGCGCGGCCAGCATGAAAAAGATGTGGTACTGGCCATCGCCCGTGAACTGCAGCGCCAGGTCAATGGCATGAAAGGCTATCGCGCCGAGCTGACCCGTACCGGCGATTACTTCATCCCGCTGCGTGGCCGTACCGAAATCGCCCGCAAGAAGGGTGCAGACCTGTTTGTGTCGATCCATGCCGACGCCGCGCCATCAACCGCTGCCTTCGGTGCCTCGGTGTTTGCCTTGTCGGATCGTGGCGCCACGTCCGAGACCGCACGCTGGCTGGCCGACAGTGAAAACCGTTCCGACCTGATCGGCGGGGCCGGCAACGTGTCCCTCGACGACAAGGACAAAATGCTCGCTGGTGTACTGCTCGACCTGTCGATGACCGCTTCGCTGACCTCCAGCTTGAACGTCGGCCAAAAAGTCCTCAGCAACATTGGCCGCGTGACGTCCCTGCACAAACAGCGCGTGGAGCAGGCTGGGTTCATGGTGTTGAAGTCGCCGGATATCCCGTCGATCCTGGTGGAAACCGGGTTTATCTCCAACTCCAACGAAGCCTCGAAGCTGGCCAGCGCCAACCACCAGCAGGCGCTGGCGCGTTCGATCAGCGCCGGTATTCGCCAGTTCTTCCAGCAGAACCCGCCGCCGGGTACCTACATTGCCTGGCTGCGTGATTCCGGCAAAATCGCCCAAGGCCCGCGTGACCATCGCGTGCAACCCGGCGACACGCTGGCCATGCTGGCCGTGCGTTTCCAGGTATCTGCCGCGACCTTGCGCAGCGCCAACAACCTGAAGACCGATGAATTGAAAGTCGGTCAGGTGTTGACCATCCCTGGCACTGAATTGGCGGCGCAGTAATGAGCGACTCCTTATTGAACAGTGGCTCGCGCATCGAACTGCTCAGCCCGCGCCTCGCCAACCAGATTGCTGCGGGTGAGGTGGTTGAGCGCCCGGCGTCGGTGATCAAGGAATTGCTGGAAAACAGTATCGACTCCGGTGCCAAGCGCATTGATGTCGATGTGGAGCAGGGCGGCGTCAAGCTGCTGCGGGTCCGCGACGACGGCAGCGGGATTTCCTCGGATGACCTGCCGCTGGCCCTGGCTCGTCACGCCACCAGCAAGATTCGCGACCTTGAAGACCTTGAGCGGGTAATGAGCCTGGGTTTTCGCGGTGAGGCATTGGCGTCCATCAGCTCCGTAGCACGCCTGACCCTGACTTCGCGCACCCGCAGCGCCGAGCAAGCCTGGCAGGTGGAAACCGAAGGCCGTGACATGGCGCCTCGTGTGCAGCCGGCCGCGCACCCGGTGGGGACGTCGGTTGAAGTTCGCGACCTGTTTTTCAACACGCCCGCGCGACGCAAGTTCCTCAAGGCTGAAAAAACCGAATTCGATCACCTGCAAGAAGTCATCAAGCGCCTGGCGTTGGCGCGTTTTGATGTGGCGTTCCATTTACGCCACAACGGCAAAACCATCCTCAGCCTGCACGAAGCCCATGACGACGCCGCGCGCGCTCGGCGGGTCTCGGCGATCTGCGGCGCAGGCTTCCTTGAGCAGGCGCTGCCGATTGAAATCGAGCGCAATGGCTTGCGCCTGTGGGGCTGGGTCGGTTTGCCGACCTTCTCCCGCAGCCAGGCGGATTTGCAGTATTTCTTTGTGAATGGCCGTGCGGTACGCGACAAACTGGTGGCCCACGCGGTGCGCCAGGCGTATCGCGATGTGCTGTTCAACGGGCGGCACCCGACGTTTGTGCTGTTCTTTGAAGTCGACCCGTCGGTGGTCGACGTCAACGTGCACCCGACCAAGCACGAAGTGCGCTTCCGTGACGGGCGCATGGTGCATGACTTCCTCTACGGCACGTTGCACCGCGCCTTGGGCGATGTGCGCCCGGATGATCAGTTGTCAGCGCCGATTGTGACGGCGGTGGTCAGGCCCAGCGGTCCGGAGGCCGGCGAGTTCGGGCCTCAGGGTGAAATGAGCCTGGCGGCCAACCTGCTGCAATCGCCGCAGCCGCAGCCTTCCTACACCGCGCCGGGGTCCGGTGCGGGCGCGGGTTATCAGTACCAATACACGCCACGCCCGCAGTCGACTGTGCCGGTAGCCGAGGCCCAGGCGGCCTATCGCGAATTTTTTGCACCGCTGCCGGGGGCTGAGCCGGGCGCTGTGGCGTTGCCTGAGGGCGGCGGTGATATTCCGCCTTTGGGTTATGCGCTGGCGCAGCTCAAGGGCATTTATATCCTGTCCGAAAACGCCCACGGCCTGGTACTGGTGGACATGCATGCCGCCCACGAACGGATCATGTACGAGCGCTTGAAGATCGCCATGGCCAGTGAAGGTCTGAGCGGCCAGCCGTTGTTGGTGCCGGAATCCCTGGCTGTAAGCCAGCGTGAGGCCGATTGCGCCGAGGAACACCACAGCGTGTTCCAGAAGCTGGGCTTCGAACTGCAACGCCTGGGCCCGGAAACCCTGGCTATTCGCCAGATTCCCGCCTTGCTCAAGCAAGCCGAAGCCAACCGCCTGGTCGCCGACGTGCTGGCCGACCTGATGGAATACGGCACCAGCGACCGCATCCAGGCACATATCAACGAACTGCTCGGTACCATGGCCTGCCACGGTGCAATCCGCGCCAACCGCCGCCTGGCGTTGCCGGAAATGAACGGTTTGCTGCGCGACATGGAGAACACCGAGCGCAGCGGGCAATGCAACCATGGCCGACCGACCTGGACCCAAATGGGCCTGGACGACTTGGACAAACTGTTCTTGCGCGGCCGTTGATGAGTGCCTTGCCCCCCGCCATCTTCCTGATGGGCCCTACGGCCGCCGGCAAGACCGACCTGGCCATCGAGCTGACCAAAGTGCTGCCCTGCGAGCTGATCAGCGTCGACTCTGCCCTGGTTTACCGGGACATGGACATCGGCACGGCCAAGCCTTCAAAAGAACTGTTGGCACAGTATCCGCACCGGTTGATTGACATCATCGACCCGGCCGAGAGCTATTCCGCCGCCGATTTCCGTGCCGATGCCCTGGCCGCCATGGCCGAAATCACCGCGCGGGGCAATATTCCGCTGCTGGTGGGCGGTACGATGCTCTATTACAAGGCTTTGCAGGAAGGCTTGGCGGATATGCCTGCGGCCGACGCCCAGGTGCGTGGCGAAATTGAAGAAGAGGCTGCACGCCTTGGCTGGCAAGCCCTGCACGACCAGTTGGCGGCAGTCGACCCGGTCTCCGCTGCGCGCATTCACCCCAATGACCCCCAGCGCCTCAGTCGCGCCCTGGAAGTCTGGCGGGTGAGCGGCCAGACCATGACTGAACACAGGCTGAAACAAACTGCGCAAAGTGCTGATGCAGGCGCATCTGGACAGTCACAATTGCCCTATACTGTGGCGAATCTGGCCATTGCTCCGGCAAATCGCCAGGTGTTGCATGAACGAATTGCACAAAGATTCACAATTATGTTGGAACAGGGGTTTGTGGACGAGGTCGTAGCACTGCGTTCCAGAGGTGACCTGCATGCCGGGTTGCCTTCGATACGTGCTGTAGGCTACCGCCAAGTCTGGGAACACCTGGATGGCAAGCTGACGTCAGCCGAAATGCAGGAGCGCGGCATCATTGCCACGCGCCAATTGGCGAAGCGCCAGTTCACCTGGCTGCGCAGCTGGAGCGAGTTGCACTGGTTGGACAGCCTGGACAGCGACAATCTGTCGCGCGCCTTGAAATACTTGGGATCGGTCTCCATATTGAGCTGAGTCCTTGCAATTGCCGTCTATCCTTGGGGGTGTGACGGCCATAAGCTATCTATTTTCCGAATTTTATTATTGATCCTTAAAGGAGTGCGGCACATGTCAAAAGGGCATTCGCTACAAGACCCTTACTTGAATACTTTACGTAAAGAGAAAGTTGGGGTTTCCATCTACCTGGTTAACGGTATCAAGCTGCAAGGCACGATCGAGTCGTTCGACCAGTTCGTGATCCTGCTGAAAAACACCGTCAGCCAGATGGTTTACAAGCACGCTATCTCGACAGTCGTTCCAGTTCGTCCAATCCGTCTGCCTAGCGCAGCAGGTGATGAACAGGGTGACGCTGAGCCAGGTAACGCCTGATAGGAGTCTCCTTTGTTCTTTGAGCGCCACGGTGGTGGTGAGCGAGTAATCCTCGTTCACTTGGATGGACAGGACCCTGAGGCGCGCGAAGATCCGCAGGAGTTTCAGGAGTTGGCAAATTCGGCCGGCGCCGAGACCGTTGCGTTTTTTAACGTACCGCGTCATCGGCCAACCGCCAAATACCTGATAGGCAGCGGCAAGGTCGAGGAACTGCGCGACCTGGTTCACGCCGAAGAAGCCGATCTGGTGATCTTCAATCACACCCTCACGCCCAGTCAGGAACGTAACCTCGAACGTGTTTTCGAGTGTCGCGTGATCGACCGCACCGGTCTGATTCTCGATATTTTCGCCCAGCGTGCCCGTACCCATGAAGGCAAGCTCCAGGTAGAACTGGCCCAGCTTGACCACATGAGCACCCGGTTGGTACGCGGCTGGACTCACCTTGAACGCCAGGGTGGTGGCATCGGCATGCGCGGCCCGGGTGAAACCCAGCTGGAAACCGACCGCCGCCTGCTGCGGGTGCGCCTGCGCCAGATCAAGGGCCGCCTGGAAAAAGTACGCAGCCAGCGCGAACAATCACGCCGTGGTCGCTCGCGTGCGGATATCCCTACCGTGTCCCTGGTGGGCTATACCAACGCTGGCAAATCCACGCTGTTCAACAACGTGACGAAATCGGACGTGTACGCGGCCGACCAACTGTTCGCCACCCTTGACCCGACCTTGCGCCGTTTGGATATCGACGACCTGGGGCCGATTGTCCTGGCCGACACAGTAGGTTTCATTCGTCATTTGCCCCACAAGCTGGTCGAGGCATTTCGGTCTACGCTCGAAGAGTCGAGCAATTCCGACCTGCTGTTGCACGTGATCGATGCGGCCGAACCGGATCGCATGTTGCAGATCGAGCAAGTGATGGTGGTGCTGGGCGAGATTGGTGCACAAGACTTGCCGATCCTCGAGGTCTATAACAAACTCGATTTGCTTGAGGGCGTTGAGCCGCAAATCCAGCGCAATGAAGACGGCAAGCCCCAGCGGGTATGGCTGTCGGCGCGCGATGGCAGTGGTCTGGAGTTGCTTGAACAAGCGATTGCCGAACTGCTGGGCAGCGATTTGTTTGTCGGCACCTTGCGCTTGCCGCAACGTTTTGCTCGACTGCGTGCACAGTTTTTCGAACTGGGCGCCGTACAGAAAGAAGAATACGACGAAGAAGGTGTCAGCTTGCTGGCCGTTCGATTGCCGCGCTCGGAGCTGAATCGGCTGGTCAGCCGTGAAGGTGTGGTACCGACAGAGTTCATCGAACAACACACTTTGCAATAAAAGCCTCCGAAAGCGGTTGTGCCGCAGTAGCAGGCATTCTGTAGCATTGGTCGGCGCGCCGTGGGTGCGTCTTTGCTTTATCAGATGGAGAGCGCTATGGCTTGGAATGAGCCGGGTGGCAACTCGAATAATCAGGATCCTTGGGGTGGTAAACGCCGTAATAATGGCGACCGCAAGGGGCCACCAGATCTCGACGAGGCCTTCCGAAAGCTGCAGGAAAGCCTGAATGGGTTGTTCGGTGGTGGAAAAAAACGTGGTGGTGGTGACGACGGCGGTCGCACAAGCAAGGGCGGCGGCTATGGCCTGCTGGGCCTCGGGCTTGTCGTGCTCGCAGCCGTGTGGCTGTACAGCGCCGTGTACGTGGTGGACGAGCAGGAGCAGGCTGTTGTGCTGCGCTTCGGCAAGTACTACGAGACTGTCGGGCCAGGCCTGAACATCTATTTCCCGCCGATCGACAAGAAGTACATGGAGAACGTCACGCGTGAGCGTGCCTACACCAAGCAGGGCCAGATGCTGACCGAAGACGAGAACATCGTCGAAGTGCCGCTGACCGTGCAGTACAAGATCAGCAACCTGCAGGACTTCGTGCTGAACGTTGATCAGCCGGAAATCAGCCTGCAACACGCAACCGAAAGTGCCCTGCGCCATGTGGTGGGTTCCACCGCCATGGACCAGGTGCTGACCGAAGGTCGTGAATTGATGGCCAGCGAGATCAAGGAGCGCCTGCAGCGGTTCCTCGATACCTACCGCACCGGCATCACCGTCACTCAGGTGAACGTACAGAGCGCAGCTGCACCGCGCGAAGTGCAGGAAGCCTTTGATGACGTGATCCGCGCCCGTGAAGACGAGCAGCGTTCGCGCAACCAGGCTGAAACCTACGCCAACGGTGTCGTACCGGAAGCCCGTGGTCAGGCCCAGCGTATCCTTGAAGATGCCAACGGTTACCGCGACGAAGTGGTCTCCCGCGCCAAGGGTGAGGCGGATCGCTTTACCAAACTGGTTGCCGAGTACCGCAAGGCTCCGGAAGTCACGCGTGAGCGTCTGTACCTGGACACCATGCAGGAAGTTTTCAGCAACACCAGCAAGGTTCTCGTGACCGGCAGCAAAGGTGGGCAGAACAACCTGCTGTACCTGCCGCTGGACAAGATGATCGAAGGTGGTCGTAGCGGCACCAGCGCACCGTCCAGCAGCTCGAATGCCGCTGCCAACGAAGCGAGCGCCCGTGCGGCCGCTGACTTGCTGCAACAGCAAACACGTACCAGGGAGAGTCGTTGATGAGCAATAAATCGCTGACCGCCCTGATTGTGGGCGTCGTCGTGGTCATCGCTGCCTGGAACTGCTTCTACATCGTGTCTCAGACCGAGCGCGCGGTGTTGCTGCAATTCGGTCGTGTGGTGCAGGCGGATGTCCAGCCGGGCCTGCATGTGAAAGTCCCCTACGTGAACCAGGTGCGCAAGTTCGACGGCCGCCTGATGACCCTGGATGCACCGACACAACGCTTCCTCACCCTGGAAAAGAAAGCCGTGATGGTTGACGCCTACGCCAAGTGGCGCGTCAAGGATGCCGAGCGCTTCTACACCGCGACCTCCGGCCTCAAGCAGATTGCCGACGAGCGTTTGTCGCGCCGTCTGGAATCGGGCCTGCGTGACCAGTTTGGTAAACGCACCCTGCACGAGGTGGTATCCGGTGAACGTGATGCGCTGATGGCTGACATCACCCGTTCGCTGAACACGATGGCAGAAAAAGAGTTGGGCATTGAAGTGGTTGATGTCCGGGTCAAGGCTATCGACCTGCCGAAGGAAGTGAACCGCAGCGTGTTCGAGCGTATGAGCACCGAGCGTGAGCGTGAAGCCCGTGAGCACCGCGCCAAAGGTAACGAGTTGGCTGAAGGTATCCGTGCGGATGCCGACCGTCAGCGCCGTGTACTGCTGGCAGAGGCTTATCGCGAGTCTGAAGAGGCTCGTGGTGACGGCGACGCTCAAGCTGCGGCGATCTACGCCAAGGCTTACGGCCAGGACCAGGAGTTCTACGCGTTCTACCGTAGCCTGCGTGCCTACCGTGAAAGCTTCGCGAACAAAACCGACGTCATGGTGCTGGACCCAAGCAGCGACTTCTTCCGCTACCTGGAAAAGTCCAAGTAACCAAGCCTGTGACCTTAGGGCGCACTCCGTCGGGCGGCTAAAATGCCTGGCGGGGTGATCCTTTCAGAAAACGGGTGTATGATGCGGCAGCCGGGAAATTCCCGGCTTTTTTGCGTCTGCATGTTTGATTCGGCAGGCGCCACAGGTTTTTCGAGGAAAGTGCCCGACGAGGCCGCTGGCAGGCCGTTCGTCACGTCGCTCTTGCGCGTGGATTATGCAAAGCGTGGGTATTTTCTGCTTCACTCAAGGCTCGGCCGAGGGCTGGCCGCCCGGATCATAGGGGAATGGCGTAATGGCAACGGTAGACCGCTGGCTGCTGCCAGATGGCATCGAAGAAGTACTGCCACCAGAAGCTGCGCGCATTGAAGTAGCGCGTCGCCAGGTGTTGGATCTGTTCCAGAGCTGGGGTTACGAGTTTGTCGTGACCCCCCATATCGAGTACCTGGAATCCCTGCTGACCGGCGCGGGCCAGGACCTGGATCTGCGCACCTTCAAGGTCATCGACCCGCAATCGGGCCGGCAAATGGGTTTCCGTGCCGACATCACGCCGCAGGTGGCGCGCATTGATGCGCACACCCTGCGCCGCGAAGGCCCGAGCCGCCTGTGCTACGCCGGCAGCGTGCTGCATGCTCAGCCGCGTGCTTTGTCGTCTTCGCGCAGCCCGATCCAGTTGGGCGCCGAGTTGTACGGTGATGCCAGCCCGAGCAGCGACGTTGAAGTGATCAGCCTGATGCTGGCCATGCTGCAACTGGCTGATGTGCCGGATGTACACATGGACCTGGGCCACGTTGGTATCTACCGTGGTCTGGCCCGTGCGGCTGGTTTGTCCGGTGAAGTGGAGCAACAGTTGTTCGATGCCTTGCAGCGCAAGGCTATCGATGAAGTCATCGCCCTGACTGCAGGCGTGCCTGCGGACCTGGCCGACATGTTGCGCGCACTGGTGAACCTGTGCGGTGGCCGTGAAGTGCTGGTGGCTGCCCGTGAGCGCCTGGCCAATGCGCCGGCGCCGGTATTGGCTGCACTGGATGATGTGTTTGCGATTGCCGAGCAGTTGTCGGCGCGCTTCCCCGAGTTGCCGCTGTATTTCGACCTGGGTGAGTTGCGCGGCTATCACTACCACACCGGTGTGGTGTTTGCCGTTTTTGTGCCGGGTGTTGGCCAGGCCATCGCCCAGGGCGGTCGTTATGACGATATCGGCGCTGACTTCGGTCGCGCACGTCCGGCGACTGGCTTTTCTACCGATTTGAAAACCCTGGTGACCCTGGGGCGTGCTGAGGTCGAGCTGCCGTCTGGTGGCATCTGGATGCCCGACAGTACGGACGCAGCACTCTGGCAGCAGGTTTGCCAGTTGCGCAGTGAGGGTCAGCGTGTTGTCCAGGCTTTGCCTGGGCAGCCATTGGCCGCCGCCCGTGAAGCGGACTGCGACCGGCAATTGATTCTGCAGAACGGGCTTTGGCAAGTATCGCCACTGGCTTCTTGAGTTTTCCTGCCGGCCATCGCCGGCACCAAGTTTGCGCGAATGAGGACAAGTGTTATGGGTAAGAATGTCGTAGTCCTGGGCACCCAATGGGGTGATGAGGGCAAAGGCAAGATCGTTGATCTGCTGACCGAACATGCTGCCGCCGTAGTGCGCTACCAAGGTGGCCACAACGCTGGCCACACCCTGGTCATCGATGGCGAAAAAACCGTTTTGCACCTGATCCCGTCGGGCGTGCTGCGCGAAGGCGTGCAGTGCCTGATCGGCAACGGTGTTGTGGTTGCACCTGACGCCCTGCTGCGTGAGATCACCAAGCTGGAAGAGAAAGGCGTACCGGTGCGCGAGCGCCTGCGTATCAGCCCGTCCTGCCCGCTGATCCTGTCCTTCCACGTTGCGCTGGACCAGGCCCGTGAAAAGGCGCGTGGCGAGCTGAAGATCGGCACCACCGGTCGCGGCATTGGCCCGGCGTACGAAGACAAGGTTGCACGTCGTGGCCTGCGTGTGGGCGACCTGCTCAACATGCCGCGCTTTGAAGACAAGCTGCGTGAGCTGGTGGATTACCACAACTTCATGCTGGTGGGTTACTACAAAGAGCCGGCCATCGAGTTCGAAAAGACTCTGGCTGAGTGCAAGGAATACGCTGAGCTGCTCAAGCCGCTGATGCTGGACGTGACCGCCGAGCTGCACGACCTGCGTCGCGCCGGCAAAGACATCATGTTCGAAGGCGCCCAGGGTTCGTTGCTGGACATCGATCACGGCACCTATCCGTACGTGACCAGCTCCAACACCACCGCGGGTGGCGTTGCGACCGGTTCGGGCGTTGGCCCGATGTTTCTGGACTACATCCTGGGCATCACCAAGGCTTACACCACGCGCGTGGGTTCGGGCCCGTTCCCGACTGAGCTGTTCGACGCAGTCGGCGCGCACCTGGCCAAGCAAGGTCACGAGTTCGGTGCTACCACTGGCCGCGCCCGTCGTTGCGGCTGGTTCGACGCCGTTATCCTGCGCCGCGCTATCGATGTGAACAGCATCTCGGGCATCTGCCTGACCAAGCTGGACGTTCTCGACGGCCTGGAAACCATCAACATCTGCATCGGCTACAAAGATGCCGAAGGCAAGGATGTTGCACCGACCGACGCTGACAGCTACGTAGGCCTGCAGCCTGTGTACGAAGAAGTGCCGGGCTGGACCGAATCGACCGTGGGCGCCAAAACCCTGGAAGAACTGCCGGCCAATGCTCGTGCCTACATCAAGCGTGTTGAAGAGCTGATCGGCGCGCCGATCGACATTATTTCGACAGGCCCGGACCGCAACGAGACCATCGTTCTGCGTCACCCGTTCGCTTAATAAGCTGTTGATGTAAAAAGCAAAGGGCTCCTTCGGGAGCCCTTTTTTGTGGCCGGCTGGCAATCGGCACGACCCTTGCTACGGTTCTTTCTTTCGCGGTGCTATCAAATTAATGGCACCCGTGGTGGAGGGATTTACCGTGTCTGCCGTTCTCTCATTGTTACAAAGCCGGCTGTTGCGGCCGGTGTTCGTTACCCTAGGTATCGCTCTTTTGGTGCAAGTGCTGGTGGCCGTTGCCCTGACGCGAAGCACCGTGACGGCGTTGGAAGCGGATTTAAGCAGCCGCCTGGGTGCCGACAGCCAGAAACTGTCTGGCGAGCTGGCGCAAGCCGGCAAGGAAGTCACCTCGAGCCTGGACAGCTTGTCTTCGAGCACGCGCCAGCGCCTGACCGCAGGGCTTTCCACGCGCCTGCAAGAGGAGCAGAAGCAACTGCGTGCGACCCTGGAAAAAGACCTGCAGGACTCGGCCAATGACATGGCCCAACTGCTGGCGTCGGTGGCGCCCCGCGCCATGTGGGACAGCGACGTGCCGACATTGTCGGAGTTCGCCCGGCGCGCCCAGCGTAATCCCAACGTGTTGTTCGTGGTGTATGACGACGCCGCTGGCGAGCACCTGACCCGTTACCTCAATCGCGAAAACCCGATCAACCAGGCACTGCTCGACAAGGGCAAGGGCGACCGAGCCTTGGATAAGGTCCTGGATGCGGCTAAAAACGACCCTTCGGTGTTCTACGTCGAGGCGTCCATCAGCCCCAACGGCACGGAGATCGGCAAAGTCCGCATGGGCGTCTCGACCAAAGCCGTAGAGGCCGACCTGGCGGCGCTGGACAAGCGTTTTGCCGCACTGATCGCGAGCAGTGATCAGTTGGTCGGTGACAGCCTCAAAGGCGCCGCCGCCGACAGCGCAGCGGCCATGGGCGCGCGCCTGCAATCGGCGCAAGCCACTGCCACCCAGATGACCGCCAACACCAGCAGCGCCGTACAGGACGCTGCGGGAGCGTTGCGCTGGCGCATCGGCCTGGGGCTCGCCCTTGTCGGGTTTGGCGTATTGCTGCTGATCGCCATCGTGCTGGGGCGCCGTGTGGTCAATCGGCTGAAGTTGTTGATTGCCGCCATGGACGACCTGGCGGCGGGCGAGGGCGACCTCACCAAGCGTGTGCAGATCAATAGCAAGGACGAAATCGGCGACATGGCCTCGGCGGTCAATCGCTTTGTGGATAAGTTGCAGCCAATCGTGCGTGAGGCCGGCGATGTGGCACAGCGCACCGGCGTCGAAATCGGCGCCATGACCTTGCGCAATGCCGGGGCTGACAAGGCGGCCGGTTTGCAGCGCGACGAAGTTGCCGAAAGCTTGCGCGCTCTGTCGCAAATGGCCGATGAGGCCCAGGCCGAAAGCCATGCAATGCAGGCAGCGTTGCAGCAGGTGGTGGGTATTCGCCAGGCCACGGACGAAAACTCACGGACCTCGGCTGAGGTCGGCAGCCTGATCGAAGCGCTGGCGGGGCAAGTGCAGGCCGGTTCCCAGGTGATCGAGCGGTTGGCGCAGCAAAGCGAGCAGATCGAAGTGGTGTTGACGGTGATTCACGGGATTGCCGAGCAGACCAACCTGCTG
Source organism: Pseudomonas sp. IPO3747 (assembly GCF_013385245.1). NCBI lineage: Bacteria > Pseudomonadati > Pseudomonadota > Gammaproteobacteria > Pseudomonadales > Pseudomonadaceae > Pseudomonas > Pseudomonas sp. IPO3747. Next base: position 471,935 of record NZ_JACAQL010000009.1, read on the forward strand.
GCCCTGAATGCGGCGATTGAAGCGGCGCGTGCCGGTGAGACCGGGCGAGGTTTTGCGGTGGTGGCGGACGAAGTGCGGGCGCTGGCGAGTAAAACCCAAAGCTCCACTGGGGATATCCAGGCGCATATCGTGGCGTTGCAGCAGGGCGCACGGGAAGCGGTGGAAACCATCGGCAAGGCCGGGCGCCAGGCGAATGAAGGGTTGTTGGTGCTGCGCGACAGTGTGCGCTTGCAACAGTCGGTGCAGGCTTCGGTGGAGCAAGTGCATGCGGCGATTGGCCTGGCGACGCGTGCGGCCGAGCACCAGGCCCAGGGCGCGCATGCGGTGCGTGGCCGGGTCGAGGTGATCCACGCCCAGGCCGAGCGGGCCGCGCAGGCGGTGGTGGAAACCACGGCCAGTGGCAAGGTGCTGGATGGGTTGGCGGCGCAGTTGAAGGCGAGCTTGGGGCAGTTTCGGGCTTAGCGTCGTCTGCGCCGGCCTCATCGCAGGCAAGCCAGCTCCCACATTTGACCGAGTTCCAGCGTTGGAATGCAATCGAATGTGGGAGCTGGCTTGCCTGCGATAGCGGTCTCAGCGGCTCAAATACATCCGCGTCGTCAGCAGATACACCGGCAACCCCGACACCAGAATCAACAGCGCCGCATACGGCGCCGCCGCCGCAAACTCAACATTCGAGGTATGCGCCCACACGGCAGTCGCCAGGGTATTCAGCCCCGTTGGGCTGAGCAGCAAAGTCGCCGTCAGCTCCTTCATCGCATCCAGAAACACCAACGCGAACGCCGCCCCCAAGGCCGGGAAAATAATCGGCAAGGTCACCCGGCAAAACGCGCTGAACGACGAGGAGCCCAGCGTGCGTGCCGCCTCTTCCAATTGCGGCGCAGCTTTGTTCAGTGCGGTTCGAATCGGCGCCTGAGCGAGCGGCAAAAACAACAGCGCATAAGCAATCAGCAGCAGCGCCGAGGTCTGATACAGCGCCGGCACATAGTGCAGGGCGAAATACACCAGTGTCAGCGCAATCACCAACCCTGGCAGGGCATGCAGCAGATAAGGCAGGCGCTCAGCCCAAATCGCCAACTGGCCTTTGTAGCGCACCACCAGCAGCCCCACCGGTACAGCTAATACCAGGCAAAGTGCAGCGCCGCCCAACGACAGTGCCAGAGAGGACAGCAGCGCCTCACCAATTTCGGCCACCGGGAATGCCGCCGATGAGCCCACTGCCAGCCAGTAAGCGAGCATCCCCAGCGGAATGCCGCTGCCAATGATCGCCAGCGCCAGGCAGTACAGCTGGCCCACGGTCGACCATTTGCCCAGCTTGACCTGTTCAGCATGCCGCGCCGCGCCCTGGCCGATGCGCACATGCCGGCCTTTGCCGCGCACCCGCAGCTCCAGCCACAGCAGCGTCAGGCACATCACCAGCAGCACCGCCGAGAGCATCGCGGCATTGGCGTTGCTGAATTCCAGTTCGAACTGTTGGTAGATCGCGGTGGTAAAGGTTTGCAGGCCGATGATCGACAGCGCGCCGAATTCCACCAGCATATGCAGCGCGATCAGCAGGGCTCCGGCCAGCAGCGAGGGCCAGAGCAACGGCAGTGTAATTCGGAAAAAAACGCCCCAGCGATTCAGTCCCAGCGTGCGGGCCGACTCTTCAAGGGATGGATCAAGATTGCGCAATGTCGCCGCCACCGGCAGAAACACCAGTGGGTACTTGGACAGGGTCATCACCAGTATTGCCCCGCCAAGCCCTTCGAAGTTGGCGCTCAGCGAGACCCAGGTAAAGCTGCTGACAAAGGCCGGTACCGCAAACGGCAGGCACAGGATTACTCCCCAGATGCGTCGCCCCGGCAGGTTGCTGCGCTCCAGTAGCCACGCCAGTGACAGGCCGATCACGCCGCAAGCCACCGTCACCCCAACCATCAAAGCCAAGGTGTTGCGCAACAGCCCGAACACATACGGCCGCCACAGCAGGTGCACCGCCTCCGCCCAGCCGGCCTGCCAGGCCTTGGTCCCGACATATACCAGCGGCAGCAGGCTCAGGCCAACCAGAAACAGCACGGGTAACAACAACCAGATCGACGGGCGTTTGCGCCGGGGGGTGAACACCCCGGCGGGTAGCGATGGGTTCATCAGTTCAAGCCAACGTCACGTTCCAGGTCCAGGGCTTCTTCGGCGTTGCCGAGGTCTGCCGGGGTGACTTTCGGCGGTTGCAGCTCGCTGAACGGCTTGAGGCCGCGATTGGATTGCATGCCCTTGCGCAGCGGGTATTCGGCCGAGGTATTGGTGATGACGCGCTGGCCTTCTTCACTGGCCATGAATGCCAGGAGTTGCTGGGCTTCTTTGGGGTGCTTGCTGGATTTGAGCGCCGCCGCCGAGGACACGGTGATCAGGCCGCCCACATCGCCATCGGTGAAGTAATGCAGCTGAGAATCCAGGTTGGTTTTTTCTTTCTTCAGGGCGAACCAGTAGTAGTTGTTCACCAGCACGGTGGCCACTTCGCCGTTTTCCACGGCCTTGAGCGCGACCATATTGTTGCTGTACACCTTGCCGAAGGCGCGCAGGCCGGTCAGCCATTCTTCAGCAGCTTCGCGACCGTGCAGCTTGATAATCGCCACGGCCTGCTCCTGAAATGCGCCACTGGTGGGCACGAAGCCGACTTTGCCTTGCCACTCGGGGCCAGCGAAATCGAGTACCGATTTGGGCAGGTCTTTTTCGGCGATCAGTTTGGGGTTAAAGGCCACGACGCGGGTACGAGCGGTCACGCCCATCCAGTCACCGTTGCTGCCGACGTAATCCTTGGGCAATACGTCCAGCGTGCTCGCATCAATCTTGGCCAGCAGGCCTTGCTCGCCGAGTTTGTTCAGCGGCGGCGATTCTTCTGTGTAGATCACATCGGCAGGGGAGCGCGCGCCTTCTTCCACGACCTGGCTGGCGAGCTGGTTGCTGCTGCCTTTGCGCACGTTGACGTGAATGCCGGTCTTGGCTTCGAAGGCCTTGGCGAGTTCATCGCCGACTTCTTTGTGCTGGCCGTTGTACAGGGTCAGGGACACCTTGTCGGCGGAGTAGGCGGTGGGCGAGAGCAGCGTCAAGCCAAGCAGGGTGAGGGTCAGGCCACGCAGAAGGGATGTCTTGAGACGGTTATCGCGGATCATCATCCGAAGTGTTCCTCGCTTGTATGCAACAAATCATTGCAAGGATAAACGATAAAACTTCTCAAGTGCGGATGAGGGGAGAATCCTTGGGGAAGTTTTCAAACCCCGGAAACGAAAAAACCCGCTTTCGCGGGTTTGATCTGAATTTGGTGCCCAGGAGAAGACTCGAACTTCCACGACCTTGCGATCACCAGCACCTGAAGCTGGCGTGTCTACCAATTTCACCACCTGGGCATTATCAACAACGCTTGCGCTGTTGATGGAGCGAACTATACGGAGCGCTTTTTAATCTGTAAACCCCTGATATCAAAAATATAATTCAATATTCTTGTTAAAAATCAGAGGCCTGAAACGAAAAAACCCGCTTTCGCGGGTTTAATCTGAATTTGGTGCCCAGGAGAAGACTCGAACTTCCACGACCTTGCGATCACCAGCACCTGAAGCTGGCGTGTCTACCAATTTCACCACCTGGGCAGCATCAACAACGTTGCCGTCGTCGATGGCGCGCACTATACGGAGGCGATTTTGAGCTGTAAAGCCCTGCGATGAAAAAAGCCCGGAAAATTTCGCCAATGGTCATTCAAGGCGCTTTCCGAGGGCTGCAAAGGCCTTTTAAACGCTTGTTGACACCTGAAATTTCCCGTTTCAATACGCGTATGCCAAACTAACCCGCATATAGACAAGGTGAAAACTCTCTAATGGCCGATTGGCAGTCCCTCGATCCCGAGGCCGCTCGTGAAGCGGAAAAATATGAAAACCCTATTCCTAGCCGCGAACTGATCCTGGCGCATCTCGCCGATCGTGGTTCGCCTGCTAGCCGCGAGCAGTTGGTTGAAGAGTTCGGTCTGACCACCGAAGACCAGCTCGAAGCCCTGCGCCGCCGTTTGCGTGCCATGGAGCGCGATGCTCAACTGATCTACACCCGTCGTGGCACCTATGCGCCTGTGGATAAGCTCGACTTGATCCTGGGCCGCATCGCCGGCCATCGGGATGGCTTCGGCTTCCTGATCCCGGATGACGGCAGCGACGACCTGTTCATGAGCCCGGCGCAAATGCGCCTGGTATTCGACGGCGACCGTGCCCTGGCCCGCGTTTCCGGCCTGGACCGTCGTGGTCGCCGTGAAGGCGTGATCGTCGAAGTGGTGTCCCGTGCCCACGAGTCCATCGTTGGCCGTTACTTCGAAGAAGGCGGCATCGGCTTTGTAGTGCCGGATAACCCGAAGGTCCAGCAGGAAGTGCTGATCACCCCGGGTCGCAATGGTGCCGCCAAGGTCGGCCAGTTCGTCGAGGTGAAAATCACCCACTGGCCAACCGCGCGCTTCCAGCCACAGGGCGATATTGTTGAAGTGGTCGGCAACTACATGGCGCCGGGCATGGAAATCGACGTTGCGCTGCGCACCTACGATATTCCTCACGTCTGGCCGGAGGCTGTGCTCAAGGAAGCCGCCAAGCTCAAGCCGGAAGTGGAAGAGAAAGACAAGGAAAAACGCATCGACCTGCGCCATCTGCCGTTCGTCACCATCGACGGCGAAGATGCCCGCGACTTCGACGATGCGGTCTATTGCGAAGCCAAGCCTGGCAAGCTGCGCCTGTTCTCCGGCGGCTGGAAGTTGTTCGTCGCGATTGCCGACGTCTCCAGCTATGTGAAGATCGGTTCGGCCCTGGATAACGAAGCCCAGGTGCGCGGCAACTCCGTGTATTTCCCTGAGCGCGTGATCCCGATGCTGCCTGAGCAGCTGTCCAACGGCCTGTGCTCCCTGAACCCGAAAGTCGACCGTTTGGCCATGGTGTGCGAGATGACCATCTCCAAAACCGGCGAAATGACCGACTACCAGTTCTACGAAGCGGTGATCCACTCCCAGGCGCGCCTGACCTACAACAAGGTCAGCACCATCCTGGAAGCGCCGAAGACCAGCGAAGCCAAGGCCCTGCGTGGCGAATATGCCGACGTAGTGCCGCACCTCAAGCAGCTTTACGCGCTGTACAAGGTGTTGCTGGGCGCACGTCATGTGCGTGGCGCAATCGACTTTGAAACCCAGGAAACCCGGATTGTCTTCGGTTCTGAGCGCAAGATCGCGGCCATTACGCCGACCACGCGTAACGATGCGCACAAGCTGATCGAGGAGTGCATGCTGGCGGCCAACGTGGCCACCGCAGAGTTCCTCAAAAAGCACGAAATTCCTGCCCTGTACCGTGTTCACGACGGCCCGCCGCCGGAGCGTTTGGAAAAACTGCGCGCTTTCCTCGGTGAGCTCGGCCTGTCCCTGCACAAAGGCAAGGACGGCCCGACGCCGAAGGATTACCAGGCGCTGCTGGCCAGCATCAAGGACCGTCCGGATTACCACGTGATCCAGACCGTGATGCTGCGCTCGCTGAGCCAGGCGGTGTACAGCGCTGATAACCAAGGCCACTTCGGCCTGAATTACGAGGCGTACACCCACTTCACTTCGCCGATTCGTCGTTACCCGGACCTGCTCACGCACCGGGCGATCCGCAGCGTGATCCACTCCAAGCAGAACACCCCGCACGTCAAGCGCGCCGGCGCCATGACCATTCCGAAGGCACGGATCTATCCGTACGACGAAGCGGCTCTGGAACAGCTGGGCGAGCAGTGCTCCATGAGCGAGCGCCGCGCCGACGAAGCCACCCGCGACGTAGTGAACTGGCTCAAGTGCGAGTTCATGAAAGACCGCGTGGGCGAGTCGTTCCCTGGTGTGATCACTGCCGTGACGGGTTTTGGCCTGTTCGTCGAGCTGACCGACATTTACGTCGAAGGCTTGGTGCACGTCACTGCGCTGCCGGGCGATTACTACCACTTCGACCCTGTGCATCACCGCCTGGCGGGCGAGCGCACCGGTCGCAGCTTCCGTTTGGGCGACACCGTGGAAGTGCAGGTCATGCGCGTCGACCTCGACGAGCGCAAGATCGACTTCGGCATGCCCGACAAGCCGACCGAAACACCGACTGGCCGTAAAAAGCGTGGCAGCGAACCGACTGCGCCCGCCAGCAAAGGCAAGGGCGCGCCTGCGAAAGCAGCGGCCACCGAGCCTGCGCCAGCCAAGGCTGCTCGTCGTTCGTCCACCAAGGAGAAGGCCCCGGAGGCCTACCGCCCGAGCGATGCAGCGGCGAAAAACGCTGAAGTGCGCAAGAGCCGTGAGTTGAAGCAGCAGTTGCTCAACGAAGCCAAAAGCGGTGGTAAAGCGGCGTCTGGGGGAAAGTCCCACGGGGCGGAAAAGCCGTCGAGCAAACCGAGTAAACACCGTAAAGGCCCGCCTAAAGCGGGTTCGGCCCCCGCGAAAAGCGGCGGGTCGCGCAAACCTAAGGCCAAGTCATGAGTCTGGAAAAAATCTACGGCGTGCACGCCGTAGAAGCACTGCTGCGTCATCACCCTAAACGCGTCAAGCAGGTGTGGTTGGCCGAAGGCCGCAGCGAGCCGCGTGTACAAGCGCTGGTCGAGCTGGCTACGCAAAACAAGGTTGCCATCGGCCAGGCCGAGCGCCGTGAAATGGACGTGTGGGTTGAGGGCGTTCACCAAGGCGTGGTTGCGGACGTAAGCCCGAGCCAGGTCTGGGGCGAAGCGATGCTCGACGAGCTGCTCGACCGTACCGAAGGCGCACCGCTGTTGCTGGTGCTGGACGGCGTGACCGACCCGCACAACCTCGGCGCTTGCCTGCGTTCGGCCGATGCTGCCGGTGCGCTGGCGGTGATCGTGCCTAAGGACAAGTCGGCAACCCTGACGCCGGTCGTGCGTAAAGTCGCGTGCGGTGCGGCGGAAGTGATTCCACTGGTGGCCGTGACCAACCTGGCGCGTACCCTGGAGAAACTCCAGCAGCGCGGCCTTTGGATCGTGGGCACTGCAGGCGAGGCCGAGGTCAGCATTTATGACCAGGACCTCACCGGTCCGACCATCCTGATCATGGGTGCCGAAGGCAAAGGCATGCGTCGCCTGACCCGCGAGCACTGCGATTACCTGGTGAAATTGCCGATGGCCGGTAGCGTCAGCAGCCTCAACGTGTCGGTTGCCACCGGCGTGTGCCTGTTCGAGGCCCAGCGTCAGCGCGGTGCCAAGGCCAAGAGCAAGAAGTAACCCGATCAAAAATGTGCGGCCGGGCTTGTGTGGGAGCTGGCTTGCCTGCGATAGCATCACCTCTGTATCACTGATACACCGAGGTGCCTGCATCGCAGGCAAGCCAGCTCCCACAGAATTTCAGCTCCCGCAGTCGTTTCAGGGTGTTTGGAAGATTGTTCAAATAATCACCAATCACCTTGCGCCGTTTCTCCCCCTTCTCTACAATTGCGCCCCTTGCCTTCCTGGCAGGCACCTATGTGCCTCCCTGCGGCAAGATCCATAAGTGTCATTCACTCCTTGTCTGACCGTTTTTGAGCGGCAGGCTACAACCCGTAAGGAGCATTCATGCGTCATTACGAAATCATCTTTTTGGTCCACCCGGATCAAAGCGAGCAAGTCGGCGGCATGGTTGAGCGTTACACCAAGCTGATCGAAGAAGACGGCGGCAAAATCCACCGTCTGGAAGATTGGGGCCGTCGTCAACTGGCCTACGCAATCAACAATGTTCACAAGGCTCACTACGTGATGCTGAACGTTGAGTGCACTGGCAAGGCCCTGGCCGAGCTGGAAGACAACTTCCGCTACAACGATGCAGTGATCCGTAACCTGGTCATCCGTCGCGAAGAAGCCGTTACCGGCCAATCCGAGATGCTCAAGGCTGAAGAAAACCGCAGTGAGCGCCGTGAGCGTCGCGACCGTCCTGAGCACGAAGGCGCTGAAAGCGCTGATAGTGATGACAGCGACAACAGCGATAACGCTGACGAGTAATCCACGGACCTTTTAAGGAGCCTATCAAATGGCACGTTTCTTCCGTCGTCGTAAATTCTGCCGCTTCACCGCTGAAGACGTGAAAGAGATCGATTACAAAGATCTCAACACTCTGAAAGCCTACGTATCCGAGACCGGCAAAATCGTTCCAAGCCGTATCACCGGTACCAAAGCACGTTATCAGCGTCAGCTGGCCACCGCTATCAAGCGCGCCCGCTTCCTGGCCCTGCTGGCCTACACCGACAGCCACGGCCGCTGAGACCGGGCAGTCGACAAGTAGTAAGGGATTGAATGCATGCGCGCCTTAGCTGAGTTCATCATGCGCGGTCGCGTGCAGGCCACTCTGGTAGTGGCCGGATGTGCGGCATTGCCGCTGCTTTATTGGTTGGGTGCTGCTGCAGGTTGCCTTGTGCTCCTGCGGCGCGGTTTGAAGGACGCCCTTGGCGTTCTTGCCCTGGGATTGTTGCCGGCCTTGATCTGGTGGCTTCAATTCGGTGATCCACGGGTACTTCTGGTACTGCTGGGGTCATCGAGCCTTGCGTTGGTTTTACGCGCAAGTGAGTCCTGGGTCCGCACGCTGCTGGTCAGCGTGGCATTGGGGTTGGTGTACTCAGTGATGCTTGGCGCGGCTTTCCGCCCGCAAATCGAAGCGCTGTCGCAAGAGATCATCAAGATCCTGCCGATGGCCCTCGGGGATCTCTACCAGCAATTGTCGGTAGATGAGCGAGCGCGGTTTGCGTCACTGATTGCCCCGGTCCTGACCGGCCTGATTGCGGCATTGTTGCAGGTCGTCAGCGTGCTGAGCCTGATTGTTGGGCGTTATTGGCAAGCGTTGTTGTACAACCCGGGTGGTTTTGGTCGCGAATTTCGCAGTATCAGAATCCCAGCGGGGCCGGCGATGTTGCTGCTGGCGTGCATGGTTGTCGGGCCGAACTTCGGCCCACAGATGGCCTTGCTGGCGCCGATTTGCAGTGTACCGCTGGTGTTTGCCGGGCTGGCCCTGATTCACGGGCTGGTTGCGCGAAAGCGCCTGGCCAAGTTCTGGCTGGTGGGGTTGTACGTCACGATGTTGCTGTTTATGCAGCTGATCTATCCGTTACTCGTGGTTTTGGCCATTGTCGACGGCCTGATTGATTTTCGCGGTCGTCTGGCGTCGAAAGACGCCGATAACGCGAACGGTGAAGGTTAAAAGTTAGAGGATTTTCACATGCAACTGATCCTTCTGGAAAAAGTCGCCAACCTGGGCAACCTGGGCGACAAAGTGAACGTTAAGGCCGGCTACGGTCGTAACTACCTGCTGCCATACGGCAAAGCCACCGCTGCAACCGCTGCCAACCTGGCTGCGTTTGAAGAGCGTCGTGCTGAGCTGGAAAAAGCCGCAGCAGACAAAAAAGCTTCGGCCGAAACTCGCGCTGCCCAACTGGCTGAGCTGGAAGTGACTATCACTGCCACCGCCGGTGACGAAGGCAAGCTGTTCGGTTCGATCGGCACCCACGACATCGCTGATGCACTGACCGCCTCCGGCGTTGAAGTGCAGAAGAGCGAAGTTCGTCTGCCGAACGGCACCATCCGCAACGTAGGCGAATTCGACGTAGCCGTGCACCTGCACGCTGAAGTTGAAGCCACCGTACGCGTTGTAGTGGTAGCAGCTTAAGCAACACCTAACTGACTGGCACCTCGCGTGCCAGGCGGTTAACATCGGGCACGATCCTGTTTACAGGTCGTGCCTTTTGTTTTTCTACACACCCCTAATTCCAAGTGGCCATGAACGATATTTCAGCTCCTGAGCAATACGATCTGCAAACCGCTGCCCTGAAGGTGCCGCCGCATTCCATCGAGGCCGAACAGGCCGTGCTCGGTGGCTTGATGCTGGATAACAACGCCTGGGAACGCGTGCTGGATCAAGTCTCGGACGGTGATTTCTATCGCCATGACCACCGCCTGATCTTCCGCGCCATTGCCAAGCTGGCCGACCAGAACTCGCCGATCGACGTGGTGACCCTGGCCGAACAGCTGGACAAGGAAGGCCAGACCTCCCAAGTCGGCGGTCTGGGCTACCTGGGTGAGCTGGCGAAAAACACGCCATCCGTCGCCAACATCAAGGCGTATGCGCAGATCGTTCGCGAGCGCGCCACGCTGCGCCAATTGATCGGTATCAGCACCGAAATCGCCGACAGCGCCTTTAACCCCGAAGGCCGCACCGCCGCCGAGATCCTCGACGAAGCTGAGCGCCAGATCTTCCAGATCGCCGAAGCGCGGCCGAAAACCGGCGGCCCAGTCAGCGTCAACGACCTGTTGACCAAGGCCATCGACCGCATCGACACCTTGTTCAACACCGACAACGCCATCACGGGTATTTCCACCGGCTACACCGACCTCGACGAGAAGACCAGCGGCCTGCAGCCGTCTGACTTGATCATCGTCGCCGGCCGTCCATCCATGGGTAAAACCACCTTTGCGATGAACCTGGTGGAAAACGCCGTGCTGCGCAGCGACAAAGCCGTACTGGTTTACTCGCTGGAGATGCCAGGTGAATCGCTGATCATGCGTATGCTTTCCTCGCTCGGCCGTATTGACCAGACCAAGGTGCGAGCCGGTCGCCTGGAAGACGACGATTGGCCGCGCCTGACGTCGGCGGTCAACTTGCTTAACGACCGCAAGCTGTTTATCGATGACACCGCCGGTATCAGCCCATCAGAGATGCGTGCACGTACTCGCCGGCTGGTGCGTGAGCACGGCGACATCGCCCTGATCATGATCGACTACCTGCAGCTGATGCAGATTCCAGGCTCCAGCGGTGACAACCGCACCAACGAGATTTCCGAAATCTCCCGGTCGCTCAAAGCCCTGGCCAAGGAATTCAACTGCCCGGTGGTGGCGCTGTCCCAGCTCAACCGTTCCCTTGAGCAACGCCCGAACAAGCGCCCGGTGAACTCCGACTTGCGGGAATCCGGAGCGATCGAGCAGGATGCTGACGTGATCATGTTCGTGTACCGCGACGAGGTGTATCACCCCGAGACGGAGCACAAAGGCATTGCCGAGATCATCATCGGCAAGCAGCGGAACGGGCCAATCGGCTTTATCCGCCTGGCGTTTATCGGTAAGTACACGCGCTTCGAGAACCTGGCGCCGGGCAGCTATAACTTCGACGATGACGAGTAAGTTTCAGCGCCTGTAAGGGCCTCATCGCAGGCAAGCCAGCTCCCACACTCGAACGGTGAATACCTTCAAATGTGGGAGCTGGCTTGCCTGCGATTGCATCAGCACAATTCCGACCATTACCGTCGGAATTGGTCAAAATTTGTGCTATATTCCGCGCCCGCGATTTTTCATCTCAACACCGGTCACCGTCATGCAAACAGCCAAGCCGTTATTTGACTATCCCAAGTACTGGGCCGAATGTTTCGGCCCTGCGCCATTCCTGCCGATGAGCAGGGAGGAGATGGATCAGCTTGGCTGGGATTCCTGCGACATCATCATCGTCACCGGTGATGCGTATGTGGATCACCCATCGTTCGGCATGGCGATCATCGGCCGGCTGCTGGAGTCCCAGGGCTTTCGCGTCGGGATCATTGCGCAGCCGAACTGGCAGTCCAAAGACGACTTCATGAAGCTCGGCGAGCCGAACCTGTTCTTCGGCGTCGCGGCCGGCAACATGGACTCGATGATCAACCGTTACACCGCTGACAAGAAAATCCGTTCCGACGACGCCTACACCCCAGGCGGCATGGCCGGCAAACGCCCGGACCGCGCCAGCCTGGTGTACAGCCAGCGTTGCAAGGAAGCCTACAAGAACGTGCCGATCGTACTTGGCGGCATCGAAGCGTCCCTGCGCCGCATCGCCCACTACGATTACTGGCAGGACCGTGTGCGCAACTCGATCCTGATCGATGCCTGCGCCGACATCCTGCTGTACGGCAACGCCGAGCGGGCCATCGTCGAAGTTGCCCAGCGCCTGTCGTGGGGCCACAAGATCGAAGACATCACCGACGTGCGCGGCACCGCGTTCATTCGCCGTGACACGCCTGAAGGCTGGTACGAGGTGGACTCCACGCGTATCGACCGTCCGGGCAAGATCGACAAGATCATCAACCCGTATGTGAATACCCAGGACACCCAGGCCTGCGCCATTGAGCAGGAAAAAGGCCCGGTTGAAGACCCGGAAGAAGCCAAGGTCGTACAAATTCTTGCCAGCCCGCGCATGACCCGTGACAAGACGGTCATTCGTCTGCCGTCCATGGAAAAAGTCCGTGGCGACTCGGTCCTGTACGCCCACGCCAACCGCGTGCTGCACCTGGAAACCAACCCAGGCAACGCCCGCGCTTTGGTGCAGAAGCATGGCGAAGTGGACGTGTGGTTCAACCCGCCGCCCATCCCTATGACCACCGAAGAAATGGACTACGTGTTCGGCATGCCTTACGCCCGCGTCCCGCACCCGGTGTACGGCAAGGAAAAGATCCCGGCCTACGACATGATCCGTTTCTCGGTGAACATCATGCGTGGCTGCTTCGGTGGCTGTACTTTCTGCTCGATCACCGAGCACGAAGGCCGCATCATCCAGAACCGTTCCGAAGAGTCGATCATTCGCGAGATCGAAGAGATCCGCGACAAAGTGCCAGGCTTTACCGGCGTGATCTCCGACCTCGGCGGCCCGACCGCGAACATGTACCGCATCGCCTGCAAGAGCCCGGAAATCGAATCCGCGTGCCGCAAGCCGTCATGCGTGTTCCCGGGCATCTGCCCGAACCTGAACACCGATCACTCCTCGTTGATTCAGCTGTATCGCAGCGCCCGTGCGTTGCCGGGTGTGAAGAAGATTCTGATTGCTTCCGGCCTGCGCTACGACCTTGCGGTCGAGTCGCCGGAATACGTCAAGGAACTGGTTACCCACCACGTCGGTGGCTACTTGAAGATCGCCCCGGAACACACCGAGGAAGGTCCGCTCAACCAGATGATGAAACCGGGCATTGGCAGCTATGACAAGTTCAAGCGCATGTTCGAGAAGTACACCAAGGAAGCGGGCAAGGAGCAGTACCTGATCCCGTACTTCATCGCCGCCCACCCCGGCACCACCGATGAAGACATGATGAACCTGGCCCTGTGGCTCAAGGGCAATGGCTTCCGTGCCGACCAGGTACAGGCGTTCTACCCGTCGCCGATGGCCACCGCCACCGCCATGTACCACTCGGGCAAGAACCCGCTGCGCAAGGTCACCTACAAGAGCGACGCGGTCACCATCGTCAAGAGCGAGGAACAGCGCCGTCTGCACAAGGCCTTCCTGCGCTACCACGACCCGAAAGGCTGGCCGATGCTGCGTGAAGCACTGACGCGCATGGGCCGCGCCGACCTGATCGGGCCGGGCAAGGATCAGTTGATCCCGCTGCACCAGCCGTCCACCGACAGCTACCAGAGCGCCCGTCGCAAGAACTCGACGCCGGCTGGCAGCCATAAGGTTGCGAAGGAAACCACCACCAGGATCCTCACCCAGCACACCGGCCTGCCACCGCGCGGCAGTGATGGCAGCAACCCGTGGGACAAGCGTGAGCAAGCCAAGGCGGCAGCCCAGGCGCGTAACAAGCAGGCGGCTAAAGAACGCAGTGATGCGGCGAAGGGCAAGGGCGGCAAGCCTGCGCGCAAGCCGGTCGTGCCGCGCTGATCGCAACCTGAATATGCAAAACGCCAGCCTCGTGCTGGCGTTTTGCTTTCTATTCGCTGGCGTGCCTGTTTGTTAAGGTGGCGCCCATTAGATCGCCATCGCAGGCAAGCCAGCTCCCACAAAGCCGGCCCGGCCACCCTCATATTCAAGGAAGAACACCCATGAGCAACCCCCTGCTCTCCATCGGCATGGACTCCAACCGCTCCCAATTCATGGCGCGCCAGCGCATCGAAAGCCAGATCAACCTGCCACGGTTGTTCGCCGCCATCGATGCCGACCCCGGCATTGTCGGCGCCGGTGTGGTGTACATCGACGCCGACTTCAATGTGATCACCCTGCGCGAATTCAAGCCCCTCTGCAGCATTAAGCCCAAGCGCATCATTTTGCGCGAAGCACAGAAGTACATTTCGCCCGCGCAATTTGTGGAGCAGGTCAAGACCGACCCACGGGAAGAACGCCTCAGAAAAGAGGCGTTTGATATGGGCTTGTCGTGCACCGCCGCGATTATCGGTTGGATCGTGGTGTTCAGCGGCAGCGTCGCCGTGCCTTTTACGGCGGGCGCCAGCGCGTTCGTGGTGGGCATTGGCGTGACGGCGGCGCTGGCCAGCAGTGCGCAATGCGGGTTTGGCGTGGCGCGTACCTACAACGAGATACTCGACCCTGACGCTAACGACCGGATGGATGACGCCGAATGGTTCGGCGCTGTTTCAACCATCCTTGATACGGCTTCCCTGGTGGGGATCGGCACCGGCGCGCTGACCACGGTGAAGCTGCTCAGGGCCAAAAAGGCTGCCGCTCTGGGCAAGAGTTGGTATGAATTGCTCAAGGGTTTAAATCGCCAGGAACGCAAGAAACTGACCAAAGAGCTGCTAAGCCTGCGCGACCCCAGCCTGACGCCCAAGTTGCTCAAGTTGCAGCAGCGTGCAGGCAAACTGACCAAGAGCTTCAGCTCCACGGAAATTCGGCATGCCACCCTGACCCAGATGAAAGACGCATTGGGCGGCATCCTCGGTATCGTGGGCAGCTACCGCAGCGGTAGCGTGGGCACCGCCACCACCCTTGCAATCGGCTTGTACGAGGACCTCACCGAATGAAAGGTTTCCCCGACATGGGCAGTTTCCTCGCGCGCTATTTCCCGGTGTTCATGGGCACGATCTTCATGGCGATCTTTTCCGGCGCGTCTGCTGTATCCCTCGCCGGCGTGACGTATTTGCGGGGTGTCGATGCGTCGCTTAAATCCGACTACTCAGGCCTGGCGATTTTGCTGCTGGTGGCGGTGCTGGTCTTTGCCAACGTGATGGTTGCGCGTGGCCGCCCATGGGCCACCGGCCTGGTGGCGGGTTACCTGGGTTGCTGCCTGCTGTTCGTGCTGCCGATGATCCAGTACCCCATTCCCAAACTGGTCTACGGCTCGGCTGTGCTCTTTCCGCTGTTGGGGTTGCTCCTGCTTAACAGCAAGCGCCACCGCGAAATGCGCCAAAAGCTGCTCGAAGTCCGCCACCTTCGCGAAGCCACGATCGCTCGCCACAAAACGCGCTGACTGGGTAGATTCACCACCCGGCCTCACACGCACGCCACAAATATGTGCAAGCCTTGCACCACGGCACCCACGTTGGCGCCGTTTTGGTGCTGTACTGCACCGGATCTTACGATAAAGCGCAATGACGGCCGCTCTGGCATAAGTCTTGCGCGCTTTGTGTTCATGCCCTGGCTCGCAGGAGGCCGCCGTGTCGATTCATGTCGCGTTGCACCACGTTACGCATTACCGCTATGACCGCGCTGTCGAACTCGGCCCACAGATCGTGCGCTTGCGCCCGGCTGCCCATAGCCGCACGCGGATCTTGTCTTACGCGCTCAAAGTGCTGCCCGAGCAGCACTTCATCAATTGGCAGCAAGACCCGCAGGGCAATTACCTGGCGCGCCTGGTATTCCCGGAAAAGACCGATGAGTTGCGCATTGAGGTCGACCTCGTCGCCGAGATGGCGGTATTCAACCCGTTCGATTTTTTCCTCGAGCCCTACGCCGAAAAAATCCCCTTCAGCTACGCCGCCGATGAGCAGCGCGAGCTGGCGCCGTACCTGGAAACCTTGCCGCTGACGCCAAAGTTTGCCGCCTATCTGGCCGGCATCGACCGCACGCCGCTGCCGGCTGTGGATTTTCTGGTCGGGCTCAATCAGCGCCTGGCGGCCGACATCGGCTATTTGATCCGCATGGAGCCGGGCGTACAAACCCCGGAATTCACCTTGGGCGCCGCTTCCGGCTCCTGCCGCGATTCGGCGTGGCTGCTGGTGCAACTACTGCGCAACCTGGGGCTGGCGGCGCGGTTTGTGTCGGGCTACTTGATCCAGCTCACCGCCGACGTCAAAGCCCTCGATGGCCCGTCCGGCACCGAAGTCGACTTCACCGACCTGCACGCCTGGTGCGAGGTGTATTTGCCCGGCGCGGGCTGGATCGGCCTGGACGCCACCTCCGGGCTGTTCGCCGGTGAAGGGCATATCCCATTGGCCTGTAGCCCTGATCCTTCGTCCGCTGCGCCAATCAGCGGGCTGGTGGAACCCTGCGAGTGCGAATTTACCCACGAGATGTCGGTGGAGCGCATTTGGGAAGCGCCGCGCGTCACCAAGCCCTACACCGAAGAGCAATGGCTGGCGATCCAGGCGTTGGGCCGGCAGATCGACGCCGACCTGCTCAAGGACGATGTACGCCTGACCATGGGCGGCGAACCGACCTTTGTCTCCATCGACGACCCCGACGGCGCCGAGTGGAACACCGCGGCGCTGGGGCCGGACAAGCGTCGCCTGTCCGCCGAGCTGTTCCAGCGCATGCGCACACACTACGCGCCCAAAGGCCTGGTGCATTTCGGCCAGGGCAAGTGGTACCCCGGCGAGCAACTGCCACGCTGGTCGCTCAATTGCTACTGGCGCCGCGACGGCGTGCCGATCTGGCACAACAGCGCGCTGATCGCCGATGAACAACAGGACTACGGCGCCGATGACGTGATGGCCGGGCGCTTCCTGGCCAGTGTCGCCGAGCGCCTTAAACTGCCGGCACGCTTTGTGTTCCCAGCTTTCGAAGACAACTTCTACTACCTGTGGCGCGAAGGTGCGCTGCCGCAAAACGTCACCGCCCAGGACCCGCGCCTGAGTGATGACCTGGAGCGCGAGCGCCTGCGCAAAGTGTTCAGCCAGGGCCTGGATAAAGTCATCGGCCAAGTGCTGCCGCTGGCGCGCACGGCGGCCAATGACCGCTGGCAGAGTGGGCGCTGGTACCTGCGTGATAACCACTGCCGACTGGTACCGGGTGACTCGCCGCTGGGCTACCGCCTGCCGTTGGCCTCGCAGCCATGGGTGACGGCGGCTGAGTATCCATTTGTGCACCCCACCGACCCGAATCAGGATCAGCCGGAGCTGCCGACCACCGCCCAACTGCAAAGCCACGCCACGCCTGCGCCGAGCGACGAGCGCGTGCCCAAGGTCGACGAATCCGCCGATTGGCTGACTCGCACCGCCTTGTGTGCCGAAGCACGGGAAGGGCGTTTGTACCTGTTTATGCCGCCGCTGGAACGCGTCGAGGATTACCTGGAGTTGGTGGCCGCTATTGAAGCCACCGCCGAAGAACTGCATTGCCCGGTGTTGCTGGAAGGTTACGAGCCGCCGTTCGATACGCGCTTGAGCAACTTCCGGGTCACGCCGGACCCGGGTGTGATCGAGGTCAATGTGCAGCCGTCCGCCACTTGGGATGAGCTGGTAGAACGCACCGAGTTCCTCTACGAAGAGGCGCGGCAAACCCGCCTGACCACCGAAAAGTTCATGATCGACGGGCGCCACACCGGCACCGGCGGTGGTAACCACTTTGTGCTGGGCGGCGCTACGCCGAAAGACTCACCGTTCCTGCGCCGCCCGGATTTGCTGCGCAGCCTGATCAGCTACTGGCATAACCATCCGTCCTTGTCGTACCTGTTTTCCGGGCTGTTTATCGGCCCGACCTCCCAGGCGCCACGGGTGGATGAAGCGCGTAACGACGCGCTGTATGAGCTGGAAATCGCCTTCGCACAAATGCCCGAGCCTGGCGAAGAATGCCCGCCATGGTTGGTCGACCGGCTGTTGCGCAACCTGCTGATCGACGTGACCGGCAACACCCACCGCGCCGAATTCTGCATCGACAAACTCTACTCGCCCGATGGCGCCACTGGCCGCCTGGGTCTGTTGGAACTGCGTGCGTTTGAAATGCCGCCCCATGCGCGCATGAGCCTCACCCAGCAATTGCTGCTGCGGGCCTTGGTCGCGCGCTTCTGGCGTGAGCCGTATGCACCAGCAAAACTGGCGCGCTGGGGCACGGAGCTGCACGATCGCTTTTTGCTGCCGCACTTTATCGAGCAGGATTTTGCCGACGTGATCGTCGAGCTGAATGCTGCTGGTTACCCGCTGCGCGCCGAATGGTTTGCCGCGCACCTGGCGTTTCGTTTCCCCAAGGTCGGCGACTACGCCGTCAGCGGTATCGAACTGGAGTTGCGCCAGGCGTTGGAGCCTTGGCACGTGCTGGGCGAAGAAGGCGCCGTCGGTGGCACGGTGCGTTACGTGGACTCATCCCTGGAACGCTTGCAGGTGAAGTTGAGCGGCTTGGCGCCGCAACGCTACCTGCTGACCTGCAACGGCATCCCGGTGCCGTTGCAGCCGACCGGGCGTATCGGCGAGTTCGTCGCTGGCGTGCGTTATCGCGCCTGGCAACCGGCCAACTGTTTGCAACCGACCATCGCGGTGCATGCGCCGTTGGTGTTCGACTTGCTCGATACCTGGATGCAACGCTCGCTGGGCGGCTGCCAGTACCACGTCGCGCATCCGGGTGGGCGCAATTACGACAGCTTGCCGGTGAATGCCAATGAGGCGGAGAGCCGGCGCATGGCGCGGTTTTTCCGCCTCGGCCACAGCCCAGGCAAATTGCCTGTGCCGCCCTTGGTGATTAACGATGAACTACCAATGACCCTGGATTTGCGGCGTTTCCCCAATAAAAATGACTAAACCACAATCCAAATGTGGGATGGCTTTTGTGGCGAGGGAGCTTGCTCCCGTTGGGGTGCGAAGCGCCCCCAAAGCAGGCGACTGCTACACAGTCGACCGGGAGCAAGCTCCCTCGCCACAACAAGCCAGCTCCCACACTTGATTGCAGTGAATTTGATTTAAACTGACTTCCCTTGCCTCTGCCGAGCGTTCCATGCCCGACTTGCTCGACCGTTACCCGCTCACTGCGGGCACCTATCACGAACTGCTCGACGACAGTGGCGCGGTGCGTGCCCATTGGCAGCGCCTGCTCGATCACCTGCAACGCAGTACGCCCGTGCAACTGGCCCAGCGCCAGGCGTTGCTGACCCGGCAGATCCAGGAAAACGGCGTGACCTACAACGTCTACGCCGACCCCAAGGGCGCCGATCGCCCGTGGGAGCTGGATTTACTGCCCCATGTGCTGGCCGCCGATGAGTGGCAGCATCTGTCGGCCGGTATCGCCCAGCGTGCGCGCTTGCTCAATGCCGTGCTGGCCGACCTGTACGGCCCGCAGCGCCTGATCAAAGAAGGCCTGTTGCCGGCGGAGCTGGTGTTTGGGCACAACAACTTCCTGTGGCCGTGCCAGGGCATTCAGCCACCGGACGGCGCGTTTCTGCACCTGTATGCCGTGGACCTGGCGCGCACCCCGGATGGCCGTTGGTGGGTCACCGCCGACCGTACCCAGGCGCCATCGGGCGCAGGTTACGCGCTGGAAAACCGCACCATCGTGTCCCGTGCATTCCCGGATCTGTACCGCGATTTGCAGGTTCAACACCTCACCGGTTTCTTCCGCACGCTCCAGGAAACCCTGGCCCGCCAGGCGCCCGGTGACGACCAGCCACCGCTGATCGTGCTGCTCACGCCGGGGCGTTTCAACGAAAGCTATTTCGAACACCTCTACCTGGCGCGCCAGCTCGGCTACCCATTGGTAGAAGGCGGCGACCTCACGGTGCGCGACAGCACGGTGTTCCTCAAAACCCTCAGCGGCCTGCGCCGGGTGCACGCGATCATGCGGCGCCTGGACGACGATTTCTGCGACCCGCTGGAGCTGCGCACCGACTCGGCGCTGGGCGTGCCCGGCCTGCTGGATGCGGTGCGCCAGGGCAATGTGCTGGTGGCCAATGCCTTGGGCAGCGGCGTGCTGGAGTCGCCCGGTTTGCTCGGCTTTCTGCCGAAGATCAACGAGTTTTTGTTTGGTGAAGAACTGATCCTGCCGTCCATCGCCACCTGGTGGTGCGGCGAGGCGCCGGTGCTGGCCGAAGCCTTGGAAAAGCTGCCGGAATTGCTGATCAAACCAGCGTTTCCTTCGCAAAGCTTCGCGCCGGTATTCGGCCGCGATTTGAACGAAGAGCAACGCCTGGCCCTGGCCGAGCGCATGCGTGCGCGGCCTTATGCCTATGTGGCCCAGGAGCTGGCGCAATTGTCCCAGGCGCCGGTATGGCACACCGTCGACGACCATCTGCAACACCGTGCCATCGGCATGCGCGTGTACGCGGTGGCCAGCGCTGACGGCTACCGTGTACTGCCCGGCGGCCTGACTCGCGTGGCGGCCGAGGCGGATGCCGAAGTGGTGTCGATGCAGCGTGGTGGCGCGAGCAAAGACACGTGGGTGCTCGGCGATCGCGCTGTCGGCGGCGAGCATTGGCGCGCGCAACGGGCGATTGGCGTACATGATCTGGTGCGGCGCGACCCTTATCTGCCGTCGCGCGTGGTGGAAAACCTGTTCTGGTTTGGCCGTTACTGCGAACGCTGTGATGACAGCGCGCGCTGGCTGCGCATTGTGCTGGCACGCTATGTCGATGGCGACGACCCGCAAGCCTTGCAGGCCGCTGTCGAGCTGGGCGAGACCCTGCGCTTGTTGCCGGAGGAGGGCGAACTGCCCGAGCGCCTGCTTGCCGCTTTGCTCGGCGATGACTGGCCGTCGAGCCTGCGCGCCAACCTGCAACGCTTGCAGTGGGCGGCGTCCCAGGTGCGTGGCAAGTTGTCCCGCGAGAACTGGCAAGCGCTAGTGGAGTTGCAGCGCGAAGCCCTGGAGTTGGAAAGCGAGGCCCCGGATTTTGGCGAGTTGCTGGATTTCCTCAACCGCCTGGTGATGTCCCTGGCGGCGCTGTCCGGGTTTGCCCTGGATGACATGACCCGTGATGAAGGCTGGCGCTTTTTGATGATGGGCCGGCGTATTGAGCGCCTGCAATTTCTCAGCAGCAGCCTCGCCGCGTTCCTGCGTGGCGTGGCGGTGTTTGATCAGGCCGGGCTGGAATGGCTGCTGGAGCTGGGCAATAGCAGCATCACCTATCGCTCGCGTTACCTGGCCGTGCCGCAACTGATCCCGGTGCTCGACTTGTTGCTGCTCGATGAACAGAACCCGCATGCGGTGCTGTTCCAGTTGAAGCTGGTCAGCCGCACTCTGCGGCGTCTCAATGACGACTTTGGCGTGCCACGGGAAACCGGCCTGGCGCCGTTGGTGGAGCGCCTGTCACGTTTCGACCTGGGTTGCCTGGAGAACCCGCTGTTCGGCGAATCCAGCGTACGTGCCGCGTTGGACGGCCTGGCGGACCTGCTGCAAGCGGTCGCCGATGAGAGCGGGCAAGTGTCGGATCGCCTGGCGTTGCGCCACTTTGCCCATGTGGATGATGTCAGCCAGCAAACGGTGTCGGTGTGATGAGTGCGCGCTACCAGATTTTTCACGATACCCATTACCACTACGACAGCCCGGTGTCCCTGGCCCAGCAGTTGGCGCACCTGTGGCCGCGGCCGTGCGCGTGGCAGCGCTGCAGTTCCCAGCAATTGGATATCAGCCCGCAGCCGTCGTCGCGTCGTGATGAGCTGGACGTGTTCGGCAACCCGATCACCCGGCTGGCGTTCGAACGGCCCCATGATGAATTGCTGGTCAATGCCGGGCTGACCGTGGAAGTGCTGGCGCGGCCGGCGCTGGATTTCCAGCAGTCACCGCCTTGGGACCAGACGCGCGACAGCCTGACCTACAGCAGCCAAGTACTGTCGCCGGAGATGCTCGAAGCCTGCCGTTATCGCTTCGAATCGCCCTACGTGCACCTGAAGAACACCTTCGTCGAGTTCTCCGAAAGCTGCTTCCCGCCAGGCGTGCCGTTGCTGCTGGGCGTGCAGGCCTTGATGCAGAAGATCTTCAGCGAATTCACCTTCGATGCCGAAGCCACCCAGGTCGCCACGCCCTTGGTGGAAGTGCTGGAGCGCCGACGCGGCGTGTGCCAGGACTTCGCTCACCTGATGCTCGCGTGCCTGCGCTCGCGGGGCCTGGCCGCGCGTTATATCAGCGGCTACCTGCTGACCCAGCCACCGCCCGGCCAGCCACGGCTGATCGGCGCTGATGCCTCCCACGCGTGGGTCTCGGTGTTTTGCCCGGTGGCAGGCTGGGTGGATTTTGATCCGACGAATAATGTGCAGCCGGCACTGGAGCACATCACTCTGGCCTGGGGCCGTGATTTCTCGGATGTGTCGCCGTTGCGTGGGGTGATTCTGGGAGGAGGGAACCATGACCCGGAGGTTCGGGTGACGGTGATGCCGCTGGAGTAACAGTGGGTTGGGGTGAGCAGGGAGGGCCTGCTCACCTCAACAAAATTTATTCAGCCGGGTCTTTCGGTGTCTCGGTGTCATCAGCAGCCACTTCACCTTCAGCATCCGGGTTCAGTGCGCCTGCTTCTTCATCGGCAGCGGCTTTCTTGCGTTGCAGCTTTTCCTCTTTCTTCTGCTCCTTGGCCAAGTCTCTCTGACGTTTGGCGAAGGAGTAATTAGGTTTGGCCATGGGCGATCCTCTAGGGTCGAAGGTGAGGGTGGGCGGCGCGCAGCTGCCTTGGGTCGCTATGGTAGCAGCTTAGCAGCGCGATTGGCCTTCACTTACCGCAGGCATACGCGGCCAAGAGGCCGTTGAAGAACTGATTGAAGTGCATGGCAGACGCTCCGGTGGGTGATGGAGCGATCATAAGCGGGTGGCGGTTGTTTGGCTGGTAGATTGTGTTGATCAGTCTGATAGCCTAAAGTTGTATACAATCTGTTGATTCAGATCATAAGAATTTCAGCCTGCTTGGGGCACCCTAGTCGCAATACGCGTTTTTTAAACCCTGCCTTGGAGATTCACATGTTTGCCAAAATCGTTGCTGTTTCCCTGCTGACACTGGCGAGCGGCCAGTTGCTTGCTGCAGAGTGCGCGGTCACTGTTGATTCCACCGACCAGATGTCCTTTAACACCAAAGAAATCACCATCGACAAGAGCTGCAAGAAGTTCACCGTGAACCTTGAACACTCCGGCAGCTTGCCGAAAAACGTCATGGGCCATAACTGGGTGCTGAGTTCCGCCGCCGACATGCCGGGCGTTGCCAGCGACGGCATGGCCGCCGGTATCGACAAAAACTACCTCAAAGACGGCGACACTCGCATCATCGCTCACACCAAGATCATTGGTGCTGGTGAGAAAGATTCGGTGACGTTTGATGTGTCGAAACTGGCGGCCGGCACGGATTACGCGTTCTTCTGCTCGTTC
The DNA here is from genome assembly GCF_013385245.1 of Pseudomonas sp. IPO3747. Lineage (NCBI taxonomy): Bacteria > Pseudomonadati > Pseudomonadota > Gammaproteobacteria > Pseudomonadales > Pseudomonadaceae > Pseudomonas > Pseudomonas sp. IPO3747. Next base: position 495,126 of record NZ_JACAQL010000009.1, read on the forward strand.
CCGGGCCACATCTCGATGATGAAAGGCACTGTGGTAGTCAAGTAACACCGCGTTATCGTTCATCGCAGGCAAGCCAGCTCCCACATTTGACCGGTTTCCAACAGGGGAACTCGGTCAAGTGTGGGAGCTGGCTTGTCGAATCGTCGCACCGCTGCGATTGCGGTCTACCTCACGGCGCGAAGGGCATGACGCGCTTGTGCTCAGTCTTGCGATACGTGTCGCAGATAATCTTGAACGCTTCCTCACGCACCGGCTCGCCGTGCAGGAACGCATCGATCTCGGCGTAGGTCACGCCGTGTGAGGCTTCGTCCGGTTTGCCCGGCGACAGGTCTTCAAGGTCGGCAGTCGGGATCTTCTCGACCAGCGACTCCGGCGCGCCAAAGTGCCGCGCAATCGCGCGCACCTGGTTCTTCACCAGCCCGCTCAACGGCGCCAGGTCGCAGGCACCGTCACCGAACTTGGTGAAAAAGCCCATCACCGCTTCCGCTGCATGGTCGGTACCGATCACCAGGCCACCGGCCGCGCCGGCGATGGTGTACTGCGCCACCATGCGCATGCGCGCCTTGGTGTTGCCCAGCACGAAATCACGCGACACCGCCGCCTTGCCTTCAAACGCCGCCACTTCATTGGCCAGGGATTTAACCGCCGGGCCGATGTTCACGGTGTGGCGCTCGTCCGGGTCGATAAAGTCCACCGACGCCTGGGCGTCGTGTTCGTCGAACTGGGTTTCGTAGGGCAGGCGTACCGCGATAAAACGGTACGCCTCATCACCTGTGCTGGCACGCAGTTCTTTCATTGCACGCTGGGCCAGCAGGCCGGCGGTCAGCGAGTCGACACCGCCGCTGATGCCCAGCACCAAGCTCTTGAGCCCGGAATTGCGCAGGCAGTCCTGGATAAACCCTACGCGGCGCGCCACTTCGGCCTCAAGGGCGGCCTGGTCGTTGAACGGTGCTTGGACCTTGAGCTGCTGCGCAATCTCACGCTGTACGGCTTGCATGATTCACTCCTTGCTGGAAAGGGCAGGTACTTTAAAAACGTGACGCAAATAGGCGACAAAATTGGGGTCGGTGCAGTGGGTCTTGCCTGCCTCATCGGAAATCTTCGCCACGGGCTGGCCATTACAGGCAGTCATTTTAAGCACGATGCTCATCGGTTCAACACCCGGAATGTCACAGGTCAGGTTGGTGCCGATACCGAAGCTGACATTAATGCGACCGCGCAATGCGCGGAAAATCTCCAGGGCCTTGGGCAGCGTCAGGCTGTCGGAGAACACCAGGGTCTTGCTCATCGGCTCGATACCGAGCTTGTGGTAGTGGGCGATGGCTTTTTCGGCCCATTGAATCGGGTCACCGGAGTCGTGGCGCAGGCCGTCGAAGAGCTTGGCGAAGTACAGGTCGAAATCGCCCAGGAACGCGTCGGTGGTGATGCAGTCGGTCAGCGCGATGCCGAGCAGGCCACGGTATTCGCGTACCCAGCAATCGAGGGCGGCGATCTGGCTGTCGATCAGGCGCGGGCCGAGTTGTTGGTGGGCCATGATCCATTCGTGGGCCATGGTGCCCAGCGGTTTCATGTCGAACTCGCGGGCCAGGTGCACGTTGCTGGTGCCGACAAAACGCCCGGGGAAGTCGTGCTTGAGCACGCTGACCACTTCTTCCTGGACGCGGTACGAGAAGCGCCGGCGGGTGCCGAAGTCGGCGACTTGCAGCTCCGAGAGCTCTTCGCTGCTGGCATTGGCGGACAGCCAATCGAATTTGCGGTACAGCTGTTCGCGGGCCTGTTCGAGGATGACGGTCTGGTAGCGGTAGCGGTTACGCACTTCGCTGACGATGGCCAGCATCGGCACTTCAAACAGGATCACATGCAGCCACGGCCCGCGCAGGCGGATAAACAGCTCGCCGTTCTCGATGCCGGTTTGCACGTAGCGCAGGTTGAAGCGAAACAGCCCTAGAAAGCGCAGGAAGTCCGGCTTCATAAAGCTGATGCGTTCCAGGAAGCCCAACTGGTCGGGGCTCAGGCTCAACTCGGCGAGGCGTTCGATCTGGTAGCGGATTTCCGCCAGGTACGGGCGCAGGTCTTCACTGTTGCGGCAACGAAACTCCCATTCAACTTCCACGTTCGGGTAGTTGTGCAGCACCGCCTGCATCATGGTCAACTTGTAGAAGTCGGTGTCGAGCAGGTTCTGCACGATGCGATCGGCAAACACACTCTCGCTCATAACGGGAATCTCCAGACGGGTCGGCGATGGGCGCCGGCCTTTACGCACAATTAAGGAAGGGTGCTAGTGGCGCATAGACCTGTAGGGTTTTGCCAGTGATTTTTTCAGTGCGGCCACTGGCCTCATCGCAGGCAAGCCAGCTCCCACACTTGAAATGCATTCCAAAGGTGGGAGCTGGCTTGCCTGCGATGACGGTGGTGCAGCCCAAAAAGAGCTAAACCTGCTCCATCATCCACTTCACAAACTCACGCACCTTGGGCACCTCCGCCGAATGCTCGGGATACGCCAGGTAATACGCATCCTGGCTGGGCATCGCATGCTGCCAGGGAATCACCAGCTTGCCCTCGGCCAGCTCTTCCTCCACCAGAAAGCGCGGCAACAAGGCCACGCCACAGCCGACCTGCGCCGCCCGAATGCACATATAAAAGGTATCAAAACGCGGCCCGTGGTAGCTGTGCTCGGTCTGGTAGCCCTGGCTGGCGAACCAGTCATGCCAGCCTTGCGGTCGCGAGGCGTTTTGCAGCAGCACCAGGTTGCTCAGTTGCGTGGGGTCGGTGAATGGCTGCGCAGGCAAGCTCTCTGGCGCACACACCGGCACCAACTCTTCGCTGAACAGTTTCAGGCTCTCGGTGCCCGGCCGTGAACGCTGGCCGAAGTAGAAAGCCATGTCGGCCTTGCCTTGCAACAGTTCGTCCGGCTCCTGCTCGTTGCACAGGTCCAGGTGGATCTGCGGGTGACGCAAACGCCAGCCCTTGAGGCGCGGCACCAGCCAGCGCGCGCCGAACGTGTAGGGCGTGGACACGCGCAGCACTTCGGTCTCGCCGCCGTGGGAGCGCAGGTAGTGGGTGGACATCTCCACTTGCGTGAGGATTTTGCGCACTTCCACCAGGTACAAATCCCCTGCCGGGGTCATCTGCAAGCGGCGGCGCACCCGGCGAAACAATAGGTGTTGGAGCAATTCTTCCAGCTGCGCGACCTGCTTGCTCACCGCGCTTTGCGTGAGGTTCAGTTCCTCGGCAGCGCGGGTGAAGCTCAGGTGGCGGGTGGCGGCTTCGAAACACTGCAGGGCGGTGATCGAGGGCAAATGTCTTTTATTCAGCACGGCACGCCTCTTTTTATTCTTTGCATGAGTAAACGGAATGATATCTCGCCTAATCGTCGTTTGTTGGCAAGTCTTGGGCCAGCTACAAATAAGGTCTGGATCGCCGTGTCTGTGGCGGCGCGAATTTTCTGTTTGAGTTTGAAGGAGTGACCCATGGTTGCCGCATTGCTTGACCGTCTCGGGGTAAACCCGGCGCTGTACCAGTCGGGTAAACAGCCCGTGCATTCGCCGATTGATGGCAGCCGTATCGGCAGTGTGCACTGGGAAGGTGCCGCTGAAGTGGAGCAGCAGGTCAGTCGCGCCGAGCATGCATTCGAGGCCTGGCGCAAGGTGCCGGCACCGCGTCGCGGCGAGCTGGTGCGCCAGTTCGGCGATGTATTGCGCGAATATAAAGCCGACCTGGGCGAGTTGGTGTCGTGGGAGGCCGGCAAGATCACCCAGGAAGGCTTGGGTGAAGTGCAGGAGATGATCGACATCTGCGACTTCGCCGTGGGCCTGTCCCGCCAGTTGTACGGCTTGACCATCGCCTCCGAGCGCCCAGGCCACCACATGCGTGAAACCTGGCACCCGCTGGGTGTGGTCGGCGTGATCAGCGCCTTCAACTTCCCGGTCGCCGTGTGGGCGTGGAACACCACGCTGGCGCTGGTGTGCGGCAACGCGGTGATCTGGAAACCCTCGGAAAAGACCCCGCTGACCGCCTTGGCCTGCCAGGCATTGTTCGAGCGCGTACTGAAGAAGTTCGACGGCGCCCCCGACTACCTCAGCCAAGTGATCATTGGCGGCCGTGACGCCGGTGCGGCGCTGGTGGATGACCCGCGCGTTGCGCTGATCAGCGCCACCGGCAGCACGCGCATGGGCCGCGAAGTGGCGCCGAAAGTCGCCGCACGTTTCGCCCGCAGCATCCTTGAGCTGGGCGGCAACAACGCGATGATCCTCGGCCCAAGCGCCGACCTCGACATGGCCGTGCGCGCCATTCTGTTCAGCGCCGTCGGCACTGCCGGCCAGCGTTGCACCACCTTGCGCCGTTTAATCGCCCATGAGTCGGTCAAGGAAGAAATCGTTACCCGTCTCAAAGCCGCCTATTCCAAAGTGCGCATCGGCCACCCGCTGGAAGGCAACCTGATCGGCCCGCTGATCGACAAGCACGGCTTCGAGAACATGCAGGACGCCCTGGAGCAAGCCTTGAGCGAAGGCGGCAAGGTGTTCGGCGGCAAGCGCCAGCTGGAAGACAAGTTCCCGAATGCCTACTACGTGTCGCCGGCCATTGTGGAGATGCCCGAGCAAAGTGACGTGGTGTGTACCGAAACCTTCGCGCCGATTCTGTATGTGGTTGGCTACAGCGACTTCACCGAAGCCTTGCGCCTGAATAACGCCGTGCCGCAAGGCCTGTCCTCGTGCATCTTCACCACCGACGTGCGTGAAGCCGAGCAGTTCATGTCGGCGGTGGGCAGTGACTGCGGCATCGCCAACGTCAACATCGGCCCGAGCGGCGCGGAGATTGGTGGCGCGTTTGGTGGTGAGAAAGAGACCGGTGGTGGGCGTGAGTCGGGTTCGGATGCATGGCGCGGGTATATGCGTCGCCAGACCAATACCGTGAACTACTCGTTGGAGCTGCCCTTGGCCCAAGGCATCACCTTCGACTGATCCCCCAAGTCGAAGTGGGATCAATGTGGGAGCTGGCTTGCCTGCGATAGCGGTGGTGGCTGATACACCGCTATCGCAGGCAAGCCAGCTCCCACATTTGGTCTCATTTGCAATTCAGAACAATAGTTGTTTGTTGGGTCTCATCGGAGTCTGGCAATGGCACTACGCGAAACATGTTTATGGGAACAACTCACCCCAGGCCGGCCCGATCGCGCCGCGCTCAAGGGCGAGGTCAAGGTTGATGTGTGCGTGATCGGTGCCGGTATCACCGGCTTGTCGGCCGCCATTCACCTGCTGGAGCAAGGCAAAAGCGTCGCCGTGCTGGAGGCTCATCGCACCGGCCATGGCGGTTCGGGGCGTAACGTCGGGCTGGTCAACGCCGGTATGTGGATCCCGCCGGACGAGATCGAAGCGGGTTTCGGCGAAGCGGTGGGCAGCCAGCTCAACCGCATGCTGGGCGCGGCGCCGTCGCTGGTGTTCAGCCTGATCGACAAATACAAGATTGATTGCCAACTGCGCCGTGAGGGCACCTTGCACATGGCGCATAACGCCCGTGGCGAGGCGGATTTGCGCAGTCGCGAAGAACAGTGGAAGCGCCGTGGCGCCCCCGTCGAGCTGCTGACGGGCCAGGCGTGCGAACAGGCCACCGGCACCAAAAAGATCGCCGCCGCCCTGCTGGACCGGCGTGCCGGCACCTTGAACCCAATGGCCTACACCACTGGCCTGGCGAATGCGGCTGTGGGACTTGGCGGGCAACTGTTCGATCATTCGCCGGTCACGCAACTTGAACGCCAAGGTGCACTCTGGTCGGTGCAGACCGCCCAGGGTTCAGTGCAGGCGGCGCAAGTGGTGATCGCCTCCAACGCCTATACCGAAGGCGAATGGACCGAGCTGCGGCGCAACTTCTTTCCCGGTTACTACTACCAGGTCGCCTCGGCCCCGCTGACGGACGAAGCCGCGCAACATATCCTCCCCGGCGGGCAGGGCTCGTGGGACACACGCCAGGTGTTAAGCAGCATCCGCCGCGACGCGGATGGCCGCTTGTTGCTCGGCAGCCTGGGCAATGGCAACCAGAAACCGACGTGGTTCCTCAAGGCGTGGGCCGATCGGGTGCAGCAGCATTACTTCCCGTACCTCAAATCGGTGCAGTGGGAATGCACTTGGACCGGCTGCATCGCCTTCACCCCGGACCACCTGATGCGCCTGTTCGAGCCGGCCCCCGGTCTGGTCGCCGTCACCGGTTATAACGGCCGCGGCGTGACCACGGGCAGTGTGGTGGGCAAGGCCTTTGCCGACTACTTATGTCACCAGGATCCCCAGGCGTTGCCGATCCCGTTTGCGCCGATGCAACCGCTCGCCGGAGTGGGCCTGCGCAGTTGCCTGTATGAAGCGGGGTTCTCGCTGTATCACGCCGGGCAATGCCTGCGGATCGTGGTCTGATCAGCGAAATACCTGTCAAAAGCCTGCATCTTCTTAGCAGGCTACTAATCTGTATTGGTGCAAGTCGTAGCAATCACGCACTGTAAATGTGCAGTTCCGTTACGCACATTGTTACAGCTGTAGGAACTGTCGTTTAGGCATCCGGTTGCAGGTGCGACCTGCCAGGGTTGTACTTTTTGGATTCATTGGTTGCACCTTTCGATGCTAGACGGTTGCACGTACTGGCAAAGGGAGTCGAAACGCCTGTAATAACAATGACACCGTGTCTTTTTGAAGAATAAAAAAGTAATGGCACGCGCCTTGCTCTGGGCTTTCCTGTGAAAGTTTGACGCGAATTCGTAGTGCCAATAAACAAAAACCTCGGAGCACCACTCATGTCCCAGACGTTTTACAAGAAAGGTTTTCTGGCCCTCGCCGTTGCAGCGGCGTTGGGTGTTTCTGCGTTTGTTCAAGCTGATGTGAAGATTGGCGTGGCAGGCCCGATGACGGGCGCCAACGCAGCTTTCGGTGAGCAGTACATGAAGGGTGCCCAAGCGGCAGCCGATGTTATCAACAAGGCCGGTGGCATCAACGGCGAGCAGATCAAACTGGTTGCCGGTGATGACGCCTGTGAGCCCAAGCAAGCCGTGGCCGTGGCCAACCGCCTGGCCGACCAGGACAAAGTGATCGGCGTGGTCGGGCACTTCTGCTCCTCCAACACCATCCCGGCGTCAGAGGTGTACGACGAAGCGGGCATCATCATGATCACTCCGGGTTCCACCAACCCGCAGGTTACCGAGCGTGGCCTGAGTGCCGTATTCCGTATGTGTGGCCGTGACGACCAGCAAGGCATCGTGGCCGGCGACTACATTGTCGACGTGCTCAAGGGCAAGAAAGTCGCGGTCATCAACGACAAGGACACCTACGGCAAAGGCCTGGCCGATGCTACTGCTGCCCAGTTGACCAAGCGCGGCGTCAAGCCGGTGCTGGAAGAAGGCCTGACCCGTGGCGAGAAAGACTTCAGCGCCCTGGTCACCAAAATCCGCTCCACTGGTGCGGACGTCGTGTACTTCGGCGGCCTGCACCCGGAAGCCGGTCCGCTGGTTCGCCAGATTCGTGAAGCCGGCCTCAAGGACGTCAAGTTCATGTCCGATGATGGTGTCGTGACCGACGAACTGGTGGCCACCGCTGGCGGCAAGCAATACGTGGATGGTGTGTACATGACTTTCGGCGCCGACCCGCGCCTGCTGCCAGACAGCAAAACCGTGGTGGAAGAGTTCCGTAAAAACGGCACTGAGCCAGAAGGCTACACCCTGTACGCCTACGCCTCGATCCAGGCCCTGGCGGCTGGCTTCAACGGCGCCAAATCCAACAAGGGCGAAGACGCCGCCAAGTGGCTCAAGGCTCACCCGGTGAAAACCGTGATGGGCGAAAAAGCCTGGGATACCAAGGGCGACCTGAAAATCTCCGACTACGTGGTTTACCAGTGGGATAAAGACGGCAAATACCACCAGTTGGAAAAGCAGAAGTAAGCCTGAGCGCCACATAACCCATGTGTGAGCGGGTTTGTGTGGGAGCTGGCTTGCCTGCGATACAGGCACCTCGGTACTTCAGTAATACCCAGGTGATGCAATCGCAGGCAAGCCAGCTCCCACACAGGGCCCCGCTCCCACAGGGAGTGGTGTTGATATCGATATCTGTCTTTTCCTCCAGAAGCGCCGCGCACTCAACCGTGTGCAGGTGCTCACCGCGTGAGATTGCGTTATGGATGGTATTTTCCTGCAGCAACTGGTCAACGGCCTGACCCTCGGGTCGGTCTACGGCCTGATCGCCATCGGCTACACAATGGTCTATGGCATCATTGGCATGATCAACTTCGCCCACGGCGAGGTTTATATGATTTCCGCTTACCTCGCGGCGATCAGTCTGGCACTGCTGGCTTACTTCGGCATCGAATCCTTCCCGCTGCTCATTCTCGGCACTCTGATCTTCACCGTGGTCGTCACCGGCGTGTACGGTTGGGTCATCGAGCGTGTCGCCTACAAACCGCTGCGTAACTCCACCCGGCTGGCACCGTTAATCAGCGCCATCGGTATCTCCCTGATCCTGCAAAACTATGCGCAGATCGCTCAGGGCGCGAAACAACAAGGCATTCCAACCCTGCTGGCCGGCGCCTGGCGCGTCGATATCGGCACGGGCTTCGTGCAGTTGACCTACACCAAGGTGTTTATCCTGGTGGCCGCGTTTCTCGGCATGGGCCTGCTGACCTACATCATCAAATACACCAAGCTCGGCCGCATGTGCCGCGCCACCCAGCAAGACCGCAAGATGGCCTCGATCCTGGGCATCAACACCGACCGCGTGATCTCCTACGTGTTCGTCATCGGTGCCGCCATGGCCGCCCTGGCCGGCGTGCTGATCACCCTCAACTACGGCACCTTCGACTTCTATGCCGGCTTCATCATCGGCATCAAGGCATTTACCGCAGCGGTACTCGGCGGCATCGGCTCCCTGCCTGGGGCGATGTTGGGCGGGATCATCCTGGGTATCTCCGAGTCGTTGTTTTCGGGGTTGATCAACTCTGACTACAAAGACGTGTTCAGCTTCTCCCTGCTGGTGGTGATTCTGATCTTCCGTCCTCAGGGCCTGCTTGGTCGCCCACTCGTGGCTAAGGTGTAAACATGTCTGCTGCCAAATCTATCGATATCAAGAAAAGTGTGGTCGATACGGTCCTTGCCGGGCTGATTTCGTTGATCGTGTTCGGTCCGATTGTCGGCGTGGTCCTCGACGGGTATAGCTTTAACCTCGAGCCTGCGCGGGTGGCCACGTTGGTCGCCATCGTGATGGCCGGGCGCTTTGCCTTGAGCCTGTTCCTGCAAACCCCCAAGGGCGTGAAGATCCTGCAGGGTTTCGAGAGCAGTGGCTCCGGCGTGCACGTGTTGCCGCCGGACTACAAATCGCGGCTGCGCTGGATCATCCCGGCACTGATCGTGATCGCGATCGTGTTCCCGATCTTCGCCAACAAGTACCTGCTGACCGTGGTGATTCTCGGGCTGATCTACGTGTTGCTCGGCCTTGGCCTGAACATCGTGGTGGGCCTGGCCGGTTTGCTCGACCTGGGTTACGTGGCGTTCTACGCCATCGGCGCCTACGGCCTGGCGCTCGGTTATCAATACCTGGGCCTGGGCTTCTGGAGTGTGTTGCCTCTGGCGGCCATCGCTGCCGCGCTGGCGGGCTGCATACTCGGGTTCCCGGTGCTGCGAATGCACGGCGATTATCTCGCCATCGTGACCCTGGGCTTTGGTGAAATCATCCGCCTGGTGCTCAACAACTGGCTGTCGTTCACCGGTGGCCCCAACGGTATGCCGGTGCCTTCGCCGACCTTTCTCGGCCTGGAATTCGGGCGCAAGGCCAAGGATGGCGGGATTCCGTTCCACGAGTTCTTCGGCATCGATTACAACCCCAACATCAAGTTCATGTTCATCTACATCGTGCTGTTCCTGGTGGTACTGGCCGTGCTGTACATCAAGCACCGCCTGACCCGTATGCCGGTCGGCCGCGCCTGGGAAGCCTTGCGCGAAGATGAAATCGCCTGCCGTTCCATGGGCCTGAACCATGTACTGGTCAAGCTTTCGGCGTTCACCATCGGGGCCTCGACTGCGGGTCTGGCCGGGGTGTTCTTCGCCAGCTACCAAGGCTTCGTCAACCCGTCGTCGTTTACCTTCTTCGAATCGGCGCTGATCCTGGCCATCGTGGTGTTGGGCGGCATGGGTTCGACAGTCGGTGTGGTGATTGCGGCGTTCGTCTTGACCGTCGCGCCGGAGTTGCTGCGCAGCTTCTCCGAATACCGCGTGCTGCTGTTTGGCGTGTTGATGGTGGTGATGATGATTTGGCGGCCACGCGGGCTGATCCGCATCAGCCGAACCGGTGTGACCCCACGTAAAGGAGTGGCGCCATGAGCAAAGAAGTCGTCCTCTCAGTGGAACACCTGATGATGCACTTCGGTGGCATCAAGGCCTTGAGCGATGTGAGCCTCAAGGTCAAACGCAACTCGATCTTCGCCCTGATCGGCCCCAACGGCGCGGGCAAGACCACGGTGTTCAACTGCCTCACCGGCTTCTACAAAGCCAGCGGCGGCAAGATCGAACTGAACATTCGTGGCAAGCAGACCAACGTGATCCAGTTGCTCGGCGAACGCTTCAAGGCCGTCGACTTTGTGTCGCCAAAAAGCTTCTTCAGCCGCGTGTACTACAAGATGTTCGGCGGCACCCACCTGGTCAACCGCGCAGGGTTGGCGCGGACCTTCCAGAACATTCGCCTGTTCAAGGAAATGTCGGTGCTGGAAAACCTGCTGGTGGCCCAGCACATGTGGGTCAACCGCAACATGCTGGCGGGCATCCTCAATACCAAGGGCTACCGTAAGGCCGAAAGCGATGCCCTCGACCACGCCTTCTATTGGCTGGAAGTGGTGGACCTGGTGGACTGCGCCAACCGCCTGGCCGGTGAGCTTTCCTACGGCCAGCAACGCCGCCTGGAAATCGCGCGCGCCATGTGCACCCGGCCGCAGATCATCTGCCTGGACGAACCGGCAGCGGGCCTCAACCCGCAGGAAACCGAAGCCCTCAGCGCGATGATTCGCCTGCTGCGCGACGAACACGACCTGACAGTCGTGCTGATCGAACACGACATGGGCATGGTGATGAGTATTTCCGACCACATCGTGGTGCTCGACCACGGCAACGTGATCGCCGAAGGCGGCCCGGACGCGATCCGCAACGACCCGAAAGTGATTGCCGCCTACCTGGGCGCAGACGAAGAGGAGCTGGTATGAGTGCACCTATCCTCGAAATGAAGGACCTGGACGTGTTTTACGGCCCGATCCAGGCCCTGAAAAAAGTCTCGCTGCACATTAACGAAGGCGAAACCGTGAGCCTGATCGGCTCCAACGGCGCGGGTAAATCCACGCTGCTGATGTCGATTTTCGGCCAGCCGCGCGCCGAGTCCGGGCAAATTCTGTACAACGGCGTCGACATTACCCACAAGTCGTCCCACTACATCGCCTCCAACGGCATTGCGCAGTCGCCGGAAGGGCGGCGGGTGTTCCCCGACATGACCGTCGAGGAAAACCTGCTGATGGGCACCATCCCGATTGGTGACAAGTATGCGCAGGAAGACATGCAGCGCATGTTCGAGCTGTTCCCTCGGCTCAAGGAGCGGCGCACCCAGCGCGCAATGACCATGTCCGGTGGTGAGCAGCAAATGCTCGCCATCGCCCGCGCGCTGATGAGCCGGCCCAAACTGCTGTTGCTGGACGAACCGAGCCTGGGCCTGGCGCCCATTGTGGTGAAGCAGATCTTTTCCACACTGCGCGAGCTGGCCGCCACCGGGATGACTATCTTCCTGGTGGAACAGAACGCCAACCACGCGCTGCGCCTGTCGGACCGGGCCTATGTGATGGTCAACGGCGAGATTCGCCTGACGGGCACCGGCAAGGAATTGCTGGTGAATGAGGAAGTGCGCAACGCCTACCTCGGCGGGCATTGATCCCTGCCCCTGATCGTTCCCACGCTCTGCGTGGGAATGCCTCTTGTGACGCTCCGCGTCACGCTTGGGGACGCGGAGCGTCCTTTGCTGCATTCCCACGCGGAGCGTGGGAACGATCATCCACAGGTGTTTTTGGGGTGTTTTCAGTGCTCCCGCCAAATTGTGGAAAACAAATCCAGAGACCCTCCAAAGCGCGACATATAGCCGCCGCAAATCCCTGTTTTGTCACAGTTTTGACTTGTCCCCATCCGCTGTGGAACCGGCTGTGGGTAACGTGGGAGTAGCTGGCTGCAAGCCTTTAAAACCGTGGCTTGCAGCGTGGTGGTTGTTTATTGATCAGCCGGTTTTTGCTGGCCTGCCGAGGGCTTTGTCAACCTGTTTAAAGACACAGGTATATGACTGATTTATGTCGGAACAGCCTGTGGATAAGTCTGTGACTAAACTCTGGAAAGACGGCCGCAGAGGCCGGAATGACTGGCCTGGAGCCATCGTTCGGATTTTCCCTCTTGCCATTGGGCTACATACGCCTTGGCCAAGGTCAAGCAAAAAACTTTCTGAAATCGCCTGCAAGCCTTGTATAGAGCGGCTTGGCGCTTTTTACACTTGCCCCCAAAGACTGTGGGCGCAGTTGTGGATAACCTGCGTGCATATGGCTGCACGCCACGTTCTATAAGGCTTTGCCTGAAGTGATCAAAAAACAACCAGCCGTGTATGAAGTTATGCGCTTAGCGGTTGCTGCAATCGCGGCGTAAGGGCATTCTGCTGGCTGTTTTTTTTCCGATGCCCGCAAGGAGAACACCATGTCCGACACGCTGTTTATTACTGGCGCCACCTCTGGTTTTGGCGAAGCTTGCGCCCGTCGTTTTGCCGACGCTGGCTGGAAACTGGTGCTTACCGGCCGTCGTGCTGACCGTTTGAATGCCTTGGTCGAAGAGCTTTCCAAGCAGACCGAAGTGCATGGCCTGGTGGTGGACGTGCGTGACCGCAAGGGTATGGAGGAGGCCATCGCCAACCTGCCGCCGTCGTTCGCCAAGTTGCGCGGGCTGATCAACAACGCCGGCCTGGCCGTGGGCACCGACCCTGCGCCCAAGTGCAGCCTCGACGATTGGGAAACCATGGTCGACACCAACATCAAAGGCCTGCTGACCACCACCAACCTGCTGTTGCCGCGCCTGATCGCCCACGGCCGTGGCGCCGGCATCATCAACCTGGGGTCCATCGCCGGTAACTACCCTTACCCGGGCAGCCACGTGTACGGCGGCTCCAAGGCGTTCGTGAAGCAGTTCTCGCTGAACCTGCGTTGCGACCTGCAAGGCACTGGCGTGCGCGTGACCAACATCGAGCCAGGCCTGTGTGAGAGCGAGTTCTCGCTGGTGCGCTTTGGCGGTGACCAGGCGCGTTATGACGCGACCTATGCCGGTGCCGAGCCGATCCAGCCGCAGGACATTGCCGACACGATCTTCTGGGTGATGAATACCCCGGCGCACGTGAACATCAACCGGTTGGAGCTGATGCCGGTGAGCCAGACCTGGGCTGGGTTTGCGATTGAGCGTGGGGCCAAGGGCTGAAACTGATTGTTGTTGTTGTTGTTGTTGTTGTGGCGAGGGAGCTTGCTCCCGCTGGGCTGCGCAGCGGCCCCAAAATCTTAGGGCCGCTTCGCGCCCCAGCGGGAGCAAGCTCCCTCGCCACAAGGTTTTCCAGTGTCTCAGAAGGCGTCAAATCGGCCAAAACAGGACATAAGGTACACTCCACTCCTGAAAACCCCTCCGCACTGTGCGGTTTAAAGGTTTTGACGGGAGGAAATGTGAGTAACCGAGGTGAGCAGGCACTGCTCAAACAATCGACGATTCTGATGTTCGCGGTCGCGATCGCCGGGATTGTCACGGGTGTGATATCTGGCGCCCAGTCCATTCTATTCGACGGCTTTTTCTCGCTGATCGCCACCGCCATCAAGGTGCTGATGCTGATCACGGCCAAGCTGATCGCCAAGAAAAGCAACGAGCGCTTCCAGTTCGGCTACTGGCACCTGGAGCCGATGGTGCTGCTGATCGAAGGCAGCTTCCTGTTGTTGATCGCGATCTACGCGTTTCTCAACGGTGTGTTCGGCATCATCAATGGCGGGCGTGAGATTGAGTTGGGACTGGTGATCGTCTACGCGGCAGTGTTTACCGTTGTCGAGTTTGCCTACTTCTTCTACGTGCGCTATCGCAATCGCGAGCTCAAATCTTCACTGATCCAGTTCGACAACATCAGTTGGCTGGTGGACGCGATGCTGTCGGTGGGCTTGCTGATCAGCTTCCTCGCTGCGCTGTTGCTCAAGTCCCAGGGCTATGGCGAGTGGGCGGTGTATGTCGACCCATTGATCCTGATTCTGCTGGCCCTGAGCATGCTGGCGCCGGCGTTCAAGATCCTGCGCCCGGCGTTGCGTGAGGTGCTGGGCATTGCCCCGGACCACTTGGATGACAAAGTGCGCGAAGTGATGGATGCCGCCCAGGCCAGGCACGGTTTTGATGACTACGTGTCTTACGTGCAAAAGCACGGGCGGGCGCGGTTTATCGAGATTCATGTGGTGTTGCCGGCCAATTACCCGGTAGATAACGTGGCGACGCTTGATGGGCTGCGCGAGGAGATATCCACAGGGTTGGGTACGCCGGATGCGGCGCGTTGGTTGACGATCAGTTTTACTGGGGATCGCAAGTGGATTGCATGACAGTCAGGTAGACCGCTATCGCAGGCAAGCCAGCTCCCACATTTGACTGTGTTCACACATCAAAATGTGGGAGCTGGCTTGCCTGCGATGAGGCACTAAAGGTCAACCCAGATGCTGGATCAGCCCCTGATAGCAAGTCGCCAAGTGATACGGTGTAGTCGACGGCATATCCCGCCGGCTCACTGCGCCCTTGGCATCCAGGCATTCATGCCAGCCTTTCTCATGCAAAAAGTTCTGCTGCAGCGCCAGCAATTGGCGTTGCAACACCGCTTCACTGCCCGGCCGCAAGGTCAGCGCCCGCAGGTATTCAGCCTGTGCCCAGATCCGTTGCGTGCCGTCGCGCACGCTGCCATCCAGCGCGAGCATGCCGCTGACCGCGCCACTTAACTTATCCACACCCTTAAGCTCTGCATAGGCAAATGCCCGCGTCAGCGAGGCATGCAAGGGTGTGCCGCGCAGTACCTCTGAAGAGTCGAGCAAAAAGAACCACTCGAACTGGTGTCCTGGCTCAAACCAGTTATCCACAGCGCCCAGCGGTTTTTCCATCATCACGCCGTGCTGGCGGTCGATGAAGCGCTTCTGCAGGGCGGTGGCGAGGTCCAGCAACGCATCCTGGGTGATCGCGTCTTCACGCACGGCCAGGGTGGCGAGGAAACCTTCGGCCAGGTGCATCAGTGGGTTTTGCAGTGGGCCGGACTTGAGCGATGACCAGTTGCGCTCCAATACGGCTTCGTACAGGCCGTCGCCGGTGGCGAAACGTTCGGCGACCACGGCCAGGGCCGCATCGAGTACCGACTCCACCAACGGCTCGCGGACTTTGGCCCAATAGTGGGCGCAGGCGAAGATGATGAAAGCGTGGGTGTAGAGGTCTTTGCGCTTGTCCAGCGGTTTGCCGTGGGCGTCGATGCTGTAAAACCAACCGCCGTGTTCGGCATCATGAAAATGCCGTTGCAGCGAACGAAACAGCGCCGCTGCACGCTCTTCGGCAAACGCTGCACCCGGCTCGCCGATCAGGCTGGCGAACAGGTACAACTGCCGGGCGCAGGCCATGGCGCGGTAGCGTTGCGGGGGCAATGGCTGGTGATTGGCGTCCACGGCCTCGTAGGGCAACGCCAAGTCGGCGTTCCAGCCCGGGCCTTGCCACAGCGGCACGATCAGGGTGTGGAAGTGCGTGAGCACGGCATTCAAGGAAGGTTGGGAAGCGATGGGCATCGGCTGGCGTCGTCACGGCAGAGGTGTAGGCGCGCATGGTAGCAGGCTTGAGTTCTGTGGTGTTTGTGCCACCGCCATCGCAGGCAAGCCAGCTCCCACCTTTGGATCTGTGAACACAGTCAAAGGTGGGAGCTGGCTTGCCTGCGATGGGTGCCTCAGCAGCGACGCAAATCAGCCCGCCAGCAACCAAACCCCGGTTGCCGCCGAAGCTGCCCCGGCAACCCGTACCAGCGGCGCCGCAGCAGCCGGCAGGAAACGCACCACCGCATACCCGGCAGCATGCAGCGCCGCCGTCGCGGCCACAAAGCCGGCCGCATACGCCCACGGGCTGGACATGTCCGGCAGCTCCAGGCCGTGCGCCACGCCGTGGAACAGCGCAAACAACGCCGTCGCCGCCACCGCCACAAACAACGGCGGCCGCACTGCCAGCGCTACCGCCAAGCCCAGCGCCAGTACCGAGGCAGCAATCCCGCTTTCCAGCGCCGGCAGTTCCAGGCCTTCAAAGCCGAGCAGGCCGCCCACCAGCATGGTGCCGACAAACGCGCAAGGCAGTGCCCAGCGCGCTTTGCCTTGTTGCTGCGCGGCCCACAACCCGACTGCGACCATGGCCAGTAAATGATCAATACCGCCCAATGGGTGGCTGATACCGGCCACCAGACCATTATCGCCATGCCCGGGGTGAGCGAAGGCAAGGGCCGGTGCCAGCAGCAGGGCGGCGGTTGCAAGAATTTTGTTGAGTCCCATACAGGCTCCTTTTGGGGGTGTGATCAGGCTGCAGTCAGCAAACCCTGACGTTCGATAAAGGCGACGATTTCATCCAGGCCGATGCCGGTTTTCTGGTTGCTGAACACAAAGGGCTTACCGTTGCGCATGCGTGTGGTGTCGCTGTTCATCAGTTCCAGCGAGGCGCCGACCAGGGGCGCCAGGTCGATCTTGTTGATGACCAGCAAGTCGGATTTGCAAATACCGGGCCCGCCCTTGCGCGGCAGCTTGTCACCGGCAGACACGTCGATCACGTAGATGGTCAGGTCCGAGAGTTCCGGGCTGAACGTGGCCGACAAGTTGTCGCCGCCGGACTCCACCAGGATCAGGTCCAGGCCGGGGAAGCGGCGGTTGAGTTGGTCCACCGCTTCGAGGTTGATCGAGGCATCTTCACGAATCGCCGTGTGCGGGCAGCCGCCGGTTTCCACGCCGATGATGCGCTCGGGCGCCAGTGCCTGGTTGCGCACCAGAAAATCCGCGTCTTCGCGGGTGTAGATATCGTTGGTGACCACCGCCAGGTTGTAGCGGTCGCGCAGCGCCAGGCACAGCGCCAGGGTCAGGGCGGTCTTGCCGGAGCCCACTGGGCCGCCGATGCCGACACGCAAAGGTTGTGTGTTCATGTAGGTCTCCTAGGAACGGAACAGGCGGCTGTATTGGCGCTCATGGGCCATACACGCCAGGGACAGGCCGAACGCGGCGCTGCCGAAATGGGGAGGGTCGATGCGTGCCGCGTCCTGCTGGGCTTGTTGCAACAGGGGCAGCAATTGGCTGGTCAGGCGTTGGGCGGCTTGCTGGCCCAGCGGCAGGGTTTTCATCAGCACCGCCAATTGGTTTTCCAGCCAGCTCCACAGCCACGCGGCCAGGGCGTCATCGGGGTTGATATGCCAGGCGCGGGCGGCCAAAGCCCAGCCCAGGGCCAGGTGGGGTTCATCACGTTGGGCCAGAAAGTGGCGCGCGGCGTCGTCCAGCTCCGGTAAACCGTTGAGCAGCTGTTGCAGGGAATAGCCCATTTGGCGACTTTCCTGATACAGCTCGCGGGTCTCGCGGCTGGCGCGGTGCTCTTCGCACAGCTGCGCCAAATGCGGCCAGTCCTGTTCGGCGGCGGCGCGGCAATGGGCGAGCAACAGCGGCGCTTCAAAACGGGCGAGGTTGAGCAGCAACTGGTCGCTGATCCAGCGCCGGGCGCTGGCTGCATCATTGACGCGGCCGTTATCCACCGCCATCTCCAGGCCTTGGGAATAGCTGTAGCCACCAATCGGCAATTGCGGACTGGCCAGACGCAACAGCGCCCAGGCTGGGTTCATAGACGCACGCCGAACTGGTGCAGTTTGGGCGGGTAATTGAAGTCTTCATCGCCATGACGCGAATGATGATGGCCACCGCCATAGGCACCGTGTTCCGGCTGGAACGGAGCCTCGAGGGTTTGCGTGGTGGCGCCGAGCTGTTCGAGCATGGCTTTGAGTACGTAGTCATCGAGCAGGCGCAGCCAGCCGTCGCCGACTTGCAAGGCCACATGGCGGTTGCCGAGGTGATACGCCGCGCGGGTCAGTTCAAAGGCGTTGCTGCAGGTCACGTGCAGCAGCTGTTCAGGGCGGGCGACCACGCGTACCACGCGCCCGTCTTCCGCTTGCAGGCATTCGCCATCGTGCAGCGGCGGCTGGCCACGCTCCAGAAACAGGCCGACGTCTTCGCCGTCGGCACTGAAACAGCGCAGGCGGCTTTTGCTGCGGGCTTCGAAGTTCAGCAGCAGTTCGGCGGCCCAGAGGGCTTGGGGGGCGATTCGGCGGTGGATCACCAGCATCAGGAGGCTTCCAGCTATGAGCGATAAATGAGCTAGAGCAAGGGGCTTGCCAACCGTGTGTATGGGCGGGAAATCCCTGTAGGCAAGCACGGACATGCCACCGAATAGGGCGTCAGCCAATGGCTGTCGCGCTTCAAATTGGTGCGCTATTGGATTTATAGCACTGGATGGGGGCGCTTTTCGTTGAGAACCGTTGCGTAAAGGATGAAATTTCCTTCATCTGTTTCGCACTGGATTTTTCTAGGATTTGTCCTACGTGATTGAAGGATTTGCCGTTCAAAAAGTTACGCGCTGTTTCATTACGATGTGCGCCGTGTTTAATCCACTGCGACGCCGATCATGTTCAAAGTATTTTTGGTTTCACTTATTCTCAGCTTGTCCTGCGCCGTCATACCGGCCTCGGCCAATTTAAAAGCGCCTGTGGCCTTCGAACCCTCCGCCACCATCGACAACGTGATCGATCGTGCCCATGAGCTGCTCGGCACGCCGTATAAAAGCGGCGGTACCAAGGTTAACCAGGGGTTTGATTGCAGCAGCTTCCTGGTCTACCTGTTCAAGACCGAAGCCAATATCCGCCTGCCGCGCACCACCACAGAAATGCATCGATCAAGCGCCGCGACTGTTCAGCGCGAGGCGCTCAAGCCCGGCGACGCGGTATTTTTCAAAGGCAATGGGCGCGGACAGGTCAGCCATGTCGGCCTTTATATCGGCAAGGGCAAATTCATCCACTCGCCCAGTACCGGCAAACGCGTGCGTATCGATTCATTGAGCAACAGCTACTGGAAAAAGCACTACACCACCGCCAAGCGCTTCCACACGGCGGGCTGACCGGGCTTATTCGGTGCTGCCCAGCCCTTGCCAATGCTTGAGGCCGATAAAGATAAAGCGCAGTTGCTGGGTGATTTTCGCCTGGGGCGTAAGGTGGGCAGGCAGGGCCTGGGCCGGTGGGTCGATGATGTCGGGCAGGGTGGCGAATACACTCTTGACGATCAGGTCGGCCATCACATGTAAGCCGTCGGCATCCAGGTGCTGGAGCTTGGGCATCAACGTAAGGTCGGCAGCCAAGTCGCTGGTGATGTCTTCACGCAGCGCCCCGATGGCTTGGCGCACGGCCAGGCAGCCACCGTATTGTTCGCGGGCCAGGAACAGGAATTGCGAACGGTTGGCTGAAACCACGTCCAGAAAGATCCGCACGGAGGCATCAATGATGCCGCCCATCACGAACTCGTTGTGACGGACCAGGCGAATGGTGGCGCGGAAGGTCTGGCCGACTTCACTGACCAGCACGAGCCCCAGCTGGTCCATATCCTCAAAGTGACGATAGAACCCGGTCGGCACAATCCCGGCGGTCTTGGCCACTTCGCGCAGGCTCAGGCTGCCGAACCCACGGCCACACTCCATCAGATGGCGGGCTGCGTCCATCAAGGCGAGGCGGGTCTGTTGCTTCTGTTCGGCGCGGGGCAGCATCGGCGGGCGGGCTTTGTCGGCAAGTACAGCGACGCACTCTAGCAAAACAGCTTCAGCTACGTCGAACTTGGCGGGATGTTGGGGTGTGATGCAGTTCAGATAAGCGTCAGATAAAAGCAAAAGCCCGATCTTCAGATCGGGCTTTTTTCTCGGCCACCACGGGGTTAGCTCTGTGCTTGATGCAGTTCTTGCAGACGGTCAGCACCGCCTTCAACAACGCCTTCGGTGTAAGCGCGTTTGTGGGCTTGCTCAGCACCGCCTTCTACCAGGCCTTTTTGTTCCAGACGATCACGGCCACCTTCAGCAACGCCTTCGGTGTAAGCACGTTTGTTGGCTTGTTCAGCGCCACCTTCTACCAGGCCTTTCTCTTCCAGGCGGTTGCGACCGTTTTCAGCAACGGCGCCTTTGGCGTAGTCACGGTTTTCGTCTTCTTGCGAACCGCTGCGGGCCAGGGTCTGGCTCGACTGAACGGCTTGAGCTTTGTTCTGTGGGGTAGCTTGTTCAGCGGCTGGCAGGGCAAATGCGCTGGAAGCCAGGACCGACAGCAGAACAGTAGCGAGTACTTGGCGTTTCATGATGGGTTGCTCCTTGGGAGGGCGATAAAGTGGGTACAGGGCTAATGTTACTCTCGAGAAGTCGATATAAAAGTTCATAAACACAATGGTAATAATCAACAGAATTGATTGTTCCCCGCAGAGGCTCTAGAACGCGCCTCTCAAGCCCGCGCTTTTGCACCGTGGTGGGTATTTTCGACACGAACCTGGGTAACAATGGTGCGCTGTCGATGATGAAAACTGTCTGGTCGATCAGGAATGTGGCTTTTTGCGACTAAATCGCTGATCGGGTTAAACCCCCCGGCGGTTTGCCAGTCGTAGCCTTATAAGCTTTAGTTTTGCTATCTGTGTTGAGGAGTCCTGTGCAATGACGCGCACTCGTAAAATCGTGGTTTGGAGCTGCGCCAGCTTCGCTGTGTTAATCGCTATCGTGGTCTTGGTGCTGGTGTTCTTTGATTGGAACCGCATCAAGCCGCCGCTCAATGCCAAGGTCTCCGAAGAATTGCATCGCCCGTTTGCCATTAATGGCAACCTCGCCGTGGTGTGGGCGCGCGAGGCCGATGAAGGCGGTTGGCGTGCCTGGGTGCCGTGGCCGCACGTGATTGCCGAAGACCTGACCCTGGGCAACCCGGACTGGTCAAAAAAACCGCAGATGGTCACGCTCAAACGCGTTGAGCTGCGCATCTCGCCCCTGGCGCTGTTGGCTCAGCGCGTGGTGATCCCGCGTATCGACCTCACCGAGCCAAGCGCCGACTTGCAGCGCCTTGCCGACGGTCGCGCCAACTGGACCTTCAAGTTCGACCCCAAAGACCCCAACGCCGAGCCTTCCAGCTGGGTGGTGGACATCGGCTCCATCGGTTTCGACAAGGGCCACGTGACCCTCGACGACCAAACCCTCAAGACCCAGTTGGATGTGATCATCGACCTGCTTGGCAAGCCGATTCCCTTCGGTGAAATCGTCGGCGACGCGGATGCCAAGAAGGCCCTGGAAAAAGGCTCGGCGCCGCAGGACTACGCATTCGGCCTCAAGGTCAAAGGCCAGTACCACGGCCAGAAACTCGATGGCACCGGCAAGATAGGCGGGCTGTTGGCCTTGCAGGACGCGGCCAAGCCGTTCCCGCTGCAAGCGCAAGTGAAAATCGCCGACACCAGCATCGCACTGGCCGGCACCCTGACCGATCCGCTGAACCTGGGTGCCCTGGACCTGCGGTTGAAACTGTCCGGTAGTAGCCTGGGCAACCTTTACCCGCTGACCGGCGTGACGCTGCCCGATTCTCCGGCCTATTCCACCGACGGCCATCTGATCGCCAAGCTGCATGAGGCCAGCGGCGCGTCATTCACCTATGAAAACTTCAACGGCAAGATCGGCAACAGTGATATCCACGGCAACCTCAGCTACGTCGCCAGCCAGCCACGCCCCAAGCTCAGCGGTACGCTGGTGTCCAACCAACTGCTGATGACTGACCTTGCACCGTTGATCGGTGCCGACTCCAACGCCAAGCAAAAGGCCCGTGGTGGCGAGAGCAAGCAACCGGCGACCAAAGTGCTGCCGGTGGAAGAGTTCCGCACCGAGCGCTGGCGCGACATGGACGCCGACGTGGAATTCACCGGCAAACGTATCGTGCACAGCGCCGACTTGCCGTTCACCGACCTCTACACCCACTTGGTTCTCAACGATGGCGAGCTGAGCCTGCAACCCCTGCGCTTTGGCGTGGCGGGTGGCAAGCTGGATGCGCAGATTCGCTTGAACGGGCGCATCACGCCGATGGAAGGCCGCGCCAAGCTGACCGCGCGTAACTTCAAGCTCAAGCAGTTGTTCCCGACGTTCGAACCGATGAAGACCAGCTTTGGTGAGCTCAACGGCGACGCTGATATTTCCGGGCGCGGCAACTCCGTGGCGGCCTTGTTGGGCACCTCCAACGGTGACCTGAAAATGCTGATCAATGACGGCGCCATCAGCCGCGGCCTGATGGAAATTGCCGGGCTCAACGTGGGCAACTACGTGGTGGGCCGCTTGTTTGGCGACAAGGAAGTGAAGATCAACTGCGCGGCGGCAGACTTTGGCATCAAGACGGGTTTGGCGACGACGCGGCTGTTTGTGTTCGATACCGAGAACGCGATTATCTATATCGATGGCACGGCGAACATGGCGACCGAGCAGTTGGACTTGACCATCACGCCAGAGTCCAAGGGCTTTCGCTTGTTCTCCCTGCGTTCACCGTTGTACGTCAATGGCCCGTTTATCAAGCCTAATGCGGGTGTAAAGGCCGTGCCGCTGATGTTGCGGGGTGCCGGCATGGTCGCGCTGGGCGTAATCGCCGGCCCGGCGGCCGGGTTGCTGGCGTTGGTCGCTCCGAGCGGTGACGAGCCCAACCAGTGCGCACCGTTGCTGCAACAGATGAAGGAAGGCAAGGCGCCGAAAACCGTTAAGTAAAGCGTCCGCTCCTAAAGGTGATGTGACGCAGAGCGTCACTGGATGCATTCCCACGCGGAGCGTGGGAACGATCAGGACCCGGCGCAAAAAAATGTGGGAGCTGGCTTGCCTGCGATAGCGCTGTAACAGTCGATACAGGCACTGACTGTTAGATTGTTATCGCGGGCAAGCCCGCTCCCACATGGGGTTCAGCGGTGAAGCGCGTTACAGGTCCTGCAGAATATCCGCCATGTCATCGGCGTGTTCTTCTTCCTGGGCCAGGATGTCTTCGAAGATTCGACGTGTAGTCGGGTCTTTATCACCGATGTACTGGATGATTTCGCGATAGCTGTCCACCGCGATCCGCTCGGCCACCAGGTCTTCGTAGACCATTTCCTTCAGGGTGTTGCCGGCCACGTATTGAGCGTGGGAGTTCTTCGACAGCAGGTCGGGGTTGAACTCCGGCTCACCGCCCAACTGCACGATGCGTTCGGCCAGTTTGTCGGCGTGTTCTGCTTCCTGGGTGGCGTGCTCCAGGAACTCATCGGCCGCGACACTGGCTTTCAGGCCGCTGGCCATGAAGTAGTGACGCTTGTAGCGCAACACGCAGACCAGTTCAGTGGCCAGCGACTCATTGAGCAGGCGGATAATTTCCTCACGGTCGGCGTCGTAGCCTTCGGTCACGGCACCGTTCTCGACGTGCTGGCGGGCGCGGCTGCGCAGGGTTGCAACGTCGGTCAAGTTTGCTTGGGTCATCTCAATCTCCTGGTGCTAATCCGGTTTTGCGCCACGCTCTGTCGGCGTGATCACTCCAAGTTGTGAGTCCCGGGCAGCGCAAAAAGTTTTATCGGATTTCACACCGCCTGACCGGACACTTCTAAACGGCACAGTCATGGGGCAGTCATGTCGGGTGGTCTAGGATGGCGTTATCGCTTCCCCTACCAGGATGTTCGCCCTATGCCCGATTCCCTCGCCACGCGTTACCCCCTGGTGCTGGTACCCGGCATGCTGGGCTTTGTGCGCGTAGGCTTTTTCCCTTACTGGTACGGGATTGTCCCGGCGCTGCGGGCGGGTGGGGCGCAGGTATTTGCGGTTCAGGTGGCGCCGCTGGATTCCAGCGAGGTGCGTGGCGAGCAGTTGTTGGTACACATTGCGCAGATTCGTCGCGAGACCGGCGCCGACAAGGTCAACCTGATCGGCCATAGCCAGGGCGCGCTCACCGCGCGTTATGCCGCCGCCAGGCGCCCGGAGTGGGTGGCGTCAGTGACGTCGGTGGCTGGCCCCAACCATGGCTCGGAGCTGGCGGACCATATCCACGCCCATTACCCGGCTGACAGCGTGAAAGGCAGGCTGATGAGCGCGGTGTTTCACCTGGTTGCCTGGTGGATGGGCCTGCTGGAAACCGGCTATCGCGGCCCGCGCTTCAAGGCCGATCTAGAGGCTTCGCACCATTCGCTGACCAGTGCCGGTGTGGCGTTGTTTAACCGCCAGTATCCTCAAGGGCTGCCCGCTACCTGGGGCGGGCAGGGCGCCGAAGTGGTCAATGGCGTGCGTTATTACTCGTGGTCCGGCACCTTGCAGCCGGGCAAGACCGATCGTGGGCGCAACCTGCTGGACGGCACGAATCGCAGTTGCCGGTTGTTCGCCCGCAGCTTTGTGCGCGAGAAGGGCCAGTGTGACGGCATGGTCGGGCGCTACAGCTCGCACCTGGGCACGGTCATCGGCGATGACTACGCCCTGGATCACTTCGATATCGTCAACCAATCCTTGGGGTTGGTGGGCAAAGGTGCGGAGCCGATCCGGTTGTTTGTCGAGCATGCGCGGCGGCTGAAGGCGGCTGGGGTTTAACAGGGAGACCGGGTTATCGTTCATCGCAGGCAAGCCAGCTCCCACAGTTGGCCCCATTCCAAAGTTGGAACCCGGTCGAATGTGGGAGCTGGCTTGCCTGCGATAGCGATCTGTCAGGCGACGCCAACCTCACGGCGCACCGGCGTAATCCAACGCTCCGACAAAATCACCCCACCCAAGGTGAGCAAGCCGCCGACCAAGTGATACATCGCCAGTTTTTCCTTCAGCACCACCGCCGCAATCAATGCGGTAATCAACGGCAGCAAGTTGAAAAACAGTGTGGTGCGGCTTGGCCCCAGGTGTTTCACCGAGTGCATCCACGCCAGTGGCGCCAGCATCGACGCCAGCAGGCACGCGTACAGCACCAGTGGGATATTCGCCCAGCTCAAGCCGGCCTTGGCCGAGAACAGGAACAGCGGAAACAGCACCACCACCGCCACCAGTATCTGCAAATACAGCAACACCAGCGGCGGCAGGCGCAAATGCCATTTTTTCAGCAGGGTGCTGTAGACCGCGTAGGCCAGGGTGGCGAACAGCATCATGGCGTCACCCAGGTTGAGCCCGTGTTGCAGTAACGCGCCGAGGCTGCCGGCTGATACCACTACGACAACGCCTGCGAACGACAGCACTGCGCCGGTCAGCGCGCCGAAGGTGAGGCGTTGGCCGAGGCTGATGATGGCAGCGGTCAGCGACATCAACGGCATCAGCGACAGGATGATGCCCATGTTGGTGGCACTGGTCAGCGTCGCGGCGTAATAGGCCAGGCTTTGATACACCGCCATGCCCAGCACGCCGAGGATGAAGATCTTGCCCAGGTTCGGGCGGATCAGCGCCCAGTTGGCCAGCACCGGCTTGAGCATGAATGGGGTAAACAGCAATGCCGCCAGCAACCAGCGGTAAAAGCCGATTTCTGCGGGGAAGATCGAGCCCACGGCCAGTTTGTTGACCACGGTGTTGCCGGCCCAGATAAAGATGGCCAGCAGGGGGTACGCGTATTGCATCGAAAGAAACCAGGTGTGTTGATGAGCCGCGATTATCCCCCTGTCTGGATAGAAGCCTATACTGCGATCCAGACAACCGACCTTTGTATCCAGACAATATGGCCAGACACACCGTACGCCTCGCGGATTTTCGCAGCCTGCCGAGTCCGGTCTACTTCCGCTACTCCGAATTTGCGCCCGACACCGAGTGTACGCCGCACCGGCATGGCTGGGGCTCGCTGGACTATTCGGCCAATGGCGTGATGCGCATGGAGGTGGCCGGCAGCCGCTTTATGTCGCCTCCGCAGTACGCGGTGTGGATCCCACCCAATACCGAGCACAGCTCCTACAACGCCCAGGCGATTGTGTATCGCTCCGTGGGCCTGGCCCCGGCATTGTGCGCGCAACTCCCGCAGGCGCCGTGCACCTTGGCGATCAGTGACATTCTCAAGGCGATCCTCAGCGATTTTGCCCAGCGTGACGTCAATGTTCCTCAAAGTGAGGCCGATATACGCCTGGCCCAGGTGCTGGTGGACCAGCTCAAACAGGCACCGATGCATGATTGCTTTCTGCCTTACGCGCGCCACCCCGGGCTGCTCGGCGTGCTCGAAGGCATGCAGGCCGACCCTGGCGACAATCGCCCGCTGGCGCAGTGGGCGGAGCAGGTGCATGTGAGTGAGCGCACCTTGGCACGCCAATTTGTGCGCGAGCTGGGCATCAGCTTCGGCGAATGGCGCCAGCGCCTGCGCTATCTTGCCGCCATCGAAGCCCTGGACAGCGACCGCAGCGTGCAACATGTAGCCTTTGACTTGGGTTACAGCACGGCCTCGGCGTTTATCGCCATGTTCCAGCGTCACGCCGGCTGCACCCCGGAGCAGTACCGACGGTCGAATATTCGCGGACGCTGAAGATGTAACAGGTTTTGACTACACTGCTGCGTAGGCCGTGCCCCTTTGGTGCGGTAACAGGGAGAAAACTCCATGAAGATGCTGCGTATTCCGTTGTTGATGATGGGCCTGCTGCTGTGTTCCCAAGGCTTCGCTGCCACAGCCCAGCAAAATAAAATGACCACCTGCAATGCACAAGCGACCACCAAGACGCTCAAAGGTGATGACCGCAAGGCCTTTATGAAGACCTGCCTGTCGGCGCCAGCTGCCAACGATGCCAAGACCCTGACCCCACAGCAGCAGAAAATGAAAGACTGCAATGCCTCGGCGAAAACCAAGGCGTTGGCTGGCGATGCGCGTAAAACCTTTATGAGCACCTGCCTCAAAGGCAGCTAACAACATAGATCCCATGTGGGAGTCGGGCTTGCCCGCGATGCAGACGCCGCGGTGCATCAGCCAGACTGAGGTGATGCCATCGCAGGCAAGCCAGCTCCCACACTGACGGTGTTCACAATTCAGACCTCTCGCTTGATTCCCTCAAGGCTGGCAGACTGCCCATCCTTTAACGCCGTTCGTTTTGAGGCTGTATGCCAACGTTTTCTCAGCGTCACGTGTTGTTGCTGGTCAGTTGCGTCATCATTTTCGGCGGGCTATTGCTGGTCCTGCCGCTCAAGCTGTTGCCGAGCTTGCTGGCCGGCCTGCTGGTTTATGAACTGGTCAACATGCTTACCCCGCAGTTGCAGCGACTGATTGAAGGCCGGCGTGCGCGTTGGCTGGCAGTAGCGTTGCTGGGCACCTTGATCGTCAGCGTGTTGACCCTGATCTTTGCCGGCGCCATCAGCTTTCTGCTCCACGAAGCGGAAAACCCCGGGGCTTCCCTGGACAAATTCATGGGCGTGGTCGACCGCGCGCGCGGGCAACTGCCGCCGTTCGTCGACGCCTACCTGCCCGCCAGTGCCGCCGAATTCCGCGTGGCCATCGGCGATTGGCTGAGCAAACACCTGAGCGAGCTGCAACTGGTCGGCAAAGACGCCGCCCACATGTTCGTCACCCTGCTGATCGGCATGGTGCTCGGCGCCATTATCGCCCTGCAGCGCGTGCCCGACCTGACCAAACGCAAACCCCTGGCGGCCGCGCTGTTCGACCGCCTGCACCTGTTGGTCCAGGCGTTTCGTAACATTGTCTTCGCCCAGATCAAGATTGCTGCACTCAATACGGCCTTCACTGCGATTTTTCTCGCGGTTGTGTTGCCGCTCTGCGGCATTCACCTGCCTTTGACCAAAACCCTGATCGTGCTGACCTTCCTGGTCGGCCTGCTGCCGGTGATCGGCAACCTGATCTCCAACACCCTGATCACCATCGTCGCGCTGTCGCTGTCGATCTGGGTGGCGGTGGCGGCGTTGGGGTATCTGATCGTGATCCACAAGGTCGAGTACTTCCTCAACGCGCGCATCGTCGGCGGGCAGATCAGTGCCAAATCCTGGGAATTGCTCCTGGCGATGTTGGTGTTTGAAGCCGCATTCGGCCTGCCTGGTGTGGTGGCGGGGCCGATTTATTATGCGTATTTGAAGAGTGAGTTGAAGCTGGCGGGGATGGTTTAACTGGCCCTTTAGCTCGTTCCCACGCTCTGCGTGGGAATGCTGCCCTGGGCGCTCTGCGTCCGCTGTTGACGTCGTGACGCGGAGCGTCACAGGATGCGTTCCCACGCGGAGCGTGGGAACGATCTACTCCATTGCGCCGTAACGCTTGCTCGCCTCAATCGCCAGACCGCTGCCGATACTGCCGAAGATATTGCCTTCCACATGCCGTGCATTCGGCAGCATCGCCGAGATGCTGTGGCGCAGTGCCGGAATGCCGCTGGAGCCGCCGGTGAAGAACACCGTGTCCACCTGGGCCACGCTCACCGAGGCATCGTTAAGCAGTTGCGTGACGCTGTTGCGCACACGCTCCAGCAACGCGTCGATGGACGACTCGAACAATGCCCGGCTCAGGTCGACGCTCAGGCCTTTTTCGATGCGGTCCAGGGCCACGTGGCGGCTGTCTTCGTGGGTCAGCTGGATCTTGGTTTCTTCCACTTCCATGGCCAGCCAGTGCCCGGCACGCTGTTCGATCAGCTTGAACAAGCGGTCGATGCCGCCGGTGTCTTCGATGTCGTAGCGCATGCTGCCCAAGGCCAGCTGGGATTTTTGCGAGTACACCGAGTTGATGGTGTGCCAGGTGGCCAGGTTCATGTGGTGGCTGGTGGGCATGTAGGCGCCGCTTTTCATGCGGCTGCCATAGCCGAACAGCGGCATCATGCCTTGCAGGCTCAGCTGTTTGTCGAAGTCGGTACCGCCGATGTGCACGCCGCCGGTGGCGAGGATGTCGCTTTGGCGGTTGTCGTTGTGACGACGGTCCGGCGACAGGCGCACCAGCGAGAAGTCAGACGTACCACCGCCGATGTCGACGATCAGCACCAGCTCTTCTTTCTCGATGGTGGACTCATAGTCAAACGCGGCCGCAATCGGCTCGTACTGGAACGAGATGTCCTTGAAGCCGATCTTGCGCGCCACATCCACCAGCGTGTTTTCGGCTTCCTGGTCGGCCATCGGGTCGTCATCGACGAAGAACACCGGGCGGCCCAGCACCACTTCTTCGAACTCGCGACCGGCGTTGGCTTCGGCGCGGCTCTTGAGCTGGCCGATAAACAGCGCCAGCAGGTCGGTGAACGGCATGGCCGTGCCGAGCACGCTGGTGTCGTGCTTGATCAGCTTGGAACCCAGCAGGCTCTTGAGCGAGCGCATCAGCCGGCCTTCGTAGTTTTCCAGGTATTCGTGCAGCGCCAGGCGACCGTACACCGGGCGGCGCTCCTCGAAGTTGAAGAACACCACCGACGGCAGGGTGATCTTGTCGTCCTCCAGCGCGATAAGCGTCTCCTCGCCGGGGCGGATCCAGCCGACGGTGGAGTTGGACGTGCCGAAGTCGATGCCGCAGGCACGGGCTGGGGATGTGTTGTTCATGTCTTCCAGGTTCCGGTTAAAAAACGGCCGCGCAGTGTATGTCACTCGCGCGCAGATGCGTAGGCCGACTATCCGCTAAATCGTGCTTGAAAGTTGGGTATTTGCCCCCACATCTGTTGCATACGGCTAGCGCCGATAACACTTTGACGCACCCCCAGGCCACACCACTCAACAGGTGCAAAGCAGCGCACGTTGTGCCCCGGGCTGTGCGATCTCGATTAAGGATGGTGAACTGCCGATGGATTTCAAAGACTATTACAAGATTCTGGGTGTCGAGCCGAGCGCCGATGACAAGGAAATCAAGGCCGCCTATCGCAAGCTCGCACGCAAGTATCACCCGGACGTGAGCAAGGAAAAGGACGCCGAAGAGAAATTCAAGGACGCGTCCGAAGCCTATGAGGCGCTCAAAAGCGCCGACAAACGCGCCGAGTACGATGAGCTGCGTAAATACGGCCAGCATGGCCAGCCGTTCCAGGGGCCGCCGGGCTGGCAGAGCCGTGGTGGTTATGGCGGTGGCCAGGACACGGGCGACTTCTCGGACTTCTTCAGCTCGATCTTCGGCGCGCGCGGCGACGCCTTTGGCGGCGGCCAGCGCCGTCCTACCGGGCGCAAGGGCCAGGATGTGGAGATGCAACTGAGCGTTTCCCTTGAGGAAACGCTGTCCACCGAGTCCAAGCAGATCAGCTTCCAGGTGCCGCAATACGATGCGTCTGGCCGGCATGTCAGCAATACCGTCAAGAGCCTGAATGTGAAGATTCCGGCCGGTGTGGCCGATGGCGAGCGCATCCGCCTCAAGGGCCAGGGCGCACCGGGTGTGGGCGGTGGTGCCAATGGCGACCTGTACCTGATCATCAAGTTTGCGCCGCACGCCAAGTTCGAGGTGGATGGCGAAAACCTGATCATCAACCTGCCGCTGGCCCCGTGGGAGCTGGCGTTGGGCGCGGAAGTCGCAGTGCCGACCCTTACCGGCAAGATCAACCTCAAGGTGCCGGCCGGCAGCCAGAACGGCCAACGCATGCGCGCAAAGGGCCATGGCTTGTTGAACAAGGCCGGGCAACGCGGTTATCTGTTTATCCAGCTCAAGGCTGTGATGCCTAAGGCTGCAGACGATGAGGTCAAGGCATTGTGGCAGGCGCTGGCTGAAAAGGCCGCTTTCGACCCCCGTGAGCACTTCTGAACGAGCTGACCCGATGAGTTTTCGAGCTTGCTAAATAGTTAGCTCCAGCAAAAAAACGCACTGCATAGGATGACAATCTTTCTCACCACAAGGTTGTCATCCCATGCTCGAACTTCAGGTTATTGCCCCCTCCACGCTCCCGCCCGGTGAACAGGGACAACACTACGAATTAATCAAACAGGCGATCCCGTCCTGCCTGGTCAGCAGTTCACCTGAGCGGCGCCAGGCCCTCAAACAGACCCCCGCGAATATCCCCTCTTGGTACGACGCCACGTCTCAATCGCAGAAGGATCAGCTCAAGACGCTGTTGGAGAGCCGTTGCCACTCCCTGAATGAGCTGGAGAAATCCCTAAGCAAAGTCCAGGCGCTGGAAGCATTCGCCCAGCCGTTATTGGAAGCGGCATTAAAGGCTGCCGGTTATGCGCTGGACGTCAATCAAACCTGGTTGCGCCTGTATGTTCCGGTTGAAGACGCCTTTGGCAAAAAAACCGGCGGTTCCAGGGTCAAGACGTTCTCCTTGCTCAAGGCTGCCCTGGGCAACTTTGAGGCGCGGGAGGCCGAGGACGGTTTTTACGATAGCGTTTCGGGATTTATCACCGAGCCGGATACTCGCGAGCACTTTGAACGCCACACCACGACCCTGAAAATTCATGAGTTCGCCCAGTTATGCCGTGATCTCGATTTGGGGAGTCAATACCAGGCTCACCTCAGGGCGCAGTTGATACCTGATGATGTACGGTCCCGTGCCGAGTTTCGGGATCGCTTCATCCGCCATCAGAAAGATGCCTTCAAGGCGGCGGCGTATCTGGCCTTGCTCAAGGGTGATATCGGTACCACCGATTACACCTTGCTGATGCGTGTGACGGCTGGCGAAAAGCACATCGTGATCGGCAACCAGCCGGTCGGTTACTGCTGCTTGAGCCTGATGAACCTGCACCTGCATGACTGCCTGATCATCGCCCCATGCGCCAAGCAGCGTTATTCGAGCTGGGTTATCGTCTATATTCCTGACCACCTCGAGCACCCCATCAAGCGTTATGAAACGTTTAATGAGTTTCGCAACGAATTGACTGATCACCTGACCGCGAGCGTCAGCCAGGGTGCCGACCGCTCCATGGGGGTACAAACCACGCAATACCAGCAGCTTTTTGCCCAGTTTGTAGCCTATAAGGATCGCGCTTACTACTACCGCAGGCTGACCGAACTCGTGGTGGATGCGCCACCGCAACCGTTCGGTTCACAGGCGCTGCGTTCGGAATGGGGGCGTTTACTGACGGCCCCATTCTTTTCCTCCGGCTCGTCGCTGGGGGAGCCGCAACCGACCGTACGCGTTCCGATAAAAGCCCCCGAATTCAATATTCAGGCCATCGAAATCGCTGGCCTCTGGCGGGCTGCGGACTTGTGGGTGTATCGCCATGCCAGTCTGCGCACGCGACTGTTTAACGATGCCCAACACCAGGCCGTGAGCACTGAGGCTGCTGACAAGGCATCGAGTTCAAGGCGTGCAGCCCATTACCTGAGTATCGGCATGTTCGGCCTGAACCTGGTGGGGATGGCCGTGCCACCCTTGGGCCTGGTGATGGCCGGGGTGATGGCCGGTCAGCTGCTTTACGAGGTCTTTGAGGGTGCGGTCGAACTCAGTGAAGGCGACCGCGAGGCAGGTTGGGCGCATGTTACCGACGTGGTGGAAAACCTGGCGACGCTGGCGGCGCAGGCGGTGGCGTTGCGCTTCACAGTGTCCCCCTTCATTGAACGGCTCAAAGCCGTCACGTTGCCCGGCGGCAAGATCCGCCTGTGGAAGCCTGATCTTGCGCCCTATAAGGCGCCTGTCGAGCTGGACACAGGCGCCAAGCCAGACGCTTTGGGCCTTTACTCGCACGACGGCCAGTTGATTTTGCACCATGAGGGTGACCACTATCGAGTTGGGCAGGACCCCGTCACTGGGCAGTATCGCATCCAGCACCCCAGCCGCCCTGGTGCGTATGAGCCGCAGTTGGAGCATAACCATGCTGGCGCCTGGAGCCATGAAATCGAGCAACCGCTGACCTGGGACAAACCGACCCTGATGAGGCGCCTGGGGCTGGAACAGCGTGGGCTTGACTCCGCGACGCTGGAACAAGCCCGTATGGCCAGCGGTGTCGAGGAAAACGTCTTGCGCCAGACCTTTGTTGAGCATGACCCGGTGCCTTTGTTGTTGGATGACACGATCCAGCACTTCAAGGCTCATCAGGCACTGACGACGTTTGTCGAGCAATTGAGAAGCAGCGACTCGGCCGTCTATGCCCAGGCGGACCTCACGCTGCTGCTGCAAATCATGCGTCGACGAGGGATGTTGCCTGATGCGCCGCTGCGGGTCATGGACAGCCACAACAGGATTTTGTGGGAGGAGACCTTCGCAGCTGCCCCCAAACGCGTAGTGGTGGTCCGTGACAACCAGTTGGCGAGCGGTGAGTGGCTCAATGAGGTGCTGTTCAGCTTGCAAGGCGTGGACCCCACGCTCCGGGACATCCCTGGCAGTGCCGAAGAGTCGCTGGCGGTGCGGGCCGGCAAGCTGCGTGAACACATCGCCAATGTCGTCGATACCTTTAAGGGCTCGCTGGTCGAAGAGCGCTATCAAGCCTTGAATGCCACGAACGATCCTGATGTGCGCCTGCTCATGGCGACTTACCCCAGGCTGCCAGCGTCGATGGCTACTGAGTTGCTCAGAAGGCTGAGCGTTGAACAGTTGCACACCTTTCGAGATACCGGGTTTCTGCCCCAGGAACGTATTGAGCAGGCGAGGTGGCTTGAGCAGGAAACCCGGGTATCGCGTGCCTATGAAGGCCTGCACCTGGACACTCTGGCAAGCATCGACAGCCAGCGCCTCGCCTTGCGCACTTTGGAAACCTTGCCTGGATGGCAGCGTGGAACGCGGGTGGAGTTGCGTCACTACTCGGCCCAAGGCACGTTGCTGGATGCTATCGGTTCCCCGGATTCAACCACCACCAAGGCCCTGGTGCTCAAGGACAATGGTTTATTCGAGGCGCCCATGCCCAGGGACTTCTTTGGGGCAACCTGGGACCTGTTGTCCACCGCCGAACGCCAGAGCCTCGGGTTCACCGATGCACAGCAGTTGAAGACAGCGATCCAGCAGTCGCCTTTGCCTCGTGAGCCGCTGCGCACGGTGTTGCTGGAGCATCCGGTGCGCAAACCGACGATTGATTCGACGCTGAGATTACTCGGTGGTGGCGGCGGGTCCAGCCGACAGGCGGCCAGTGATGTCGATAGCGATGTCGATTTAGTACACGAGCAGGTCACCGATCTGTTCCCTTTGATGGACGAGGAGGCAGTCAATGCGTTTGTCCGCACTTTGGGCGACGACGTCGAGGGTGGGTTGAAACACTGGAAGGCTGAGTTCAAAACGTTTACGAGGGAGTTGGATGCCTGGGTTTACGCCAGTGGGCCGCCGCGTGCTGATGGTTGGGATGCCGATTTTCCCGGTGCGTCCGATATCGCGCGCGAGATCAAGAGTCACTGGCGGCTTATGAGTGAAGGCCCCCTGAAGCTGATGATGAGGGGCGATCTGGAACTACCACTGCTAAGCGTCGACTTCAGCCATGTTGAGGGGCTTGAGATCTACGGTAGCGGCTGGACCGGCAAGACTGATGCTTTCCTTACATCGTTCACCCACGTCAAGCATTTGGCCCTGATCGGTTGCCGGCTTACCGAGTTACCCAGTGCTATCGGTGAAATGCGCTACCTGACTTCGTTGAACCTGACCGGTAATAATCTTGAGTTGACTCCACCAACCAGCCGTATGCTGAGCAACCTCAGCGCCCTTGTCACGCTTGATCTGCGCAGCAACCCGCTGGGTGCTGCCCCCGATGTCAGCGGTATGCCAAATCTGGTGGAGTTGAACCTCAGTAACACGCAGATTGAGCAGTGGCCCTCGGGATTAACCGCACTGACTGGATTGAGACGTGTCGATTTGTCCGAAAACCGCCTGCAGGAGGTTCCACCACAGCATTTGACACCACCGCCTGAGCAGCTTGAAGCGATCGTTCGGACAAACAACGTCGTCATGCTTGAGCACAATAAGTTTCCTGCCGACTATTGGCAGCAGTTCGATCGCTACTGGGAGACCTTGACGCGCACGCGGCCCGAACTTTTGCAAGGCGCCCTTGATGGCGCCTTTGACAGTGGTAATCCAAGGCTCAGGGTCATGCAGGAACTCTATCCCGACAACAGCGTGCAAACTTCTCGGAAGATGATTTGGGCGCTGGGCGAGCGCGCCGATGCAGAGTTGGCCCAGCGTGAGCAGGAATTCAAAGCGTTCAAGCGTCAGTTAAAAGCCTGGAACCTCTCCAACGAGCGTCAGAGTAACGAGCGCGTCGGGCGAAATGAGCGCCTGCTGGAGTTCAACGATCGTGATCGCGCCAGGCAACGCATCATGAGCTGCTGGAGGGCGGGTAATCCCCTCGTTTTGAGCAACGACGCCACACTCATCGACGTCGAACTGGACCTCAGTGGGTTGCGCCTGTCGAGCCTGCCCGACCTTGGCGCGAATTTCATTCGCCCGACGTCACTGAAACTGAACCGCCTGAACCTGCGTACGTCACCAGAAGGTTTCCTGGCGCACTGCCAAGGTGTGCGCTGGCTGGACATGTCGGATAACCATTTGTTCGAGTTGCCGCCAGCCGTGGGGAATATGAACGAGTTGGCCCGTTTGTCGCTGCAAAACAACCGAATCCGATTGACTGCCGAGTCGGCTGCCTTACTGTCCTCGCGAGCGACACTCAGTGACTTGATGCTCAATGATAACCCCCTCGGCCTGACGCCGGATTTCAGCCAAATGACGGATTTGCGTACCTTGCAGATGAAAAATACAGGGATTGATACCTGGCCTGCGGGGTTGGTTGAACGAACGAACCTGCTATGGGTAGATCTGAGCCAAAACAGTATTACCACTATCCCGGACTCAGTCATTGCACCGTCGGATGAGCAATTGGCGCAGACGGAGCGCGTGACTCGTGTGACGGATATCGGCGAGAACCCTTTGACCGAGCAAACCCGGCAACAAGTCCGCGAACACAGCCGGCGCCTTGAGGAGGCTGGGCTGATGTCTGAGGGTCTTCCGAACATGCTCCGGTTGACGGCTGATATTGCCCCTAACCGTGTGGCCCCCACAGCTGGCGCGCAGGATCCATTTCTGCGTTGGGCCCAAGGCATGTCCACGCAAGAGGCGAGTAGCAAACGGCCCCTATGGGTGGCGTTGGAGCGCGCTCCGAGGGCTGCCCCGTTTTTCGACATCCTTGAGCGTCTGGAACCGGCGGGTGCCGGCCACGCCGACTTGCAGCGCCGTGTCTGGGAAGTGATCGAAAGCATCACCCAGGACACCGCCGAATCGGAAACCCTGCGCAAGGAACTCCTCGACCTGGCCGGTGAGCCAGGATGTTGCGACCTTGCAGCTTTCTCCTTCAGCAACCTGGAAGTGCGCACAATGGCCTACAAGGCTCGTTTGCAGGCCACGGATCAGACCCAGGGCGTGCAACTGGCAAGGTTATCCAGAGGTTTGTTCCGCCTGCACGAAGTAGACAAGATCGCGTCGGCGGATATCCAGCGCAGCGAGGCCATCGTCAATGACCCCCGCGTGTCGGTAGCCAATAAGGTGCCCCATACCCAGCGCCTGGCCGAAGAGGTTGAGATCCGACTGGCGTATCGTTACGGCCTCAAGGATCGGCTCCAGCTACCGGGGCAGCCGCAGCAGGTCAGGCATATCAAGCTGGGCGGCGTGACCGCATCGATGCTCGATACTGCCTATGACACGATCAAAGCCCTGGATAACTCTGCGCAAGAGCTTCAGGCGCTGCTGTCCAGGGGCTTTTGGCAGGATTACCTGACCGGTAAATACGCCGTGCAATTTGACGCTCTGCGCCATCCCTTGCACGATCAGCTGGCGGACTTGCGGAGCAGGTTTGAATCCAACGCGATCACCGAGGCACTTTATAAGCATCGGTCCGGCGAACTTCAGTTGCAATTGCAGATTAAAGACGCCGCGCTGATCGAGACGCTGACCCGTCAGGAGTTGCTCGATCATCCGCTGGACATGGCTGAGGGTGTCGTCTCCCGTGCGACCTAAAACAAAAAGTAGCGCTGGGCCATGGGCAATACATCAGCCGGTTCGCACCACAACAACTGGCCGTCGGCCTTGACCTGATAAGTCTGCGGGTCAACCTCGATATCCGGCAGGTAATCGTTGTGGATCAGGTCGGTTTTCTGCACATCGCGGCAGCCCTTGACCACGGCAATCTGCTTTTTTAACCCCAGGGCCTCGGGCAACCCGGCGTCCTGGGCGGCCTGGCTGATGAAGGTCAGGCTGGTGGCGTGCAACGAGCTGCCGAAGCTGGCGAACATCGGGCGATAGTGCACCGGCTGCGGCGTGGGGATCGAGGCGTTGGCGTCACCCATCAGGCTTGAGGCAATCGCGCCGCCCTTGAGGATCAAGGTCGGCTTGATGCCGAAAAACGCCGGGCGCCACAGTACCAGGTCGGCCCACTTACCCACCTCGATCGAGCCGACGATATGGCTGACGCCGTGGGTGATCGCCGGGTTGATGGTGTACTTGGCGATATAGCGCTTGGCGCGGAAGTTGTCATTGCCCGGGCCGTCGCCGGGCAAAGGGCCGCGCTGCTTTTTCATTTTGTCAGCGGTCTGCCAGGTGCGCGTGATCACTTCGCCGACACGGCCCATGGCCTGGCTGTCGGAGCTGATCATCGAGAACGCGCCCAAATCGTGCAGGATATCTTCGGCGGCAATGGTCTCGCGGCGGATGCGGCTTTCGGCGAAGGCCACATCTTCGGCGATGCTCGGGTCCAGGTGATGGCAGACCATCAACATGTCCAGGTGCTCATCGATGGTGTTGCGCGTGAACGGCCGCGTCGGGTTGGTGGAACTGGGCAGCACGTTGGCGAAGCCGCAGGCCTTGATGATGTCCGGCGCGTGGCCGCCACCGGCACCTTCGGTGTGGTAGGTGTGGATGGTGCGACCCTTGAGCGCGGCCAGGGTGGTTTCGACGAAGCCGGATTCGTTAAGGGTGTCGCTGTGAATCGCGACCTGCACGTCGTACTCGTCCGCAACGCTCAGGCAGTTGTCGATGCTGGCGGGTGTGGTGCCCCAGTCTTCGTGCAGCTTCAAACCGATGGCCCCGGCCTTGACCTGCTCGATCAACGGTTCCGGCAAGCTGGCATTGCCTTTGCCGGTAAAACCGATGTTCATCGGGAACGAATCGCTGGCTTGCAGCATGCGCGCCAGGTGCCACGGGCCGGAGGTGCAGGTGGTGGCGTTGGTGCCGGTCGCAGGGCCGGTGCCGCCGCCGATCATGGTGGTGACGCCGCTGGTCAGCGCTTCTTCGATCTGCTGCGGGCAAATGAAGTGCACGTGGCTGTCGATGCCGCCGGCGGTGAGGATCATGCCTTCACCGGCAATCACCTCGGTGCTGGCGCCGATGGCCATGGTCACGCCGGGCTGGATATCCGGGTTGCCGGCCTTGCCGATCGCATGAATGCGGCCGTTTTTCAGGCCGACGTCGGCCTTCACGATGCCCCAGTGGTCGATGATCAGCGCATTGGTGATCAAGGTGTCGACCACTTCATGGGCGAGCAGTTGGCTCTGGCCCTGGCCGTCGCGGATAACTTTGCCGCCGCCGAATTTGACTTCTTCACCGTAGACGGTGAAGTCCTGTTCGACTTCGACGAACAGGTCGGTGTCGGCCAGGCGGACCTTGTCACCGACGGTGGGGCCGTACATGTCGGCGTAGGCTTGGCGGCTGATCTTCATGTGTGTATGCCCTGAAAAATAGGTGTTGAATGTGATATCGCTATCGCAGGCAAGCCAGCTCCCACAGGGGAACGCATTCCAACTGTGGGAGCTGGCTTGCCTGCGATGAGGCCCTAAAGGTCGCCCATGATCCGTCCGGCAAACCCGAACACCCGCCGCCCCCCGCTCAAATCCACCAACTCGATCTCGCGACTTTGCCCTGGCTCAAACCGCACTGCCGTGCCCGCCGGAATATTCAAACGCATGCCACGGCTGGCGGCGCGATCAAAGGTCAGCGCATCGTTGGTCTCGAAAAAATGGTAGTGCGAGCCCACCTGAATCGGCCGGTCGCCGCTGTTGGCCACGCTGAGGGTGACGGTGCGCCGGCCGACGTTGAGTTCGATGTCACCAGGCTGGATCTGATATTCACCAGGAATCATGCAGGTTGCCCCAGGGTCTTGAAATAGATGGCGGTCGGGGTGTAGCGCCCGTCCGGGCTTTGGCAGTAGTCGGGCAACTCACCTATCTTGGTGTAGCGCAGCGACTGGTAAAAGGCTTCGGCGCCGGAGCCGGCCTCGGTGTCCAGGTACAGCAGGCCGCGCTTGTGCTGGCGCGCGGCGAGTTCCAGGCTGTTCATCAACTGTTGGCCCAGGCCATGGCGGCGGGCGCTGCTGTGTACCAGCAACTTTTGCACTTCGGCGCGGTTCATGCCGTTGGCTTTCAGGCACAGCGCCAGTTGCACGCTGGCGATCACTTGCTCATCGCGTACCACCACCCACAGCAGCAGGCTGCCCTCTTCGATACTTGCCTGCACGCCGCTCAAATAGGTGCGGGCCTGGGCGTCATCGAAGTCAGCCATAAAGCCGATTGAAGCGCCGTGCTTTACCGCGTCCAGCAACAGCTCAATCAAACCCAGGCGGTAATGGGCAAAACTTTCAGCATTGACTCGACGCAGTTGCGTAGCGCTCATCGATCTCACTCCTTGGGCGGTTCGGCGCCCGGATTCAATGTCAGTTGCATAAAGGTCAGGTCCAGCCAGCGGCCGAACTTGATGCCCACTTGCGGCATTTGCCCGGTGGTGATGAAACCCAGGCGCTCATGCAGGCGAATAGACGCCTGGTTGCCGCTTTCGATAGCCGCGACCATCACGTGCTTGCCGCAGGTTGCGGCGCGCTCGATCAGCGCTTGCATCAGCCGCGGGCCGAGGCCTTTGCCGCGTTGGTCATTGCGCACGTACACCGAGTGCTCAACGCTGTAGCGAAAACCTTCGAACGGGCGCCAATCGCCGAATGAGGCGTAGCCGGTGACTTCATCGTTTTCCACCGCCACCAGAATCGGATAGCCCTGGGTTTGACGCGCAGCGAACCAGGCCTGACGGTTGGCCAGGTCCACCGGTTGCTCGTTCCAGATGGCCGTGGTGTTGAGCACCGCATCGTTGTAGATGTCGCGGATCGCCGGCAGGTCTTGCTCGGTAGCATCACGAATCATGGCTGGGCCTCACGCGATTGGCTGGTGGACGGTCACCAGCTTGGTGCCATCGGGGAAGGTGGCTTCCACCTGGATATCCGGGATCATTTCCGGGATGCCTTCCATCACTTGCTCGCGGCTGAGCAGGGTGGTGCCGTAGTGCATCAACTCGGCCACGGTGCGGCCATCGCGGGCACCTTCCATCAGCGCGGCCGAGATATAGGCGATGGTTTCCGGGTAGTTGAGCTTCACACCCCGCGCCAAGCGGCGCTCGGCCACCAGGCCAGCAGTGAAGATCAGCAGTTTGTCTTTTTCCCGTGGGGTCAAATCCATGGTTCAAGGTCCTTCAAACAGCATTCATAAAAACACCGCAGATCCCCTGTGGAAACAGGCTTGTGTGGGAGCTGGCTTGCCTGCGATAGCGGTGTATCAGGCACACCGCCATCGCAGGCAAGCCAGCTCCCACATAAACTCAGTTCCACAGGTTGATCTTCATGTGCTCCAGATTCTGGGTGGAACCGCTTCTCGCCCAAGCACACTCGGACGTAACAATTTCCATAAATCAATCAGCCAACCCCGCGCCAGCAGCGCCTCACTGGCCAGGCAGCGGGCGACCAGCAAGCCGGGCAGTTGGGTCAGGTCGCCGCGAATCGCATGGGGCAGGGCGCGGCAGGTTTCCAATAATTGAGGGTCTATATCGCCGGTCAGCAACAGCGTGGCAAACACCGGTTGCCCGTCCAGCCCGATGGGCGAGTCGAGCAAACCGTCGGCGCCTACAATGCGCTGGCGCTCATGCCAGAGCAACTGGCCGTCGCGGCGAATATCCAGGTGCGATTGAAAGTGGCCCAGGTCAAAACGTTCACCACTGGCCGGGCGGCCAAGGGCGATCACGTCCCAGTAGAACAGCCGGGCATCGCCTTGCAGGTCGATGCGCGTGCTGAGTTCGGCCTGGGCAGCGCTGAACACGATGGTTTCCTGGGGCAGCCATTCCAGGGTCGCACCAGCTTCCACGGTGAGGTCGAGTGTTTGATAGGCCGGGCCGCTGGCGCGATACCACTTGGCCGCACCGGGGCTGGTAAGTTGCGCCCATGCGCCTGCACCCACGTGTGCGCTGATGTCCAAGCGGTCCCCGCCGGCAATCCCGCCGGGCGGGTGGACGATGATGTGCTGGCACACCTCGGGGCCTTCGGCGTACAAGTGCTTTTGCACCCGCAGCGGGCCGAGGTGGCGGCGCATTACCGGGCGCGTGGTGTCGCCGAAGCGCGCGTAGCCGAGTTCCAGCTCGGCATGCCAGCTGGGGGTGAACAGGGCAGGGGTAACGGGCAGGTTCATGTTTTTTTACTTATCGTCAGGACACAACAGATTAAATCGTAACCAGCCCGCGCACACCCTCGCTTTCCATATTTTCACCTCGGCCCTGCTGCACGATTTCACCACGAGACATCACCAGGTACTGGTCGGCCAGTTCGGCGGCGAAGTCGTAGAACTGCTCCACCAAAAGGATCGCCATATCGCCGCGCGCCGCGAGCTTTTTGATCACTGCACCGATCTCCTTGATGACTGACGGCTGGATGCCCTCGGTGGGCTCGTCGAGAATCAACAGGCGCGGGCGGCTGGCCAATGCGCGGCCAATTGCCAACTGCTGCTGTTGACCGCCGGACAGGTCGCCACCGCGCCGATGTTTCATCTGCAGCAATACGGGGAACAGTTCATAGATAAACGCCGGGACTTCCTTGGCTTCGGAGCCTGGGAAGCGCGAGAGCCCCATCAACAGGTTTTCTTCTACCGTCAGCCGTCCGAAAATCTCCCGGCCCTGGGGCACGTAGGCGATGCCCGCGTGTACGCGCTGGTGCGGTTTGAACCCGGTGATGGCCTTGCCTTCCCAATTCACCGCGCCGTCTTTGGCCGGCAGCAAACCCATCAGGCATTTAAGCAAGGTGGTCTTGCCCACGCCGTTACGGCCGAGCAGGCAGGTGACTTCGCCGATCTTCACGTCAAATGAGAGCCCGCGCAGGATGTGGCTACCACCGTAGTACTGGTGCAGCTTGTCGACTTGCAGCATGTTCAAAACCTCCTCAATTCCCCACTGAGGGAACTGGATCAAATGTGGGAGCTGGCTTGCCTGCGATGGCGGTGTATCAGGCTCACCGCTATCGCAGGCAAGCCAGCTCCCACATAAAGCGGTGCGCGTCAGCGACCGAGGTAAACCTCGATAACGCGCTCGTTTTCCTGCACCTGTGCAAGCGACCCTTCGGCCAGCACGCTGCCCTGGTGCAACACGGTCACGTGGTCGGCAATCGAACCGACAAACCCCATGTCGTGTTCCACCACCATCAGCGAATGCTTGCCCGCCAGGCGCTTGAACAGCTCGGCGGTGAACTCGGTTTCGGCGTCGGTCATGCCCGCCACCGGTTCATCCAGCAGCAACAGTTGCGGGTCTTGCATCAGCAGCATGCCGATTTCCAGGAACTGCTTCTGCCCGTGGGACAGCAACCCCGCCGGGCGCAGTGCCGAGGCGGTCAGGCGGATGGTATCGAGCACTTCCTCGATGCGGTCTTTCTGCTCACCGCTCAGACGTGCGCGCAGGCTGGCCCATACCGACTTGTCAGTCTTTTGCGCCAGCTCCAGGTTTTCGAACACGCTCAGGGCTTCGAACACCGTGGGTTTCTGGAACTTGCGGCCAATGCCGGCCTGGGCGATCTGCACTTCGCTCATGCTGGTCAAGTCGAGAGTTTCGCCAAACCAGGCCTTGCCGTGGCTGGGGCGGGTCTTGCCGGTGATCACGTCCATCAGTGTGGTCTTGCCCGCGCCGTTGGGGCCGATGATGCAGCGCAGCTCGCCGACGCCGATATACAGGTTCAAGTCATTGAGCGCCTTGAAGCCATCGAAGCTGACGCTGATGTCTTCCAGGGTCAGGATGGTGCCGTGGCGTGTGTTCAGCCCCTTGCCGGCAGCCTGGCCGATACCGATGGCATCGCGGCCGCTGCCTGCATCGAAAATAGGTTCAAGCATGACGTTCCTCATTTCTTCAGCAGGCCGATGATGCCCTTGGGCAGGTACAGCGTGACGATGATGAACAGCGCCCCAAGGAAGAACAGCCAGTATTCCGGGAAAGCCACGGTGAACCAGCTCTTCATGCCATTGACCACACCGGCGCCCAGCAACGGCCCGATCAAGGTGCCGCGCCCGCCCAGGGCCACCCACACGGCGGCTTCGATGGAGTTGGTCGGCGACATTTCGCTGGGGTTGATGATGCCCACTTGCGGCACATACAACGCGCCTGCCAAACCACACAGCACTGCACTCAACACCCACACAAACAGCTTGAAGCCACGTGGGTCGTAGCCGCAGAACATCAGGCGGTTCTCGGCGTCACGCAATGCCGTCAGCACGCGGCCGAACTTGCTCTGCGCCAGGCGCCAGCCGGTGTACAAACTGGCGACCAGCAACAGTACGGTGGCCACAAACAGCACCGCCCGCGTGCCCGGCTCGGTGATGCCAAAGCCCAGAATGCTGCGAAAGTTTGTGAAGCCGTTATTGCCGCCAAACCCGGTTTCGTTGCGGAAAAACAGCAGCATCCCGGCAAAGGTCAACGCCTGGGTCATGATCGAGAAATACACGCCCTTGATCCGCGAACGAAAGGCGAAGAACCCGAACACCAACGCCAATAAACCGGGTGCCAATACCACCAGGCACATGGCCCAGAGGAAGTGCTCGGTGCCGACCCAATACCACGGCAATTCGGTCCACGACAAAAAGGTCATGAACGCCGGCAACTCATCGCCGGACGCCTGGCGCATCAGGTACATGCCCATCGCATAACCGCCGAGGGCAAAGAACAAACCGTGGCCGAGGGACAACATCCCCGCATAGCCCCACACCAGATCCAGCGCGAGGGCGACGATGGCGTAGCAGAGGATCTTGCCCACCAGCGTCAGGGTGTAGGCCGAGACGTAAAACGGATTTGCCGGCGACAGCAGCGAGCACAAAGGCAGCGCCAGCAGCAGGATCAAAATCACCGTACCCACCGCTATCGTGATCTTGGGGCCGGCCTTTTGCGCGGCGGTAAGCATCAATGGCTGGTTCATCAGTCGATCACCCGTCCTTTTAGTGCAAAGAGTCCTTGCGGGCGTTTCTGGATAAACAGAATGATCAGCGCGAGGATCAGGATCTTGCCGAGCACGGCGCCGATCTGCGGTTCAAGAATCTTGTTGGCGATGCCCAGCCCGAAGGCGGCCATCACGCTACCGGCCAACTGGCCGACGCCGCCGAGCACCACCACCAGGAACGAGTCGATGATGTAGCTCTGGCCCAGGTCCGGGCCGACGTTGCCGATCTGGCTCAGCGCCACACCACCCAGGCCCGCGATACCGGAGCCAAGGCCAAAGGCGAGCATGTCCACACGCCCGGTGGGCACGCCGCAGCAGGCGGCCATGTTGCGGTTCTGGGTGACGGCGCGCACGTTGAGGCCCAGGCGCGTCTTGTTCAGTAGCAGCCAGGTCAGCACTACCACGCACAGGGCAAAGGCGATGATCACGATGCGGTTGTACGGCAGCACCAGGTTGGGCAGCACTTGAATGCCGCCGGACAGCCATTCGGGGTTGGCGACTTCGACGTTCTGCGCACCGAACACCAGGCGCACCAGCTGGATCAGCATCAGGCTGATGCCCCAGGTGGCCAGCAGGGTTTCCAG
Source organism: Pseudomonas sp. IPO3747 (assembly GCF_013385245.1). NCBI lineage: Bacteria > Pseudomonadati > Pseudomonadota > Gammaproteobacteria > Pseudomonadales > Pseudomonadaceae > Pseudomonas > Pseudomonas sp. IPO3747. The sequence continues at coordinate 539,814 of NZ_JACAQL010000009.1, forward strand.
CGGCCGCCCGTAGAGGTGGCGAATCACCGTGCGCTCCAGCGCCATGCCAATCGCGGCAGTCACAAAGAAAGCCACCGGCAGCGCAATCAGCGGGTAGAACTCGATGGCCGACGGTACGTAGCGCTGCATCATCAACTGCACCACATACGTGGAGTAAGCGCCGAGCATCAGCATCTCGCCGTGGGCCATGTTGATCACGCCAAGCAGGCCGAAGGTGATCGCCAGGCCCAGGGCCGCGAGCAGCAGGATCGAACCCAAAGACATGCCACTGAAAGCCTGGCCGAGGATCTCGCCGAACATCAATTTGCGTTTGACCTGAGCCAGGCTGGTCTCGGCGGCGGTGTGCACGGCGGCATCGGTTTCGACACCGGGCGCCAGCAGCGCCTCAAGGCGTGTGCGCGCCAGCGGGTCACCGGTACTGCCTAGCAGGCGCACGGCGGCGAGGCGAATGACCGGGTCGGGGTCAACCAGTTGCAGGTTGGCCAGGGCCAGGCTCAACGCGGTGTGCACGGCCTCGTTGGTCTCGGCGGCGACTTGCTGGTCGAGGAATTTGAGCTGTGCAGGTTGTGCGCTTTTTTGCAGGGTTTGCGCAGCAGCGAGGCGCACCTTGGGGTCGGCGGCGAGCAGTTGCTGGCTGGCTTGCACGTTGTCGATCAAGCCGCGCAGGCGGTTGTTCAGGCGCACGGTTTTGGTTTCGCCGTTGACGTTAAGTTGGCCTTGTTGCAGCGCGTCCACCAGCTCGATGCGCGCCGGGTCGGGCTGGGCGGCCCAGTCCTGGAGCAGCTTGGCTTGTTGCATCGGGTTGGCGTTGATGAAGTCTTCGGCGTCGCTGGCGTGTGCGGCAAAGGGAAGCAACAGCAGGGCGGCGAGGATGAGGCGGTAAAGGGCAGTGGGCATAGTCTTGGGCCTTGCTCGAACAAATGTGGGAGCTGGCTTGCCTGCGATGGCGGTGTATCAGATACACCGAGTTGTCTGCATCTCAGGCAAGCCAGCTCCCACAGGGTGTGTGTCAGCCTTAAGGGCCGACACCCCTCGGATCAGTTGCTCTTCACGGCATAGTCCGGCTTTTTGTCATTACCCGGAATGTACGGGCTCCACGGTTGGGCGCGGATCGGCTTCTCGGTCTGCCATACCACCGAGAACTGCCCGTCGGCCTGGATTTCACCGATCATCACCGGCTTGTGCAGGTGGTGGTTGGTCTTGTCCATGGTCAGGGTGAAGCCCGACGGCGCGGCGAAGGTCTGGCCGGCCATGGCTTCACGGACTTTGTCGACATCGGTGGATTTGGCTTTCTCAACCGCCTGTGCCCACATATGGATGCCTACGTAGGTGGCTTCCATCGGGTCGTTGGTCACGGCTTTGTCCGCGCCTGGCAGGTTGTGGGCTTTGGCGTAGGCCTTCCAGTCAGCAACGAATTTCTTGTTCACCGGGTTCTCCACCGACTGGAAGTAGTTCCAGGCCGCGAGGTTGCCCACCAGTGGCTTGGTGTCGATGCCGCGCAGCTCTTCTTCACCCACGGAGAACGCCACCACTGGCACGTCGGTGGCTTTCAAGCCCTGGTTGGCTAGCTCTTTGTAGAACGGCACGTTGGAGTCGCCATTCACGGTGGAGATCACTGCGGTCTTGCCGCCGGCCGAGAACTTCTTGATGTTGGCGACGATGGTCTGGTAGTCGCTGTGGCCGAACGGGGTGTAGACCTCTTCGATATCTTTATCGGCTACGCCTTTGGAGTGCAGGAACGAGCGCAGAATCTTGTTGGTGGTGCGTGGGTACACATAATCGGTACCGAGCAGGAAGAAGCGCTTGGCGCCGCCACCTTCTTCGCTCATCAGGTATTCCACGGCCGGGATCGCCTGCTGGTTAGGCGCTGCACCGGTATAGAACACGTTCGGCGACATCTCTTCACCTTCGTATTGCACCGGGTAGAACAGCAGGCCGTTGAGTTCTTCGAACACCGGCAATACCGATTTACGTGACACCGAGGTCCAGCAGCCAAACACCACGGCAACCTTGTCCTGGGTCAGCAACTGCCGGCCTTTTTCGGCAAACAGCGGCCAGTTCGACGCCGGGTCCACCACCACTGGCTCCAACATCTTGCCGTTCACACCGCCCTTGGCGTTGATCTCGTCGATGGTCATCAAGGCCATGTCTTTAAGCGAAGTTTCGGAGATTGCCATGGTGCCGGACAGCGAGTGCAGGATGCCGACCTTGATGGTCTCTGCGGCCTGGACGGTCCAGGTCAAACCCATGGCGGCAATGGATGCCGACAAAGTGAAAGCCTTGATCAAGCTACGACGCTTCATGGTGCGATCTCCGTAAACCGATAGTGTTGTGGGGCAGATACACAGGGCTTTGCAAAGGCTGTGCCTGCGCCGTGCAGTACCGGTTTCAGGGCGCTATGGCGCCCGTCGCTGTCGCATGGCGCACCAGTGTGGCGCCGCTAAAGCGGCCCCGTGCAGGGCAAGCCTCAAAACGGGGCATCGCGTGAGGGCGTACTTGTTGGGGTGCCTATTTGGCACCCCAGGTCGCCTGCCATTGCCGAAGATGGGCTTTATGGCCGCCAATCCTGGCGCCATGAAGCCTGTCATAGGAAGGTGATGCGATGGCACGAGTCAAACGTGGCTGGTTTGGGGCAGACCCCAAGCCAGAGGTGGAGTTGCCCCCGGTTGGGCCGGGGTTTGTCAGCATGGATGATGCGGCCCGGTATGCCCATCACCAGATGGGTGGCGCGCAGGACAAGGAGTATGGCGGGGTCATTATGCAAAGCCTGGCCGACGATCTGTTTTACGCGACCGACCCCATTGAGGGCGGCGAGAATTTTTTTGATGTGGGCACGGTTCTCAACGAGGACAGTAATAAGCGGCTCCTGCATCCCGAGGGCTATCGGTGCGTGGCGGATTATCACTCGCACCCGGACTTTTTCACCCAGTACAAAAGCAACAACCCTGAGCTTTCAGCTCGTCAGATCAAGGCGCTGAACAGCTTTTATTCCGAGCCTGACTTGATCGGCAATATTCTGGATCCGGTATTTTTCAGCGCCTTCTATGTGTCCGGCCCTGATGGTTCGTTGTTCAAGCACGTCCCCACCCGTTCGGAGGCCGAGCGGCGTTTTGCCGTGTGGCTGCGGGACAAGGAACCGTTCGGCAGGCCCGAAGGCTATGACGGTGTGGTGGAGAATCTATTCAAGAAAGTCGCCAGCGTCAGCCAGCTGTCGATTGTCGTGTCCAACGCCGTGTGGGGCGGCTCTACGGGAGAGGTGCCCCACACATGGACGCCCTACCGGGCCTTCAAAACCAAAACCCAGGAGCTGCCGCCCTGTGGCCCCGTGCAGGCGAGCCTCACCGATGCGCTCAGCCACGCTCGGGCGCGTCTGGCCGCTATGCCAGGGGCGGCCCCGTATGTGTTCCTGCTCAAGCATGATACCCAGGACTTGTATGGGGTGACCGAGCCTTCTGGCACGGTGGACCGCCAGCCCTCGGTGCAAGAGGTTTTTCCCAAGGACATGGATGGCAAACATCGCCTGCCTGCGCATTTTCACTTGATCGGTATTTGCCTGGGCAAGGCGGGCTATGCGGCATTGGCCCAGACCCGGCAACCATGGCTGTACCGCAATTTCTTTTCACCCCCGGAACTGGTCCGGCACCTTTACCAGGGGCGATTGGTGCCTGAACTGCTCAAGCAGTCCGGGCTGTCGATATTTCTTAACACCGAAGATGGCGCGGTGTTGCGCTACACCTGTTCATTCTCGGCTATCGAAGCGCAGCTTTATCGTGTTGAGCCTGACGGCGCGATTGTGGATAACCAAATCGATTCGACCTTGATCGCCGGCAGCCTCAAACCGAGTGAGTTCGTGCAGCGCCTGGCGGCGGCGGGACAATTGACGGTGCTCAAGGTCAGCGCTCCCGGCAAGGGCAGCCAACTCTGGGACAAAACCGGCACGGTCGAGGCGAATTGGCGACCCTTTTCTGGCATTCCCTTACCGGTGTTCAGTCCGGCCTTTGTCACCGCCGATGATGCGGCGCGTTGGGCGCATGCGGTGATCGGCCAGCGTCGTGACATTGAGTATGGTGGTGTGATCTTCAAGCGCGGCAATCGCTTCTACGCCACAGATCCCATCGCAGGAGAGCGCGTTCAATTTGATCACGGGCGCATGTTGGCCCGTGACAGTGAGGGCAAGTTCATCGCCCCTGATGATTACCAGGCCGAGGCCTTTTACCACTCTCATCCCGCCGATGCTGAGGGCATCAAGCGCGCACTTCCACACTTCACGGCGGACCAGGTGCAGGTGTTCAACAACTTCTATTCCGGTGCCGATCAACTCTTCAGCTTTGAAAAAAGAACGTTCGCCAAAGTCCACTATTTGTCCGGGCCAGATGATGTGCTGCTCAAGTATGTCAGCAGTGGCTCGATCGCTGAAAAAACGCTGGACCTGCAACTGCGCGGCGGGCCGGGTGAAACCAGCAGTGATTTCGAGCATCCCATCCGGTTGCTGGCTGCGGCGGGTGAGTTGTGGACAGTGATTGCCAACCCGGTATGGGGAGGCGTTCGCGGGCGTATAAGCAACACATGGCGGATCAGAACGCCGGCGACCCTTGCACCGCAACAACCGTTTTTTACTCAGGTGTTTTCACGGCCTGAGCTTGCGGTGTTGCGTGCACTTTCGCTGGCGGGGAGCGAGGGCGGCCGGTGTGGCTTTGTACTCAAGCACTCCCGTGATGACGCGTATGTTGCGACGTTGGCACTGCCCAAGGGTGATCCACTGTTTTCGCCAAACCTGGTGTTTCCAAAACGCCCAGACGGCAAGCTGCGCTTGCCTTCGCAATTTCGGCTGGAAGCCATTTACTTCAGCAGTTGGTACGAGACCGGCGAAATTGCCGCCCGGGAAACCTGGCTGGCCAGTGCGTTTTTCACCCCGGCGCAGGTGGTGGCCGCCACCCGTCAAGCGCGCGCAAGCCAGGACAGCCAGAACCCGGCCCGTGGGTTGTCGCTGTACATGCTGGCCTCGGATTCATCGCTGTTGAGCTTCAGGGTGCCCGCAGCCACGAACACCACCGATCTGGTGCGGGAAACCGACACGGGCGAGCTAAACGATAACGGTGCTCAGGCGGCCATGCTCACCGGTACGTTGAGCCCTCGGGCTTACGTGCGCAGGGTTATTGCGGCGACGGACCTTTCGGTGGTGCAGGCCGGAGGATTGTGGCGCAAGGTCGGGAGGGTAGATAACCGCTCGAACCTGATAGAGTCGTTTTACAAGGCAACCCTTAGCCGTTCGTTTCTCTCGGCGCGCGATGCCGCGGTGTATGCCCATGAGCAAATCAACAACTGGCGTGGCGGCTACTACGGCGGTTATATACTCAAGGGCGAAGACGGCCGTTTTGTTATCACTGAGCCAGTGTCCAGTGCGGCCAACCCATTTGCCTTCACTCTGTTTTTTCCACGCGACGGTAACGGGCCGTTGATCCCGCCGGAGCCTTATGTGTTGCATGCTCGCTACGGTTCCCATACCGCTCTGTCGATGGTGAGCCCGGCCTGGGTTGCGCGGCGCGGCTGGACGCATGAGGAGGCGCAGATCAACCTGCAAGTGTTCTCCGATGATGAAATGTACTCGATCATTCCGGCCGGTCGCGTGGCGTACCTGTCGGGGGCCAGTGATTGCTTGTTGGAGTACACCCCAAATCATTCGGCGCAGGAACAGTTGCTGCTGGCCAATATCGGCCCGCAGGCGGGCGACAACAGCCTCGGCAAGCGCCTAGACAGCGGGCAGATCCGGCCGGCCGATTGGGTCCGGCGGCTGGCCGAGGCGGGGGACTTCAAGATCATCCTGGGCAACCCGTTATGGGGCCAGCGTTCGGTGGTCTACAACGACTGGACGCCTAACTATTCCTACGCACCAAGATCGGGCCCACCTGACTACACCACCTACGGTGCCGTATTTGCCAGTGCCGATGAGGCGGCCCGTAACCTGCACGGACGCGTGCATGCGCGCAACTTCGCGCAGGCGGCCTGTTTTGCTTTCATCCTCAAGCATAGGGACAAGGAGCAGTACATTGCCAGCGAGGTAGTGGGCGTTGTCAGTGAGAGCGAACTGTTCAATCTCAACAGCCTGTTTGAACTTAAGCCCGAGGGGGGTTACCAGCTACCCGATGGTTTTATATTGCACGGGCTGTTTCGCTCGCAGCAATGGTCACGTGCCGGGCAAAATACGTCGAACGCCTGGTTGACGCTGTTTTTTGTCACGCCAACAGTATTGTTCTCTGCTCTTTTTGCCGCTATTCGGAGTGGCCCGAGCAACCTGTCGGTGTACTTTTCCACCCTTGATGGCGCGCTGTTGCGGTATGAGCCCCCGCGGCTTGACGTCAAAAGTGGCGGCCCGGCAGATACATTGCTGACGCAGGCGCAGCAAGCATTGGACTCCGGCGAGAAGACACCCCAGAGCTTCCTCAGTGAGTGGGCGCTGAAGGGAATGCTGCATGTGGTACGTACCAGCCAGTTCTGGGATAAAAAAGGTCAGGTCGCCCCTAGCTGGAGCAGTTACGCAACCCTGACACCGCGGCGTTTAAGCCCCTGCTTCGCGAGTGCCGACGATGCAGCCCGCTATGCAGCTGCCAGGGTGAACAACGGATACTATCGGCGTTTTGCCGGGGTGATACTCAGGCTGGGAAATGGTCTGTTTGTCTCGACTGAACCACTGGCGCTTCCACCTCAAGGGTTGGCATTACACTGGATATACCCGGATCGGGCTGCTGATTTAGCGCTTTACCCTCAGAACAGTACGATTGTTGCGCGCTATCGTTCTTTGATAGATCAAGAGGGGCCGTTGTTGTTATCCGTCGCCCAAAAAGCCATCTATAAAACCATGATACCGACTGCGGTATTGTCAAACCTGTTGCGTCGTGAGGCCCACCTTAACCGTGAATATGTGTTTGGCCCCAGTGGCTCGATCCTCAGTTACCACCTGTCGGGCTCTGCCGAGGAGGAGCGACTCAAGGATCGTCTCGCGCCACTTAACAAGGTCAAGGGTGATTACGGTGACAACAGTATTGAGCAGCAACTTCGCAGTGGCACGCTCTCGCCGCAGGACTTCATCACCGAGGTGGTGAAAGCCGGCAATCTGAGCGTGATAGAAGGCGATGGGGTATGGGGCCCGCCCAGAAAGTTGGCGGGGGATTTTGTGGCGAATATACCGCCAACCCATCCTGGGGATATTCGCGCTGTGTTCATGGACGCGCCCTGCAGCCCGATTTTCACCCGGGCGGTCGATGCCGTTCGTTACGCTCAACGCCTATGGAAGCCTCAAACCGAAGTGGCCTTCGGTTACGTACTCAAGTCGGCTAACAAACCGTTCTATAAGGCAACCCTGGCGCTTGTCAGAGACGACTTTGCTGATTTTAAACAGGTCTTTATCGACGGCCAATTGCCACAGGGCTATGTGTTTGATGGTTTGTATCTCTGTGCTTCGACCGTGGCCATCGCCGGTAGCAATGATGAAATGGCGCGCAGTTTTTTCCCGCCCCAGTACATCGCCAAGGCACTCAACGTTGTCACCTATGCACGTAACGGCAGTGCTCCGACGCTGTATCTGTTGTGCAGCGACGGTGCGCTGCTCACGTATGAGTTTCCCAAAACGGCGCCGTTGTACCCATGGACGAGCAAGGCACATATCGAACGCACACAATTGCTCGATGGCTCCCTTACGGTACGTGATTATGTGCGCCGCCTTGCGGGCGCGGGGAAGTTGTACATTCGGGTGACCAGTGAGGTCTGGGGTAAGAAAGAGAGGGTCACTGAGCATTGGGAGCCGAATAAAGCGCCTCATGCTTTCGGCGACGATCCGCATTTTCATTCGTTCTGCGGCCCGCTGTTTACTTACACCGATGATGCGGCCCGCTATGCACAAGGCTTGGTTGCACCGTTCAAGGGCAAGCAGTACCTGGGCGCTGTGCTGGTGCCGGGGCAAACGCCGGGGTACGTCGCGCTGGACCCGGTGGAAGATCAGGGTACGGGAAGTACCAGTACCCTGGAATTGTTGTTCTGGGCTGATCATGCCGGGTTTGATGTACCGCCTGAAAATACACTGAGTACCTACAAAATCGCCGCTGTGCAGGCGTTCTATAAAGCCATTGCGTCGACGTCCAGCTTTGAAGCGATAGATAAAGAACTCTTGGGTAACTTCGTTGCCAAGGACGATCTTCACGACTACGTGTCGGTAGCCAGGGCGAATGCCCCTGACGCCGAGAGTTGTTATCTGTCCTGCCGCAATGGTGCGCTGCTCAAGTACGTACCGGCGTTTACGGCATCTGAAGACCGATTGCTTGCCCCGGGTATGGCACCAGTGCCCCGTGTGTTCGTTGCGCGATTGCGAACCTTGGGCAAATTGTCAGTGCTGGTCACCGATGCCTTCTGGAGAGTTGCTGGGCCATTGGGTGAGGAGTGGAGCGAGGCAGAGCCGGAACCCGAAGAGTTCTGGTATGAACGGAATCGGGACGAACTCTGAGTTCAGCGCTTACGCATCAACCCGATAAAAAACAGCCCGCCAATCGCCGCCGTCGCCACGCCAATGGGCAAGTCTTCGGGGGCGATCAGGGTGCGGGCGGCGACATCAACCCACACCAGGAACAGGCTGCCCAGCAACGCGCACACCGGCAATAAACGCCGGTGCTCAGCGCCCACAAGACGCCGCGCAATATGCGGCACCATCAGCCCGACAAAGCCTATGGAGCCGCTGATGGACACCAGCACACCGGTCATCAACGACGCCACCAGGAACACCTTCAAACGCACAGAACGTGCGTTCATGCCCAGGGTCACGGCGGTCTGTTCGCCGGCCATCAATGCGTTCAGCGGCCGCGCCATGCCCACCAGTATCAACAGCCCCAGCAGCACAGTCGCAGTGGGGATCGCCAACAGTTCCCAGCGCGCCAGGCCCAGGCCGCCGAGCATCCAGAACATCACCGCCGAGGCGGCGCGATGGTCGCCCATGAACAGCAGCAGGTTGGCCACCGCCATCATCACGAATGACACGGCTACGCCGCACAACAGCAGGCGATCACTCTCCAGGCGGCCGTTACGACTGGCCACGGCCAGCACCACCAGCATGCTCAGCAGCGCACCGATGAAGGCGGCGATAGGTAAGGTCAGCAAGCCGACGACTTCCCCTACGTGCAACACCACGATCACCGCGCCGAGAGTGGCGCCGGAGGTCACGCCGAGCAGGTGCGGGTCGGCCAGCGGGTTGCGCGTCACCGCCTGCAACACGGCGCCGATCAACGCCAGCCCGGCCCCGACCAGTGCGCCAAGCAACATGCGCGGCACGCGGATCAACCAGACGATATGTTCCTGGCCGGTGCTCCAGTTGACGTCACCGAGGCCGAAGGCCTTGTTGAGCAGAATCCGCCACACCACGTCCGCCGGCACCCGCGCCGAGCCAAACCCCAGCGAGATCACGCAAGAGACCAGCAACAACGCGCCAAGCGCACTCAGCAGCAGAGCATAGCGGCGGCTGATCATTCGCCGTGGAATCCTTTGGCCAGGGTTTCCACCGCCAGCACGTTGTCGATGCCTGGCGTTGCCTGCACATACGGGATCACGATAAAGCGCTGATTCTTGATGGCGTCCACCGACTGCAACGCCGGGTTATCCAGCAGGAATTGTTCTTTTTGCGCGGCGGTGATTTCGCTGTAGTCGACAATCACGATCACCTGCGGGTTGCGCTCCACCACGGTTTCCCAATTGACGCGGGTCCAGCTGGCGTCGATGTCATCGAGGATATTGCGCCCGCCTGCGGCGGTGATCAGCGCTTGCGGCATGCCCAGGCGGCCGGAGGTCATGGCGCGGTCTTCGCCGCTGTCATAGAGGAACACCCGAGGCTTGTCGGCGGGCAGGTGCTGTTGCACCTCGGCCACTTGCGCCTGCATCTGCGCGATCAAGGCCGTGGCGCGGTCCTGCACGTTGAAGATCTTGCCCAGGTTGCGCAGGTCGTTATAGGTGTCGTCCAGGGTCGCGGCCGGGCGCTTCATTACGAAGGCGCAGGACTCGGTCAGCTCGTAGACGTTGATGCCCAGTGGCTGCAAGGTTTGCGGCGTGAGATCGCCGCCCACGCGCATGCCGTAATCCCAGCCGGCGAAGAAGAAATCCACGTTGGCGTTGAGCAGGGTTTCCACCGACGGGTATTTGCTCGCCAACTCCGGCAGGCCGTCGAGGATTTCGGCCATTTGCGGCGTGACCGACTTCCAGCCGGTAACGCCGCTGTAGCCGGCCATGTGATCCTTGAGCCCCAGGGCGAGCATCATTTGGGTCATGTTGATGTCGTGGCTGACCGCGTATTTCGGCGCTTCCTGAAAGGTCACGTCGCGGTTGCAGCTTTTGACGGTCACCGGGTAATGGGTGGCTTCGGCAAACGCTTGGGCAGTGCCGAACAACAACGCGAGAGACAACAGGGAGCGCAGGATCATGGTTGGGTTATCCAGGTGATTCGGGGGTAGCCGGCCAAAGGGTGAGCGTCGATCAAGGCTTCGACGCCGAAGACATCACGCAGCAATTCGGCGGTCAGCACTTGGTGAGGCGTGCCGCTGGCGACAATGCGCCCATGGTTGATCACGTATAAACGGTCACAGAAAGCCGCGGCCAGGTTCAGGTCATGAATGCTGGCCAGGGTGCCGATGTTCAAGCGCTTGACCAGCCGCAGCAGCTCCAACTGGTAGCGTGGGTCGAGGTGGTTGGTCGGCTCGTCGAGGATCAACAATTGCGGCTGCTGCGCCAAGGCGCGGGCGAGGATCACGCGCTGTTTTTCACCGCCCGAGAGCGTGGCGAACGCGTGGTCTTCAAAGCCGTGCATACCGACCGATTCCAGCGCCTGCCGGATGAGATGCTGGTCGTGCAGTGTGTCGCCATCGAACAACCCCTTGTGGGGCGTGCGGCCCATGCCGACCACTTCGTCGACGCGCAAGCCGAAGGTGTCCGGGAACTCCTGCAGCACCACCGCGATGCGTTGTGCGCACCATTTGGCGCTTTGTTTCCACACATTCTGGTGTTCGAGCAGCACGTCACCGCGTTCGGGTTTGCTGAAGCGATAAGCGCAGCGCAACAGGCTGGTCTTGCCGCTGCCATTGGGGCCGATCAGCCCGACAAACTCGCCCGCGCCGACCTGCAGCCCGGCATCCCGCAGCTGGAAGCGATGATTGCAGTGGTCGTGGCCGGGTGGGGTCCAGCCAAGGTCGGTGAGGGTGAGTGAGGCCATCAATATTCTCAAGTTCAACACAGTAAATTGTGGGAGCTGGCTTGCCTGCGATAGCGGTGTATCAGGCAGACCGCTATCGCAGGCAAGCCAGCTCCCACACTAGTCCATGTGTTTCGGTTAGAAGGTGTAGTCCGCCGTGACGAAGAACGAGCGCGGCTCACCCAGTATCCACTGTTGGCCGTTGTTGTACTGGCTGACGGCGTAGGTGCGGTTGAACAGGTTGTTCAGCTCAAGGCCCAGGGTGGTATTGCGCATGGCCCTCCACGATACGCTGGCGTCGGCCACGGTGTAGCTCGGCACTTCGCTGCTGTTGGCGGTGTCGGCATAACGGGCGCTGACGTAACGCACACCGGCACCGGCGCGAATGTCATCGGTCACCGCCTTGCTCAACCACAGGTTGGCGGTGCGGTTCGGCACGTCCACCGGGCGGTTGCCGTCGCGGGAAACAGCCTGGCCGTTGACCACTTCGGAAAAGTCGTCGTACTGCGCCCGCACAATGGCCGCATTGGCTTGCAGCTGCCAGGCGTTGGGCAGTTGCAGGTCCAGGCTGGCTTCCAGGCCGTTGGAGGATTGCTGGCCGACTTGCTCCTTGAGGGTGGTGCCGGGGATGCTCACCAGCAGTTTCTTTTTGACGATGTGATAGGCCGCCAGGGTCCATTCACCACGCGCGTCCCAGAACGCCTGCTTGAAGCCGATTTCGGCCTGTTTGGCGGTGGACAAACCAAACTGCTGCTGGCTCGGGCTCAGGCTGATCAGGCTGCCGACACCGTCGGTGCTGGTGGCGTACTGGCCGTAGACCGAAGTGCTCGGTGTGATCGCGTAGACCAGGCCGGCTTTCCAGTTGTTGCCGGTCAGGGTCTTGTCGGAATCTGTGTTCGCAGCCGTCAGATCATTGCTATCGATGTGCAGGTAGTCGCGGCGCGCGCCAGTGATCAGCGAGAGTTTGTCGGTCAATTGCAGGCGGTTTTCGGCGAAGGCTGCGAGTTGTTTGGTGGTGGTGACCGCTTGGGGGATGAATGGGCTGCTGCTTTCAAACGGCTGCGGCACCGGGTACTGAATATCCACCGGCTGGCCGCCGCCTGGCACGTCGTTAAACGGTGCGTTACTGGCCAGGCGGAAGCGAATGCGGTTGTATTCAACGCCCGTCACCGTCTGGCTGTCGAGGCCCAACAGCGTGTGTTTAAACGTGAACGTCTGGCGGTCACCGAGCTGTTCCTGGTTGTGCTTGATGCCCAGGTAGTCCTGGCGCACCAAACCGCCATTCACAAAGTTGTAGCTCTCGGCGTTCTGCCAGCGGCGCTGGTTTTTCAGGTACGACAGCTCGTTGGTGGCGGTGACGTTGTCGTTGATCTGCCACTCGCTGGTCAGGCGCGTCCACTGGTCGTTGTAGTGCTGTTTGTCGTCGCTGACGTTGTAGTTCTTGTCGCGCAGGCCTTTGTGCAACTGGCCGTTGATCAGTGGTGTGCCGTAGTAGTTCTGCGGGCTCTGGTCGCCATAGTCGTGGGCCAGGGTGAAGCTCAGGGTGTCGGCCGGCTGCCAGCGCAGCGCGCCGCTGACGAAATCGCTGGCGGAGTCGCCGCGTGCGATGAAACCGTTGCTGCGCAGGCGGTTGACGTTCAGGCGGTAGCTCAGTGTGTCAGTCAGCGAGCCGCCGCTGTCCAGCGCTTGCTGTTGGCGGTCATAGGAACCGTAGCCCAGGCGCACATGGTTTTCGATTTCGCCGGTGAACGGCTTCTTCGCAATCGTATTGATCACCGCGCCGGTGGCGCCCTGGCCGTACATCACCGAGGCCGGGCCGCGCAGCACATCCACGCGCTCAACCGACCAGGTGTCCACCGGGAAGGTGGACGTGCCTGCGCCGTCGAACATGCGCTGCCCGTCGTACAGCTGCAGCACCGAACTTTGCCCGGTAAAACCACGGGCCTGCAACGACGTGCCGCCGTCGCCCGGCGAGCCGGTGCGGCTGATGCCGGTGGCGCGGGAGATGGCGTCCTGCACACTGGCGTCGCCGCGTTCGCGGATCTTCTCGCCGGTCTGGCTCTCAACGCTGCCTGGCGTTTGCAAGGCCGTGAGGTTCAGGCGCGAACCGGCAGTGGTCGGTGTGTTCAGGTCGACACGTTCGTCATCCACGGCGGGCGCGGTCACGGGGCTGGCGGGCAGGGTCAGCGCCTGGGCATTGTTGTGCAGGGCGAGCAGGCATACGCCGCACGCAAGGTACTTGTTCATCGGTCGATCAATCGCTTCTTGAAAGGGTGTGCTCGCCGCAGGGCGCGGCGAGCAACGATAACGCAGAAAGTGTTATAAGTTAACACTTATTGGCTGCGCGACTAAAGTCGCGCAAGGCTACAGAAGGCCTCTGCCGTGGGCATCTCGCCTGCCTCATGCAGAACCTGAGGCCGATTCACGTTGGCCGAAAAAGCGCGCCAGCACCAGGCGATCCAAGGCCCACACCACGATCAACGAAGCGCCCACCAGCGGAAAAATAATCGCCAGCGCGAGCATGATCACCATCGCGGTTTTCCACTTGGGCAGGTCATGGCGCAACGGCGGAACGCCCAGCCCACCTTGTGGCCGACGCTTCCACCAGATCACCACGCCACTCACCGCACTGAGCAGAATCATCAAGCAGATCACCAGCACGATCAGTTGATTGACCCACCCGAACATCTTGCCCTCATGCAGCATCACGCCGGTTTCGGTGGCGCGTGCGACGAGGTTGTAGTGTTCCCAGCGTACATCGGCCAGCACTTTGCCGGTGTACTGGTCCACATGCAGGGTCGCGTCATTGCGTGGGTCGTTGGCGAACACCGCGACAGTAAACACGCCTTCGGCAGTGGTGGGGAACGTGATGCTGTAGCCGGGTTCGACCTTGCGCGCGTTGGCCAGGTCGACCACTTGTTGCAGGCGTACAGTCGGCGCGGCAGGGCCTGAATGCATCGCACCGTGGTTCATATGTTCGGCGTGGTCGCCGGACATGGGCATTGGCGTGTTCTCCATTGCCCACGGCACAGTCTGCTGGCTGGCCGTATTGAGGCTGCGCGCTTGCTGGTCGGACTGCGGCACGTTGTTCCACATCGCGGCGGGAAACTTATTCCACAGCTCGGCGTATTGTTTGCCCCAGAAGCCGGTCCAGGTCATGCCGCTGAGCAGCATCACCAGCAAAAATGCCGCGCCCCAGAAACCGGCGACCGCATGCATATCGCGCCAGAACACTCGGCCACGGCTGTTCAAACGAGGCCACAATACGCCCGCCGAAGACTTGCCGCGTGGCCACCACAGGTACACGCCGGATACCACCAGCATCACGCCCCAACCGGCGGCGAGTTCCACCAGACGGTCGCCGACGGTGCCGATCATCAGTTCGCCATGCAGTGCGCGGGCGATGGCTTGCAGGTTGTATTGGGCATCCTGTTCACCGAGGACGGTGCCGCGATACGGGTCGACGAACACCGTCACTTCACGGCCATCGTTGTGCATCACGAATTGCGCGCTGCTGGTGGCGTCGGCGGGTGGCAGGTATTTGCTGATTTTGCCCTGGGGAAAAGCTGCCTGGGCGCGTTGCAGTTGTTCGTCGGCGCTGAGGGCGTGCTCGGCGCTTTGCACGTTGAGCAGGTTGCCGTACATCAGCGGGTCGAGCTGGGGTTTGAACAGGTAGATGATGCCGGTGAGGGCCAGCAGCACCATGAACGGGGCGACGAAGAGGCCGGCGTAGAAGTGCCAGCGCCAGGCCAGGTTGTAGAAGGAAATTTTTGGGGTGGTCATCATTAGGCTCCGCAAGGCTTTAGATATTTTTTGTCTGTCAGGCCGCTATCGCAGGCAAGCCAGCTCCCACATTTGGAATGCATTTCCCTGTGGGAGCGGGCTTGCCCGCGATGCTTTTAGAAGCTCATGTCGACTTTGGTCCAGAGCGTACGCCCCGGCTCCTTGATGGCTTGCGGGTCGTTGGCCGGGTAGCCGAAGCCTGCGTTACCCGCCAGGTTCAAATGCTCGGCATAGGCTTTGCCGAACAGGTTGTCGACGCCCGTGCTGACCTTGAAGTTTTTATTGATGCGGTACGCCGCGTTCAGCGAGAACACGCCAAAACCGCTGCTTTTGTCGAAGTCCTTGCCGACCACGTTGCCCTTGTTCTGGTCGATGCGGTTTTGCGCCGCGACCACACGCCACAAGGCGCCGGCGCTCCAGTCGTCCTGGCTGTAGGTGAGGCCCAAACGCGCGTCCAGCGGTGGCATCTGCGGCAGCGCCTTGCCGTCGCTGGTGTTCTTGCCCCAGGCGTAGGCGAGGCTGGCGTCGGCTTTCCAGTGCTGGGTCAGTTTGTACGCTGCGCCCAGTTCACCGCCCATGATGCGCGCGTCGACATTGCGGGCCTGGGACGTGGTACCCATCATGCCGGGCTTGTAGTCGAACAGGATAAAGTCCTGCACCCGGCCGATATAGCCCGAGGCCCAGGCTTCAAGGTCGGCGGTTTTGTACTGCGCACCGAAGTCGAGTTGGGTGGTTTTCTCCGGCTTCACGCCGTCGAAGGCATTTACCGAACCGACCGCGCCGGTGTTGGGCGAAAACAGCTCCCAGTAATCCGGGAAACGCTCCGAATGGCCGAGCCCTGCGTAGACGGTGGTGGGTGTGTCAGCCAGGTCGTGCTCATAACGCACAAAGCCCGATGGCAAGGTTTCAGCGCGAGTGTTGTCGGCGGTCGGGTTGGGGCGCGCCATCATTCCCGAACCGGTGGTCTGGCGGAAATCCTTGGCCGAGGCGCGGTCCAGGCGGGCGCCGGTGATCAGCCGATCGCGGTCGGCGGCGTACCAGGTCAGCTCGCTGAACACGCCGTAGTTGTGGAAATTGGCATCCTTGACCCGTGGCAGTTCCTTGTAGGTGTCGATGCCCATGCTGCTGCGCTGGCGATGCTCGTTGGTCTGCGCATCCAGGCCGCTGATCAGTTGCACATCGGCCCAGCGCCAGGTCGCCTTGATGCGTGCACCGAGGGTGCGGCGATCGACGTTGGAGGCCATCGGCCCGGCCATCATGCCGGTGCCCGACGGCGTACGCAGGCTGTAGTTGTCCATCACATGGTCGGCGTAGTTGTAGTAGACCTGCGCTTCGACCTTATCCAGTACCTCACCGATATTGGACTTTTCAAACCGCAGCCCCAGGCTTTCGCGCAGAAACTGCGAGCCATCCATGCCGCGCCCGGCGTAGCGCGCTTCGCCATCGCCACGGCCGGCAGTGAGCTCCAGCAGGGTGTCGGCATCGGGGGTGAAACCGACGGCCACGTCGCCATTCCACTTGTCGTAGCGCGAGGCGACGGTGTTGTTATTGCCGTCCTTGTAGTCATCGGCGTGGGCCTGATTGCCGATCACCCTCACATAGCCCAAAGGCCCACCGGCAGCGGCATCGACCACCTTGTCGAAGCGCCCGTTGGAGCCGGCCAGCACACTGGCATTGACCCGTGTGCCCAGCTCGCCGAACTGCTCGGGCTCGCGGTCGAACAGGATGGTGCCGGCTGACGCGCCAGGCCCCCAGAGCACGGTTTGCGGGCCTTTGATCACGGTGAGCTTGTCGTAGGTTTCCGGCGAAATATACGAGGTGGGCGCGTCCATCCGCCCTGGGCAGGCGCCGAGCATCATGCCGCCATTGGTGAGGATATTCAGGCGTGAACCGAACATACCGCGCAGCACCGGGTCGCCATTGGTGCCACCGTTGCGCACCAGCGCGAAGCCGGGGATGGTCTTGAGGTAGTCGCCGCCATCGCTGGCGGGCACCGGTTGGCGTGGGTCTTTGGGGTTGGTGACAACGGTCAGCGGTGAGCTGGGGGCGATTGCGGTGATCACCGTGGGGCTCAACTCATGATCTTCAGCCTGCGCGTGTGGTGCCAACAGCGCGCCACACAGAACGGCGAGAACGGGGGTACATCCCAATCGGGAGTCAGCAGAAAACCTGGACATGACAAATTCCATCAATCAATCGTAAACAACACGGCCAGCAGCCTGCGGCTGTCTGTCTAAAGTCGGCCGGTGTGAAGTGATGCTGTGAAGTGCTTACGAAGCGATAGGCGGGGCGCGGCTGCGGGCGCCAGGGAAGATGCTCTGCCGGGCGTGGCCCAGGCGGGTGGCGGGCGTCAGGGCATTCGCCGGTGGCGGGGTGCCGAGGCTGACATGGGAGATGCTGCCGGGCAGGGCCGGGCAACTGAAGAGCAGGTCGCAATAACCGCACTTTGCCCAGAGGGCGTGGTGTTCGCTGGGAGCTGGCGTGTGCTCGCTATGGCTGGTCGACGGCATGTCCATGGACATTTGCATCGACATACCGGCGTGATGATCCATCGGCATCGCTTGGGAAATCAGCGGACCGATAAAAATCATCAACATGGCGAACAGGCTGATCCAACTGCCGCGCGCCAGGCTCATGGGCCTGCGGCGGTGTGGCGACAACCTGGCGCGAGGGGCGCCCATTTACGTTGGCCTATTGGGCGTGCATATGCTCGTGGCCGGCCATCGGCGGCGCTTTTTGTACCGAGACCTGAACCTGCACCGGGCCGGCTTTTTCGAAGTTCAGGGTGAGTGGGAAGTGTTGGCCGTCGCGCAGTTGGCTGCGGTCTTTCAGGTCCAGCAGCATCACGTGGTAGGCCATCGGTGCGAAGGTCAGATCACCTTTGGCCGGTACGGCAACGGTTTCCACCTTTTGCATCTTCATCAAATCGCCCTGCATCACATGCTCATGCAACTCGGCTTTGGCCGCCACAGGCGTGTCGACGCTAAGCAAACGATCAGCGCTTTCGCCCTGGTTATGAATCACAAAATAGGCAGCGACAGTCGGCGCATTCGGCGGCAATTCCTGGGACCAGGGATCGCTGACCAGCAGGCTGCCGGCCTTGTAGTCATCGGCATTGGCAGCACTGAACACCGGCAGCAACAATGCAGCCAGCAGCAGGGAAGATTTAAGCATGGCAGTTCTCCAGAACGGTTCTAAACGCAGTTCACTTGCGAAGAAATCAGACCGTTGGAGAGGCGCGGGGGTTAAGACTCGGCCATTGCTGGCGCGGGGTAGGGGCTTGCAGTGCGGGCGGCGACAGGCCCGGCACGGCATCAAAACGTGTGACATACAGCTGCGGCACATGCCCCGGTAACGCCACCAGCGGCGGTGAGCCCGAGCAACACCAGCAATGCTGCATGGCGGAATGATCTTCCTGGGGCGGCGTCGGGATGTCCAACTTGCCCAAGGCAATGGTCTTGAGGCTGGCGCCATTGGAGGAACAGAAACTGCCCCACAGCAATTGCTGCACGGGGTCTTGCGACTGTTGCATCGCGCTGGCCAGCGGCATGGCAAAGGCGTTGAACAGCACTGCAAAGCAGGCGATCCACACAATTGCAAAGCGTTGACGGGCCATGGCGGACAATCCGTAGGGTTAAGCGATCAGGTGGGTATTTAGCCTGATCGGGGGGCATAAGTAAAAAGCGGCGGTGTGGTTTGGTGTCGCAGTGGTTGCCTTCATGATAGCCGGGAACCACGGATTGCCAATTTTACCGACGGGTCGCGATCTCCAGCGTGACGCTGAACCCTGTGGGAGCTGGCTTGCCTGCGATGCGGACAACTCGGTTTTCCTGCAGTACTGAGGCGATGCTATCGCAGGCAAGCCAGCTCCCACAGTTTGGTGTGTGTTTGGCTATGGCTTGGTGTTGAGCTTGCTGATTGCACGAGCAATGCCCTGCTCATGTAGGCCGCTTCTAGTTGAGCCTCTACATAACCTAAGTGTAGTGGTCGTCTACGGAAACGTCCGACAGGGATTTAAGGTTGTCCCTAGGAAGGTGGAACTCTAGTCTGTGTACGCCGCTGCACACGCAGCGGTCGGGCGTCGCGGCCCGGATTGATTAAGCATTGCCTCCTTTCAGTTGACGCTTTTTTATCGTCTACTGTGCGGCGCTATGGTGGCTGTGCGCGGGATACCTTCGGGTATGCCGGTTTCCTTAATCTCCGGTCCGCGAACCTGCGCACAGCTGCCACCCTCTATCGCATCGCGGCGATCAGTGGCGGCTCCATTTAGATTAAGGAAATTCACAATGATCAAACCCACCCCAAATCCCCCCGTACGGCTATTCACCGTAGCCGACGGAATCAGCACCGAAGACCTGCTGGTCAACCTCAGCGAAACACTCGCCTCGACTAATGCGCTGAGTTGCGACCTTGCGTTTGACCTGGATGGCCCGAAGCGAGAGGAATTGCTGGGCGTTGCGCAGTTGATTGAGCTGGCGCAATTGCTGGCTGAACGCGTGCATGAAGGCATAGGGCAGTCGACGGCAGCAGCCTGATAATGCATCCAAGTGTGGGAGTGGTGGTGTTTAGAGAGTGCTGGTTGCCTGCAGCACCGCAGCCACGTCGGTGAACTCTCGATCTACCTGCGCCAACACCGGCCGCTTCAACACCAACACCGGCACGCCACGCTCGCGTGCCACTTCCAGCTTCGGCTCGGTCGCCGCACTGCCGCTGTTCTTGCTGATCAACACATCAATTCCACGCCGTTCAAACAACGCGCGCTCGTCCTCAATCAGAAACGGCCCACGCGCGCCGATGACTTCACAGCGCTCATTGCCCGGATATACATCCAGTGCGCGCAGCGTCCAGAATTGATCGGCGGGGATTTCGTCAAGGTGCTGCAACGGCTCACGCCCCAAGGTGAACAACGGACGTTTGAAGGGTTTCAAGGCTTCGATCAGCTCAGCCCAATCCCCCACCTCGCGCCAGTCATCACCCGCCTGCGGCTGCCACGCCGGGCGCCGCAACGCCCAGCAGGGAATGCCGCACATTTTTGCCGCCGTGGCAGCGTTCTGGCTGATCTGCGCCGCGTACGGGTGGGTGGCATCGAGGATCAGGCTGATCTGCTCATCGCGCACAAATTGCGCCAAGCCTGCATGCCCACCGTAGCCGCCGACGCGCACTTGGCAGGTGAGGTCAGTGGGCACGCGCCCAACCCCAGCCAGGCTATAGATATGCTCCGGCCCCAGCGTGCGGGCGATGGCCAGCGCTTCGGTGACGCCGCCCAACAACAGGATGCGTTTCATAGCGGCTTGACCACGTCCAGCAAGGTGATCGGCAGCGCCTGGCGCCAGGTGTCGAACTCACCCAGCGGCTGGGCCTGGGCCACATGGATGCGCGTCAGCTCGCCGCCGTGTTGCGCGCGCCACGCCATCAAGGCCATTTCGCTTTGCAGGGTCACCGCATTGGCGACCAAACGCCCACCAGGGCGCAGGTGCTGCCAGCAGGTGTCGAGCACACCGTCGCGGGTGACGCCGCCGCCGATAAAGATGGCGTCCGGTGCTTCCAGGCCGAGCAACGCCTCAGGCGCCTTGCCGCGAACCAGTTGCAGGCCGGGCACGCCGAGGGCATCGCGGTTGTGTTCGATCAGCCCTTGGCGACCTGCGTCGGCTTCAATCGCCAGTGCGCGACAACTCGGGTGCGCACGCATCCACTCGATGCCGATGGAGCCGCTGCCCGCGCCCACGTCCCAGAGCAATTCGCCCGGCATTGGCGCGAGGCGGGCGAGGGTCATGGCGCGTACATCGCGCTTGGTCAGTTGGCCGTCATGTTTGAAGGCCGAATCCGGCAGCCCGGCGAGGCGTGACAGGCGCGGGGTGTTGGCGTCGGCCAGGCAGTCGATGGCCACCAGGTTCAAATCCGCGACCGAGGCGTGTGGCCAATCCACAGCAAGCCCGTCGACGCGCTGTTCATCTGCACCGCCCAAGTGTTCAAACACGCTCAACCGGCTGAGCCCGAAACCGGACTCGGCTAACAGCGCGGCAATCGCGGCAGGGCTGCGCCCGTCATTGCTCAACACCAGCAACCGCACGCCAGTGGCCAGGTGCGCATTAATCGCCGCCAAAGGCCGCGCCACCACGGATAAGGTCACCACCTCCTGCAACGGCCAGCCCAAACGCGCTGCGGCCAACGACACGGAGGACGGCGCCGGTAAAATCAGCAATTCCTCAGCGGCCACCTGTCGC
This sequence comes from Pseudomonas sp. IPO3747, assembly GCF_013385245.1. Taxonomy (NCBI): domain Bacteria; kingdom Pseudomonadati; phylum Pseudomonadota; class Gammaproteobacteria; order Pseudomonadales; family Pseudomonadaceae; genus Pseudomonas; species Pseudomonas sp. IPO3747. The sequence goes on from NZ_JACAQL010000009.1 coordinate 561,036, forward strand.
GCCAGGCTGGCGCCTACGCCATAGAACATCGGGTCGCCGCTGGCCAGCACGCACACCGGCTCGCCGCGACTGGCCAGCACCGGCTCCAGGGAAAACGGGCTTGGCCATAGCTGGCGCTCGCCACCAATACACACGGGCAGCAGGTCCAACTGGCGCTGGCCGCCTATAATCCGGGTGGCGCGCAACAGGGCATGCCGGGCGTTTCTGCCCAGCCCCTTGAAGCCGTCTTCACCGATGCCTACAACCGTCAGCCAGGGCGACATAAGAATTCCTTGAACGACATCCGACGGGCAGGCTTTTCATGCCGCCGGACAAAGCAGGCATAATACCGCGCCTTTACCCGTCAACCGGTAGCCCCGTGAACCCAACGCCTGCTCTGAATACCATGCGCCCCTCGGCTTGTCCGGGGTTGCTGCGTATCGTCCAGGCGCTGGATGGCGGGATATGCCGGATCAAATTGGCCGGTGGCTCGATCAGTGCGGCTCAAGCGATTGCAGTGGCGGATGCGGCGCAGGCCTATGCGGGTGGGGTGATTGAGGCGACCAACCGCGCCAATTTGCAGATTCGCGGGATCGGTGCCGAGCAAGAGGCGTTGATCGCCGCGCTGCTGGCCGCAGGCCTTGGCCCGAACAACGCCGCTGGCGATGACGTGCGCAACCTGATGCTCAGCCCCAGCGCAGGTATCGACACCCAGATGCTGTTCGACACTCGCCCGCTGGCCGATCAGATCCTTGCCACCTTGCAAAACCATCCACGTTTCCATGAGCTGTCGGCCAAGTTCGCCGTGCAGTTGGATGGCGGTGAAGCCCTGGCGATGCTCGAACATCACCATGACTTGTGGCTGTCGGCGTTCGAGCGCGATGGCGAAACACTATTGGCCTTCGGCCTGGCCGGTTGTCCGGGGCTGGATGCACCCTTGGGCGCTGTGCCGCTGGAGCAAGGCTATGCCTTGGTCGTGGCGGTGCTGGAAGCGTTTCTCGACCTGGCGACACCGACGCAAACCCGCATGCGTCATCTGGCTGTTGATAACTTATTGGCCCGCCTGAACCTGCCGTTACTGTCGGTGGATGGGTTAAAACGCCAGCCCAGTGGGGATTTGTTGCACTTGGGCACTTATCCACAGCGACAAAAAGATCTGTTTTACGTTGCCGCCGTTGCGCCGCTGGGTCGTCTGGACCCAAGCATGCTCAAAGGCGCCGCACAGTTGGCCAGTGAGTTCGGCGACGGCACGTTGCGTTTTACGCCGTGGCAGGGCGTACTGCTGCCCAACCTTAAAAACCACGGCGCCGTGACTGAAGGCTTGGAGCAATTGGGCTTCCTTGGCTCAGTCGACCAACCCCTGGCACGCATGATCGCCTGCACCGGTTCAAGCGGCTGCGCCAAAGGCCTGGCCGACACCAAGGCCGATGCCCTGCAACTGGCCGCGCTGCAACCTGGCGCCGAGGTGCACCTGTCCGGTTGCCCACGCTCCTGCGCCGCCGCGCACACCGCGCCGGTCACCTTGCTGGCGGTAAGCCCTGGCCACTACGACGTTTATTTTCGCGAGGCAGCCCACCCCGGTTTCGGCCGGCTGCACGCACGCACTCTTTCCATTGAAGCGGCGGGCGCCCTGTTACGCGGCCGCACACGGAGCAACACCGATGATTGATTACATCCGCGACGGTCAGGAGATCTATCGCAACTCCTTCGCCATTATTCGCGCGGAAGCCAAGTTGGAGCGCATCCCTGCCGACCTGGAAAAACTCGCGGTGCGGGTGATTCATGCCTGCGGCATGGTCGACGCCATCGACGGCCTGCAGTTCTCCGAAGGCGCAGGCAAGGCCGGGCGCGATGCGCTGGCCGCTGGCGCGCCGATTTTGTGTGATGCGCGCATGGTCTCCGAAGGCGTGACCCGCGCGCGCCTGCCGGCCAATAACCAGGTGATCTGCACCTTGCGCGACGACAGCGTGCCGGAGTTGGCGCGGGAGCTTGGCAACACCCGTTCAGCTGCCGCGCTGGAACTGTGGCGCCCGCACCTGGAAGGCAGCGTGGTGGTGATCGGCAACGCGCCGACGGCGCTGTTCTACCTGCTGGAAATGCTCGACGCCGGCGCGCCGAAACCGGCGTTGATTCTGGGCTTCCCGGTGGGCTTTGTTGGTGCCGCCGAATCCAAGGCGATGCTGGCGGCCGACAGCCGTGGCGTGCCGTTTGTGATCATGCAAGGCCGCCTGGGCGGCAGTGCGATGGCTGCCGCGGCGGTCAACGCCTTGGCCACGGAGGTCGAGTAATGCAGGCACGTGGACGTTTGATTGGCCTGGGCGTTGGCCCCGGTGACCCCGAACTGATCACCCTCAAGGCGCTGCGCCTGCTGCGCGAGTCGCCGGTGGTGGCGTATTTCGTGGCCAAGGGCAAGAAAGGCAATGCTTTCGGTATTATCGAAGACCACTTGGTGGCGCAGCAGACCTTGATGCCACTGGTGTACCCAGTGACCACCGAAGTGCTGCCGGCACCGATGTCTTACGAGCAGATCATCAGCGACTTTTACGACAACGCCAGCCTCGACGTGGCCGCGCACCTGGACGCTGGCCGCGATGTGGCGGTGATCTGCGAAGGCGATCCGTTCTTCTACGGCTCCTACATGTACCTGCACGACCGTTTGGCCGAGCGTTATGAAGCCCAGGTTATCCCCGGCGTCTGCTCAATGCTCGGCGGCGCTTCGGTGCTTGGCGCGCCGTTGGTGTACCGCAACCAAAGCCTGTCGGTGCTCTCCGGCGTGTTGCCCCACGACGACCTCAAGCGTCGGTTGGCGGATGCCGATGCCGCCGTGATCATGAAGCTGGGCCGTAACTTTCCAAAGGTGCGCCAGGTGCTGCAAGAGCTCGGTTTGGCCGAACGTGCGCTGTACGTGGAACGCGCGACCATGGCCAACCAGAAGATCGTGCCGCTGGATCAAGTCGACCCAGCGTCCTCGCCGTACTTCTCGCTGATCATCGTGCCGGGTGAAAGGTGGCAAGGTTGATGCGCCCGGCGATTGTCATTCTCGGCCAAGGCAGCCTGGCGACGGCGCGCAAGATCGCGCAGGTTTACCCTGGCGCGCTGATCCACGGCTTGGCCGGGCGAGTTGAAGGGGCGGACCAGACCTACAGTGAGTTCGGCGCGACCCTGCGCCAGCTTTACCAACAAGGCACGCCACTGATTGCCCTGTGTGCTGCCGGTATCGTGATCCGCACGCTGGCGCCGCTGCTGCTGGAAAAAGGCGAAGAGCCCGCCGTGCTGGCCGTGGCTGAAGATGGCAGCGCCGTGGTGCCGTTGCTCGGCGGCCTGGGCGGTGTGAACCGGATGGCGCGCGACATTGGCGCGGCACTCGGCGTCGCCGCAGCGATCACCACCAGCGGCGAGCTGCGTTTTGGCACCTGCCTGCTCAACCCGCCAGCGGGTTATGCGTTGGCGGACCTGGAACTGGGCAAGCGGTTTGTCTCGGACCTGTTGGCCGGCGAAAGCGTGCGCATCGAAGGTGTGACGCCGTGGCTGGATCAGGCGAATTTGCCGCGGGATCAGCACGCACGGTTGGCGATTCACGTGGGCAGTGCCGAGCGCGTGCCGGCTGCCAATGAGTTGCTGATTTATCCGAAGACGGTGTGTGTCACCTGTAAGCCAGGTGTGGATTTAGCTCTGCGCGTGCGAACGGCTTTGCATGACGCCGGTATCGCCGTGCAATCCCTGGCGTGCCTGCTGGCCAGCGACACGCAGATGGCCGAAGCCTCGTTGCAGCAAGCCGCAGTGGAATTAGGTGTGCCGTTGCGTTTTGCGCAAGTGGCGCAAGGCGCGGACATCGTGATCACCGTGGCAGAGCAACCGCTGGACCTGTCGCAGGTCGGCCGTGCCCGTGGCCGCCTTGCCGTGATCGGCCTTGGCCCTGGCGCAGCCGAGTTGATGGTGCCGGCGGTGAAGGCCGAGCTGGCGCGTTGCACCGATGTGCTGGGCTACGAAACCTATGTGCGCATGGCCGGGCCGTTCCGCGACGACCAAGTGCAACACTGCACCGACAACCGCGAAGAAATGCAGCGTGCTCGCCATGCCTTCGAATTGGCCGCTCAAGGCCGTTCGGTGGTGGTGGTGTCGTCCGGTGACCCTGGCGTATTCGCCATGGCGGCGGCGGTGCTTGAGGCGTTGCACGAATCCAGTGACCCGGCCTGGCATCAGGTCGAGCTGGACATTCTGCCGGGCGTCTCAGCCTCGCTGGCTACTGCCGCCCAGGCGGGTGCGCCATTGGGGCATGACTTCTGCGTGATGTCGTTGTCGGACAACCTCAAGCCCTGGTCGATTATCGAAAAACGCCTGGACCTTGCATCCCAGGCCGACCTGGCGCTGGCGTTCTACAACCCGATCTCGCGTTCGCGGCCGTGGCAATTGGGGCGCGCCCTGGAAATCGTCGCGTTGCACCGCACGCCCGCAACACCGGTGGTGCTGGGTCGCGACATTGGCCGCCCTGGCCAGACCTTGCGCGTCACCACGTTGGGGCAGTTGACGCCTGAGCAAGTGGATATGCGCACCATGGTGCTGATCGGCTCGTCCACCACCTGCGTATTCCCCCGCGCCGGTGGCGGCGAATGGGTGTACACGCCACGCTGGTACGGCGAGAAACCCGCTTCCTGAAATCAGCTCGCGGCAGGTAAGAAGGCTCCGAGTAACGCAGGGTGAAAACCTGTTGTTACTCGGGGCTTTTTCTTTTTTTGCCGATGAAAAAAGGAAGGTCTACCGGTATGCCTCGTTATTGCTGGTTGACGTTTTTTCGACGGGGGCGCCAAGCGATGTTTGTGGTCTGGAAAGCGCGCCAGCGGCTGGACTAGTGTGGAGACAAGCCCCATGTGGGGTGCTTGTGGAGAACTGAAAATGGAGCGACATCACAAAAGGATCATCAGTGCCAAAAGGCGCAAGTTGATTGCCGCCTACAAGCTGCCAGGGGCGCCGGGCGCCAAACGCTCGGTGTTCCTGGACGCGAAAGATGACAGCAATGCAGCCGTCGTGAACAACGGCGTGATTTCGTTTATCGAGGGCATGTCGGCGCTGAACCGTGAATACATTCGTAAAAGCTACCTGCTGGCCAGCAGTTATGTGAGTGATGTGTTGAAGGTCCAACGGGGGAGTGAGGCCTGGTATGACGAATTTATCAAGGTGATGGTCAGCCTGGGCTGGTTGCCGGTGCGCAGCGCTTTTGAGCGGGTCTCAAGCTCCGGCAAAGGGCTGACGGTGCAGGTGGCGGCGCTGAATATCATCGCCGCGCTGGCGGCGGCCTCGCTGGCAGGGCCGCTGCTGGCGGCGTTGCCGAAACTGGCGGCGGATGCGCTGCTGGCCTTGAAGCAACAGCCTGCCTCGTTTGAGCTGTTCAAGCGCAATAGCACCGTGCATCAGGGCGGTGATTTCGGCCTGGCGTCCTGTGCTGAAACGGCGGGAGAGGTGATGATGGTGCTGGTGACTTACAGCACCCACGGTGTGAGCAAACAGCTGGGCTTGCCGTTTCTGGAGTGGGACAGCTCTTCGGTCGAGGCTTTCAGCGGCCAGACTTGCCTGGTGCTCAATACCTCTGTGGTCAATGAAAAAACCATCCAGCTGATGCGCGAGAGTGCCGGCGACAAGGTGCAACTGGCAATCGCGAAGTACCGGATTTAAGGCACCAGATAACCGCGCACGCCGGTAAAGATGATCTGCGCGGCCAGCGCACACACGAACAACCCCATCAACCGACTGACAATCTGCAAGCCCTGGTCACCCAGAATGCGTTCGATACGGTTGGACAAATACAGCACCACACCGACCGTGAAGCTGGCCAGGGCAATGCTGACGATGGCCATGAACTTGTCATCCCAGTGGGGCTGGCTCACGCCCATCACCAACAGTGCACCGATGGTGCCGGGGCCGACCGTGAGCGGGATGGTCAGCGGTACGATGGTCACGTCCTGCTGCACATTGTCGGTCTGCACCGCCGACTTGCCTTGGGCCATGCCCAGGGCCGAGATAAACAGCACGCTGCCGGCGCCAATGCGAAATGCATCCACGGTAATGCCGAACACGCTGAAAATCACCCGGCCGAACAGGTAGAGCAACACGCTCGACACCAGCGTGGCCAACGCGACCTTCCAGGCCAGCCGGCGCCGTTCTTTGCTGGAGTAACCACGGGTCAGGCTGATAAAGCAGGACAGCACAAAGAACGGGCTGTAGAGCACCAGCATTTTCAGGTAGACGCTGAATAACACGTGGAGCATGGGCGCGGCTCGCGATAGGAGAGGTTTGCGGAGTCTATCAGGCGCAACCGGGCAAATGTGGGAGCTGGCTTGCCTGCGATAGCGGTGGAGCAGACAAAGGGTGTGTGATTGACACTCCGCCATCGCAGGCAAGCCAGCTCCCACGGAGGCTGCATTTCAAGGTCACGACGGGGCGTGTTCCGGCCGCTGCTGACGCTGCGCCACCCAAAACTCCACCAGTTCACGCAACTGCGACAATTCCACCGGCTTGGCCATGTGGCCATCCATGCCGGCCTGGCGTGCGCGTTCTTTATGTTCCGACAGGATATGCGCCGTCAGCGCCACCACCGGCGTGCGAATACGCTGGTGGCTGACTTCCCACGCGCGCAATTGCTGGGTGGCAGAGAAGCCATCGAGGATCGGCATTTCGCAGTCCATCAACACCAGGTCGTAACGCTGGGCTTTCATCGCCTCCAGCGCTTCCTCGCCGTTGCTGGCGGTGTCCGGGTTGAGGTTGAGCTTGCCGAGCATGCCGCGAATCACTTTGGTGGAGATGCTGTTGTCTTCGGCCACCAGGATCTTGAAATCACTGGGCACGGTGACTGCTGCCGGCGCGCTGAGAGCAGGGCGCGGCGCAATTGTGCCCTTGCTGCGCTGGGTCAGTTCGTCGGCCAGGGTGGTCTTGAGTGTGTAGCCGGCCACTGGCTTGGCGAGGATGCGTTTGATCCCGCTGTTGCGCGCGATGATCTTGCTCGGCGCATTGCTGATGCCGGTGAGCATGATCAGCAGAATGTCGTGGTTCAGGCTCGGGTCTTCCTTGATCTTCGCCGCCAGTTGCATGCCGGTCATGCCGGGCATGTTCTGGTCCAGCAGCACTACGTCGAAGTAGTCGCGCAGGTGCGCTTTGGTGCGCAGCAGCGCCAGGGCTTCTTTGCCGGACGGCACGGCGCTGACGTTCAAGCCCCAGGCGGTGCATTGCTGCACCAGCACTTTGCGGCAGGTGTCGTTGTCATCGACCACCAACACCCGCGCGCCTTTGAGCGGCCCGTCGAGGTCGGACGTCGGGTGCTCCAGGCGTTCCGGGTCCAGTGGCAGGGTCAGCCACAGCGTGCTGCCCTGGTGGCTGCCGCTCTTGATGCCGAACTCGCCGTTCATCAACAGGATCAACTGGCGGGCGATGACCAGGCCCAGGTGGCCGCTCAGGCGCGTAGCCGAGAGGAAGTTCTTGCTGTGCAGTTCGCTGTGCAGCAGCGCGTCGCGTTCGGCGGCATCCATCGGCAGGCCGCTGTCTTGTACGGCGATGCGCAGGCGTGGCTTGGTGCTGCGTTCGTCCAGGGCGACCACGATCAGCACTTCGCCTTCATCGGTTTTTTGCAGGGCGTTTTCCAGCAGGCTCAACAGCGCCTGGCGCAGGCGCGTGGGGTCGCCACTGATCACGCGGGGCACCTGCGGCTGGATAAAGCTGATCAGCTCGACGTTCTGCTGTTCGGCCTTGGCGCGGAAGATACTCAAGCAGTCATCGATCAGCGCGTTGAGGTCAAATTGCACGTCGTCCAGTTCGATCTGCCCGGATTCGAGCTTGGAGATGTCGAGGATCTCGTTGATCAGCGTCAGCAGTTCATTGCCGGCGCTGTGGATGGTCTGCACATAGTCACGCTGCTTCACCGACAGCGGCGTGCCGAGCAGCAACTCGGTCATGCCCAGTACGCCGTTCATGGGCGTGCGGATTTCGTGGCTGATCTTCGCCAGGAATTCGGCCTTGGCGGCGATCTCGGCATTGCTGGCCGCCAGGTCGCGGCTGAGGCTGAAGCGTGCTTCGACAATGGCGCGCTGGCGTTCGCCCAGGGCCAGGCTCATCAGCAGGCCGCTCAGGCAGATAAAGCTCAGCAGGGTCACGATCAAACCTTGCGGTGCCACCAGCGTCAGGCCCAGCAGGGCGGGCAGGATGATCAGGGTGCCGATGTTGAACACCACCATCGCCACCACAAACAAGCGCGCCGGCCGGTAGCCTTTCTGCCAGTGGTAAGCCGAGATAAACAACATGCTCAAGCCTGCCAGGGCGACCAGCGCGTAGGTGATGATGTTCAGCGGCAAGGTGTTGACAAACAACAGCAGCAGGCCGCACAGCACGATCAGCAGGATGTCGGCCATCAACAGCTTGTTCAGCGGGTGCGGGCCCAAGGGCATGAAGAAGCGATAGGCAAACATCAGCCCGCACGGCGCAGTCAGCAGCAGCGCGAGGTAGGCGCCCGGGGTCTGCACCGCGTGCCAGTTTGGCAGCCACGGCCCCACCAGGTTGAGCAACAGCGCCAGGCTCAGCATCAACAGCACTTCGCAGGCCGCCAGCCACAGGCTGCTGCGCGAGCGGTGATAGGCGAAGCGTGTGAGGTTGTGCAGGATCAGCATCAGCAGGCAGCCGAACAGCAGGCCGTAGATCAGCGTCTGGGTCTGGTCGGCGGCGGCGAGCACGGCCGGTTCCAGGGTGATGTAGGGGCGCAGTTCGTGTTCCGAGACCAGGCGCAGGTACACCTCAAGGGGCTTCTGGCTCTGGGGCATCGGCAGCATGAAATCGCTGCTGGGCAGCGGGCGTTCCGCCTGGGGCTGGCGGGTACCGGTGCTTTGCTGCTCAACCAGCATGTCGCCGTCGAGCACATACAGGTTCAGGTGCGACAGGTCCGGGGCGAATACCCGCAGCACTTGTTCGTGCTTGCCGGGTTGCAGCTTGAAGCGTACCCACAACGCACCGTCCGGCTCCGCGGCGGTAATCCGGTCGAGTTCGATGGGGCTGAATTGATTGGTGTAGCGGGCGGAGCGGATGTCGCTCAGTTGCAGGTCGGCCTGTTCATCAAGCAATACTGCCCAACCACTGCCTTGCGCGGCGGCCTGGGCCGGGAACAAGCAGAGCAGGGTCAGCAAGCTGACTGTAAAACCTATGGCGATCCTGAGCCAGCGCACGGCGAAATCCCTTCGTAGGTTGATGCACGGGTTAACTATGCGCGGGGCGACATGGGTACGGCAAGGGCCAGAGGCCCTTACCTAGCCGAACGGATAGCTACGCAAGCGTAGCTGTTCAGTTGTTCTCGCCGCGTTCACGGGCAATGGCGCGATAGCCGATGTCTGTGCGGTAGAAGCAACCTTTCCAGTCGATTTTTGCCGCCAGTTTGTACGCCTGTTGCTGCGCGGCGTCGACACTGGCACCCATTGCGGTGGCGCACAATACACGGCCACCTGCGGTTACAACTTTGCCGTCCTTGAGCGCGGTGCCTGCATGGAACACCTTGCCTTCCAGCGTAGCAGCCGCATCCAGGCCTTCAATCACATCGCCCTTGGCGTAGTCGGCTGGGTAACCACCGGCCGCCAGTACGATGCCGACACTCGGGCGCGGGTCCCACTGTGCTTCAACCTTGTCCAGGGCCTGGGCCAATGCGGCTTCCACCAGCAGCACCAGGCTCGATTGCAGACGCAGCATCACCGGTTGGGTTTCCGGGTCGCCGAAGCGGCAGTTGAACTCGATGACTTTCGGGTTGCCGGCTTTGTCGATCATCAGGCCAGCGTAGAGGAAACCGGTGTACACATTGCCTTCGTCGGCCATGCCGCGCACGGTTGGCCAGATCACCAGGTCCATCACGCGTTTGTGCACGTCGGCGGTGACGACCGGGGCAGGGGAGTAGGCACCCATGCCACCGGTGTTCGGGCCGCTGTCGCCGTCGCCAACACGTTTGTGGTCCTGGCTGGTGGCCATCGGCAACACATTTTTGCCATCGACCATCACGATGAAGCTGGCTTCTTCGCCGTCGAGGAACTCCTCGATCACCACACGCGAGCCTGCATCACCAAACGCGTTACCGGCGAGCATGTCGCGTACGGCGTCTTCGGCTTCCTGCAAGGTCATGGCGACGATCACGCCTTTACCGGCGGCCAGGCCATCGGCCTTGATCACGATCGGTGCGCCTTTTTCACGCAGGTAAGCCAGGGCCGGCTCAATCTCGGTGAAGTTCTGGTAGTCCGCCGTCGGGATCTTGTGGCGAGCCAGGAAATCCTTGGTAAAGGCTTTGGAGCCTTCCAGCTGGGCGGCACCGGCGGTTGGGCCGAAGCAATCCAGGCCACGGCTGCGGAACAGGTCCACAACGCCGGCAACCAGCGGTACTTCCGGGCCGACGATGGTCAGGGAAACATTTTTTTCGGCAAAATCAGCAAGCTGCTCAAGGGCCAGCACGTCGATGGCGACGTTTTCGCACTTGGCTTCAATGGCGGTGCCGGCGTTGCCGGGGGCGACGAAAACCTTCTGAACGCGTGGGTCCTGGGCAACTTTCCAGGCCAGGGCGTGTTCGCGGCCACCGCTGCCAATGATCAAAACATTCATTTCAAAACCCTCGTTAGGATGATCGTTCCCACGCTCTGCGTGGGAATGCCTCTACGGACGCTCTGCGTCCGAGGGACGCGGAGCGTCCCTGGCTGCGTTCCCACGCGGAGCGTGGGAACGATCAATCAGTGGCGGAAGTGGCGCATGCCGGTGAAGACCATCGCGATGCCCGCTTCATCAGCGGCCGCGATCACTTCAGCATCACGCATCGAGCCACCCGGTTGGATCACGGCGGTAACACCGGCTTTCGCGGCGTTGTCCAGGCCATCACGGAACGGGAAGAACGCGTCGGAAGCCATCACCGAACCCACGACCTGCAAGCCTGCGTGTTCTGCCTTGATCGCGGCGATACGCGCCGAGTTCACGCGGCTCATCTGGCCGGCGCCGACACCGATGGTCTGGCGGTTCTTGGCGTAGACGATGGCGTTGGACTTAACGTACTTGGCGACTTTCCAGGCGAAGATCAGGTCGTTGATCTCTTGCTCGGTCGGGGCGCGCTTGGTGACGACCTTCAAGTCTTCGCTGCCGATCATGCCGATGTCGCGGCTCTGTACCAGCAAGCCGCCATTGACGCGCTTGTAGTCCCAGGCAGCGGCGCGGTCTGCTGACCACTCGCCGCAGGCCAGCAGGCGCACGTTGGCTTTGGCGGCGACGATGGCGCGAGCTTCTTCACTGACGGATGGGGCAATGATCACTTCAACGAACTGGCGCTCGACGATCGCCTTGGCGGTCTCGGCGTCCAGCTCACGGTTGAAGGCAATGATGCCGCCAAACGCGGATTCAGTGTCAGTGGCGTAGGCCAGTTCGTAGGCCTGGCGAATGCCGCCTTCAGCGTCCGGGCTCACAGCCACGCCGCACGGGTTGGCGTGCTTGACGATCACGCAGGCTGGCTTGACGAAGCTCTTCACACATTCCAGCGCGGCGTCGGTGTCGGCCACGTTGTTGTAGGACAGCTCCTTGCCTTGCAGCTGGGTCGCGGTGGCGATGCCGACTTCGGCAGGCTTGGCCTCAACGTAGAACGCCGCGCTCTGGTGCGGGTTCTCGCCGTAGCGCATTTCCTGGGCCTTGATGAACTGGCTGTTGAAGGTGCGCGGGAACTGGCTGCGGCCTTCTGTGCTCAGGGTTTCAGCGGCCTGGTTCACGGTGCCCATGTAGTTGGCGATCATGCCGTCGTAGGCGGCGGTGTGTTCGAACGCCTTGAGCATCAGGTCGAAACGCTGGGCGTAGGTCAGGCCGCCGGCTTTCAGGCTTTCCAATACTTGCGCGTAGTCGCTGGCGTTAACCACGATGGCCACGTCTTTGTGGTTCTTGGCAGCGGAGCGAACCATGGTCGGGCCGCCGATATCGATGTTCTCGATGGCGGTCGGCAGGTCGCAGCCTGGCTTGTTGATGGTGGCTTCGAACGGGTAAAGGTTAACGGCTACCAGGTCGATCGGCTTGATGCCGTGTTCGCTCATGATGGCGTCATCGATACCGCGACGACCGAGGATCCCGCCGTGGATTTTCGGGTGCAGGGTCTTGACCCGACCGTCCATCATTTCTGCGAAACCGGTGTAGTCCGCGACTTCTACTGCGGCCACGCCGTTGTCCTGCAGCAGTTTGAAGGTCCCGCCTGTGGAGAGGATTTCCACGCCAAGGGCTTCCAGCTCCCGGGCAAATTCGAGGATCCCGGTCTTGTCGGAGACACTGATCAAGGCGCGGCGGATCGGCAGGCGGGTGGTCTGGTCGGTCATTTCAATTTCCATCAAAAGCAAAGGAGTCAGCAAAAAAGGCGACCGTTTTTACGCGGGCGCCTTTCTGGTTTGATTGAATGCTTACAGCAAATCGTATTGTTTGAGCTTTTTGCGCAAGGTGCCACGGTTGAGGCCCAGCAGCTCACTGGCTTTGGTCTGGTTGCCCTTGACGTAGTTCATCACGCTTTCGAGCAACGGCGCCTCGACTTCGGAGAGCACCAGGTTGTACACGTCCGTGACGGAAGCGCCCTCAAGGTGGGCGAAATAATTGTGCAGCGCCTTCTCGACACTCCCACGAAGGGTCTGACCTTCTTCGCTCGGCGTGTTCAGGTGCTGTTTCAAATTGACGTTGTCGCTCACGGGTGCTGTTCCACTCACTAAAGTCTCGGTCATCATCGTCATGCGGCCACCCCCTCTCCATCCCCTGTTCCCAGGCTCTTGTCACGTTCGGCGAAGAACTCACGAACGGTGGCGACCTGTGCCTGCGTTTCATCCAAACGATTGAACTGAGCGCGGAATTCCTTGGCGCCCGGCAAGGTGGCGAGATACCAGCCGACATGCTTGCGAGCAATGCGTACTCCCATCACGTCTCCATAGAAGGCGTGCAGGGCGGCCAGATGCTCTAGCAGAATACGTTCCACCTCGATCAACTCCGGTGCCGGCAAGACTTCGCCGGTACGCAGAAAGTGTTCGATCTCACGAAAAATCCATGGCCGCCCCTGGGCGGCCCGGCCAATCAACAAGCCATCGGCACCGGTTGCGTGCAGCACGCGCCGGGCTTTCTCGGCTGAGTCGATATCGCCATTGGCAAAGACCGGCATCGACACCGCCTGCTTGATCGCGGCAATGGTGTCGTACTCAGCTTCACCTGTGTAAAGGTCGGCGCGGGTGCGGCCATGCACCGCCAGCGCTGTAATCCCGGCCTGTTCAGCGATCTTCGCCACTGTCAGGCCATTTTTGTTGTCCCGGTCCCAGCCGGTACGAATTTTCAGGGTGACCGGCACATCCACTGCGGCGACAACGGCCTGCAGGATCTCGGCTACCAACTGCTCATCTTTCAACAATGCGGAACCGGCGGCCTTGTTGCAGACCTTCTTGGCCGGGCAGCCCATGTTGATGTCGATGATCTGTGCGCCCAACTCCACGTTGGCTCGGGCCGCATCTGCCAGCATTTGCGCATCACCCCCGGCGATCTGCACCGAGCGGGGCTCGGGATCACCTTCGTGGATCATGCGCATCCGCGATTTGCGGGTGTTCCACAAGCTCATGTCGCTGGTGACCATTTCAGAGACTACTAGACCCGCGCCCAAACGCTTGCACAGCTGACGAAAGGGCTGGTCGGTGACGCCCGCCATCGGGGCGAGGATCAAGCCGTTTTGCAATGTGTATGGGCCGATGCGTACCGCCGACATAGGACTTCCCTGTTGTGGGGCCGGATCATTAGAGTTCGAAAAAGGGTTGGCATGATACCCGCTCTCGATGACTGGATAAAGGCTGAATTGGATAAAATCTGAACAGTTATTTCTTTATCGCTGCCGGTTTGGTTGCGCAGCGCAAAGTCAATAATTTGCCGTCAAACCTCAGAACCTGCGCCGGTTCACTCGGGCGAGTGAAAACTCAGGCTGTAATTCACCGCTTTATTGCCTGGGTCAAGGATATCCAGGGAGATGTGGATCGGTGTCTGCGATGGCATTTCGCTGACGCCGGCCAATTCGCCGCTCAGGTATTCGCCGGGTTTGAAGCGACGACTGGCGATCAGATTGCCGTTCATGTCGGCGAAACGCAGTTCCAGCAACGGAAAGGGCTGGGAAAACGTCGCCCGGTTATAGATGATCGCATCCACCACCAGCGCCCCGGCAAACTCCGGGTTGCTGCGCACCACCAGGTTGCTGCTCTTGATATGGGCGATATCGACCCGCGATGGCACCGTGCAACCCAGTGACGGGCACAGCTGCTGAAACCATGGGCGGTAGGCATCCTGGCGGGCCAGGTCGTCGAATTGATACGCGATGTACTGGCCTGCAAGGCCTGCGGCGGCGATCAGCACCAGCAGCATCCAGATCAGGCGGCGGCCCCAGCCGGACGGGCGCTTTTGGGCGTAAAGGTGCAGCGGGTCGTCTTCCAGGTCCTGGAGTACGTCATCGTGAACACTTGGCTCGGGGCGCGTGCGCTTGCGACGCGGTTGCGGGCGATCTTCGGGTTCCGGTTCGTCCAGGGCCTGGGTCAAGGGCGTGAACGGCGGGTCGATATCGTCATCTTCATCGTGGGGCGCCGAGCGCAGTGGCGGTTCATCGTCGATGTCGTCAAGGCGAAACGACATGGAGGGTTCGGTGCGCTGGCGTGTCGCAGTGGCCGGCTCTGGCTCTGGCTCGTCCTCGGGCGCTGGGGTGCGCTCCTCGGGCGGTTCACTGAACAGGCTGGCGGCCCACTGTTCTTCTTCGGCCTTGGCAGTGCCGCGCGTAGCGCTCAGGGCATCTTCAGGCTGGCGACGGTCAGCGGGTGCCTGACGACGCTCCAGCTTGGCCAGTTCTTCGTCCAGGTCCAGGTTGTCCAGGTCCAGTTCTTCGGCGTTCCACTGCTTCTGGCTGATGGCCCGTGGGGCCTCGGCGGTCGGCTCAGTGGCCTTCTCGGCAACGGCCGGCTGCTCAGGCGCAGGCACCTTGCCGCGCTGCTCCAGCAACTGGCGAGCGGCGTTGAACACTTGCAGGCACGAGCCGCAGCGCACCACGCCGCGGGCCACACTCAGTTGTGCGTGGCTGACGCGAAAACGGGCTTGGCAGTGTGGGCACTGGGTGACGAAACTGTCGGTCATGCGGCCATCCGATTCAGGCAAGCGCTCATTCTAGCGCCGACGACCACTGATGCGTACCCAGCCATCACGGTTGGCGATCGGGTCCAGTTCGAAATCCTTGGCGTAGGCAGCGGCCACGTCTTCGCCTTGCTCGGCGAGGATGCCCGACAGCGCCAGGCGCCCGCCCGGCTTGACCAGGCTCGACAGCTGCGGCGCCAACGACACCAGCGGGCCGGCGAGGATATTGGCCACCAGCACATCGGCCTGCACCTGGGGCAAATCTTCCGGCAGGTAGAGTGGGAATTTGCCTTCAGCAATGTTATTGCGCCCGGCGTTATCACGGGAAGCTTCCAGGGCTTGCACGTCGATATCGGTGCCGACCGCTTCCTTGGCGCCCAGCAGCAGCGCGGCAATCGCCAGGATCCCTGAGCCGCAGCCGAAATCCAGCACGTTGCAGTCGCTCAGGTCCTGGCCGTCCAGCCATTCCAGGCACAGCGCGGTGGTAGGGTGGGTGCCGGTGCCGAACGCCAGGCCCGGGTCCAGCAGCAAGTTGACGGCATTCGGCTCAGGCGCGGCGTGCCAGCTTGGCACGATCCACAGGCGCTGGCCGAAACGCATCGGCTGGAAGTTGTCCATCCAGCTGCGTTCCCAATCCTGGTCTTCGATCACTTCGCTGTGGTGCTCGGGCAGCGGGCTGCCGGTGAGCAGTTCCATGTGGGCCAGCACGGCGGCGGCATCGGTGCCGTCTTCGAACAGGGCCAGCAGATGGGTGTGGGACCACAGCGGCGTGGTATTGAGTTCCGGTTCGAAGATCGGCTGGTCTTCGGCGTCCATGAAGGTCACCGACACGGCGCCGACTTCGAGGAAAGCGTCTTCGTAGGTTTCGGCTTGTTCTGGGCTGATGGCGAGACGGACTTGCAGCCAAGGCATGGCGGGCACCTTTGAAAAAATGAGTGTGCGACGGCTGGGTCGCGAAAGCGCGCAAGTTTACGCGAGCGGCGAGTTTGTGGCGAGCGGGCTTATGTGGGAGCTGGCCAGCTCCCACACAAGCCCGCACACATGGGGGCGGCGGTGTTCTTGCGGGCCCACAAACAACAAAGCCGCCCGAAGGCGGCTTTGTTGGGTGGAGCACTTACTGGTTGGCCAGCTTGTGTTCCAGGTAGTGAATGTTCACACCACCTTCGCAGAAGCCTTCATCGCGTACCAGATCCCGATGCAGCGGGATGTTGGTCTTGATGCCGTCTACCACGATTTCGTCCAGGGCATTGCGCATACGGGCCATGGCCTCGTCGCGGGTGGCGCCCCAGGTGATCAGCTTGCCGATCAGCGAGTCGTAGTTGGACGGAACCTTGTAGCCGCTGTACAGGTGCGAATCCACACGCACGCCGTTGCCGCCCGGCGCGTGGAAATGCTTGACCAGGCCAGGGCTTGGGATAAAGGTTTTCGGGTCTTCGGCGTTGATCCGGCACTCCAGGGAGTGGCCGTGGATCTTGACGTCGTCCTGGGTGAAGGACAGCACGTTGCCGGCGGCGATGCTCAGCATCTCCTTGACGATGTCGATACCGGTGACCATCTCCGAAACTGGATGCTCTACCTGCACACGAGTGTTCATCTCGATGAAGTAGAAGCGGCCGTTCTCGTAGAGGAACTCAAAGGTACCGGCGCCACGGTAGTTGATGTCGATGCACGCCTTGACGCAGCGAGCCAGTACTTCCTGGCGCGCGGTTTCGTCCAGGCCCGGTGCCGGAGCTTCTTCCAACACCTTCTGGTGACGACGTTGCAGCGAGCAATCGCGGTCGCCCAGGTGGATGGCGTGGCCCTGGCCGTCGGACAGTACCTGCACTTCCACGTGACGTGGGTTGGTCAGGTACTTCTCCAGGTAGACCATCGGGTTGCCGAACCAGGCAGCCGCTTCGGAGCGGGTCTGCTTGGCAGCTTCGATCAGGTCTTCTTCTTTGTGCACCACACGCATGCCGCGACCACCACCGCCACCGGCGGCCTTGATGATCACCGGGTAACCGACTTCGCGACCAATGCGCAGGGCGGTTGCCTCGTCTTCCGGCAGTGGGCCGTCGGAACCTGGAACGGTTGGCACGCCGGCTGCGATCATGGCGTCCTTGGCCGAAACCTTGTCGCCCATCAGGCGGATGGTTTCGGCTTTAGGGCCGATGAAGGCGAAGCCGGATTTTTCCACCTGTTCGGCGAAATCGGCGTTTTCCGCGAGGAAGCCGTAGCCTGGGTGGATGCCATCAGCGCCGGTCACTTCAGCGGCCGCGATGATGTTCGAGACTTTCAGGTACGAGTTCGTGGCCAGTGGCGGGCCGATGCAAATGCTTTCGTCCGCCAGTTTCACGTGCATCAATTCGGTATCGGCCGTCGAGTAAACAGCGACGGTCTTGATGCCCTCTTCCTTACAGGCGCGCAGGATACGCAGCGCGATCTCGCCGCGGTTGGCGATCAGGACTTTTTGCAGTTTCTTCGCAGGTTTCAACATCGAAGGCGCTCCGCGGTTCAAACGATGGTGAACAGCGGCTGGTCGTACTCAACCGGCTGACCGTTTTCTACCAGGATGGATTCGATGACGCCGGCTTTTTCAGCGGTGATGTGGTTCATCATTTTCATCGCTTCAACGATGCAGATGGTGTCGCCCACTTTCACGGTTGCGCCGACTTCAACGAAGGCTGGCGAGGTCGGTGCCGGGGTGCGGTAGAAAGTACCGACCATTGGCGACTTGACCACGAAGCCGTTCAGCGCAGGCGCGGCTGGGGCGGCAGGTGCAGCGGCAGCAGCCGGGGCGGCGGCAGGTGCGGCAGCCGGAGCAGGTGCTTGCATCTGTGGCGCGTAGAACTGTTGAGCCGGGGTCTTGCTGTGGCGGCTGATCCGTACGGACTCTTCGCCTTCCTTGATTTCCAGCTCGTCGATACCGGATTCTTCCAGCAGTTCGATCAGTTTCTTAACTTTACGGATATCCATGAATCATCAACTCCCAAGGGTCGGTCAGGGGCGCTTGGCCGGTTGTTCAAGTTGTTCCAGGGCGGCCTCCAGGGCCAGTCGGTAACCGCTGGCGCCAAGGCCGCAGATCACACCTACTGCTACGTCGGAGAAGTAGGAGTGATGGCGGAAAGCTTCGCGTTTGTGCACGTTCGACAAATGCACTTCGATAAATGGGATGCTCACCGCCAGCAGCGCGTCACGTAATGCAACACTTGTATGCGTAAAAGCGGCGGGATTGATCAGGATAAAGTCCACGCCTTCGCCACGCGCGGCATGGATGCGATCAATCAATTCGTACTCGGCATTGCTTTGCAGGTACAGCAAATGGTGGCCGGCTTCACGCGCCCGGCGTTCCAGATCAAGGTTGATCTGTTCCAGGGTCACCGCCCCGTAGACACCCGGTTCACGGGTACCGAGCAGGTTCAGGTTGGGTCCGTGAAGAACCAGTAAGGTCGCCATCGGCTGTTCCTTGTTATTGATGTGGGTGCGTCAGAACCCGGCGACTATGCCGCAAAGCCTTTGTGACTGTCCAGTTCTATGCAGTAGGCGGCACGATTAGCGATGATTGCGCAAAATTTGTGACTGTGAGGCTGGATTTGGTCAGTGATTGATCGTTCCCACGCTCCGCGTGGGAATGCCGCCCCGGACGCTCCGCGTCCCGCTCTAAAGTCGTGACGCAGAGCGTCACAGGATGCATGACCACGCAGAGCGTGGGCACGATCTCGATCGCATTAAACGCGAAACGCCTGCACGGCAGTGTTCAGTTGCCCACCCAGTTCCAACAGATGCTCACCCTGGCTGCGGCCTTGGCCGATTCGCAGCAGATTATCCTCGCCCAGCTGGTGAATCCGCTCGCTGTTGTCACGAATCTCACTGACGGCGCCACTCTGCTGCGCGGTCACATCGGCGATGCGCACGGCAGTGTCGGAAATGGTCTGGATCGCCCCGACGATTTCATCCAGCGCGCCGTCGGCCGCCTGGGCCTGCTGGGCGGTGGCTTCGGCGTGTTCGACCTGCGCGCGCATGCCCTGCACCGACTGATGGGCGGCGCTTTGCAGGCCGGTGATCAAACCCTGGATTTCAGCGGTGGCGCCCGCCGTGCGCTGGGCCAGGGTGCGCACTTCGTCAGCCACCACGGCAAACCCACGCCCGGCTTCCCCGGCGCGCGCAGCCTCGATGGCGGCGTTGAGGGCCAGCAGGTTGGTCTGGTCGGCAATCGAGCGAATCACGGTGAGCACGCCGCCGATGGTGGCGGATTCTTCCGCGAGTTTTTCGATCATCTGCGCATTTTGCTGCACTTCACCCACCAGTGCGTGCAAGCCGGTGAGGCTCAGGCCGATCACCCGTTGGCCCTGTTCCACGGCCAGGCCTGCACTGCGGCTGGCACCGGCGGCCTGGCTGGCATCGCCGGCCACTTGCTGAATGGTGGCTTCCAGCTCGCCCAGGGAATCGCGGATCTGCGCGGTATCGCCGGCCTGACGCTCGGCCCCGTCGTGCAGGCCACTGCTCAGCTCGGCCAGGGCGCGGCTGCTGCCGGCGACTTGTTCGGCATTTGCGCGAATGGTGCCCACCAGGTCCACCAGGTAAGCGCGCAAGCGGTTCAGCGAGGCTTCAATATCGTGCAGTTCGCGGTTGGTCTTGCCCAGCGCAATCGGCTGGCTGAAATCACCTTCGGCCCAGGTCGACAGGGCGGGCGCGAGGTTGGTCAGCACCCGCGCCAGGCGCCGTTGCAGGGTGTCGATCAGCAAGGCAATCAGCAGGATCAGGCCGATCATCACGCCTTGTAACAGGCGAACTTCGCCCTGGATCCTGGCGTGTTGGGCGCGTACCACCGGCTCCAGGCCGGAGATGGCCTGTTGCACGGCGGCGATTTTTAAATGAGTGGCGGCGGCCAGTGCGGTGCGCTGCTGGATTTGCTCGCGGGTACGCTTGAGTTCGGCGGGGTAGCGGGTCAACAGGCTGTTGAGTTCGCGCTTGAGGTCGACCCCGGTGTCCTGAACTTCGGCTTTCTCGCTGTTTTCCAGGCCCATCATGGCGGAAAAATCATCGGCGCTGGATTCACTGCTGGCCTTGACACCAAGCAATGGCAACCCCGCCAACACGTCGGCCTGAGTGCGGATACTGGCGACCTCGCGCTCCACGTCATCGGCCAACTCCGCGCGCCCGCTGCTGACCAGTTTGTCGCGGGCCAGGGACAGTTTGCCCAGGTGCTGGGACGCGGCCAGCAAGGGCGGCAGGTAGCGAGCGGCGTCTGGTGAGTTGACGCCCGTGGCGTATTGGCTCAGTTGCTCAAGGTTCGCGCCCAGCTCACGTTCGGCTTGCAGCAACAGGGCTTGCGGGTCGCCCGCCAGTTTGCCGGCGGCGAGCAGGTCGGTTTTGCTGAAGGTGTCCAGATCCACCAGGCTGGGACGCAGGTTTTGCCCAAGTTCTGCCGGCAATTCGTCAAGGTGCTGCAACAGGTTTTCCAGGCTTTGACTGGCGCTGCTCAAACGCAGGGCATCGCCGCTGGAGAGGTAATCATCAATGTTGCGTGCGGCCTGGTTCTGAAAGGTCTGCGACAGGCCCAGGTAGCGTTCCATCAGCAGATAAGGCCGTTCCAGCGCACGTTGCGACCACCATAGCGTCGCTCCAAGGGCCAGGCACACGGCCACCAGCAGAAGGGTATTGAGATTGGTCAGCAGCTTCAGGCGCATGCGTGGTTTCAACCGACAGCAAAAGATAAGTGCCTGAAGTTATTGCGTTTCCATTACAAAGTTATGACGGATTCGGTGGATTCCGGTGAAAAGGTGGCACTTTGCTTTGATGTACGAGCGGCTTGCACGCGGTTGCGTCCTGCGTCCTTGGCGCGGTACAGCGCCTCGTCGGCCTGGGCAGCCATCATCAGGCTGTCGGAGCCGTCGCACAGCTCTACCAGCCCGGCGCTGAAGGTGCACCATAAATCCTGCGGCTGGGCCGGATAGTGAATTTCGGCAAAGCGCCCACGGATTTCGTCCAATACCTTGCAGGCCGACTCCAGGTCGGTGTCGGGCATCACGATGGCGAACTCTTCGCCGCCGTAGCGCCCGATGTAGTCGGTCTTGCGCAGGCGTTGCTTGAGAAACAGCGCCAGGCTCTTGATCACGCGGTCGCCCATGGGGTGGCCGTGGCTGTCGTTGACGCGCTTGAAGTGGTCGATGTCGAGCATCGCAAAGCTCAGTGGCTTGTTCTCGCGGCGGGCGCGGAAGCTGCAGTCTTCGAGCAATTGCAGGATATGGGTGTGGTTGTACAACCCGGTCAGGCTGTCGCGCACCATTCGCGCCTTGAGGTTACGGGCACGGGCGGCTCGGTTGCGCACGGTGGTGATCAGGTGGCGCGGCTTGATCGGCTTGGTGAGGAAGTCGTCGCCGCCTTCGCTCATGGCGTCCAGTTGTTTATCCAGGTCGTCTTCGGCCGACAGGTAGATGATCGGTACACTGACGTACCGGTCGTTGTGGCGAATCACCTTGGCCAGTTCGGTGCCGGTACAGGCAGGCATATACATGTCGAGGATGATCAGGTCCGGCTGGAAATCCGCCAGTTCGGCCATGGCCTGGATCGGTTCGATCAAGGTGCGCGTGACGATGCCGGCGCTGTTAAGCAGGCGCTCGGTGTGCAGCGCTTGTGCCCGCGAGTCATCGATGATCAGCACTTTATAAGGTTCGTACTGCGCGACGCAGGTCAGCACTTCAATCTTTTCCAAGAGGCTCGATGCTTCCAGGGTGCCGGTGAGGAACTCCTGGCCACCGGCGCGCACGGCGGCCAGGCGCGTTGGCGTGTCGGTTTCGTGCAAGCTGAAAAACAGCAGCGGCAGCTTTTGCTCGAGGCCTTCCTGGGCTTCGGCGGCCAACTTGAGGCCCAGGCCCGCTCCGCAGAAGTCCACATCCATCACAATCGCCGACGGCAGGCGCTCGGCGAGGGAGGCACGAAACGCCGGCACACTGTCCAGGGACTGGGCGCTCATGCCAAAGAATTCCAACTGCTTGGCCAGGCGTTCGGCGCGGTCGTGATCGGCCAGCATCACGTAGATGGGCTTGCGCATCGGCGGCAGTAAGGTTTGTTCCAGCTGATCACCCTGGCGCAGACCGGTGCGGGACAAGCGTTGCATCAGGCGGTTGAGTTCGGTGATGACCTGGCTGCTCAGCCGGCCGCGATTTTCGTCCACCACCTTGAGCGATTCGCCGATGTGTCGTGCCAGTTGGCCGTGTTCCGGCTGTTCGAAACGCTCGGCAAAGCGCAGCAGGCGCAGGTTGGCTTCGCTGAGTTCGGACAAATCGGTGTTCGACCATTCGCTGCGTTGCAGGCGTTGCCAGATCTCAAGAATTTGACGTGCCTGATGAATTACCCGCTGGGCAAAATGGTGCTTGAGACGCTCACGGCTGGGGTCTTCTGGCTCGGTCATATCCTGACTACTAGTGAGGGTGCATGCTGAGGTCGACTGATGGCTCTATGCTAGCACCTCTTTTCTGTTGCATGAGTGTCATACGTCAATTAAGTGCAAGTCTTGGGGATTCAGTTACCGACCCAATGGTCACGCTGCGTAAAAAGCGTGCATCCTTTATAGTCGAACGTCTCCCACCTGCCACTTTCGGTTAAAAGCCCCGCGCCGATGGGCACGATGGGGTAGGGTTGTGGTCGGAGTGTTTGACCGCACCCGGACAATTGACGTGCATGAACTCAAGTGATTGAAAGGATATCGCCATGCTGGACTGGAAAAACCGTGCACGCAGTGCCAAAGGCCCCGCCCCTGAGCCAAAGTCGACCCAACGCGGCTACTTTCGCAACCTGCTGATGAGCAAAGCGCTGCTCAGCGTGCTGGCCTTGTACCTGTTGGTCACCGGCGGCCTGGGTTGGTACTGGAGCGAAGAGCCGGCGCTGTTCCCGGTCCAGCAAAACGCCCAGCTTGCCGCCGAGAAGGAAGGCAAGCAGATGGTGATTGGCTACACCACCGTCGAAACCCTCAAGACCGTGGTCGGCACCTTGCTGAACAAGCCTGGTGGCTACATTTCCAACGACCGTTTCCCGCCAGGCCTGTGGATGGATAACATGCCGAGCTGGGAATATGGCGTGCTGGTGCAGGTGCGTGACCTGACCCGCGCCTTGCGTAAAGACTTCGCCCGTTCACAGTCGCAGTCGGCTGAAGACGCGGACCTGGCCAAGGCTGAACCGCGCTTTAACTTCGACAACAAGAGCTGGGTGCTGCCGTCCAGCGAGTCGGAATACCAGGAAGGCATCAACTCCCTGAGCCGCTACGAGGCACGACTGTCCGACCCGAACCAGAAGGGCGCGCTGTTCTATGCCCGCGCCGACAACCTGAACAACTGGCTGGGTGATGTCGCCACGCGCCTGGGTTCGTTGTCGCAACGCCTGTCGGCCAGTGTGGGTCGGGTGAAACTCAACACCGCACTGAAAACCGAGGCGCTGGCGCCGGGTGAAGTGCCGCAGGTTGATGAAGAAGTGGTGGAAACCCCATGGATGCAGATCGACAACGTGTTCTACGAAGCCCGTGGCCAGGCGTGGGCCTTGTCTCACCTGTTGCGCGCGATTGAAGTCGACTTCGCCGACGTGCTGGCCAAGAAAAACGCCACCGTCAGCGTGCGTCAGATCATTCGCGAGTTGGAAGCCTCGCAGGAGCCGGTGTGGAGCCCTATGATTCTTAACGGCAGTGGCTTTGGCATCCTCGCCAACCACTCGTTGGTCATGGCCAACTATATTTCCCGGGCAAACGCTGCAGTGATCGACTTGCGTCAGCTCCTCAACCAAGGGTAATGATGGACGCTTCTCAAAAGGAGGTCGCACACCGTGAGGCCTCTGATGCTGAACTGATCTGCTGGGTGGACGAGCAGGACAACCTGCTCGGCGACCTTGTCAGGTCCGACCTGCGCCAGCGCGGCCTGATCGGCCGTTGCACCTTTATCTTCCTGTTCAACTCCGCCGGTGAACTGTGTGTGCACCGACGCACCCTGAGCAAAGCCCTGTATCCCGGCTTTTGGGACACGGCGGCAGGTGGCATGGTGGCGGCGGGCGAGACCTACGCGGTTTCGGCTGCCCGTGAGCTGGAAGAAGAACTCGGCGTGGGCGGTGTGGAACTGGTCGAGCACGACCACTTCTACTTTGAGGAGGAGGGCAGCCGGCTCTGGTGCAAATCTTACTCGGCAGTCTGGGATGGCCCATTGCGCTTGCAGCCCGAGGAGGTCATGGAAGCGCGGTTTCTGCCCCTTGAAACGGTCCTGCAGGAAGCTCAACAAAAGCCTTACTGCCCGGATGCTCAAGAGGGCTTGCGGCGCTATCTGGCCTCACGTCGCTAAAGTTGCATAAATTGGCGCTATTTGGCTCTTAGCAAGGCGGCTTTTTGCCGTTACACTGCGCGCCTTTTCACCCGAACCGCCTTGGCGTTTCGGTAGCGCTGCCCCTGCCTGAGTGGGGCTTCGCGGTCGGTAAGCTGCCTTTTGTAACGAGAGCCGGGTTCCGATCAGTCTTTGTCCTCCCAAGAGGATTGCCGGTGGCCAAAAAAGCCGCATCCTTCGCCGCCCTTGGTGGCCTGGTATTTTCCACCGACGCAGGTCGACACTGCCCGGACTGTCGTCAGCCCGTGGATTCGTGTACCTGCAAACAGACCCTGATCCCTGAAGGCGACGGCATTGCCCGCGTACGACGCGAGAGCAAAGGCCGTGGCGGCAAGACGGTGACTACCATCACTGGCGTGCCTTTGGCTGAAGAAGCCCTGAAGGAACTGGCTACCACGCTGAAAAAGCGCTGTGGCACCGGTGGCGCGTTGAAAGACGGCGTCATCGAGATCCAGGGCGATCACGTCGAGTTGCTGTTGGCCGAGCTGATCAAGCTGGGTTACAAAGCGAAGAAATCCGGCGGCTAGCAGCCTCTGTGAAACCCACCCCGATGGCCCTTTGCTGAACGCGAACTGTCGTCTCCATGGTTTTCACAGAGCCTGTTCCTGACCGGTGTCTAAACTCTGTCCTGCGAGTGGGGTCTACCTTCCTTACAGGCAAATCGTCATTTTCATTCTTTAGACTTCGCCAGCCTTGCAAGAAGGGCGTGGTGATCTTCGACTTTATATAGGGGACTTCGATGTCCGTACGACGCACACGCAAAGACGATGGCAGCCAATGGACAGTTGCGGACAGCCGCAGTGTTTATGGGATTCGCCATTGGGGGGCCGGGTATTTCGCGATCAATGATGCCGGTCGCGTTGAAGTCCGTCCGAACGGCCCGAACAGCACGCCGGTTGATCTCTACGAGCAAGTCGACGAGCTGCGCAAAAGCGGCCTGTCCTTGCCGCTGCTGGTGCGTTTTCCCGACATCCTGCAAGACCGTGTACGCCAGCTGACCGGTGCGTTCGATTCGAACATCGAGCGCCTGGAATACCAGAGCAAGTACACCGCACTGTACCCGATCAAGGTGAACCAGCAGGAAGCGGTGATCGAGAACATCATCGCCACCCAGAACGTGTCGATCGGCCTGGAAGCCGGCTCCAAGCCCGAGCTGCTGGCCGTGCTGGCCCTGGCACCCAAGGGCGGCACCATCGTCTGCAACGGTTACAAGGACCGTGAGTTCATCCGCCTCGCGCTGATGGGCCAGAAGCTTGGTCACAATGTGTTTATCGTGATCGAGAAAGAATCCGAAGTCGGCCTGGTGATCGAAGAGGCTGCGAGCCTCAAGGTCAAGCCGCAGGTTGGCCTGCGTGTGCGTTTGTCGTCGCTGGCGTCGAGCAAATGGGCCGACACCGGTGGCGAGAAGTCCAAGTTCGGTTTGTCGGCGGCGCAATTGCTGTCGGTGGTCGAGCGCTTCCGCGCTGCCGGCCTGGACCAGGGCATCCGCCTGCTGCACTTTCATATGGGTTCGCAGATCGCCAACCTGGCCGACTACCAGCACGGTTTCAAGGAAGCCATTCGTTACTACGGCGAATTGCGCAACCTCGGCCTGCCGGTCGATCACATCGATGTGGGCGGTGGCCTGGGCGTGGACTACGACGGCACGCACTCGCGTAACGCCAGTTCGATCAACTACGACATGGACGATTACGCCGGTGTGGTCGTGGGCATGCTCAAGGAATTCTGCGACGCGCAGAGCCTGCCGCACCCGCACATCTTCTCCGAAAGCGGCCGCTCCCTGACCGCCCACCACGCCATGCTGGTGGTACAGGTCACCGACGTTGAAAAACACAACGACGACGTGCCGCAGATCGAGAACAAGGAAAGCCTGCCGGAAACCGTGCAGTGGCTGGTGGACCTGCTGGGCCCGACCGACATCGAAATGGTCACCGAGACGTATTGGCGCGCCACTCACTACATGAGCGACGTGGCTACCCAGTACGCCGACGGCAAGCTGACCCTGGCCGAAAAAGCCCTGGCCGAACAGTGTTACTTCGCCGTGTGCCGTCGCCTGCATAACTCGCTCAAAGCCCGCCAGCGCTCGCACCGCCAAGTGCTGGACGAGCTCAACGACAAGCTGGCCGACAAGTACATCTGCAACTTCTCGGTATTCCAAAGCTTGCCGGACACCTGGGCCATCGGCCAGGTGCTGCCGATTCTGCCGCTGCACCGTCTCGACGAAGAGCCGCTGCGCCGCGCCGTGCTGCAAGACCTGACCTGCGACTCCGACGGCAAGATCAAGCAATACGTCGACGAGCAGAGCATCGAGACCAGCCTGCCGGTGCATGGCTTGAACGAAGGTGAAGACTACTTGCTGGGCATCTTCCTGGTGGGCGCTTACCAGGAAATTCTCGGTGACATGCACAACCTGTTCGGTGACACCGACTCGGTAAACATCTACCAGCGTGAAGACGGTTCGGTGTACAGCGCCGGGATCGAGACCCACGACACCATCGAAGACATGCTGCGCTACGTGCACTTGTCGCCGGAGGAGTTGATGACGCACTACCGCGACAAGTGCGCCAGCGCGAAGATCAGTGCCAGCGAGCGTACGCAGTTCCTGGATGCGTTGCGTCTGGGGCTGACGCGTTCGTCCTACCTGTCCTCGTAAGTACACTGCTCCCAGGCTGACAAGGATCTCAAAGTGACTGAGATCCAGTGTGGGAGCGGGCTTGCCCGCGATGGCGGTGTATCAGTCCGCACATTCAGGGCTGACACACCGCCATCGCAGGCAAGCCAGCTCCCACATTTGGATTTTCGTTTGGTCGTACCTTCTGTGTGAGGTCTGAACGATGTCGAGCAAATGGCTGCAAGCGTTAACCCTGGCAGTCGCCGCATTCCTCTCGGCCTGCTCGCCGATCAAAGTGCTCAACGCACTGACCCCTTCCAGCACGTTCACCAAAACCTCATCGATTGCCTACGGCCCTGACCCGCGCCAGAGGCTCGATGTCTATCGCCCTGTCACCGCCTTGCCCAACGCCCCGGTCGTGGTGTTTTTCTACGGCGGCAGCTGGAACAGCGGCTCCAAGGATGATTACGGTTTCGTTGGCGAAGCCCTGGCTTCACGCGGCATTGTGGTGGTCGTCGCGGACTACCGGCTCTATCCGCAAGTGCGTTACCCCGCTTTTCTCCAGGACGGCGCCCAAGCGGTGGCCTGGACTCATCAGCACATCGCCGAATATGGCGCCGACCCCAAGCAGCTCTACCTGATGGGCCATAGCTCCGGCGCGTACAACGCCTCGATGCTGGCGCTGGATGCGCGTTGGCTCAAAGAAGTGAACCTGTCACCCTCGATGCTCAAGGGTTGGATCGGCCTGGCCGGGCCTTATGACTTCCTGCCGATTGAAAACCGCGATGTGCGCCCTGTGTTTTTCTTCCCGGACTCACCGCCCGATTCCCAGCCGATCAACCACGTCAGTCATGATGCACCGCCGAGCCTGTTGATCGCCTCGCAGAGCGACACGCTGGTCAACCCCACACGCAACACGGGCGGGCTGGCGAAAAAGCTGCACGAAGCGGGGGTGCCGGTCGAGGCGTTTTATTTCACCAGAACCAGCCACGCGACATTAGTGGCATCCATTGCCAAGCCATTGCGCTGGCTGGCGCCGGTGCTGGATCGGGTCACGGCGTTTATTCGCTCCACTCCAGGCCAGTGAGGCTGGCTTTACCGGATTATCAGGGTGTACTGCGCTGAGCTCTCGGGGCTGGTTTCCTCCAGCGCTACAGACTGCAGCGTGTTTTGCGCTGAAGGGCTGACTGTCAGACTAGCGCTATTGTCCATCAGTGTTCGACCCTGGGGTGGCAGCGTCGCTCTTATGCCTTGTTGTGTCACGAAGAAGTGGAAATCCGTTTGATTCCAAACCTCCACGCCTTTCTGGATGGCGGGCTGCGCTGGGAGTGTTGACGGAGCGTCGTCCAGTTTGAGTGTCCATTCGCCCGTGTCCGGAGTGACGGGGGGAACCTGAACGGACGGCTCGGCGACGGCTTCGACAGGGGGCTTGGCTGGTTTCTTCTTGGACGAGCGAATAACAGCGGCGGCGATCAATGCGACCACTATCAACGCGCCGATAAGCAAGTAGGTGTTGTTACTCATGTGGGTTCTTCCTTGAGTGCAATAAGATCGCAGCCTTAAGCTGAAGGCTCTTCAGCGGCGATCTCCATTCAACGCCGGAAAGTCGGGTTTGTAACCTGTGAGAACTGACAGGTTGGCTCCCGTCCATTGATTAAACTGCGTGCGGCGCCTCATCCCATAGGTAGCGATCACGCAAGGGCACGCCCATTTCCTGGCGTAGCGCATTCTCGGTGAAGGGCGATGGATTGAGGGTGGTTGGCCGGGTGAGCGGGTTGTTGTCGTGATCGAACAGCTCCCCGTCCTCAATGGCGAGGCCGAGTGCTTGGTACTCGACGTTATTAACGAAAACCGGCTGACCGTAGCGCTCAATGGGGTTTCCATCGAGGCCAAAAGCCTGTTGGTTTCCGGGTTGGTAGGTGCCAGTGGCGCCATTGAAGGCATGGGCCAACTCGTGCTGGAGTGCAAGCATCGGTGTGGTCGACAGCTGTTGGCCGAAGTGAAAGGTTTGAAGCTCTATTTCGGCGTGAGTGGCGACTGCACCGGGCACCTCATTTTTGATGTAGCCCAATTCTGATTCGCTTTGAAACTGCGAAGATTGCCAAGCGGAAAGCGCGTCGCTGTAGGCATTGCGGAAGTAGTAGTAACTGGCGTTCATGTCGGCAGACTCTCGCAGGGTGACGGGAGACCTTATGTCGTCCACGAAGTCGTCCATTTGCTCAAGCATCCGCTGGCCGACAGGCGAACCTCGAAGCTGGTCGAGAACGTCTTGCACGGCGTCGATGAACTCGGGTTTGCCTTCTATCTTCAGCCCTTTTCTCCCGACGTTCTTGACCTCCATAAACGTGACGTTTGAAGGCCCATTGTGATGAATCTTGTCGGACGCTTTGGCGTAAATGCGATCTTTTTTACTCGTGGAGTGAATCACGTCATGGCCTGCGCCTGCGTAAAACGTGGTCTTGCGGGCGCCCACCAGTTTATCGTCGCCGCGGCCTCCATTTAAAACGTTGATGCCTGCGCCTGCATACAGCTGGTCATTGCCTTGGTCGCCGTTCAAATACACCAGTCGGTGATTGGCGCCCTTGCCTGCATGCAGCACGTCATTGCCTTTGCCACCGCTCAGCACGGCACTGCCCGTGCCTGCGCGCATCCGATCATCGCCGTCACCACCCAAGGCGATTCCGCCACCGCTAACCAGGTGAATGGAGTCGTTGCCGCTGCCGCCATTGACCCGTGCATAGCCGGCGCCGGTTTTGACCCGGTCATTGCCGTCGCCCGTGATGATCCGAACAGGTGCCTTAACGCCAGGGCCAATGACCACCGAGTCATTTCCGCCCTGGGTCTCAATATTTATCATGTGCAGGTCTGTGCTTTCGGGCATTGGGAAGGGGTAGGTTTTCCCATTGATGATGGCCGTCAATGTCCTGCTGTCATGGGCTGTGATCTTTATATTGTCTGCCTGATCGCCGGTGACGATGTGAGTCATGCTGGCTGAGTGATAGTTGCCGGCACTGTCTTGCCAGGTTTCCACTTCGCGTTTGATCAGTACATTGGCTTCGTTGAACAACGTATGTGTCTGTTGCCCAATGTCAGGCGTGGGTGCCAACAGGCTGGGCGTTTCAGGCTGGGGTGCCAATGTCGGAGCGTCGGATGCGCCGAGGGGAATGCGGGGAAGTACTGTGTTCACGCAGGCTCCTGTTTCCTTCTGGCTCGCGAGAGTGGGCCAGGCGGATCCTCTGTGGTTGTAGCCCTTGCAAAGGCTCCACGCGCAGTTGTGAGTTTTTCTTACGCTGCAAACCGGCCATTCTTTACTAACGGGCGCTGAGCCAGCGGTCCTGTTTGTTCAGGCGCCAGGCAATTGCCCACAGTGTCAGGCTGCGCAGGGCCATGAACAGCAGGAAGGTGACCCACAGCCCATGATTGCCCAAGCCCTGCAAGGCCCATGCGAATGGCAGCACAATCACCACCGTCAACAGCATGCCGTTACGCATTTCCCGCGCGCGGGTTGCACCGATAAACAGGCCGTCCAGTAAATAGCTCCACACCGCAATCAACGGCAGTACGGCCAGGTAAGGCAGGTAGATATCGGCGGTTTCGCGCACGCTGGGGATATCGGTTTGCATGGCGATAAACAAGTGCCCGGCGAAGGTGAACAGCAGGGCGAACCCTAGGCTGGCGATCAATGACCAGCCACAAGCGACCACCAGCGAGCGGCGCAATGCCTGGCGATCATGGGCGCCGATGGCGTGCCCGCACAGCGCTTCCACTGCGTGGGCCAGACCGTCGAGGGCGTGGGCCGTCAACAGCAGACCATTGAGCAGCAGCGCATTGGCCGCCACGGTGGCATCGCCCAGGCGTGCGCCTTGCACCGTGATCATGAAAAACACCGACTGCAGCGCCAGGCTGCGGATAAAAATATCGCGGTTCACCGCCAGCAGCGGCCGCCAGCTTTGCCACCGCTGCAAAGCGGCCCAGGCGATATGCCCGGGATACGCGCGCAGGGCTTTTTGCGTGAGGGCCAGGCCGAGCAGGGCGCCGGTCCATTCGGCGATAACGGAGGCGCGTGCTGAGCCGACCACACCCCAATCCAGACCGAGTACAAACCACAGGTTCAAGGCGATGTTGACCAGGTTGGTGGTCAGCAGGATAGCCAGTGGTGCGCGGGCATTTTGCGTGCCGAGGAACCAGCCGACCAAGGCATAGCTGGCCAGCGCGGCGGGCAGGCCGAACAAGCGGGTGTGGAAAAAATCGCGGGTCAGTTGGTTCAGCTCGGGCGAGGGCTGCATCCACTCCAGGGCCAGATGGCTCAGCGGAATGCCCACCGTGCCCAGCAGCATGGCCAGCCCCAGCGCCAGCAACAAACCTTGCAGCAGGATTTGCCTGAGCGCCGCGCCATCCCCGCGCCCGGCGGCTTGTGCGGCAAACCCGGTGGAACCCATGCGCAGAAAGCCCATGGCCCAGGCCAGGAAGGTATACAGGCTGGCGCCCACGGCCACAGCGCCCAGTTGATGGGCGTGGGGCAGGTGGCCGATGACCATGCTGTCCACCAGGGCCACCAGCGGCACCGAGATGTTCGACAAGATCATCGGCGCCGCCAATGCCCAGACGCGGCGATGGGTGCGGCGGTCGCGCCAATCTGTCAGCAGGGTGAGTGTTTTCAAGTATTAATGCACAACCCAGCTGAGCAACCACAAACCCAGCATCAACCAGATAATTCCCATAATGATCGAGGCGCGCATAAACGCACGCACCGCCGAGTACAGCAACATCAACCCGATGATGAGGGCGGCGATGCTGATGATCGAGGTGTCCATGCCCAATGTGCGCGACAGGCCTTCAATAAAGTTGCCGCCCGCGTGGGTCAAGGCGCCGAACAGCCCGCTGAGCCCGTCGACGATAAAGCGGATGACGGACCCCAGTGCCTGGCCCAACCATTCGAAAAAGCTTTCTACCTGCATGTGTGTGTCCTGATGAAGAGGTGGGCGTCGCTGAGCCTTTGGTCGTTATTACACCAAGCGAGTTCCCTTTTAGCATAGAGGTTTACGCGTTACAGGGATTCACTTGCCTTCGCCCGGCATCCGCCCGAAGCTATACACCTTCAGGAGCCCCCGCATGAACCTCGAACACCTCACCGAACGCTTGCACCGTATTCGCGATACCAACGACTGGAAGCGCTTCCACAGCCCTAAAAACCTGGCCATGGCCGCCAGTGTGGAAATGTCCGAGCTGGTGGAAATATTCCAGTGGCTGACCGAAGACCAGTCGCGCCAACTGCCGGCGGACAAACTCACCCACGCCGGGCAGGAAGTCGGCGATATCGTGCTGTACCTGCTGTTGCTGTGCAGTGAGCTGGGCCTGGACATGAACGAAGTGGTACGCGCCAAACTGGCCGACAGCGAACGGCGGTTTGCCCATGAGTGACCGTCACTTCGACCAGTTGGCCACGCGCTTTGCCGAAAAGATCTACGGTGGCGCCAAAGGCGCGATCCGCCTGGCGGTGTTGCAGGCCGACCTGACTGAAGCCTTGCCCGAGCGCCCTTTGCGCGTGCTGGATATCGGCGCGGGCCTGGGGCATATGTCGCTGTGGCTGGCTGAGCGCGGCCATCAAGTGACCCTGGCCGAGCCCGCCGAGCCGATGCTTGAAGGCGCCCGTCAGCGGTTTGCCGACGCCGGGCAGACCGCGACTTTTATCCATGCGCCCTGGCAGCAATTGCTCGGCCAACTCACCGAGCCCTACGACCTGGTCCTGTGCCACGCCGTGCTCGAATGGCTGGCCGAACCTCACGCGATCCTGCCGGTGCTGCACCAGCTCACGGTGCCCGGCGGCTGGTTGTCGCTGGCGTTCTACAACCGCGATGCGCTGATTTACCGCAACCTGCTCAAAGGCCACTTCCGCAAAATGCGCAAGAACGACATGGCCGGCGAGAAGCAGAGCCTTACCCCGCAACAACCGCTCGACCCACGGGAACTGGCGGCGCAACTCGAGGGGCTTTGGCAGGTCGAAAGCCAAAGTGGCGTGCGGGTGTTCCACGACTATATGCCGATGGAATTCCAGGCTCGCGCCAATCTGCAGGACTTGTTGGAGATGGAACTCGCTCACCGTCGTCACCCAAGCTTTGCCGGACTTGGGCGTTATTTGCACTGGATCTGCCGTCCGGTTTAAGCGGCCCAGTCTGCGGAGGTCGAAATGCGTCGTCTCTGTTTGATCCTGTTATCCCTCGGCTTGGGCGCTTGCTCCACGCCCAACCCCTACGTGGCCGCCTCGGCCCCTATGCCGCCGGCTCCGGCCCAGGCGGCGAACACCTTTGATGCCAGCGCCTACCCGGCGCCGATGCGCGACTATGGCGCCTACCGCAGTTGGGGCTGGCTTAACGGCCAGTTGCCCGCGGGGACGGCCTGGGCGGATTCGGCGCAAATAGCCGAAGCGGTCAGCGGCGCTCTAGATCAGCGCGGCTTGCGCCCTTTGCATGACAGCCGCGCCCCCGACCTGCTGGTAACTGCTGACGTGCGTCTGGAAAAACGCCTGCGCCAGGTGCAGGACGACTATGGCTACGGCTACGGTGGCTATAACCGCTATGGCAATGGCTACGGCATGTACAACACGGTGCCGGTGGTACGCACCTATGAAGTGACAGTTGCGGTGGCCCGCGTGAGCCTGTTCGATGCCCGCACGCGCCAGCCGGTATGGAGCACCAGCGCCGAAACCACCAGCCAGGGTAGCCTGAGCGAACGCGCTGATGCGTTGCGCGAAGCGATGCAGAAGGCAATGAGCGCTTATCCACCCAGTTAGCAGCTATTCTCATCTCAGGCTTATTCCATTTTTTGGAGAACCCCCATGCTTCGTCGCCTTGCTGCACTCGCTGTAGTGGTCTTGTTGAGTGGCTGCCAGACCAGCCAGGTCAACCATGACTTTGATGCCAGCCGCGATTTTGGCGCGTACCGCAACTGGGCCTGGAAAGACCCTGCCCTGCAATACCGCCCGGATGATCCACGGATCAAGAGCGACCTCACCGAGCAACGCATTCGCCAGGCCGTGGGCGAGCAACTCGACCAGCGCGGCCTGCGCCCCGCAGCCGCAGGCACCAGGGCCGACCTGAATGTACAGGCCTACCTGATCGTCGAAGAGCGCCAGCAACAAGTCACCACCAACTACGGCGGCGCCTGGGGCGGCCCGTGGAATGGCTACTGGGGCGGGCCGATGTACAACGAAACGCGCAACATCACCTACAAAGTGGCGACCATCCAGATCGACCTGCTCGACGGCAAGGACGGCAAACTGGTATGGCGTGGCAGCGACGAGCAGATGATGGCCAGCACGCCGAACCCGCAGGATCGCAGTGATGCCATTCGCAGCACGGTGACCAGGATCCTCTCCAACTACCCTCCGCACTAAAGACCACCGCCAAACCCTGTGGGAGCGGGCTTGCCCGCGATAGCGGTCTGTCAGTCACCGATGCACTGACTGATCCACCGCCATCGTGGCACAGGTATCTACACAACGTTTGAAGGCAGCCAATTTCTCCTGTGGCGAGCAGGCTTGTCCTGCGTTGGGTCGCGAAGCAGCCCCAAACCCGGACGCTGAGTTCTTTCGGGAAAACTGCAGTGCCTATACTGGGGCCGCTTCGCGACCCAACGCAGGACAAGCCTGCTCGCCACAACAGTCCACTTGCCACTAACCGGTTGTATAGATATCGATGGCCATCGCGGGCAAGCCCCACATTTTTGATCTTCACCACCTCCAGCCCTTGTCTACACTCAATTGCATCCCAGGAGAGTAAGCGCTCGGCAACTCGCCGGCACAGGAGTGCTCGATGTCTCCCCGACTTGGTTCCAGGCAAGGTGGCACAATCGGCCTGATGGCCGCCGGCGTGTTGGCGGTGGCGCTGGCCTTTACATTGTTGATGATCGACAGCGGCCGCCTGTACCTGGAGAAGCGCAAGCTGCAAGGCGTGGCAGATACGGCGGCGCTGGAAGCGGTGAGCCGCAGCGGCACGTGCCTGAGCGGGTTGAGCGCGGCAGCGTTTGCCGGGCAGAGTGTGGCGCGCAATCATTTTGTGGTGGGCAGCGGCAATACCCTGGTGACCCAATGCGGCACCGTGACCACCGGCGCGTCGGGCCGACGCATGTTCAGTGCCAACCCTGCAGTGTCATCGGCGATTCAAGTGGTGGTGAGCAAAACCGTGACCACCAGCGTGGCCGCCGGGGTTTGGGCGTTGTTCTCCGGCAATCCGGTGAGCATCAATACCGTATTGACCGCGACCGCCGTAGCGGCGGTGCCCACGCCACCTTCGGCCCAACTGACCATCAACAGCACCCTGGCCAGCGTCAACACCGCAAGTGCGAGCCTGTTGAACCCGCTGTTCAGTGGCTTGCTCGGCGGTAACGTCAACCTGACGGTCGCCGGGTGGAATGGTTTGCTCAATACCAATATCAACCTGCTCAGTTACCTCAACCAACTGGCGGTCAACCTCAACGTGGCCGCCGGTAACTACACCCAGCTGCTCAACACCAACGTCACCGCCGCGCAGTTGATCCAGGCCGCGGTCACCGTACTGACCGCCAACGGCGCAACGGCGGACGTGATCACCGCCCTGGGCAGCTTGCAAGTCGCCGCGATCAACCAGGCACCGTTGACCGTCGGGCAGATTCTGCAATTGCAGACCGGCACCACCGCTGCGGCGCTGAATGCCAACTTGCAGGTGTTCCAACTGATCCAGGGCGTGGTGCAACTGTCCAACAGCAAAAGCGCGGCGGCGGCGACCTTGCCCGTGAGTGTGCTGGGGTTGGCCAATATCACCACTCAGGTCAAAGTGATCGAACCGCCACAGTTGTCAGCGATCGGCAACCCGGTGCTGGCGGCGGCCAACCCTACAGGGCCAAATAAAATTTACGTACGTACCGCCCAGGTGCGCACTGAAGTGACCGTGAGCTTGCCAGTATTAAGTGCGTTGTCGGGGCTGAACACGGCGGTAAACGACTTGTTGGGTCCACTGACGCCGGTGCTCGGCAGCCTGCTGAACCTGAACCTGGTGAGCACGATCAACTCGGCCTTGTGCTTGCTGGGCGCCGGTTGCCAGCAGGCGGATTTGCTGGTGCTACCCGGCAACCTGCCGATTAACATCGTACTGGATGCCGGGGCCGCGAGCAGTTACGTCACCGCCTACAGCTGCCCCACCGGCAACGCGGGCACCAAGAGCCTGACGGCGTACACCACCACCTCGCTGGCGTCGTTGAATGTGGGCAGTATTACCAATGCGTTTTCCACCACCTTACCGATGACGGTAGCGCCGTTACCCCTGATTGATGTTGGTACCAAGACCTGCCACAAGATACTCGGCAGCGGCAGCTGTGACCCGCGCGTGCCGTTTGCCGGTGGTGGCATCGCGATCAAGGTGGTCAGTCCGATTGCGCAGAGCAATCAAACCCTGGTGTTCTCCAGTACCACGCCGTTTGCCACGCCGCCGAACGTGGGCCTTGCGCCGACCTATCAGGCTGCGACACCCGCCACCAATGTGGTGAGCAGCCTTTCAACCACGCTCAATGGCGTGGGCATCACGGCTTACCAACCGTCCGGAGGAAGCCCGTTGGGCATTCTGGCGCCTACGGTCACAGCGCTGCTCAGTGGCGTCAGCGCGATTGTCACGCCGGTGGTGGATGGCTTGCTCGGCCCGCTGCTCAACCCGATCCTCAACAACCTGCTGAGTATGCTCGGCATCAGCCTGGTGAATGTGAACGTCGGCGCCAACCTCACCTGTGGCCAGACCGGCGAGGCTTACCTGGTGATTTAAACGTCGATGGCCCTGGGCAGTTCCACGCAGAACCGTGCGCCGTGTTCGCCGTTGCTGACGCTCAGGCGCCCGCCCATGTTCTCGACGATGCCGTAACTCACCGACAAGCCCAACCCGGTGCCCACGCCAATCGGCTTGGTGGTAAAAAACGGCTCGAAGATGCGCTCCAGCAAGCGCGGGTCGATGCCGCCGCCGTTGTCTTCGACCCAGATGCGCACGTGGCGGCTGTCGTGTTCGGTGTGCAAGGCAATCCACGGGCGCAGCTCGGGGTTTTTTTCGCGCTGGCTCAACAGCGCATCGCGGGCGTTGACCATCAGGTTGATCAGCACTTGCTCAAGCTGGTCGACGTAGCCTTTGACCTGCACCGGGATATCCGCCTGGGTCAGGCGCACTTCAACACCTTTGCCACGCAGGCCTTCACTGAGCAACGACAAGGTGCCCTCCAACGCCTGCGCCGGGTCAAAAGGTTGCTGCTCGACCTCCGAGCGGCGGCCGAACACGCGCATATGGTCGACCACCCGCGCCGCACGCTGCACCTGGGCGTCGATGCGCTGGAGTTTTTCGGTCAGGTAGTCGATCTGCACGTCGCCATTGCTCAGGCGCTTGAGCACATTGACGATGGCCATGCGCATCACGTTCAGCGGCTGGTTGATCTCATGGGCCAGGCCCGTGGCCATTTCACCGAGGGTGGCCATTTTCGCGCTTTGCGTCAGTTGCTGCTGGGAGCGCCGCACTTCGGTGTTGTCGCGGCCCACGGCCTGCACTTCCACAAGGGTGCCGTGCTCATCAAAGACGCCTCGGTCCGACCACACCCACCAGGCATATTCGCGGCCGGGCAACTGCAGGCTGATTTCGGCTGTGCTCACCGGGAACTCCGGCGTCAACTGCTGGATGCGCTGCACAAACGCTTCGCGCTGTTCGGTCGACAGCCATTCACCCAGGTTGACCCCGCGCAACTGCGCAGGTAGGCACTCCAGGTAATTGGCCAGCGGCGTGTTGCCGAAGGTCAGGGTCAGGTCCGGGCGGTAGCGGCAGATCATTGCCGGGGAGTCTTCCACAAGGATGCGATAGCGCTCCTCACTGTCCTTGACCTGCTGGGCGGCCAAGGTTGCCTCGGTCACATCCAGCCACAGGCCGACCGCTTCTACCGGCACGCCCAAGTCGTCGCGCAGCAGCTTGGCTTCGTCGAGCAGCCAGTGGTAATCCCCGTGTGTGTCTTGCACGCGGTAACGGCTGCGCACGCTGCCTTCACGCAGCAATTGGCGGGTGCGCTGGAAGTACAGGTCGCGGTCGTCCGGGTGTACCCATTGCACCAGGTTGTCATGGGTGCATTCGGCCAGGGTGCGACCGAGCAAGGGCAGCAGACTGTGACTGAAAAACACCGGCTGCAGCGCGCCATTCACATAGCGCTGCACATAGATCACCGCCGGTGAGCTGGCAATCAGGTTATCCAGGCGGGCGCGGGCGGCATCGGCTTGCAGCTGCTGGTTCTGGATGTCGCTGATGTCGAGCATAAAACCGACCCAGCGCCGCTGTTCACCGGCGCCCAGCACCTGGCCCTGCACGCGATACCAGGTCGGCGCGACGCTGTCGCCACGGTTGAGGCGCGCGCTGGCGAGCAAGGGTTTGCCGAGGGTTTGCAGGTCGCGTAGACGGCTGTGCAGTTCCTGGCGGT
Organism: Pseudomonas sp. IPO3747; assembly: GCF_013385245.1. NCBI lineage: Bacteria > Pseudomonadati > Pseudomonadota > Gammaproteobacteria > Pseudomonadales > Pseudomonadaceae > Pseudomonas > Pseudomonas sp. IPO3747. The sequence continues at coordinate 599,574 of NZ_JACAQL010000009.1, forward strand.
CGGCGGGGTGAATGTGGTTCAGCCACGCTTCGAGGGGTTGCCGGGTTGGGCCGTCTTCCGGGTCGAGGTTGCGCATCAATTGGGGGGCGAGCTGGATCTCGCCGCTGGCGGGCAATAACTCAAACCAGCCCGTGCCCAGCAGGCCTTGCAACGCTTCCTGGCGCTCGAGTTGTTGATGGTGACGGTGTTCGCGCAGGCGGCTGAGCAGTGGGGCGGCGAGGGCGGCGGCGAGGTTCAGCCAGTCGCGGTCGTTGCTGTGCAGTTGGCCACTGTACGCGCCGCACAGCAGCCATGCGGCGATGCCTTGGCCATCGCGATAGGGCACAAGGAACCCATCGGCATTGCCGAAAATACTGTGCAAACGCGGGTGCTCGCCGCGCCCATAAGGCGCTTTCAGGCTCAGCGGCGTGGTGCCGTTGAGGCTGTCCAGGCAGGTTCCGAGGCGTTGCCCAGTGTGCCAGAACAACGGTGCATCATGGTTGGCGTACTGGCTGTAGACCCTCCAACCCTGGTCTTCCTGATCGAGCAGCGCCAGGGCCACGCAGGGGATACGCCAGCGCTGCGCCACGCTGCTTAACTGTTCGTTGAACACCTCGGGCAGGCGGCTGAGGCTGCACACGCGCAGTTGCTCACTGACGCGGCTGCTCAATTGGTGGTTCTGTTCGCGCTGCTCGGCCAATTGCCGGCCGCCGAGCAAATCACCAATGTCTACGGCATGCAGCAGCCAGCCATTGTCGTGGGGTTCAAGCGTGCCGCGGGTGTGCAGGGTTTGCCCGGCGATCCCGTGAAAATCCAGGTCGAGGCTGTGGCGCTGCCAGTCCGCGGGCACGCCTTCAACCGTTACGGCGCTATGGGCACTCAGCAGTTCTTGCAAACGCGGCGAGTTAACCAGTGGCGGCAACTGTGGGCGCAACGTGCCGCTGAGGTCGAGCACGCGGCCTTGGCTATCCAGTTGCACATGCAACCCGGCAGACGGCGGCGCGGGCGTGTCGATTTCCAGCGCGCCATTGCGACCGAGCAAGCGCCCGAAAAGTCTGTCCCCCGAAGTCAAAACTGCAGGCTCGACTGGGCCTGCAGAGTTGCCGGTAACTGCGGCACGGTGCCGATGCCCGGCAGGACAATAAAGGGCAGCACCGCCTGGAGGTTGGCCGACGGGTAGTTGATCTGCACCGACAACAGCCCGCTGGTGAAGGTGGTGGTGACTTGGGTGGAAGCGTCGAATTTGTAGGCGTTGGGAATCCACCCCAAACGGTTGGCGACCGCCGTTTTGGCAGTGGCCTGTACGGCGGCGGGGTAGCCTTGCATATTCGGGTCCAGCCCTACGCTCTGGCGCACGGCTTCGGCGGTGGCCTGGTTGAACGACTGCAACAGCAGCAGCGGCAGGCTATAGCTGACCGTGCCGTAGAACACGGCAAAAAAAATCACAAACACGGCAATGAACTCGATGGCTGCCGCGCCTTTTTGCTTTTCCGGGAGGCTTGTTTTCATCACCGCGTCTACCCTGACGGCTACTACTTGATATCAGCATAGAATCAATCGGCGAAAAGGGATGTTTTTTACGTGATCCATAGTGCAGTGGTGCTGTTGTGGTTGGGGCTGTGTGCCGTGCAGGACGTTCGCCAGCGCTTGCTTGCCAATCGCCTGACGCTGGGCGCGGCGTTGTTGGCGTTGATCTACCTCGTGTGGACGGGCAACACCTGGCTCGGCGCCTCCGTCGGGCAGGGGCTGTGGGCGTTTTTCCTGGCGCTGCTGCTGACCTTGCCCGGTTACGCCCTTGGCCGCCTTGGAGCGGGGGATGTAAAGCTGCTCTCGGCCTTGGCGCTGGCCTCCAATGCCGACTATTTGCTGGGTTCATTTGTGGGGGCCGCGATCGCCAATTTGCTGTGGCTATTGGCAGCGCCAAAGCTTTGGCCGCTTATGAGTCAAGGGGTTAAAAAGCATCTGGGTTATCTGGCGCCGGACCCGTCAAGAAAACTGCCGTTTGCGCCGTTTTTACTGGTGGGGTTCGCCGCCACCTGGTTTTGGATCCATTAATCGTCTGAGGGTATTAACGCTATGTACATAGTCGGAAAGTACGTCTACGTTTAATACGTAGATGTACGGGAATATTCGTGGTGAAGGATTAGTCAAACTTTTGGCTTGCAATGCATGGAGTAGCGCGTGAACAAGCTTACCTCTGCAGTAAAAGTGCTCGTGGTCGACGATCAACCGCTGATCGTGGAGGAGCTCTGTGAATTTCTTGAAAGCAGCGGTTTCCGCTGCGTCCCGTGTGAATCCAGCCAGCAGGCCTTGAAGCGTTTTACCGAAGACGCCGAGATTGGCCTGGTGCTGTGCGATCTGCATATGCCGGACATGGACGGCATCGAGTTGGTCCAGGCCCTGCAGAAGGTTGCGGGCAAGCAACGCGCCTTTGAGGCGATCATGTTGACCGGTCGCGCGGACAAGCAGGATGTGATCAAGGCGCTGCGTGCGGGGATCGCGGATTACTACCAGAAGCCAATCAACCTCGATGAGCTGCTCGAAGGCTTGCAGCGCCAGGAAGCGGCGTTGGAGGAGCGCAAGAAAGAGCTGCAACTGGGGCACTTGAACCAGAAGCTGCAATTTCTTTCCGAGTCCATCAACGACCTGTACCAGGACCTCGACAAAGCACGCCGCAGCCCGCCAGGGCATGAGAATGACGAGGCGTCGGCCGAGGAGGCCGGGCCGGTGGAGATTCCGGCGATCTTCAACCAACTGTCGCCACGTCAGCTGGATGTTGCGCGGCTGGTGGGCAAGGGGCAGACCAATTATCAGATTGCCTGTGAGCTGGGCATTACCGAGAACACCGTGAAGCTGTATGTGTCCCAGGTGCTGCGCCTGACGCACATGCATAACCGCACGCAGTTGGCGCTGGCGTTGTCGCCTAACAACTCGGCGATGCGCCAGCGAGTCACCGCCCACTGAGTGGGAGCGGGCTTGCTGTGGCGAGGGAGCTTGCTCCCGTTGACTGCGCAGCAGTCCCCGGCTTTTTTGGGGGCGCTTCGCACCCCAGCGCAAGCAAGCTTGCTCGCCACAGAAAGCCCGCTTGTGTCTGAATGATCGTTCCCACGCTCTGCGTGGGAATGCCGCCCAGGACGCTCCGCGTCCTGCTATCAACTACCGCCCTGGGCTGTCCCGCCCGCCTTCTGATCGAAGTACTCCGGAATCGGGTGCTTGTAGCTTTCCAGCAAGCGTTGCGCCGCCAGGTCACGCTCGGCGGCTGAGGCTTTTTGCTGGGTGCTTGAGGCCGCTTTCCCGCTGGACTGCAAGGTCAGCCAGCTTTCGGTCACCGCCTGCTGCGGCGATGACGGGCCGGGCTCAATGGCCATGACACTGAGGGGCAGTGCCAGCACGGCGAGGCTGGTGAGATATAGCATTTTCATGATCAATTCCTCGGGGTGCTTGCGGCATCACTCATGGTAGCCACCTGGTCTTTGACCTTGGCGACGGGAACGCTGGCGCCTTTGAGTTTCTCGGCGCGGGCCTGGGCGTCGGTAACTTGTTCAGGGCTCAGGTTCATTTGGCTGGCCACCTGCGCGGCCTGCTTCCAGTTGTCCTGATAGATCATCAGGGTCACCAGATTGATCGCCGCCAGCGGGTCGCTCTGCTTGAGCTCCATGGCAGTCATGAACTCGAAGCGTGCGTCTTCCAGGCGCAGTTGGTTGAGGTACACCACGCCCAGGTCATTGCGGATTTTTTCATCCGTCGGCGCCAACCGGGCCGCGCGTTGCAAGTGCGCCATGGCTTGGCCGTTGTCGCCCTTGGCCGAGGCCAACTGGCCCAGGCCGTGTTCGCCTTCAGCCGCCATGCAGGTGCCGATCAGGCTTTGATAAAGCGGCTGTGCCTCGCTACGCCCGAGCAGGCGATACGCCTTGGCCTGGCGCAGGCGCACCTGGGGCAGGTTGGCCGGCAGGCTCTGCAGGTTCGCCAGGCTGGCGTGCAGCTTGCCGTCGCCGGCCATTTCATCGGCCAGGTTCAGCGCCAGTTCCTGGTCCGACCCAGGTTTGGGGCAACTGCCGCCCGCTGTCAGGGCCGCCCACGGCGTTTGGCCGTTGGTGGCACACCCCCCGAGCAGCAACAGGCTCAAACCGGCTATCAAGGCTTTCATCGGGCGGTCCTCATAAGTTACTCAAGGCCCGGGAGATGCCGATGAACGCCGGCCCCCCGAGCACGATCAGCAGGGCGGGAAACAGGAACACCATCATCACCACCGACATCTTTGCCGACATCTTCGACACGAATTCCTGAATGCGCGTGAGGCGGCGGTCGTCGAGCAATTGCTTGAGCGCCAGCAGCGATTTCATCGCACCGCCGCCTTGCTGGACCAGTTGCTGGAGGATGGTGCAGGTGTCGGTGAATTCATCCACGGCCAGCATCCGTGCGGTCTTGCCCAGTTCTTCGCTCAGCTCCAGGCCGGAGTCGACACGCGTCAGGATCAGGCGCAGTTCATAAGTCAGGTCCGGCAGCAGGCGCTGCGCTTCAATGCTCAGCACGCGCAGCGCTTGTTCAACCGCCATGCCGGACTCGAACAGGATGCGCAGCAGCGGAATGAAGGTCGAGACCTCACGGGAAATGCGCTGCTGACGCGCCTTGGCGGCCCAGGCCAGGATGCGTTTGGGCAACAGGTAACCGATGCCCATACCGATTGCGGGCGCCAGCCACGGCGAGGCCGTGTGGGGAAACAGCAGCTCCTGGCCCACCAGCACCACGCCCAGCGCCACTAGCGGCGTGCCGACCTGCAGGGCGGCGAACATGGAACGTTGGCTGGCCTGGCGCCAACCGACGCGGCTGAGCAGCAGTTGGGTCTCGTTGTCCAGGCTGACCGAGCGTTGCGCGATAGGGCTGTTGCCCAACTGGCGCATCAACGTATTGAGCGTGCGTTCACGCCCCATCTGGCCCTGCAAGCGCTGGGCGACCAGGCGCTGGCCGCGCCGATGTTTGAGCAGGTTGGCCAGCACCAGCGCCAGGGCGGCCAGGAGCATTACGGCGCTGATCAGCAGTGGGATAGCCATCTCATACACTCCGCAGCATGCGCCACAAGGTGAAGCAGCCCAGCAGTTGCATGCCGAGTGCCACGAACAACAGCGTGCGCCCGGTGCCGTCGTTCCACATGGTCATCAGGTATGCCGGGTTCACCACCAGAAAGTAGCCGATCATCGAGATGGGCAGGGCGCCGAGCACGTAGGCGGTCACGCGGGTTTCGCCGGTCAGGGCGCGCAACTGGCGGGCGGCCTGCTCGCGCTCGCGGATCATCTTGATCAGGTTTTCCAACAGTTCGCTGGCATTGCCGCCATAGCGATGGTTGATCTTCAAGCCCAGCGCAAACAGGCGAAACTCATCACGCTCGTAGAACTCGGCAAAGTCGTGGGTCGACTCCGGCAGGCTTACGCCCAACTGCACATTGCGCTGGATACGGCCCATGGCCTGTTGCAGCGGGTCTTCGGTGATCTCGATACCGCCCAGCACCGAGTCGGCCAGGGTGCGCCCGGCCTTGAGGCTGCGCACGGTGTGGTCGAGCAATTGCGGCAGCTGTTCGATCATGCGCTTGATGCGCCGCTGGTAGCGCCAGGCGATGTACAGGCGCAGCAGCACCGGCGGCAGCACCAGCATCACCAGCAGGCCGAGCCAGCCGGCCACCAGCAGCCCCAACGCCACGCCCAGGGCCCAGATCGCCAGCCACAGGCCCAGGCTGTCCGTGGGTTTGCCCAGGCCTGCGCGCAGAAACATCCGCTCCACGCCACTCCACTGGTTGGCTTCTTCGGTGAGCTGCGGCTGGCCCTCGGCGAGCCGGCTCAGTACCCGCTCGGTCTGGGCACGGCGCAGGCCGTTCTGAAAGGAGCGGATCGACAGGCCGATCAGGATCAAACAGATGAGTAGCAGGATGGCCCCGGTCATGGTCATGTCCCTTTCAAGGCTAAGCCGGTTCGCGGCGCAGTTTATCGCCGGCAGGGTTGACCGCCTCGCGCAAGAAGCCGAAGCCAGTGCGCCGGTCATGGCGGAACAGGGTATTGGTCACGTACACGTCTTCGCGGATACCCACCACCTCCACCACTTCGCTGACGCAACGACGCCCGTCCGGCAAACGGGTCAACTGGATCACCACATCGAGCGCCGCGCAGATCATTTGCCGCAGGGTTTTCTCCGCCACCACACGGCCGGTCAAGCCCACCAGGGTTTCCAGGCGCAGCAATGCATCGGCAGCGTTGTTGGCGTGCACGGTACTCATGGAACCGTCGTGGCCGGTGTTCATGGCGGTGAGTACATCAAGCACTTCCACGCCACGGATCTCACCAAGGATGATGCGGTCGGGGCGCATCCGCAGGGCGTTGCGAATCAGGTCGCTGGCCTTGACCTCGCCGTGGCCCTCGGCATTCGGCGGGCGGGTTTCCAGGCGCACCACGTGGGGGTGGCCCAATTGCAGCTCGGCCACGTCTTCGATGGTGACCAGGCGTTCATGGGGGTTGATCAGTTGGCTGAGAATATTGAGCAGCGTAGTTTTACCGGTGCCGGTACCGCCGCTGATCAGGATATTGCAGCGCTTGCCCACGGCTTCCTGGAAGAAGTCAAAGATGTTCTGGTCGATGGTCTGCATCGCCACCAAGTCGCTGCTTTTGAGCATGTCCTTGCGAAACTTACGAATCGACAGGCACGGCCCGTCCAGGGCAATCGGCGGGATGATTGCATTGACCCGGCTGCCATCCGGCAGGCGTGCGTCGACCATCGGCGACGATTCATCCAGGCGCCGACCCAGCGGTGCGAGGATGCGTTGCATCACGCGTTCAACGTGGTGCGAATCGATAAAGCGCAGGTCGCTTTGATGCAGCAAACCGTCACGTTCGATAAACACCCGGTGCGGGCCGTTGACCAGGATTTCGGTCACTGACGGGTCGCGCAGCAGCACTTCCAGCGGGCCGAAACCGGTCAGTTCATCGACGATCTCTTCGGCCAGGCGCTCCATCTCATAACGGGAAATCGCCAGGTGCATGCGGTTGATGTATTCGGCCACTTTGTCGATGACAAACTGCGCCAACAGCGGGCGTGAACCCTCCAGCAAGTTTTTGCCTGACTCCTCGATGGCATCGATGATGTAGCGATGCAGCACCAGCTTGAGCCCGTCGTGGTCAGTGTTGCCACCGAGGCCGCGAGCGGGGGCGCCGAAGAGTTTTTCACCGTTCATTTGCCAGCCCTCAGCAGGCGTTCAAACCAGGTGTGCGAGGGTTGCTTCATGCCTTCGGAGCGCTTTGCCAGGCGCTCGCCCAAAGCTTTGAGGTTGTGGGTCAGGGTTTCGCGTGGGGCCAGGGCGAACAGGGTTTGCCCTTGGTTCTTGGCATTCAGGCGCACCTCCGGGCTCAGCGGCAGCACCGCGATCACCTCCAGCCCATAGCTTTTGCCCAGGGCTTCGGCGTCGGGCGCGCAACCTTTGATGTAGCGGTCGACCAGCAGCTTGGCGTGTTCCAGCTTCATGCCTTTTTCGCGCCACTGGTTCAGCACGCCGAGGTTGCGACGGCAGTCCAGCACACTCTGGTCGGTGCACCACAACAGCTTGTCGCAATGGCTGACAAAGGTGCGCAGCGCTTCGCTGTCGGGCTGGCCGGCGAGGTTCACCACGATGTGCTGGAAGTGTTGGCGCAAGGCACTGAGCAGCATGTACAGCTCGGCCGCGCTGGTCTGTGCCAGGGGCTCGTCGTTGGGGGCGTAGGCGAGGATGCGCAGGCCCTCTTCGGCGCAGGTAAACGCGCTGTTGATCAAGGTGGTGTCCAGGCGCCTGAGGTGGCGCAAGGCATCGCCGAAATTGAACGAGCTTTCCAGCCCCAGCAACGCCAGGCTGTCACCGCGCGGCAGGCCCAGGTCTAGCAACAGGGTTTGCTGGCCGCTCTTTTGCACCACCAGCGCCAAGTGGCTGGTCAGCAATGCGCCGTCGGCATTGCTCTGGGTGCCGTAGAGCACGGTCAGGCCACCCAGTTGGGTGTTGGTGGTCACCGGCGGCAGGCGTTTGCTCAGGCGACGTACCAGCCCGGCGACTTCGCTGGAGCGTGAGCCATAGGCGACAAAATCGCGGGCGCCGGCGCGCATGGCATTGAGTACAAGCTGGTTGTCCATGCCATCGCCGAGGGCGACGATGGCGAGCATCGGCTTGGCCTCCAGCGCGCCTTCGATCAGCGCGCTTTGGGCCACCACGTGTTCGCGGTCGAGGCCGATAAACACCAGGTTGGCGAAGGTCACGTCCACCAGCGCGAGCAGCTCGTCGAGGGTGCCGCTGCCGGCGCTGACCACTTGGCCAAGCGGTGCCAGCGCGCCCTGCAGCCATTCCAGGTCGGTGCTGTTGCGGGTGATTGCCAGAAACGTCTGGCTCAGGCTATCGCTCATTGAGACAACCCATTGAGTCGGTCGAAATTGCCGTTTTCCAGGAAGTACAGGCGGTACCAGTTCGGGTCGTAGTTGCGCAGCTTCTCGCCGGGCAAGGACGGCAGTTGGGCGTTGGCGGCCAGCGGCTGCACCAGGTGCGGGGTGACGATCATCAGCAGCTCTTTGTCCTGGCGGTTGACCGAGGAATCACGAAAGAACGCACCAAGAATCGGGATATCGCCCAGGCCTGGAAACTTGCTGATATTGGTGGTGTTGGTGCTGCTGATCAGGCCGCTGATCACGAAACTTTCGCCGTCGGCCAGTGACACGCTGGTGTCGGTGCGGCGGATGGTCAGGGCCGGCACCTGGATGTTTTGAATGACCACGGCATTGGTGTAGTCCAGCTCGCTGACTTCGGGTGCCACCTTGAGGGAGATGCGATTGTGGTCGATCACCGTTGGCGTGAGTGTCAGGCGAATGCCGAACTCTTTGTACTCGATCGAGATGTTGTTGCTGGCGCTGCTGGGCACCGGGATCGGTACTTCGCCGCCGGCCAGGAAAGTCGCACTTTGCCCACTCATGGCTACCAGGCTTGGACGCGCCAGGGTGTAGGCAAAACCACTGCTTTCCAGGGCATTGATCAGGGCAGAAACCCGCCCGCCGCCAAAGCCGATATTAAAGTTGGTGGTGCTCACCGGCAGCTTGAACGTGTCGACGGTAGGCGAGAGCAATTTGGGGCTGCCGAGGAAAAAGTTGCTGCCGATGCCGAGGATCTTGGTGCTGGCTTCCTTGAGTTTGGAGCGGCTGACTTCGACGAAGCGGATATCGGTCTGTACCTGGCTGGGCAGCGTCGGGTCTTCTGACGGCGACAGCGACAGGCTGGTCAATGCCGAGGTAGCCTTGCCTTTGACGAACACCATGCTCTGGCGCGGCGTGTTCGAACAGGCGGTCCAGACCATCAGGCTGGTGGTGCCGGAGGCCACGCCGGTGAGCAGGAAACCGCGATCGCCATTGAGGTGTACGTCGGCAATTTTCGGGTCGCCAATGGCCAGGCGTGTGATGGCGACAGGGGATTGCAGCTCCTGTTGCAGGCCCTCGCCCACCGACAGTGCTGCGGGTAATTGGCCCAGGCTGCCGCAGTTGCCCGGGGCGGCTGCAACGAGCCCCACAGACAAGTTCGACAGCATCAGGGCACAGGCGATTTTCAGCGTGAACACCGGTGCGAAACGTCGGTTCATGCACAGCATCCTTGTTCAGTCGGGTGTTTGTTGGGTTGCTTGATTACCGCGTATCACCTCAACACCGGTGCGGCGCGCGGGGCCACCCTGGGCGACTTTTTTGGGCGCCTGGACGAAGGCCAGCTGGGTGAATTGGTAGAGGTCGCGGTTAGCGCTTTGCAGCTTGCCCGGTGCATCGCTCTCACCGGCCCAGTAGTGGCTCAGCAAGCGTTCATCGGCGCTGCGCACCGCCAGGCGCAAGGTGCCGGCCTGGGTCGCCAGCATCAGTTGGCTCAGCAGTTGTTCGGGCACCGCCAGCACCACGGTGCGAGAGGGGGCATGGCGTTGGGCTTTTTCTTCGGCGGTCATTGCTGGTGGTGAAGCGGGAACGCCGTCGTTGGTCAGGCCCATTTGATCGCCGACACTGAGCAGGCGCATGGCAGGGATCACCACTTGAGCGGATTGTTCGACGTTGGCGACGTCCTGGCGCAGGTACAGCAACACGTCCACATAGTCGCCTGGGCTCAATTGGCCGGCAGCGCCAATCACTTCATCGACGGCAACCGCGAGGGCGCGTTCGTTGGGGCGGATCATGCGGGCCAGTGGGCCACCGGGGCTGAAGCTCTCATCGTTGAGCCAGGTGCCGGCCTGCAAGGCGCGCCATGGTGTGCGGCCGATGGCCTGGTCAACACTGGTCATACTGCCCGCTGGCGCTGTGCGCAGTTTTTCGATGCTCAGGTCTGCGGCGGTCAGGGCAATAAAGGGCGGTACATCGTGGGCCAGCACCAGCACCGATTGGCGGGTCTGGTCCTCGACCACGGCGACGGCTTTTTCTACCGGTGCGGTAGGCGGTGGTGGCGGCGCCGGGGCAGGTTCGCGGCTGAGCACCAACCCCCAATAACCGGCAAACAGCGCACCGACCAAGAGCACACCGGCAAGTACCATGCTGAGACGCGTGTTCATGACGGCTCTCCTTTTCCTGTTGCACCAAAACCCGTCGATCCCAACAGGCTAATTCCGCAACTCGGCTGCTATGAACAGTGACTAACTATTTCGCTATTTGAAGGTAGTTCAGCTAGGACAAAATGCCATTACTGACAGAAAGATTTCTTCGTGGCGCGCCTCGATAGCCTTGAAAACAAGGGATTCAGGCGCCAGCAAAACGACCACTACTTTGTGATTAATCAGTTCTTACAGTTGTGAGGGTGGGGTTTGTTGACAATGCTCAGGTGGCACATGGCAATTACTGTGCAGCACCGAGCTAGGGCGTCTGGTCGCCCATAGGAGTAGTACGATGATCCTCGAACTGTTGATTAAACTCCATGTTCAACTTCAGCTACTTTTTCATCGCAAAGAGGGCGCGACCGCGATTGAGTACCTCATTCTCGTGGCGATTGTAGCATTGGTGATACTGGCAGCCGGGACGACGCTGGGGCCTCAGATTACGGCCTTCTTTGCCAGAATTCAGGCGGCGATCACCGCGTTGTGAGTTTGGGACGGCCTGCTGTTGATTTCAGATGGTTTTGAGTGGTGACATCAGGTAGTGCCCATGAATGCTGCAGCTGTACCTTTCCGTCAACAAATCCTGTTGGTGGACGACGAAGAAGATGCCCTCGTAGAACTGGCGGAGTCGCTGGAGAACGAGGGCTTCGTTTGTTTTACCGCCAGCTCTGTGACTTACGCATTGCAGGAACTGACGCTGAATCCTGACATTGCCCTGGTTATCACTGACCTGCGTATGCCAGAGGAGAGTGGGATATCGTTGATCAAGCGCTTGCGTGAGCACACGGATCGTCAGCATTTGCCGGTGATTGTGATGTCTGGGCATGCGGAGATGGATGATGTGAGTGACATGCTGCGGTTGCAGGTGTTGGATTTGTTTCGCAAGCCCATTTATCTGGTGCGCTTGATTGATACGCTTAACAGTCTTTTTCCTTTGCGCAAGTCTCGGTTGTAGCGGGGGTTGTTGAGTACATATCCGTTGCTGCGGTAACGGCGGCCTATGGTTCCGCTCTTACAGCGGGTCACTTTTGGCAAACGCCCCAAAAGTAACCAAAAGGTCTGTGCCCCACCACTCGGCACCTCGCTTAGGCTCGGTGTGCCCTCACTC
>NZ_JACAQL010000009.1:611334-611697 GCF_013385245.1 Pseudomonas sp. IPO3747
AAAGCCGACCTGAGTGGTTGAAGCAAAAGCCAGATCAAGTGCAAAGCCAAAGCCTATCTACTTGATACAACTCGGTCTGAATGTGGGAGCGCATGCAGTTTTGAATATGAGGTCGGCTGCGGATTTGCATACACTGAAGAGCTGCTTTTCTGTGGGAGCTGGCTTGCCTGCGATGCAGACACCTCGGTACATCAGGCACACCGAGTTGATGCCATCGCAGCGGTGCGACGATTCGACAAGCCAGCTCCCACATTAGACCGAGTATGGATTTGCTGTTGCTCCGGCTCTTACATCCTTTTCGCTGACGAAGTCAGCGGTCTTTTGATCTGAGCTTTTGATCGTGATCTTGATCTGAAATCGCCC
>NZ_JACAQL010000010.1:0-155379 GCF_013385245.1 Pseudomonas sp. IPO3747
GCTGCCGAAAACTTCGTAACTCGTTGTTTACCAAGGAGTTTTCCGTTTCGGCTGCGCCGGAAGTGGGGCGAATTATAGACAGATATAAAACGCCGTCAATCCTTAATTACGCTTTTGTCGCAGAAAGTGGTTTTTTCGCAATAAGACGGGGAATCCGGCGCATCACTGGCGGGATGCGCAGCACTAGCAGCAGCGCGCCTATAGACGCATAGATCGCCCATTCCTTCAGGTCGGCCCGCACAATCCACAACATGTGCAACAAACCAAGCCCAAGAATCACGTACACCAGGCGATGCAGCTTCTTCCAACGGCTGCCCAACCGGCGCTGGCTATAACGATTGGACGTTACTGCCAGCACCAATAAGCCAAGGAACCCCAGCGCACCGACAATAATGTAGGGCCGCTTACGCAGCTCGACGCCGAACTGCGACCAATCCAGCCCGAGGATGAATACGCAGTACGCAGCCAGGTGCAGTGCCACATACGCAAAACACCACAACCCCAGCTGCCGACGCACGGCAATCCACCCTGCCCACCCGCTGAGTTTCTGCAACGGCGTCATACCTAGCGTTACCAGCAACAGGATCAGGGTCCCAAGCCCCAACCGATCCATCAACACTTTGCCTGGATCAGGCCCGAGCACAGAGCTCCACGCCTCATACAGCCAGAAAAATGGCCAGATCGCCGCGGCTATAAAGACGCCAATACGCCAGATCGGATAACGCATCAGTAGTTCTTCCGCAGGTCGAGGCCCGTATAGAGAGAAGCGACCTCATCCGAATAGCCGTTGAACATCTGCGTCTCTCGCACATTCGGGCTGAACAGACCGCTCGGCAAACGACGCTCACGCGCCTGGGTCCAGCGAGGATGGTCGACGGTCGGGTTCACATTCGCGTAGAACCCATACTCATTGGCCGCAATGCTTTGCCAAGTCGTCTTTGGCTGCTCGCTGACCAGGCTGATCCGCACAATCGACTTCACGCTCTTGAAGCCGTACTTCCACGGCACTACCAGACGCAGTGGTGCACCGTTCTGGTTCGGCAACTCCCGCCCATACATACCCACAGCCAGGATCGCCAACGGATTCATTGCTTCATCCAGACGCAGCCCTTCTACATAGGGCCAGTCGATCAAGCCGAAGCTGGAGCGCTGTCCCGGCATGCTTTTGGGGTCCTGCAGCGTTTCAAAGCGGATGTACTTGGCTTTAGCGGTTGGTTCAACCTGCTTGAGCAAGGCTGAAATAGGAAAGCCCATCCACGGAATCACCATCGACCACGCCTCGACACAACGCAGTCGGTAGATACGCTCTTCCAATTGATAAGGCTTCATGAAGTCTTCCAGGGCATAGCGCCCAGGTTTACCGACTTCCCCATCGATCACCACACTCCAGGGTTCGGTCTTGAGTGAACCGGCGTTCTTCGCCGGGTCGCCCTTGTCCGTACCGAACTCATAGAAGTTGTTGTAGTGGGTGGCGTCCTTGAACGGGGTGATGGCTTCGTCTTTTACCGTAACCGCCTGCCATTGGGTGCTGGGCAGCTTATCTGCAAACCAGCCTGGGGCATTGCCCGGCTCGACATCGGCATAACGCGCGGCATCTTCGGCACTCGCCCAACGCGGCAACGCAGTGGCCGCAACACCGGCCAGCGCACCACCGAGCAAGCTGCGACGCGAAAGATAGAAGGATTCAGGCGTGACATCCGATTCATGACAATCGGACGCTTTGGGGATCTTGATTAACATGGCAACTCCGCAGCATTGGAGAACTGATGCACCAATAGACTGCGGAGTATGGGGGAAATTACATTAAGGCAATGTTTTGTCGCGGCGCAGATGCAGCAGGTACTGAATCGGCCCCGACGCGGCATACACCAGGAACGCCAGCAGCAGAATACGTGGCGGATCACTGAACACGACCGCAAACACCAGCACCACCACCAGGATAGCCACGAAAGGCACGCGCCCCTTGAGGTCAAACTCCTTGAAGCTGTTGTACTTGATATTGCTGACCATCAGCATGCCGGCGGCTGCAACCATCAAGGCCACCAGGAACGACATCTTCGAACCCTGGATGCCGTAGTCACTGAACGCCCAGACGATACCGGCCACCACACCTGCCGCCGCCGGGCTGGCCAGGCCGATGAAGTAACGCTTGTCAGCAGTACCCACTTGGGTGTTAAAGCGCGCCAGACGCAACGCCGCGCCGGCGACATAGATGAAGGCAACCATCCAGCCGACCTTGCCCATATCACCCAGCGCCCAGGCAAATGCCAGCAATGCCGGCGCAACGCCGAAAGCTACCATGTCCGACAGCGAGTCGTACTCGGCACCGAAAGCGCTTTGGGTATTGGTCATGCGCGCCACCCGGCCATCCAGGCCGTCGAGCACCATGGCCACGAAGATGGCGATAGCCGCAAAGCCGAAATACTTGCTGGCACTCGCCGCATCACCCGCCGCCAATGCGCTTTGCGCACTCATGGAGTTGATGATGGAGTAGAACCCGGCAAACAGGTTCGCCGTGGTGAACAGATTGGGCAGAAGATAGATACCACGATGCCGGACCTTGCGACCTTCCGCATCATGCCCTTCTTCGACATGCTCATCGATCGGTAGCAGGCTTTCGGCGTCAGAGGCCTGGTTTGGCTCTTCGGGACGTTCGGTCATGGACTTTACCTTGCAACGGTGTGAAAAGAATTCGACAAATACTTGCAGCGCGTGTTCGCCCGCAAACGATGCAGCTTTATACCAGAACCCGCCCCCAAACGAAAAAACGCGGCCTAAGCCGCGTTTTTTCTGGATACGTACGACTTAGTTTTTGGCTTTGTCGACGATCTTGTTGGCACCGATCCACGGCATCATGGAGCGCAGTTGCTCGCCGATCACTTCGATACCGTGAGCGGCGTTGTTACGACGCTTGGCGGTCATCGAAGGGTAGCCGGTAGCGCCTTCGCTGATGAACATTTTGGCGTATTCGCCGTCCTGAATACGTTTCAGGGCGTTGCGCATAGCCTGACGGGACTCGGCGTTGATGACTTCCGGGCCGGTCACATACTCACCGTATTCGGCGTTGTTGGAGATCGAGTAGTTCATGTTGGCGATACCGCCTTCGTACATGAGGTCAACGATCAGCTTCAGTTCGTGCAGGCATTCGAAGTAGGCCATTTCTGGCGCGTAGCCAGCTTCAACCAGGGTTTCGAAACCGGCTTTGACCAGCTCAACGGTACCGCCGCACAGTACGGCTTGCTCGCCGAACAGGTCGGTTTCGGTCTCGTCCTTGAAGGTGGTTTCGATGATGCCGGTACGACCGCCACCAACGCCAGCAGCGTAGGACAATGCCACGTTCTTGGCGTTGCCGGATGCGTCCTGGTAGATCGCGATCAGGTCAGGGATGCCGCCGCCTTTGACGAACTCGGAGCGCACGGTGTGGCCCGGCGCTTTCGGCGCGATCATGATCACGTCGAGGTCAGCGCGTGGCACAACCTGGTTGTAGTGAATCGCGAAGCCGTGGGAGAAGGCCAGGGTGGCGCCTTTCTTGATGTTTGGCTCGATTTCGTTCTTGTAGAGCGCGGACTGGAATTCGTCCGGGGTCAGGATCATGACCAGGTCGGCAGCGGCAACGGCGGAAGCAACGTCAGTCACTTTCAGGCCGTGGGCTTCAGCCTTGGCAACAGTGGCCGAGCCTTTGCGCAGGCCAACAGTCACGTCAACGCCGGAATCTTTCAGGTTGCACGCTTGGGCGTGGCCCTGGGAACCGTAGCCGATGATGGCGACTTTCTTGCCCTGGATGATCGACAGGTCACAATCTTTATCGTAATAAACTTTCATGAGGTTCCTCTATATATCCAGGCCGTAAGGCCATTCGCTAATTTGGGTTAGATGCTGAGTACTTTGTCGCCACGGGCAATCCCGGTGACACCACTGCGTACGGTTTCCAGAATCGAGGCCGTCCCGATCGACTGGATGAAGCTGTCCAGCTTGTCGCTTGTACCGGTCAGTTGAACGGTATAAACGCTGGCGCTCACATCGACGATCTGCCCGCGATAAATGTCGGTGGTGCGTTTGATCTCGGCACGTTGGGCACCCGTGGCCTTGACCTTGACCAGCATCAGCTCGCGCTCGATGTGGGCACTTTCCGACAAGTCGACCAGCTTGACCACTTCGATCAGCTTGTTGAGGTTCTTGGTGATCTGCTCGATCACCTCATCGTGACCAACAGTAGTCAACGTCAGGCGCGACAGGGTCGGGTCTTCGGTCGGCGCCACGGTCAGGCTTTCGATGTTGTAGTTGCGTTGCGAAAACAGGCCGACAACACGAGACAGAGCGCCGGGTTCGTTCTCCAGAAGCAGGGAGATAATGTGCCGCATGATTAGGTACGCTCCGTCTTGTTCAGCCACATGTCGCGCATAGAGCCGTCTTTGATCTGCATCGGGTAGACGTGCTCGCTGGTGTCCACTTGAATATCGAGGAACACCAGGCGGTCCTTCATGGCGAACGCCTCTTCCATCTTCGGCTTCAGATCTTTCAAATCGGTGATGCGCATGCCGACGTGGCCGTAGGCTTCAACCAACTTGATGAAATCCGGCAGCGATTCCATGTAGGAATGGGAGTGACGGCTGTTGTAGCTCATGTCCTGCCACTGACGAACCATGCCCAGCACGCCGTTGTTCAAGCACACGATCTTCACCGGAAGACCGTACTGCAGGCACGTCGACAGTTCCTGGATGTTCATCTGGATGCTGCCCTCACCCGTCACGCAGGCGACGTCGGTGTCCGGGAAGCTCAGTTTCACACCCATGGCCGCCGGGAAACCAAAGCCCATCGTGCCCAGGCCACCGGAGTTGATCCAGCGGTTAGGCTTGTCGAACTTGTAGTACTGCGCAGCGAACATCTGGTGCTGGCCCACGTCGGAGGTCACAAAGGCGTCGCCCTTGGTCACTTCGCACAGGGTTTCGATCACGGTTTGTGGCTTGATGATGCTGCCGTCGCCCTTGTCGTAAGGGAACAGGCCGCGGTCGCCGCGCCATTCGTCGATCTGCTTCCACCAGCTGGCAACCGATTCCTTGTTCGGCGTTTCGCCGATGTCCTTGAGCGCCGCAACCATTTCGGTCAGCACGCTTTCTACCGGACCTACGATCGGCACGTCGGCCTTGATGGTCTTGGAGATGGACGCCGGGTCGATGTCGATGTGGATGATCTTGGCATTCGGGCAAAACTTGCTCGGTCCGTTGATCACACGGTCATCAAACCGCGCGCCCACCGCCAGGATCACGTCGGCGTGGTGCATGGCCAGGTTGGCGGTGTAGCTGCCGTGCATGCCAAGCATGCCGACGAACTGACGGTCCGTACCCGGGAATGCGCCGAGGCCCATCAAGGTGTTGGTTACTGGCAGGTTAAGCAGCTTGGCCAATTCGGTCAGAGGTGCAGAACCGCCGCCCAGAATCACGCCACCGCCGGAGTACAGCACTGGGCGCTTGGCCGCCAAGAGCATTTCTGCCGCCTTGCGGATTTGACCCGAGTGCCCACGAACGGCCGGGCTGTAGGAACGCAGTTTGGCTTTTTTCGGGAAGACGTATTCGAACTTTTCCGCCGGGTTGGTCATGTCTTTCGGGATATCGACCACCACAGGGCCCGGACGACCGGACTGTGCAAGGTAGAAGGCCTTTTTCATGACTTCCGGGATTTCCGACGCGTGCTTGATCATGAAACTGTGTTTCACGATCGGCCGGGAAATACCGATCATGTCGGTTTCCTGGAATGCATCGGTGCCGACCATGGTGCTGGGCACCTGGCCAGAAATGATCACCATCGGAATGGAGTCCATATAGGCAGTCGCGATGCCGGTAATGGCATTGGTTGCGCCTGGGCCGGACGTTACCAGCACTACACCGGCTTTACCGGTGGCACGGGCATAGCCGTCAGCCATATGGGTCGCGGCCTGTTCGTGGCGAACCAGGATGTGGGTAACAGCCGGTTCCTTGAACAGTGCGTCGTAAACATGCAGCAGAGCACCACCTGGGTACCCGTAGATATAGTCGACGCCTTCGTCACGCAAAAAGCGGACGAGCATCTCACCGCCAGATAAAAGCTCCACGTTGTTCACCTCTAAAACGCCAGAATACCGTCCGTTAAAAACCGACGGGTCTTAATAGGTTTACTTCTCAACAGAGCATGAGCGACGGTGGTCGCCGACTACGTCAGCACTGACTGAGCAAGTATTGGGATCGTCCCAAGTGTTGCGGGCTTTTCCCACCCAGCGCGAGGTAACGCGTTGCGGGTGTTACAGGTCGGCGCGGATATGCGCCTCATGATCTGCTGAGCGGGCCTGCTTCTGGCAGTCCCGATACAGCGGACTTTGGATTCTTCTGTTTCAGCCCCTTCAAGTCAAGCAATAATTGCGCTTTTTTCCAACTAAGCGCATGAGAACGAAGATTAAAGGGGCTTGAGGAGGGATAAAACTCGCCTGAATGTCGTCAAGCGGTAGAAATGTGCGCAAGACTGCCGAAAAACCCGGCAGTCAGGCAATTAACGAGCGTCGACGATCAATTGGTCGAACTTTTTCAGCGCATTGCGTAAGCCTATGCTTTCAAGCGGGCGATCGGCGTAAACCATCTCCGCCATCTCGAGGATCCCCGAAGCATTGGGCAATGGCAGGTCCTGCTCGAGGATCTGCTTCATGCGCACCAGGAAGATCCATTGCAGCCACTGGTGAAAGTCCAGGGTGTCCACCGAAAACGGCTCGACGCTGCTAAGCGCTTCAGCGCTGGGGGGCACTTCGTCCCACCAACCCTGCACACGTAACTCACGCTCAATCAGCAACAGCTGTTCGGCAATTGCCGGAAACCGTGCATCCATCAGAGGCTGACCTTGGCTTTTTGCCGCGCCTGGGCAGCACCGGCGGCGTCGCCTTGTGCGGCACGCGCGTCACCAATCAAAGCCCACAGGTTGGCTTGCAAGTCGGGGCGACCGTTGGCCAGGGTCAGGCCGCGACGGGCGAACTGCTCGGCTTGCGGCGCGTCGCCCTGGGCCATGCGCACCTGTGCCAGGCGATACAGCACTTGCGGCTCACGCGGCGCCACACGCTGGGCACGCTCAAGGCTCGACGATGCCCCGTTCAGGTCACCACCGGCCTGTTGCTGCTGGGCGGTGGTCAGCAAAGCCAGCACCGGCCCGTCCAGTTGCTCGTCAGCCGACAGGCCACCCGCGTTAGACGACGACGGAATACCGCTCGGCGTGGACGGCGGCATGTTGTAAGTGCCCTGGTTGATCGGCGCCGTCTGGATCGGCGCGGAGTTGGCCGGCCCCGAAGTGCTTGGCCCTGGCGTCCAAGGCTCGGCACTGATCGGCGCCGACGTCGCAGCACCGCCGCCCGGCACCATCACCACCACGCCCGAATCCTGCGGTATGGCCTGAGGCGTGGCTTGGGCAGGACGCTTGACCACGGTCTGACGGAAACCGCCAGTGGCCGAGATACGGTCGTTATTGGAAACGTTCGTGCTTGAGTCCACCACGGGAATCGAACCGCGCTGCACGCTGGAGCAACCGCCGAGCATAACCAAGGCGGTAATAGCTGGAATCCACAACTTGTTCACTTGAAACCCTCTTTGCTTAATGCATCCAGCCCTTGACCCAATCCATCACCGAATCCGCGTCAGCGGGGGCACTGCCACCGCACGCAGCACCGGCGGGTGGCTCGCTGCCGCGAATATACGGCATCTGTACCGCGCCCGGACAGTTGGCATCGGAACCCTGCCCGGTATGCGGATCAATCCAGGCCTGCACGATGTTGTCCGGCTGCGGCATGTTAAGCGGCAACGGATCGGCCTTGCGCATGAAACTGGTCCACACCTGCAGCGCACCGGTCGCACCAGTGAACGGGGTTTTGCCGTTATCGTCGCGGCCCAGCCAGACCACGGCCAGCACATCCTGGCCGAAGCCTGCGAACCAGCTGTCGCGCGAATCGTTACTGGTGCCGGTCTTGCCCGCCAGCGTCAGGTTCGACGGCAGCACGCTGTAGACCGAACGCCCGGTGCCTTCACGCATCACGCGCTGCATGGCGTTCTGGATCAGATAGATGGAACCCGCGTCAAAGCGCTGCTGGATCTGGAACGGGTAACGCTTGAGCGGTTCGCCATCGGCGGTCAGCACACTGCGAATGCCGCGCATCGGGGTATTGAAGCCACCGTTGGCGAGGGTCTGGTACATCGTCGCCACTTCCATCGGGGTCATGGCGCCAGCGCCCAGCAGCATAGACGGGAACGCCGGGAACTCACGGGTGATGCCCAGTCGTCCCAGGGTTTTCAGCACATTCGGCACGCCCACTTCAAGCCCAAGGCGCGAGGTGGAGATGTTGTAGGAATGCGCCAGGCCTTGGTACAGGAACACAGTGCCGTGGGAGCGACGATCAAAGTTCTGCGGCGTCCATACCTGGCCATCCGCCCCTTTGACCGACAGCGGGTCATCCGACAACCAACTGGTCAGCGTGTATTTGCTTGGTTTTTCCAGGGCCGTGAGGTAGACCGCCGGCTTGACCAGCGAACCGATCGGCCGCACCGCATCCAGCGCACGGTTGAAACCGGCAAAACTGGCCTGGCGGCTGCCAATCATGGCCTGCACCTCACCGGTTTCCGGGTTGGTCACGACCATGGCTGCTTCGACTTCATCCGAACCTTTACGGCCGGTCAGGCGTTTGAAGGTGTCGTTGACCGACGCTTCGGCTTTCATCTGCAGGATCGGGTCGAAACTGGTAAAGATCCGCAGGCCTTCTTCGGTCAAGTCTTCGTCGCGGTAATCTTCACGCAACTGGCGTTTGACCAAGTCGATAAAGCCCGGGAATGAACTGTCGGCCAGCTTGCCGCGCGTGGTCACACCCAGTGGCATTTTTTTCGCCGCCGCAACTTGTTCAGCGGTGGCTACGCCTTGCTGTTCAAGTACATCCAACACCAGGTTACGGCGCTCAAGCGCACGTTCCGGGTTGCGGCGCGGGTTGTAATAGGACGGCCCCTTGACCATCCCCACCAGCAACGCGACTTGATGCAATTTCAATTCGGACAAGGGCTGGCCAAAGAAGAATTGGCTGGCCAAGCCGAAACCGTGCACGGCGCGCTGGCCGTCCTGGCCGACGAACACTTCGTTGAGGTACGCCTCGAGAATCTCCTGCTTGCTGTAATGCAGCTCCAGCAGCATGGCCATCATGGCTTCGGTGAGTTTACGGGTGAGGCTGCGCTCGTTGGTCAGGTAGAAGTTCTTGACCAATTGTTGCGTGAGCGTACTGCCGCCCTGGGTCATCTTGCCGCCGGAGGTGTTGACCCAAATGGCGCGGGCAATCGACTTGGGCGACACGCCCCAGTGGCTGTAGAAATCGCGGTCTTCCACGGCGATCAGCGTATCGAGCAGGTACGGCGGCACCTGATCAAGCTTGATCAGGATGCGATCTTCGAGGTTCTTGGGGTAAATACCGCCGATCAACAGCGGTTCCAGGCGCACCACGGGCAACTTGGAGCCATTGAGCGACGACAGTTCGGCAACGTAATCGCCGGAGAAGCGCACGCGCACCGGCTGGGCTTTCTCCAGGCCTTCATAGAACTGGAAGCCACGGGTATTCAAATCGACGGTATTGCCGCTGACAGCAGCGGCGCCGGGGCCATTGCTCACGGGTTCGCGGCGATAGCCCAAGGCGTCGAGTTCGGTAAGGAAGTCTTCCTTGCTCAGCTTTTGGCCGGTGAACAATTCCAACGGGCGTGCGTATACCTTGGCCGGGATGGTCCAGCGCTTGCCGGAGAATTTCTCCTGCACCACGGCGTCGAGGTACACCGCGAAGCCTGCGAGCACCACAAGGCCTACCAGGCTCAGCTTGATGGCCCAGCCCAGCCACGGGCGCAGGCCGCGTGAAGGAGGTTTTTTACGGGAACGGGGAGATCGGGTTCGAGTCATGGCGGCGGATTATACGCACTTTATTGAGGATCAACATGAGCCGGACAGCGGTTTGCACGACCGACCGTAACCGCCATAATGCCGGCCATGATTTCCCCCAGACTTTGAAGGATCGCCCGTGAGCCAGTCCCTGATCGCTGCCCTGCAAAACCCGGCTTTGTATCCCCATCCGGTTGAAGCGTTTCAAGTCATTGAGACCCATATTTCCTGGGTCATACTGACCGGCCCCTATGCTTATAAGCTGAAGAAGCCGATGAACTTCGGCTTTCTGGATTTCACCCAACTGGATGACCGCGGCCACTTCTGCCGCGAAGAGCTGCGCCTCAATCAGCGCCTGACCGAAGATTTGTATCTTGACGTGTTGCCAATCACCGGCAGCGCCGAAGCCCCGCAATTGGGCGGTGATGGCCCAATCATCGAATACGCGCTGAAAATGCGCCAATTCCCGCAGAGCCAGTTGCTCAGCACACTGCAAGCCAATGGCGAGGTTACCAGCGCGCACATTGATGATATGGCCAAGCAGATTGCGCACTTCCACCTCACTGCGCCGAAAGTGCCGCAAGACCACCCTGCTGGCACGCCGGATGAGGTGATGGCACCGGTTCGGCAGAACTTCGACCAGATCCGCCCGTTCCTCAGCGACAAAGCCGACCTGGCTCAACTCGAAGCCCTGCAAGCCTGGGCCGAAGCCAGCTTCGAACGCCTCAAGCCACTGCTGGCCCAGCGCAAACTCGAAGGCTTCACCCGTGAGTGTCACGGTGATATCCACTTGGGCAACGCCACCCTGATCGATGGCCAGGTGGTGATCTTCGACTGCATCGAGTTCAACGAGCCGTTCCGCTTCACCGATGTGTATGCCGACACGGCCTTTCTGGCGATGGACCTGGAAGACCGCGGCCTCAAATCCCTGGCGCGCCGTTTTATCAGCCAGTACCTGGAGCTGACCGGCGACTATCAGGGCCTGGAAGTGCTGAACTTCTATAAAGCCTACCGTGCACTGGTGCGCGCCAAGGTGGCGTTGTTCAGCATGCCGAGCGAGGCCAGCCCGGTGCAACGCGCCACCACCCTGCGCCAATACCGCAACTATGCGAACCTGGCGGAAAGCTACAGCACTATTCCATCGCGCTTCCTGGCGATAACCCACGGTGTTTCGGCCGTCGGTAAAAGCCACGTGGCCATGCGTCTGGTGGAAGCCTTGGGTGCCGTGCGCCTGCGTTCGGATGTGGAACGCAAGCGCCTGTTTGGCGAACAAAAGGTCGAGAACACCCCGCAAGCCGGTATCTACGCCGCCGAAGCCAGCGCTGCCACCTACGCTCGGCTCAACGAAATCGCCGATACCGTCTTGCGTGCCGGCTACCCGGTAGTGCTGGACGCGACCTTCCTGAAAGGCGCACAACGCGACGCCGCCGCCAGGATTGCCGAGGCAACGGGCGCGCCCTTCCTGATCCTCGATTGCAACGCACCGCAAGCCGTTATCGCCAGCTGGCTGGCGCAACGTCAGGCGGATAAAAACGATCCTTCCGACGCGACGCTCACCATTATCGAAGAACAACAGGCCAACCGTGACCCGCTGACCGCCGAAGAGCTGCTGCTGAGCAAACGCGTGGAAACCAACGAAAGCGGCACACTCGACGCTCTGGTAGCGCACATTCGCCAGCGCCTGCCCGGTCTGTAAGAAATATTTCTTGGTCGTGTCACCGATCTTCGGTGCACGACCGAGCAATAGTGGCACTATAATGGCGTCATAATTCCAACAGGAGTCGCCGTCATGAGTCAGCCCAAGCTTCTTGATACTCCGCTCTACGCACTCCTGCATAAAGACGACATCCGCGGCTTCAACCAGGAACGCCCCAAAGACGGCCCCATCGACATGCGTGGTGGCGACTTCCGGGGGTTGGACCTGCGTGACCTGAACGCCACGGGCGTGGATTTCACCGACGCCTACTTCCGCTCTGCCGACCTGCGCGGCCTGGACCTGCGCGAGTGCTCGCTGGAAGGCGCCAGCCTGGCCCATGCGCAGATTTCCGGCACCTACTTCTCCCCCGAACTGACGGCTGACGAAATCCTCATGTCGGTCAATTTCGGCACTCGTTTGCGCTACCGCACCAAGTAACTTCATCTTTCGGGCCCCAGCTACGCCTCACGCGTAGCGGCGCCTCCTGCCTGCTTGTCGGCAACACCCTCAAGAATTCTTATAAGCTTTTCAGCCGTTCCTGACCAAAGAACCACGCTTTTCCTACTGAGCGCTACACTCCTTTTCAGGCTTGCCTGGTCACGATACCCACCGCACCATTCGGCCGTCGCAAGGAGGCTTGATGAACGATGAGCTGCAACACCTGAAAAACCTGGGCAAGACGTCGGCGCAGTGGCTGCATGCGGTGGGCATCCACAGCGCGTCCGACTTACGTCGCCTGGGAGCTGTCGATGCCTACCGAGCCGTGCGCACTCGCGGGTTTCGGGCCTCGAAAGTGCTGCTGTATGCAATCGAGGGAGCCTTGATGGACGTGCATTGGAACGACATCCCGACGGAACGCAAGGAGGCATTGAACCGTCAGTTGGAAGCGATTTCAGCGCGTCAGAAAATTTAGGTCTGCAGAATCCCCAATGTTCATGGGCAGTTCGAACACGTGTTTGAGAAAAACGGCAGATCGTTGAAAAACAGATGTTGACTCTCAAATGAGAATCGTTATGATTATCACAACTGATCGCGAGATCAGCCGATAACTGAAAGACCATTGGTTCGGACTCTCAGATTATCTCCTCATCAGGCTAATCACGGTTATTTGACCCGGCTCTTGCCGGGTCTTTTTTTACCTGTAAAAAAGCCGATTCAGCGCGCAATGATCAACGGATGCCCACGCTCCGGGTGCGGCTGTACCAGCACCTCCAAACCAAACACCGCCTTAAGTGGCTCGGGCCGCATCACCTGCGCCGGCGTATCCAACGCGTGTGGGCGCCCCTGCTCCAGCAACAGAATCCGGTCGCAATAACGCGCCGCCAGGTTCAGGTCATGGAGAATCACCAGCACCGCAGCGCCGCGATCCGCGAAAGTACGTATAGCTTGCAGGGTCGTGTGTTGGTGCAAGGGGTCAAGCATCGAGGTCGGCTCATCCAACAGCAGCGTCTGCCCGGCTTCCCCCGGCCATAACTGCGCCAACACTCGCGCCAGATGCACACGCTGGCGTTCACCACCCGACAGCGCCAGGTAGCTGCGCCCGCTTAAATGGCCCACGTCTGCCGCGTGCAGCGCCGCCTCGATGATTTCGTCATCACGCACGCGTCCGGTCTGATGGGGCAAGCGGCCCATGCCTACAACCTCCTCGACACGAAATGCGAAATCCAGCGTGGAAGTCTGCGGCAACACTGCCAAACGTTGGGCACGTTGCGGCCCGCTCCAGTCCGTCAAGGCTTGCTGATCCAGCCACACCTTGCCCTGATCCGGCTTCAGCTCGCCGCACAACGCACCGAGCAGCGTGCTCTTGCCTGCTCCGTTAGGGCCGAGCACACCGAGCACTTCACCCGGCAGCAAGTCCAGGGTGACATCCGCCAGCACGGTTTTATCGCCACGCCGGACCTGCAACGCTTCTACTCGCAGCATCAGGCGCGCCCTCGCAGCAACAAATAAAGAAAAAACGGTGCACCGATAAAGGCCGTCACGATGCCGATCGGCAGTTCAGCCGGCGCCAGCGCCAGGCGTGCCACCAGGTCAGCAAACAGCAACAGGCTCGCGCCCGCGAGCACAGACGCCGGCAACAACACCCGATGATCCGGCCCGGCCAACAAGCGCACCAGATGCGGCACCACCAGCCCGACAAACCCGATCATGCCCGCCGCCGCTACCGCCGCGCCCACACCAAGGGCCGTGCAAAACACCAGTTCACGCTTGAGCCCTTCAACATCAATGCCAAGGTGATTGGCTTCGGACTCGCCGAGCAACAATGCATTCAAGGCTTTTGCACGGCGCGGCAACCACAGCGCCACACCGGCGCTCACCAACAGCAATGGCCACAACCGCGAATAGCTGGCGCCATTGAGGCTGCCAAGATTCCAGAACGTCAGCGTGCGCAAGGTGGCGTCATCGGCCAGATAGGTAAACAACCCCACCGCCGAACTGGCCAGGGCGGTAAGCGCGATACCGGCAAGCAGCATCGTTGCAACGTTGGTCTGGCCGTTGCGGCGCCCCAGGCGATAGACCAGGGCAGTGACGCCCAACCCCCCGAGAAACGCGCACAACGACAGCAGATAAGGCCCGAACGCATCCGGCAGGCCACCAAAAAAAGAACCGCCGACGATAGCAATCGCCGCCCCGAGCGCCGCGCCGCTGGACACACCGACCAACCCCGGATCGGCCAGCGGGTTGCGAAACAAGCCCTGCATCGCCACACCCGACAATGCCAGCACACCACCTACCGCCAAACCCAGCAAGGTTCGCGGCAAACGAATCTGCCCCAGGATCAATTCGGCCTGCTCCAGGCCCTGGGCTTCAATCGGTACGCCCATCAGGCGCAAGGCGGCCTTGAGCGTATCCAGCAACGGCAGGCTGACCGGCCCCAGGGCCAGTGAAAGCCAGATTGCCAGAAGGCATAACAGCGCCAGCCCGATAAACAGCGTTTTCGGTTTAACCAGAGTCGTCATGGGGCAGGTTTAGCCTGGGACGGATAAAACCCGGCAGACAATTGCACCAGGCTTTGCGGCAGACGCGGCCCGAGCCCGCCGACCAGCAGGGTCGGGTCCAGCTCAAACACGCGGCCGTTTTTGGCGGCCGGGGTCGACGCCAGAATCGGGTTTTCCTTGAACAAGGCCGCCCGCGCCGCATCACCGGTGAGAGCGCGATCAGCAAACACCAGCACATCAGCGCTCAGCCCGGCCAGCGACTCCACCGAAAACGGCTTATAGCCCGTGTGGGTCGCCAGGTTATGCCCGCCCGCCTGCTGCAACATCCAATCGGCGGCCGTGTCCTTGCCTGCAATCAGGGGTTTGCCACCTGCATGCCCTAGCAACAAAAGCACACCCGGCGCCTTTTGCGTGGCCTGGGCCTTGGTGACCCAGGCTTGCTGCTGATCCAGCTTTTGTTCATATCCGGTAAACAATTCGTTGGCCTTGGCTTCATCACCCAACAGCTTGCCCAAGTGCTGAAGGTTGCCTTTCAAGGTCGGCAAATCCGGCTCTGCCGAGAACATCTCCACCTGCACGCCCGCGCCGCGAATTTGCGCCAGCACCGTCGGTGGGCCCATCTCTTCAGTCCCGACCAGAACCTGCGGACGCAGGCTCAAAATCCCTTCTGCCGACAACTGGCGCTGGTAACCGATGCTCGGCAACGCCTTGAGCGATTCTGGATGCTGGCTGGTGGTATCCACCCCCACCAGCTTTGACTCCCCGCCCAGCGCCGTCACCCATTCCGATAGCGCCCCACCGGCGCTGACCCAGCGTTGCGGCAGTTCAGAGGCTTGCGCCCCGTGGTTGACCAGCAGTGAGGCAGCAAGCGCAATAGCGCTGGTACTCAGGCGCATAACAGGGTTTCCTTCCAAGGGCGGGGCCACTCAAGCACTCATGGATGTGACAGATAAACCCTGTCTGGCATCGTACAGAGCACCCAATCAGCTAACGGGCGAAGCCGGCATTTGATAATTGTTTGCATTTGAACGTCAAGGCACTTAAGGATTGTTATGAAGCTTCTCTGCCCCTCAGATGCCCTGGCGCCCAACAGCAGCCGTGGTTTTGAAATAGACGGTTGCAAAGTGTTGGCCGTGCGCCGTGACGGCGTGGCGTACTTCTACCTCAACCGCTGCCCCCATCGCGGCATCCCGCTGGAATGGCAGCCCGACCAGTTCCTGGACAGCAGCGCCAGCCTGATCCAGTGCGCCACCCACGGCGCCTTGTTCCTGATCGAAAGCGGCGAGTGCATTGCCGGGCCGTGCGCGGGCCAAAGCCTTAAAGCCCTGCCCGGCCGTGAAGACGCGCAAGGCCTGTGGGTGCAACTCTAGTCGCCGATCATCACGTCCAGGCGCCGGTCGATGATAATTTCCTGCGGCGTGACCCGCGCACCGTAGGCCAACACCTCCACGCCGGCCGCCTTGGCCTCGCGCAGCGCAGCGGCGTAGCCCGCATCGATTTCCACCGCCGGGCGTACAGCGTCGATCCCCGACAGGTTCACGCAATACAACTGCACCGCACGCACGCCCTCACGCGCCAGGTGTGCCAACTCGCGCAAATGCTTGGCGCCACGTTGGGTCACCGCGTCGGGAAACGCTGCCACCGGCGAGCCATCAAAGCCCAAGGTGACGCTCTTGACCTCCACATACGCCGCGCCGTGTGGGTACTCCAGGCGAAAATCGATACGGCTTTTTTCCTGGCCGTAAGGCACTTCGCGCTTCAAGGCGGTAAAACCGTTGAGTTCAGTGATCACCCCGGCACGCAACGCCTCCTCCACCAGTTGGTTGGCACGCGCGGTGTTGACGCATGCCAGCCGGCCTTGGGGGGTTTCGGCAATTTCCCAGGTGCCCGGCAACTTGCGCTTGGGGTCTGTGGAGCGACTGAACCAGACCTGGCCGCCCTCCACCATGCAATTGAGCATAGAGCCGGTGTTGGGGCAGTGAATGGTCAGCAACTCGCCGGTCAGCGTTTCGATATCGGTGAGAAAGCGCTTGTAGCGGCGGATCAGCCGCCCTTCTTCGAGGGGAGGATGAAAGCGCATCAGCCTTGCCAGCTCCGCAAGCCACGGGCGATGCGTTCCACCGCTTCCTGTAGCCGATCGAGGTTTTGCGTGTAGGCAAAACGCACATGATGGCCGGCCTGATAACGACCAAAATCCAGGCCCGGCGTAAACGCCACATGCTCGGTTTCAAGGAAATGACGGCAAAACGCGAAGGCATCACCGCCGAACGCGCTGATATCGGCGTACAAGTAGAACGCGCCTTCGGGCTCTACGGCGATGCCGAAACCCAACTCGCGCAAGGCTGGCAGCAGGAAATCCCGGCGGCGCCCGAACTCGGCGCGGCGCTCTTCCAGAATACTCAGGGTTTGCTCGGTGAAACACGCCAGCGCCGCGTATTGGGCCATGCTCGGCGCGCTGATGTAGAGGTTCTGCGCCAACTTCTCCAATTCGCCCACTGCCGCCGGGGGCGCCACCAGCCAGCCGAGGCGCCAGCCGGTCATGCCGAAATACTTCGAAAAACTATTTAAGACGAAGGCATCGTCGTCGACTTCCAGCACGCTGGCGGCATCGGTGCCGTAGGTGAGGCCGTGATAGATCTCGTCCACCACCAAATGGCCGTTACGCGCCTTGATTGCACTCGACAACCCCGCCAGTTCGTCGCGGGTCAGAATGGTGCCGGTCGGGTTGGCTGGTGAGGCCACCAGCGCGCCAACGCTGTCTGCATTCCAGTGTTTGGCCACCAGCTCAGCGGTCAATTGGTAGCGCACGTCCGGGCCAACCGGCACCAACTGCGCCGCGCCTTCCACCAGCCGCAGGAAATGTCGGTTACACGGGTAGCCTGGGTCGGCCAACAGCCAGTGCTTGCCCGGATCGACCAGCAGGCTGCTGGCCAGCAGCAACGCGCCAGAGCCACCGGGCGTGATCAGAATGCGCTCGGGGTCGACGCTCAGGCCGTAGCGCTGCTGGTAAAAACCACTGATGGCCTGGCGCAACTCGGGCAGCCCACGGGCCGCGGTATAGCGCGTCTTGCCGTTAGCCAGTGCGGCCTGGCCGGCCTGGATAATCGGCTCGGCCGTGGTGAAATCCGGCTCGCCGATCTCCAGGTGGATAACATCATGGCCAGCCGCCTGCAGCTCATTGGCTCGCGCCAGTAACGCCATAACGTGAAAAGGTTCGATGGCGCGACTGCGCGCACTGTAGGGCTGGGCCATTAGCCTTCCTTAAACGGTGAGGACAAAATTCGGATTCTACCGAACCCGCGCGGTAAAACATGCTCTATTGCCTGCTCGGTCCTCCGTGCTGAACCGGGCAAGCGCCTGCAAAACGACTAAAATCAACATTCGAGACACGCTATACCCAGCCATGGCGGGCCATGACAGTTTGCAAGCCTGCCACGTTGGGCCTCGACAACCGGGAGTGGCGCACCCCGAATCTATCTGGTAAGTTCGCCCGCTTGCAGCCGCAGGGCCGGCAGGTGTCGGTGACGTTGCAATCCTGCGCAATGGATTAGAAGAGTGAGAGGCGGTCTATTCATGTCCACCCAAGCAAAGCAACAGCAGACTCAAGGCCTCGGCGGCTTCGAACCCTATGTGGAAAAAAAGGGCGAGGAGTACATGGGCGAGCCCATGCGCGAGCACTTCACCAAGATCCTGAACAAGTGGAAACAGGACTTGATGCAGGAGGTTGATCGTACCGTTGACCACATGAAGGACGAAGCAGCCAACTTTCCTGATCCGGCCGACCGTGCGAGCCAGGAAGAAGAGTTCGCCCTTGAACTGCGAGCGCGTGATCGAGAGCGCAAGCTGATCAAGAAGATCGACAAGACCCTGCAACTGATCAAGGACGAGGAATACGGCTGGTGCGAATCCTGCGGCGTCGAGATTGGTATTCGCCGCCTGGAAGCCCGCCCAACCGCGGACCTGTGCGTAGACTGCAAGACCTTGGCTGAAATCAAGGAAAAACAGGTCGGCAAGTAACCCTGCCGGGCTGAATGCGACAAACAAAAAATGGGGCGTGCAAACGCTCCATTTTTGTTTCTGGCGTTCCGCGGTTTTCCAGTAGTATCCGGCCCATGACAGCCTCTACTTATATCGGGCGTTTCGCCCCCACGCCCAGCGGCCACCTGCACTTCGGTTCGCTGGTTGCCGCCCTCGCCTCCTACCTCGATGCCCGCGCCAATCACGGCCGCTGGCTGATGCGCATGGAAGACCTCGACCCACCCCGCGAAGAACCCGGCGCCCAGGCGGCGATCCTGCACGCCCTGGAAAGCTATGGCTTTGAGTGGGATGGGGAACTGGTCCGGCAAAGCGAGCGGCATGATGCCTACGCCAAAGTCTTGAACGACATGTTCAACCACGGCCTGGCTTACGCCTGTACCTGCTCGCGTAAACAATTGGAGCCCTACCACGGGATCTATCCAGGCCTGTGCCGAAACCTCGGGCACGATCAGCAAGACGCGGCGATCCGCCTGCGCGTTCCGGAGCTGGAGTATCACTTTACCGACCGCGTGCAAGGCGAATTCCGACAGCACCTGGGCCGTGATGTGGGCGATTTCATCATCCGCCGTCGCGATGGCCTGTATGCCTACCAACTGGCAGTGGTACTCGACGATGCCTGGCAAGGTGTCACCGACATCGTGCGCGGCGCCGACCTGCTCGATTCCACGCCGCGCCAGCTTTACCTGCAGGAACTGCTGGGTCTGCGCCAACCGCGCTACCTGCACGTGCCGCTGATCACCCAGCCGGACGGCAACAAGCTGGGCAAATCCTACCGCTCGCCGCCGTTGACACCCGACCAGGCCACACCTTTGCTATTGAGAGCGTTGCGCGCCCTCGGCCAGCAACCCGGCAGCGAACTGCTGCACGCCAGCCCACGGGAACTGCTGGATTGGGGCATTGCACACTGGGACGCCAGCCAGATTCCGCGCACACTCACGCTGGCCGAAGCGCAATTGAGCTGAAGGCGCTTGCAGCTTGCCAAGCATCCGTTACCATCGCGGCAGTTTTTTAATCAGAGGCCAACATGTACATCTATCGATTGGTCCTGCTGCTGGTCGTCGGGATCTACCTGTTTTCCCCGGCCATCATGGATTGGTGGATCGACGCCACGGGCGCCTGGTATCGCCCTTATCTGCTGTGGTTGATCCTGATCGTCGTGACCTTCATCCTGCAGAGCCAAAAAGATGCCGATGAGCTTTAGCCTCACCCAGATGCTGCTGATCAGCGCCGCCTACCTGGCCGCGTTGTTCGGGGTTGCCTGGATCAGTGAGCGCGGAATGATTCCGCGGGCGATCATTCGCCATCCGTTGACCTACACCTTGTCCCTGGGCGTCTACGCCAGCGCCTGGGCATTTTATGGCACGGTGGGGCTGGCCTATCAGTATGGCTACGGCTTTCTGTCCAGCTACCTGGGCGTGTCCGGCGCGTTCCTGCTGGCGCCGGTGTTGCTGTACCCGATCCTGAAAATCACCCGCACCTATCAGCTGTCGTCCCTGGCGGACTTGTTTGCCTTCCGCTTTCGCAGCACCTGGGCCGGCGCGCTGACCACGATCTTTATGCTGATCGGCGTGCTGCCGTTGCTGGCCCTGCAGATCCAGGCGGTGGCGGACTCCATCAGCATCCTCACCCGCGAACCAGTGCAGCACCGCGTTGCCCTGGCCTTCTGCGCACTGATCACGCTGTTCACGATTTTCTTCGGTTCACGCCATATCGCCACCCGCGAAAAACACGAAGGCCTGGTGTTTGCGATTGCCTTTGAGTCGGTGATCAAGCTGATCGCCATCGGCGGTGTCGGCCTGTATGCGTTGTACGGCGTATTCGACGGGCCGCAACAGTTGGAGTTGTGGTTGCTGCAAAACCAGACCGCCCTCGCCGCTTTGCACACGCCGTTGCAGGAAGGCCCATGGCGCACGCTGCTGCTGGTGTTCTTTGCCTCGGCCATCGTGATGCCGCACATGTACCACATGACCTTCACCGAGAACCTCAACCCGCGCTCATTGGTCAGCGCCAGCTGGGGTTTGCCGTTATTCCTGCTGCTGATGAGCCTGGCGGTGCCGCTGATCCTGTGGGCCGGCCTCAAGCTCGGCGCCACCACCAACCCCGAATACTTCACCCTTGGCGTCGGTATTGCCGCCAACAGCAAATCCCTCGCATTGCTGGCTTACGTGGGCGGTTTGTCGGCGGCCAGTGGCTTGATCATCGTCACCACGCTGGCACTCTCCGGCATGGCGCTCAATCACCTGGTGCTGCCGCTGTATCAGCCGCCAGCCGAAGGTAATATCTACCGCTGGCTGAAATGGACGCGCCGCGCGCTGATCGTCGCCATCATCATGGCCGGCTATGGCTTCTACCTGCTGCTGGGCGCTGGGCAAGATCTGGCCAACCTCGGCATCGTCGCGTTTGTGGCGACCTTGCAGTTCTTGCCGGGTGTGTTGTCGGTGCTGTACTGGCCAACCGCCAACCGTCGCGGCTTTATCGCCGGGCTGCTGGCAGGCATTCTGGTGTGGATGGTGACCATGCTGCTGCCGCTGGTCGGCAACTTGCAGGGCTTCTATATTCCGCTGCTGAACATGATCTACGTGCTGGATGACACCAGCTGGCACATGGCAGCGATCGCCTCGTTGGCCGCCAACGTGCTGATGTTTACCCTGATCTCGCTGTTCACCAACGCCAGCCCCGAAGAAACCAGCGCCGCCGAAGCCTGCGCGGTGGACAACGTGCGCCGCCCGCAACGCCGCGAGCTGCACGCCGCCTCACCGCAAGAGTTCGCCACCCAACTGGCCAAGCCGCTGGGCGCCAAGGCTGCGCAAAAGGAAGTCGAGCAGGCGCTGCGCGACCTTTACCTGCCGTTTGACGAGCGCCGGCCCTACGCCCTGCGCCGTTTGCGCGACCGCATTGAGGCCAACCTGTCCGGCCTGATGGGACCGAGCGTGTCCCAGGACATGGTGGAAACCTTCTTGCCCTACAAGGCCGGCGGCGAAAACTACGTCACCGAAGACATCCATTTCATCGAGAGCCGGCTGGAGGATTACCACTCACGTCTCACCGGCCTTGCCGCCGAACTCGATGCCCTGCGCCGCTATCACCGTCAAACCCTTCAGGAACTGCCGATGGGCGTGTGTTCCCTGGCCAAGGATCAAGAGATCCTGATGTGGAACAAGGCGATGGAAGAACTCACCGGCATCGCCGCACAACGTGTTGTGGGTTCGCGCCTGAATACCTTGGGCGACCCTTGGAAAGAACTGTTGCAAGGCTTTATCAACCTGCCCGACGAGCACTTGCACAAACAGCACCTGGCGCTGGACGGCCAGACCCGCTGGCTCAATCTGCACAAAGCGGCGATCGACGAGCCGCTGGCGCCGGGCAACAGTGGCCTGGTGCTGCTGGTGGAGGACCTGACCGAAACCCAGATGCTCGAAGACAAGCTGGTGCACTCCGAACGCCTGGCCAGCATCGGTCGCCTGGCCGCGGGTGTGGCCCATGAAATCGGCAACCCGATCACCGGTATCGCGTGCCTGGCGCAAAACCTGCGGGAAGAGCGCGAAGAAGACGCTGAAATCACCGAAATCAGCGGGCAGATCCTCGAGCAGACCAAGCGCGTGTCACGCATCGTGCAGTCGCTGATGAGCTTCGCCCACGCCGGCGCGCATCAGAACCATGACGAAGCGGTGTGCCTGGCGGAAGTGGCGCAGGATGCCATTGGGCTGCTGGCCTTGAACCGGCGCAATTTCGAAGTACAGCTTTTTAACCTGTGCGACCCGGACCACTGGGTTGACGGCGACTCCCAACGCTTGGCGCAGGTGCTGATCAACCTGCTTTCAAACGCCCGTGACGCAACGCCCGCCGGCAGTGCGGTACGCGTCAAGAGCGAGGCTTTCGAGCACACGGTCGACCTGATCGTGGAGGACGAAGGCAGCGGTATTCCACAGAACATCATGGATCGATTGTTCGAACCTTTCTTCACCACCAAGGACCCGGGTGAAGGTACCGGTCTGGGCCTTGCACTGGTCTATTCCATCGTTGAAGAGCATTATGGACAAATCACCATCGACAGCCCGGCTGACACCGAAAGCCAACGCGGCACCCGTATTCGGGTGACCTTGCCGCGTCATGTCGAAGCGACGTCCGCTGTGAACTGAGACCGTCGAGAGAATTGAATCAATGCCGCACATTTTGATCGTCGAAGACGAAACCATTATCCGCTCTGCCTTGCGTCGCCTGCTTGAACGTAATCAGTACCAGGTCAGCGAAGCCGGCTCGGTGCAGGAAGCCCAAGAGCGTTTCAGCATTCCCACGTTCGACCTGATTGTCAGCGACCTGCGCCTGCCGGGCGCGCCGGGGACCGAGCTGATCAAGCTTGGCCAGGGCACGCCCGTGCTGATCATGACCAGCTACGCCAGCCTGCGCTCGGCGGTGGACTCGATGAAGATGGGCGCGGTGGACTACATCGCCAAGCCTTTCGATCACGACGAAATGCTCCAGGCCGTGGCGCGCATTCTGCGTGACCGTCAGTCGGCTGGCAGTACGCCGGCCGAACAGCGTCCTGCCGGCAAGGCTGCCGAGAAGCCGGGGGCCGACAACAGCAACGGCGAGATCGGCATCATCGGCTCTTGCCCACCGATGCAGGATCTGTACAGCAAGATCCGCAAAGTGGCGCCGACCGACTCCAATGTATTGATCCAGGGCGAGTCGGGCACCGGTAAAGAGCTGGTGGCCCGCGCCCTGCACAATCTGTCCAAACGTGCCAAAGCGCCGATGATTTCGGTGAACTGCGCGGCGATTCCCGAATCCCTGATCGAGTCCGAACTGTTCGGGCACGAGAAAGGCGCATTTACCGGCGCCAGCGCCGGGCGTGCTGGGTTGGTCGAAGCGGCGGACGGCGGCACCTTGTTCCTCGACGAAATTGGCGAACTGCCCCTGGAAGCCCAGGCGCGCTTGCTACGCGTGTTGCAGGAAGGCGAGATTCGCCGTGTCGGTTCGGTGCAATCACAGAAGGTCGATGTGCGCCTGATCGCCGCGACCCACCGTGACCTCAAGAGCCTGGCCAAGATCGGCCAGTTCCGGGAAGACTTGTATTACCGCCTGCATGTCATCGCCCTCAAGCTGCCGGCCTTGCGCGAGCGTGGCGCCGACGTGAATGAGATCGCCAGCGCGTTTCTGCTGCGCCAGAGCGCGCGCATCAACCGTACCGACCTCAAGTTTGCCGCCGACGCCGAGCAGGCGATTCGGCATTACTCGTGGCCGGGTAACGTCCGCGAACTGGAGAACGCGGTCGAGCGCGCGGTGATTCTGTCGGAGAGCCCGGAAATTTCTGCCGAGCTGCTGGGTATCGATATCGAGCTGAGCGACCTGGAAGACGACGACTTCATCGGCCTGGCCCCGCAACAGGGCGGTGGCAGCAATACCAGCCATGAGCCGACCGAAGACCTGTCACTGGAAGACTACTTCCAGCACTTCGTGCTTGAGCATCAGGACCATATGACCGAGACCGAACTGGCGCGCAAGCTGGGCGTGAGCCGCAAGTGCCTGTGGGAACGCCGCCAACGCCTGGGCATTCCACGGCGCAAGACCGGGGTAGCCAGCGAAAGCTGAGGGCGCGCCCCCACAGGTAACACCCTCAGATGTGAAAAAACTGTTACCGCAGTTTTTTCACGTAACAGAAGCCGGGGCTTACGGTAACGAAGCCCCGGCTTTTTTTCGCCCCTCCAAAAGCCAAAACCGGTTCAACCCCCCGGTTTTGCTGGGCGACACAAAAGTTGGCACGCACCCTGCTATATGCTTAGTACAAAAACAATAACAAGCTTTGTACAAGACAATAAAAATAAGACGAATCGACTCACGCATAACAAAAACAACACGGCGGAGGCGCAGCTAACTGATTCTTTTGGAGAGGCGTTGCATTTGGGGCTTGCCCCGCAACCAGGCCGAGAACAACAAAAACTGCCCTAAGGCAGAGCCTGAACTGGTTGGATCGTAGATCAGCAACACAGCGACCAAAGCAATCCGTTTGCTCTTGGCTCCCGATTGGGAGTGTCATGAAGGTGAAACTTCATGGCGAGGGCGATCAACAAAAACAAAAAGCCCGCAACCATAATAAAAATAGAGCACGCAACTACTTCTGGGGGAGCTTCGGCTCCCCTTGTAGTTTCCGGCATTTGACCCGCTCACACCCTTCTTTAAGCTTCTGGCTCAAGCCTTGCAGCTTGTTCCTACACCATCCCTCGACTAAATGCTAGAATCCCGGCCCATCATGCGGTCATTCTTCGTTATGGCCGAACATTCCTTCAAACAGTGCATCCCATGCTGAAGAAGTTGTTCCAGTCATTCCGTTCCCCCTTGCGTCGTACGCAACACATTCGCAGCACGCCTGAAGTGCTTAACAGCAATCAGCATTCATTGCAGCGCGCTCAATTCAGCCGCTATGCAGTGAACATCGTCGAACGTTTGCAGAACGCCGGCTACCAGGCTTATCTGGTGGGCGGCTGCGTACGTGACATGCTGCTCAATATCACGCCCAAGGATTTCGACGTCGCCACCAGCGCCACGCCGGAGCAGGTGCGTGCCGAGTTTCGCAATGCGCGAATCATCGGTCGCCGCTTCAAGTTGGTGCATATCCACTTTGGTCGCGAAATCATCGAGGTCGCGACGTTCCGCGCAGGCCATCCGCAAAACGATGATGAGGAAGACACCAATCAGTCTTCCCGCAACGAGAGCGGCCGCATCCTGCGTGACAACGTGTACGGCACCTTGGAAGAAGACGCGCAGCGCCGCGACTTCACCATCAACGCCCTGTATTACGACCCGGTCAGCGAGCGCATTCTCGATTACGCCAACGGCGTACACGACATTCGCAACAACCTGATCCGCCTGATCGGCGACCCGACGCAGCGTTACCAGGAAGACCCGGTACGCATGCTGCGCGCCGTGCGCTTTGCCGCCAAGCTGAACTTCGGCATCGAGAAACACACCGCCGCGCCGATTCGCGAGCTGGCGCCGATGCTGCGGGAAATTCCTTCGGCACGCCTGTTCGAAGAAGTGCTGAAGTTGTTCCTCTCGGGTTATGCCGCCGATACGTTCGAAATGCTGGTCGACCTGCAACTGTTCGACCCGCTGTTCCCGGCCAGCGCCGAGGCACTGGAATACAACCCCACGTACACCCACACGCTGATCAGCGAAGCGTTGATCAACACCGACCTGCGCATCAAGCAGAACAAACCGGTAACGCCGGCGTTCCTGTTTGCCGCCCTGCTGTGGCCTGCCCTGCCTAAACGCGTATTGCGCCTGCAAGACCGTGGCATGCCGCCGATCCCGGCCATGCAGGAAGCCGCCCACGAGCTGATCGCCGAGCAGTGCCAGCGCATCGCCATTCCCAAACGCTTCACCATGCCGATCCGCGAGATCTGGGACATGCAGGAGCGCCTGCCGCGCCGCAGTGGCAAACGCGCCGACCTGTTGCTGGATAACCCGCGCTTCCGTGCCGGCTACGACTTCCTGCTGCTGCGCGAAAGCGCCGGCGAGCAGACCGACGGCCTGGGCGAATGGTGGACCGACTACCAGGATGCCAATGACAGCCAGCGCCGCGAGATGATTCGCGACCTCGGCAGCAAAGGCGATGGCGAAGGCACTGGCCCGAAAAAACGTCGTCGCAGCGGCACCAAGCGCAAGCGCAGCGCGGCCGATGCCTCGGGCGCTGCGGGCGAATAAACGTGGAACGTGTCTACATTGGCATGGGCAGCAACC
Organism: Pseudomonas sp. IPO3747; assembly: GCF_013385245.1. NCBI lineage: Bacteria > Pseudomonadati > Pseudomonadota > Gammaproteobacteria > Pseudomonadales > Pseudomonadaceae > Pseudomonas > Pseudomonas sp. IPO3747. The sequence continues at coordinate 26,320 of NZ_JACAQL010000010.1, forward strand.
TGGCCGCCCCGGACCAGCAATTGCGCAGCGCTGTCGAAGCCCTGGCGCAATTGCCCGGCACGGCCCTCGTTGGCGTGTCGGCGTTCTATCAAAGTGACTCCCTGCTCCCGGGCCAACCGCGCTACACCAATGCGGTCGCCGCCCTGGACAGCGATCTTGCGCCACTGGATTTACTCGATGCCCTGCAAACCATCGAGAACGACCAGGGCCGCGAGCGCCTTGAACGCTGGGGCCCGCGCACCCTGGACCTGGATATCCTGTTGTTTGGCGATCGCCTGATCGACACGCCGCGGCTGAAGGTGCCGCACTATCAGATGCATTTGCGCGCGTTTGTGCTGTACCCGCTGGCAGAGCTGGCACCCGCCGACCTGCAACTGCCCAATGGCCAAACACTTAGCGACTTGCTGGCCGCCTGCCCGTTTGTTGGCCTGGAGCGCGTGCCCCGAGACTGACTCGGTCAATGTGGGACCCGGCTTGCCTGCGATGCGGGCAACTCGGTACACCCGCTATTGCGCGATGCTGCCATCGCAGGCACGCCCGCTCCCACCCGTAACAGGGGTAACACCCCACTCGTAACAATGCGGTAACACATCCAATTGACTTCCCGTGTCCTCATCACGACTATAGGCGTCCCGCTGCCGCCAACCCGGCGCTGAAGGGCGCAATCCAGGCCTTATAAGCACTGCTCTCAAGACAGTGCGCCTGTATAAACGAAGACTCACGCGCGTTACTCGCTGTTTCCAAGCGCCTGAACGAGGACCCTTTCCATGCCAGACATTACCCTGACCACCTTGCAGAGCCTGAAGCTCAAAGGTGAAAAAATCACCATGCTGACCTGCTATGACGCCACCTTCGCCCACGCCAGTTGCGAGGCCGGGGTTGAAGTGCTGTTGATTGGCGATTCACTGGGCATGGTTCTTCAAGGGAATGACAGCACCCTGCCGGTCACCACTGACGAACTTGCGTACCACACGGCCAGCGTCAAACGCGGTAACAACGGCGCCTTCATCATCGCTGACCTGCCGTTCATGGGTTACGCCACCCTTGAACAAACCTTCCAGAACGCCGGCAAGCTGATGCAAGCCGGTGCACACATGATCAAAGTCGAAGGCGCGGTATGGCTGGCGGAGTCGATCCGGCTGCTGGCTGAGCGCGGCGTTCCAGTGTGCGTGCACATGGGCCTGACGCCGCAGTCGGTGAACATCTTCGGCGGCTACAAGGTGCAAGGCCGCAATGAAGCCCAGGCGCGCCAGATGCGTGCGGATGCCATTGCCCTGGAGCAAGCCGGCGCCGCGATGATCCTGCTCGAATGCGTGCCCAGCGAACTGGCGGCCGAAATTACCCAGGCAGTCAAAGTGCCGGTGATCGGCATTGGCGCAGGCTCGGCCACCGACGGCCAAGTGCTGGTGGTACACGACATGCTCGGCCTGTCGCTGACCGGCCGTGCGCCCAAATTCGTGAAAAACTTCATGGCAGGCCAGGACAGCATCCAGGCAGCCCTGGCCGCCTACGTGAGTGAAGTCAAAGCCGTGACGTTCCCTGGCGAAGAACATGGGTTCTCTGCATGAACACCGTTAAAACCGTAAGAGAACTACGCGCCGCCGTCGCCCACGCGCGCAGTGCCGGCAAACGCATTGGCTTTGTGCCCACCATGGGCAACCTGCACAGCGGCCACGCCACCTTGGTGACCAAGGCCGCACAGCAATCGGACTTTGTGGTGGCGAGCATTTTCGTCAACCCGTTGCAGTTCGGCGCTGGCGAAGACCTGGACAAGTACCCGCGCACGCTGGCGGCGGACCAGGAAAAGCTGCTGCAAGCCGGTTGCAATCTGTTGTTTGCGCCCTCCGTTGACGAAATGTACCCCGGCGGCATGACCGGCCAAACCCGCGTCAGCGTTCCGCAACTGTCTGAGGGCCTGTGCGGTGCCAGCCGACCCGGGCACTTCGAAGGTGTGGCGACGGTGGTGAGCAAGCTGTTCAACATGGTCCAGCCGGACATGGCCGTATTTGGCCAGAAGGACTACCAGCAACTGGCGGTCATCCGCGCCATGGTGCATGACTTGAACATGCCCATCCAGATCATCGGCGAGCCCACCGTGCGTGCCGCCGACGGCCTGGCGCTGTCGTCACGCAACGGCTACCTCAACGAAGAACAGCGCGCGATTGCGCCGGTGCTCTACCGCAGCCTCAGCCAGATTGCGGCGGCTATAAAAGGCGGCGAGCAGGATTTCGCCAAGCTGCGTGCCGAGCAGATCGCTCAGATTGAAGCTGCCGGGCTGCGCATGGATTACCTGGAAGTGCGCCAAGGCGTGCACCTGCGTGCGGCCACGCCTGAGGATCGGGATATCGTCATCCTCGTGGCGGCCTATCTGGGTGCGACACGCCTGATCGACAACCTGCATTTGACTCTCAACTGACCCCGCCAGGCACTTCGCCTGTTGCCCTGATCGCTGTGCCGGTATAAAAAAGTACCGGCAACAGCGCAGACAAAGCCAAGACATATCGACACGCTAGGTTTAATGTAATCGCCCTGCGCCATTGTTGGCGCTGACCGGACTCAAACGCCTGATGAAAGACTCAACGTTCCGGATTTAGAAGTGTCCTAAAGGCAAGTCCCCGTAATAAAAGGAAACCCGCAGCGATGGCGTACTACCGCACTCCTCATGACGTTACCGCTCTGCCCGCTTGGCAAGCGCTCAATCAACATCGCCAAGCCATGCAGGATTTCAGCATGCGCGACGCGTTCAATGCCGATCCCCAGCGCTTTTCCCAGTTCACCTTGAGCAGCTGCGGGCTTTTCCTCGATTACTCGAAAAACCTGATCACCAGCGAAACCCGTGACCTGCTGGTGGGCCTGGCCAAAGAAGTCAACCTTAAAGCCGCGATTGACGCGCTGTACGCAGGCGAGCCGGTCAACTCTTCCGAAGGTCGCCCCGCCCTGCACACCGCGCTGCGCCGCCCAGTGGGCGACAAGCTGTCGGTCAACGGCGTAAACATCATGCCGGACGTGCACAAGGTGCTGAACCAGATCACTGACCTGGTCGGCCGCATCCACGACGGCCTGTGGCGTGGTTACACCGAGAAGCCGATCACTGACGTAGTGAATATCGGCATCGGTGGTTCGTTCCTCGGCCCGGAGCTGGTCTCCGAGGCATTGCTGTCATACGCCCACAAAGGCGTGCGCTGCCACTACCTGGCAAACATCGATGGCAGCGAGTTCCACGAACTGACCCAGAAGCTGCGCGCCGAGACCACGCTGTTTATCGTTTCGTCCAAATCCTTCAACACCCTCGAAACCCTGAAAAACGCTCAGGCCGCCCGCGCCTGGTACCTGGCCCAGGGTGGCTCGGAAGCCGAACTGTACCGTCACTTTATCGCCGTATCGAGCAACAACGCGGCGGCCGTGGCGTTCGGTATCCGTGAAGAAAACATCTTCCCGATGTGGGACTGGGTCGGCGGCCGTTACTCGCTGTGGTCGGCCATTGGCTTGCCAATCGCCCTGGCCATCGGCATGTCCAACTTCAAAGAGCTGTTGTCCGGTGCCTACACCATGGACCAGCACTTCCAGAACGCGCCGTTCGAGCAAAACATGCCGGTGCTGCTGGGCCTGCTGGGCGTGTGGTACGGCAACTTCTGGGGTGCGCAGAGCCATGCGATCCTGCCGTATGACCACTACCTGCGTAACATCACCAAACACTTGCAACAGCTGGACATGGAGTCCAACGGCAAAAGCGTGCGCCAGGACGGCACACCGGTGTCTACCGATACTGGCCCCGTTATCTGGGGCGGTGTCGGTTGCAACGGTCAGCATGCTTACCACCAGTTACTGCACCAGGGGACTCAACTGATCCCGGCCGACTTCATTGTGCCGATCGTCAGCTTCAACCCGGTGTCCGACCATCACCAGTGGCTGTACGCCAACTGCCTGTCCCAGAGCCAGGCACTGATGCTCGGCAAGACCCGCAGTGAAGCCGAGGCTGAGTTGCGCGAAAAAGGCCTGCCGGAAGCCGAAGTGCAGAAGCTGGCGCCTCACAAGGTGATCCCGGGCAACCGTCCGAGCAACACCATCGTGGTCGAGCGCATCAGCCCACGTCGCTTGGGCGCACTGGTCGCCATGTATGAACACAAAGTGTTTGTACAAAGCGTGGTTTGGGGCATCAACGCCTTCGACCAATGGGGCGTGGAGCTGGGCAAAGAGCTGGGCAAAGGTGTCTACAACCGCCTGACCGGCGCCGAAGAAACCCTGGCTGACGATGCGTCGACCCAGGGCCTGATCAACTACTTCCGCGGTCGTCACCGCGGCTGAGGCCGGTACACCAAGGCCAACGTCCGTTTGGACGTTGGCCTTGAACCCTCTCCCCACAGCGTGCATCTTTATGCCTTGTCGCTAAAACAAGAATAAGGACCGCTCATGTTCGATATCCGCACATTCCCCCGCGCCGATGACGTCCGCCAGGCCGCGCAGCTCAGTCAAGACGAGTACCAGCGCCTCTACCGCCAATCCATTGAGCAACCCGATACGTTCTGGGCCGAACAGGCCAAGGGTTTCCTCGACTGGATCAAACCCTGGCACACCGTGCAGCACTCGGACATCACTACCGGCGCAGCCCAGTGGTTTGCCGGCGGCCAACTGAACGTCAGCTACAACTGCATCGACCGTCACCTGGCACAACGCGCCGACCAGCCGGCCTTTATCTGGGAAGGCGATGATCCTGCAAAGTCCTCCAAAATTTCCTACCGCCAACTTCATCAAAACGTCAGCCGCCTGGCCAATGTGCTGAAAAGCCGTGGGGTGAAAAAAGGCGACCGGGTGTGCATCTACATGCCGATGATCCCGGAAGCCGCCTACGCGATGCTGGCCTGCACCCGGATTGGCGCGGTGCACTCGGTGGTGTTCGGCGGCTTCTCTCCGGATGCCCTGCGCGACCGCATCCTCGATGCCGACTGTCGCACCGTGATCACCGCCGATGAAGGCGTGCGCGGCGGCAAGCCGGTGGCCTTGAAAAAGAATGTCGACAAAGCCCTGGCCAGTTGCCCGAACGTCAGCACGGTACTGGTGGTGGAGCGCACGGGGGCGAAACTTGACTGGGTAGAAGGCCGCGACCTCAAGTATCAAGCCGCCCTGGACGCCGCCAGCGCTGATTGCCCGCCCGAGCCGATGGACGCCGAAGACCCGTTGTTTATCCTCTACACCTCCGGCAGCACCGGCAAACCCAAAGGCGTGCTGCACACCACCGGCGGCTACCTGCTGCAAGCGGCGATGACCTTCAAGTACGTGCTCGACTACCGTGACGGCGAAGTGTTCTGGTGCACCGCCGACGTGGGCTGGGTCACCGGCCACAGCTATATCGTGTACGGCCCGCTGGCCAACGGTGCGACGTCACTGATGTTCGAAGGCGTGCCGAGCTACCCGGACAGCTCGCGTTTCTGGCAGGTCATCGATAAACACCAGGTGAATATCTTCTACACCGCGCCCACCGCATTGCGCGCGCTCATGCGTGAGGGCCACGGGCCACTGCAGAACACCTCGCGCGCCAGCCTGCGCCTGCTGGGCAGCGTCGGCGAGCCGATCAACCCGGAGGCCTGGGATTGGTACTTTAACGCTGTGGGCGAGCAGCGCTGCCCGATTGTCGATACCTGGTGGCAGACCGAAACCGGCGGCATCATGCTCAGCCCGCTGGTCAGCGCGCAACGGATCAAACCTGGCTGCGCGACCCAACCGATGTTTGGCGTACAACCTGTGCTGCTGGATGAACATGGCAAGGAACTCAGCGGTGCCGGTAGTGGCGTGCTCGCTATCAAGGCCAGTTGGCCGGGGCAAATCCGCAGCGTCTACGGTGACCCGCAGCGCATGCTCGACACCTATTTCAAACCCTACCCCGGCTACTACTTCACCGGCGACGGTGCGCGCCGCGATGAGGATGGCGACTACTGGATCACCGGCCGCATCGATGACGTGATCAACGTGTCCGGTCACCGCATCGGCACCGCCGAAGTGGAAAGCGCGCTGGTGCTGCATGACCAAGTGGCCGAAGCCGCTGTGGTCGGTTACCCCCACGACGTCAAAGGCCAGGGCATCTATGCGTTTGTCACCCCCATGAACGGCGTCGAGCCCAGCGATGAGCTGAAAAAACACTTGCTGGCGCTGGTCAGCAAGGAAATCGGCAGCTTTGCCAAGCCGGAACTGATCCAATGGGCGCCGGCCTTGCCGAAAACCCGCTCGGGCAAGATCATGCGGCGTATTTTGCGCAAGATCGCCTGCAACGAACTCGACAGCCTCGGCGACACCTCGACCCTGGCCGACCCGAGCGTGGTGGACGGTCTGATCGATAAACGCCTGAACCGATAGGAGCCACCCTGAGTCGCCATGGAATTTATCCGCAGCCGTATCGAAACCCAGTTGATGAGCCTCACCGGCTTGTCACTCGGCCAACTGGACCTGGAAAACCCCAAGGGCGACCCCGGCCTGTTCGGGCCGGACTCTGTGAGCTGGCAGGTGCATGGCGACTTCAGCAGCATGCTGATCGGCGGCATCAGCGCGTTGATGCTGCAAGCCTTGCACCCGCTGGCCCTGGCCGGCGTGTGGGACCATTCCAACTTTCGCCAGGACATGCTCGGGCGCCTGCGCCGCACTTCGCAGTTTATTTCCGGCACCACGTTCGGCTCGCGCCAGGACGCCGAATGGCTGATTGAGAAGGTGCGCACCATCCACCTGCAAGTGGTCGGGCATGCGCCGGATGGGCGAGCCTATGCGGCCAGTGACCCGGAGCTGCTGACGTGGGTACACGTGGCGGAGGTCAGCAACTTTCTGGCGGCACACCTGCGTTATCGCAACCCGCATCTGTCTGGGCGCGACCAGGACCGCTACTACAGTGAAATTGCCTTGGTTGCCGAGCGACTGGGCGCACGGCACGTGCCGCGTTCACGCCAGGAAATTTCCGATTATCTGGCGCGCATTCGTCCACAACTGCTGTGCGACGATCGCAGCCGCGAAGTGCTGCGCCTGCTGGTCAATGCACCTGCGCCCAGCACCTTGGCCAAACCCTTTGGCAGCTTGATGATGCAGGCCGGCATCGACCTGTTGCCGGACTGGGCCAGCGCTATGCTCGGGCAACACCAAAGCTCGATGCAACGCTTGGTGATCCGCGCGGGTGTGAAGCGCAGCGCGCCCTTGCTGCGCTGGGCGATGCGCAACGGTTCGGTGCAACGCGCCCAGCGGCGGATGGGGTTGATGTAGACGGCGGCCCATAGCTGTTAAACTTCGCGCCCTCTTTTACCCGCAAGGCGCGCTCCATGACTCCCTTGAATCAGGCGCTGCGCGCCGCTCTCAACCATCGCCAAGACCTGATCAACGAGTTGCACGTCCAAGGCACAGACTGCTACCGGCTGTTCCATGGCAGCCAGGAAGGCGCCGGCGGCTTGACCATTGACCGTTACGGCCCGCAATTGCTGGTGCAAAGCTTCCACCAGTCGCTACAAACCGAGGAGCTGCTGGACCTGCATCAACAGGTCAACCAGTTCATGGGGCTGGAATTGCAGCTCGTGTACAACGACCGCTCCCGTGGCAACTCGCGCATCGACCGTGAAGACACGGTGTACCGCGCCGAGCCTGCGGCATTGGCAGATCAGGTCGGCCACGAATGGGGCCTCAACTACCGTGTACGCGGCCGCCATGCCGGGCAAGACCCGCTGCTGTTCCTGGACCTGCGCAACACCCGTGGCTGGGTCAAGGACCACAGCGCCGGCAAAAGCGTGCTGAACCTGTTCGCCTACACCTGTGGCGTAGGCTTGAGCGCCGCAGCCGGGGGCGCGCATGAGGTGTGCAACCTGGACTTCGCCGAAGGCAACCTGGCGGTCGGGCGCGAAAACGGCCTGCTCAACCCGCACTTGCCGACCATGGAATTCGTGCAGTCCGACTACTTCCCGGCGATTCGCCAACTGGCCGGTTTGCCGATCACCCAGCGTCGTGGCCAGAAGCTGCCGAGTTATCCACGCCTTGAGCAGCGCCAGTTCGACCTGGTGCTGCTCGACCCACCGGCCTGGGCCAAGAGTGCTTTCGGCACCGTCGACCTGTTGCGCGATTATCAGAGCCTGCTCAAGCCCGCACTGCTGACCACCGCCGACAATGGCGTGTTGATCTGCTGCAACAACCTGGCAAAAGTCAGCATGGATGACTGGCGTGAGCAGGTGCTGCGTTGCGCCGAAAAAGCCGGCCGCCCGGTACGTGAGTGGCAAATCATGACGCCTGGGGCTGACTTCCCGTCCCTGGATCAGCAGCCACCGTTAAAAACACTGATCCTGCAGTTGTAGTACTTTTCCCAAGGAGTCCAGTACTTCGGAACCGAAAACCCGTGCCATACTCCAAGGCACTCTCGTTCTACATAGATGGCGTCACTCATGCCCAAAGGATTGATCCGCGCCGCTGGCGCCTTGTTGACCGCCCTGGCTCTGTACAGCTTGCTGGGCTTTCTGATTCTGCCGGGCATTGCCCTTCGCATTGCCAACCAACAACTGGCCAATTACGCCACGGTGCCGGCCCGTATCGAGCGTATCGAGCTCAACCCGTTCAGCCTGGAACTGACGGTGTGGGGCCTGAAGCTCGGCGAGCCGGGTAAGGAGCAAGTCGGTTTCGAGCGCCTGTACGCCAACCTGCAGATCGACAGCCTGTGGACGCGCGCGCTGCACCTGGCAGACGTACAACTGGACCAGCCGAAGACCGAAGTGCTGTTCGACAAAACAGGCCAGTTGAACCTGGCGCAGCTGTTCAAGCTGCCGCCGAGTGAGCCGACCCCGGTCGACCCGAATGCCAAGCCGTTCCCGCTGCGCATCGACAGCATCAAGCTGGCCGGCGGCTATGTGTACTTTCGCGACCTGCGCCCCAGCGAGCCAATCGAATTTCTCTACGACAAACTCGACTTCGAGCTGAAAAACCTCAGCACGTTGCCCGAAGACAATGCCGACATGACCCTGGTGGCGGCCGGCCCAGAGGGCGGTCAGATCGATTGGAAAGGCAATTTCAGCCTGGTGCCAATCACTTCCGAAGGCACCTTGAAAGTCACCGATGGCAAGATGAAAGCCTGGTGGCCCTATGTGCGGGATGCCCTGCCGCTGGTGCTTGAAGACGGCGTGCTGAACTTCAGCACCGACTATAAATTCAGCCTGGCCAAAGAAACCGAACTGAACCTGACCAACACCGCCGCCAGCATCGCGCCCTTTGCGATCAAGGCGCCGGATGGCCGGCCACTGGTGCGCCTGGAGCGCCTGGACGTCAGCGACACCACGGTGGACCTGGCCAAGCAGCAAGTGGTGGTCGGCAAGATCCGCAGCAACAAACTGGAAACCTGGGCCGCCCGCGAAGCCGATGGGCAACTGGACTGGCAGAAACTGTTTGCCAGCCAACCGAGCAAACCGGCCAAGGAACTCAAGCCTGCCAGCGCGCCTGCAACCGCCGATACGCCAAACGCCCCACCTGCCGCACCGAGCAAACCCTGGCAAGTGCTGCTCAAGGACGTGCAACTGCGCAACTATCAAGTACACCTGGCGGACCGAGCTGCCAAACCGGCAGTTGCATTGGAGCTAGGCCCGCTGAATGTCGATATGCAGAACTTCGACAGCCTCAACCGCAGCCCCTTTACCCTGAAGGTCGACTCCGGCCTGGGCAAGCAAGGCAAGATCAGCGCAACCGGCGAGGTCAACCTCAACCCGGTCAGCGCCAAGTTGAAAGTGAACACCCAGGACATCGACCTGCGCGTCGCGCAATCCTATATCAGTCCGTTTATTCGCCTGGAGCTGCGCAGCGGCATGCTGGGCAGCAACCTCGATGTGAACCTCAAAAGCACAGAGCCTTTGGCCCTGCAGGTCACCGGCCGCGCTCAGGTCGACCAGTTGCACACCCTGGACACCCTCAAGACCCGCGACTTCCTCAAGTGGCAGCGTCTGGTGCTTGAAGGTGTGAACTACCAGCACGGCGACAGCCTGTCGATCGACAAGGTCAACCTGCTGCAGCCGTATGCGCGCTTTATGATCAACGATGACCGCACCACCAACATCGATGACTTGCTGATCCCGCAACCGGCCGACAATGGCGCCAAGTCGGCAGCCAAACCGGCGGCGAGCAAAGACAAACCGTTGGGTATTCATATCGGGCAGATTGCGATCAATGACGGCTCGGCCAACTTCGCCGACTTCAGCCTCACGCCCAACTTCGCCACGGCTATCCAGCAACTCAACGGGCAGATTGGCACTATCGACAGCCGCCAGGCCAAACCGGCCAGCGTCGACATCAAGGGCAAGGTGGATCGCTACGCGCCGGTCACTATCAAGGGCAGCGTCAACCCGTTTGACCCAATGGCGGCGCTGGATATCGCCACCAGCTTCAAGCGTGTCGAACTGACCACGTTGACGCCATATTCCGGCAAGTTCGCGGGTTTCCGCATTCGCAAAGGCCGTCTCAACCTCGATTTGCACTACATGATCACCAAAGGTCAGTTGAAGGCTGAAAACAAGGTGGTGGTTGAGCAATTGCAACTGGGTGAGAAGGTCGACAGTGCCGATGCCGTCGATTTGCCGATTCGCCTGGCCATTGCGCTGCTCAAGGACACTGACGGCAAGATCTCCATCGAACTCCCCGTGACCGGCGACTTGAATAACCCGCAGTTCAGCGTCATGCCGATTGTGTGGCAGACCCTGCGCAACCTGGTGGTGCGCGCAGCCACGGCGCCGTTCAAGTTTATCGGCGGGCTGGTCAGCGGTGGCGGTTCGGAAGACCTGGGTAACGTGTCGTTTGCCGCAGGCTCCAGCGAACTGAACAAAGAGGCCGAGGGTGCTCTGAATACCTTGGCCAAGGCACTGAAAGAGCGCCCTACCCTGCGCCTTGAGATTGAAGGCACGGCAGCGGCCAGCAGCGATGGTCCGTTCATCGCCGCAGATCGCCTGGAGCGTGAATACCAGTACAACTATTACAAAATCCTCCAGCGTCGCGGCGACAAGGTGCCAGCCCAGGCGTCATTGCTGGTGGTGCCGGAGAAGGAAAAAGCGCCATTGCTCGAAGGCATCTACCGCACCCGTCTTAAGCAACAACCACCGGCCGAATGGAAAGACCTGAGCAGCGATGACCGCACTGCGAAGCTGCGTGATGGCTTGATCAAGTTCTGGGGCGCCAGTGATGTACTGCTGCGCCAACTGGGGCAGGACCGTGCCAGCACTATCAAGGACTACCTGGTGGACAAAGGCCAGCTGGAAGATGACCGGGTGTACTTCATTGACGCCAGCCTGGGGCAGGCGGAGAAAGACGGTCGAGTGGTAACGCCGATGCATCTGGATGCCGAGTAACCCCTAAGGCCCTATCAAAATGTGGGAGCTGGCTTGTGTGGGAGATAGATTGTGTGGGAGCTGGCTTGCCTGCGATAGCATCACCCGGGTTTAACTGAATAACCGAGGTGTTTGCATCGCAGGCAAGCCAGCTCCCACACAAGCCAGCTCCCACAGTTGATCGTCAGCTGCCCTGCGCAATCCTATTCCCCACACAATAGAACAGGCCCCGACACAAGTGCCGGGGCCTGTAATGACCACATCCGTGTGGTCGGTCGCATGAACTTTAGAGGTGCATCGGGTGGATAACTAACTCACCCTAAGCCGCCGCCGTCTAGCTCAGACGATTCTTTTAGCGTTACTGAACGGTCAGACCATCAGCCGATACAGATTTAACGCCTTTGATTTTCTTGGTGATCGCAACTGCGGTGTCTTTCTGAGACTGGGTCACAGCAGCAGTCGACGACAGCGACACTACACCGTGGTTGGTTTCGACTTTGATGTCGGTACCAGGAATGCCTTTCTCAGTAACCAGATCGGATTTCACTTTAGTGGTGATCCAGGTGTCCGAAGTGCTGGTCTTGGCTTTGTCGACGTTGTCGGCTTTAGCTACGCCGCCAGCCATCAGGCCGTCAGCAGAAACAGCGGTAACACCTTTGATTTTCTTGGTGATCGCTACAGCCGTGGCTTTCTGGGAATCAGAGATAGCGACGGTGGAGGACAGGGAAACCACGCCTTTGTTGGTTTCAACCTTGATGTCCGAACCAGGAATGCCTTTCTCGGTCAGCAGATCAGCTTTTACTTTGGTGGTGATCCAAGTGTCCGAAGTGGACTCTTTAGCCTTGGTCATTTCACCGGCCGCCAGGGTCATTGGGGCTTGGGAAGTCTGAGCAAAGGCTACGTTAGCACCCATGGCCAGAGTCAGAGCGGTAGCAGTAGCGAGAGCGAACTTCTTCATACGAGTAACTCCTGTTTTATTAAAAGTCTGCAGCGTGTAAACCTTGATGCTGCAGCGTTAACAGGGTTATTGCAGGCAGTGTGCCAAGTCGCGAAATCGGAATAACCCCTTTATAAACAACAACTTATAAAAACAGGCAATTTTCGAAATCGTGCAACTTGCATGAAGTCGATCGTGCCTGCATGCAAGTTGCGGCTTTTAGAGTTTACTAAGCGACTGATTTCCCGCTACTTTCCTGTGGGCATAAAAAAGGACTCCGAAGAGTCCTCTTTTTCAGCGTAAAGCCTGCGGGTGATTAAACGCCCGAAGCCTTGGCTGCTGCTACGTCCTTGATGGACAGCTTGATACGGCCGCGGTTGTCCACGTCCAGTACCAGCACTTCCACTTCCTGGCCTTCTTTGAGAATGTCGGTCACTTTCTCAACGCGAGCGTCACTCAGCATGGAGATGTGCACCAGACCGTCTTTGCCCGGCAGGATGTTGACGAATGCGCCGAAGTCGACGATGCGCTCAACCTTACCCACGTAGATCTTGCCGATCTCGGCTTCAGCGGTGATGCCCAGAACGCGCTGACGTGCAGCTTCAGCAGCTTCCTTGGTTTCGCCGAAGATCTTGATCGAGCCGTCGTCTTCGATATCGATCGAAGCCTTGGTTTCTTCACAGATCGCACGGATGGTCGCGCCGCCTTTACCGATAACATCACGGATTTTGTCGGTGTCGATTTTCATCGCGATCATGGTCGGAGCATTTTCCGACAGTTCGGTGCGCGACTGACCAATGATCTGGTTCATCTGACCGAGGATGTTCAGGCGCGCTTCCAGGGCTTGGCCCAGGGCGATTTCCATGATTTCTTCGGTGATGCCTTTGATCTTGATGTCCATCTGCAGCGCGGTAACACCTTTGGCGGTACCGGCTACTTTGAAGTCCATGTCGCCCAGGTGGTCTTCGTCGCCCAGGATGTCGGTCAGGATGGCGAACTTCTCGCCTTCTTTAACCAAGCCCATGGCGATACCGGCAACCGGTGCCTTCATCGGTACACCAGCGTCCATCAGTGCCAGGGAAGCACCGCAAACGGAAGCCATGGAGCTGGAACCGTTGGACTCGGTGATTTCCGACACAACACGGATGGTGTACGGGAACACGTCAGCAGCAGGCAGCATCGCGGAGATCGAACGACGAGCCAGGCGGCCGTGACCGATTTCGCGACGACCAGCGCCACCCATGCGACCACACTCGCCCACCGAGAACGGAGGGAAGTTGTAGTGCAGCATGAACGGGTCTTTTTTCTCGCCTTCCAGGGTGTCCAGCAGCTGTGCATCACGGGCAGTACCCAGTGTTGCAACGACCAGAGCCTGGGTTTCGCCACGGGTGAACAGCGCCGAACCGTGAGTCTTCGGCAGAACGCCGACTTCGATGTTCAGTGGGCGCACGGTGCGAGTGTCGCGACCGTCGATACGTGGCTTGCCGTTAACGATGTTTTCGCGAACGGTGCGGTATTCGATTTCACCGAAGGCCGCTTTGACTTCGCTGGAAGAAGGCTGGCCTTCTTCACCGGACAGCTTGGCTACAACCTGATCCTTCAGCTCGCCCAGGCGCGCGTAACGGTCGGCCTTGACGGTGATGGTGTAGGCGTCGGAGATGGCAGCACCGAACTCGGAGCGGATAGCGCCCAGCAGTTCTGTCGCTTCAGCCTGTGGAGCCCAGGCCCACGTTGGCTTGGCAGCTTCGGCAGCCAGTTCTTTAACGGCCTTGATCACGGACTGGAACTCGTCGTGAGCAAACAGTACAGCGCCCAGCATCTGGTCTTCGGTCAGCTCTTTGGCTTCCGATTCAACCATCAATACGGCTTCAGAGGTACCGGCAACGACCATGTCCAGGCTCGAAGCTTTCTGTTGCTCGTAAGTCGGGTTCAGCAGGTAGCCGGTGCTTTCATGGAAAGCAACGCGCGCAGCGCCAATCGGGCCATCGAAAGGAATGCCGGAGATGGCCAGGGCAGCCGAGGTACCGATCATCGCAGCGATGTCCGGATCGGTCTTCTTGCTGGTGGAAACGACGGTGCAGACAACCTGCACTTCGTTCATGAAGCCTTCTGGGAACAGCGGACGGATCGGACGGTCGATCAGTCGGGAAGTCAGGGTTTCTTTCTCGGAAGGACGGCCTTCACGCTTGAAGAAACCGCCAGGGATCTTACCGGCAGCGTAAGTCTTTTCCTGGTAGTGAACGGACAGAGGGAAAAAGCCTTTGCTCGGGTCTGCGGTCTTTGCGCCAACAACGGTCACCAATACGGTAACGTCGTCGTCAACGGTAACCAGCACTGCGCCGGAGGCTTGACGGGCGATACGGCCTGTCTCGAGGGTAACGGTCGACTGACCGAACTGGAATTTTTTGATAACCGGGTTCACGGTGTCCTACCTTCTTTGTGGCTCTTGGGGGAACTTGTCTTCTTGCGAAATTCTTGGGCAATACCGGGAATCGGCCCGACGCTCGTCCAGGGTAAAACGTGTATCCAGATAAAACTTGAGGCTGGGAGCCTGCCATGGGCCAGCGGAAATCCCACTGACACACGGCAGACAACCAACCTCTAGCGCAATCGCTTATTAGCGACGCAGACCCAGGCGACCGATCAGAGCCTGATAACGACCCAGATCCTTGCCTTTCAGGTAGTCCAGCAGCTTACGGCGCTGGTTTACCATGCGGATCAGACCACGACGGGAGTGGTGATCTTTACCGTTGGCCTTGAAGTGACCTTGCAGCTTGTTGATGTTGTGGGTCAGCAGTGCAACTTGCACTTCTGGCGAACCAGTGTCACCAACAGCTTGCTGATAGTCAGCAACGATTTGTGCTTTTTCTTGAACGTCGAGAGCCATGAGGCAATCCTTTTTTCAGGAAACCACCCAAAGGGCAGTTTCAACAGGCCAGGGACAAATCCCTGTATCTAAAAATGAGTGTTGACCGTGCCTGTTAACAGCCACACTCGTTCGGTCATTCTGACCGAATCAGTCGACGCGGCGCTATACGCCCGTCTTCGCTCACTTCACCGATACCGATAAAGCGACCGTTATGATCCTGTACCCGCACCATACCGAACTTCGGAGCGTCCGGGGCACGTACCGGCTGACCGTTTAGCCAGTAGAACGCGCTGTGCTCCGAGAAGTGCAGCAATGGCCAATCCAGCAAACCGCTGTCCGATGGCATCAGGAAGCGATCAACCGCTTCATTGCCGCCTTCGGCATGTACCGCTTCCAACTCTTCCAGCGTGACCGTCTGGGCCAGGGTGAAAGGTCCGGCTTGAGTACGTCGCAGCTCTGCAACGTATGCACCACAGCCCAGTTGCTCACCGATATCTTCCACCAGGGTACGAATATAGGTGCCTTTGCTGCAGTCCACCGACAATCGTGCGGTGTCGCCCTCACTGGCGAGCAATTCAAGCCGCGCAATAGTAACAGAACGCGGTTCACGCTCCACTACTTCGCCCGCACGTGCCAGCTTGTAAAGAGGCTGGCCATCACGCTTGAGCGCCGAGTACATCGGCGGTATCTGACTGATTTGCCCACGAAAAGCGGGTAAAACGGCCTCGATATCAGCACGACCAACGGTCACGTCGCGAACCTGCAGAACATCACCTTCGGCATCGGCCGTGGTGGTGGTCTTGCCCAGTTGCATGAGGGTTTCGTAACCCTTGTCGGAATCGAGCAGGTATTGCGAGAACTTGGTGGCCTCGCCAAAGCACAACGGCAGTACACCGGTGGCCAATGGGTCGAGGCTGCCGGTGTGCCCGGCCTTCTCGGCATTGAGCAGCCAGCGAACCTTCTGCAGCGCGGCATTGGAGGTAAAGCCAATGGGCTTGTCGAGCAGAATGATGCCGCTGACGTTGCGACGGATACGTTTGACCTGAGCCACCGCTTACTCCTTGGCGTCTTCAGGTGTGGACGGGTGCTGGCTGTCTTCAGCCACGGCGCGCTCGATCAATGCCGACAGGTGCGCACCACGCACGACGCTTTCGTCGTAGTGGAAGTGCAACTGGGGAACACTGCGCAGCTTCATTTCACGGGCCAACTGCATACGCAGGAAGCCTGCAGCCGAGTTGAGCACCTTGATGCTTTGCGCGATTTCTTCGCTGTTGTCCTGCCCCATCACGGTGATGAAGATCTTGGCGTGACCCACGTCACGGCTCACTTCAACGGCGGTGATGGTGACCAGGCCAACGCGCGGGTCTTTGACTTCGCGACGGATCAGTTGGGCCAGCTCACGCTGCATCTGATCGCCGATACGTTGGGTACGGCTGTATTCTTTTGCCATGTCTTGTTACCTGTTACTGCCACACGGTGAAACCCGTGGGGTCTGAAAGCGGCAAACGCCCGGCCTGACAAAAGCCAGACCGGGCGTTGCGTTTAGAGTCCGTACGCTGCGCGGGGCATTTGCATGCCCACACGCGGCGTGGCTCCGGAAGTGCGCGAGTTAGAGGCTGCGAGCAACCTGGACCTTCTCGTAGACTTCGATCTTGTCGCCAGCCTTGACGTCGTTGTAGCTCTTGACGCCGATACCGCATTCCATGCCGGCACGTACTTCGGAAGCGTCATCCTTGAAGCGGCGCAGGGATTCCAGCTCGCCTTCGAAGATAACGATGTCTTCACGCAGTACACGGATCGGACGGTTACGGTACACAGTACCTTCGATAACCATGCAACCGGCGATCGCACCGAATTTCGGCGAGCGGAACACGTCACGCACCTCGGCAACACCCAGGATGTTCTCCCGGACATCGCTGCCAAGCATGCCGGTAAGGGCTTTCTTGACGTCTTCGATGATGTCGTAGATGACGTTGTAGTAACGCATGTCCAGGCCTTCCTGCTCGACGATCTTGCGAGCGCCAGCATCGGCACGCACGTTGAAGCCGAACAGTACAGCGTTGGAAGCCAGTGCCAGGTTGGCGTCGGATTCGGTGATACCACCGACACCGCCACCCACAACGCGCACTTGCACTTCGTCGTTACCCAGGCCGTTCAAGGCGCCGTTCAACGCTTCGAGGGAGCCACGAACGTCAGATTTGAGGACGATGTTAAGCGTCTTCTTCTCTTCCTGGCCCATGTTCTCGAAGATGTTTTCCAGCTTGCCGGCGTGAGCACGGGCCAGCTTGACTTCGCGGAACTTGCCTTGACGGAACAGAGCCACTTCACGGGCTTTCTTCTCGTCGGCAACTACGCTCATCTCGTCGCCAGCGTCCGGGGTACCGTCCAGGCCGAGGATCTCGACCGGGATAGCCGGGCCGGCTTCCTTGATTGGCTTGCCGTTCTCGTCGAGCATGGCACGTACACGGCCGTAGTTCGAACCAACGAGCACCATGTCGCCTTGGCGCAGGGTACCGTCTTGAACCAGAACGGTCGCAACCGGGCCACGGCCCTTGTCCAGACGCGATTCAACCACAACACCACGACCAGGGGCCGATGGAGTAGCGGTCAACTCGAGTACTTCGGCTTGCAACAGAACAGCTTCGAGCAGTTCGTCAACGCCAGTACCCATTTTTGCGGATACCGACACGAATGGCGTCTCGCCACCCCACTCTTCAGAAGTCACGCCGTGAACCGACAGTTCGCTACGGATGCGATCGAGATCAGCGCCCGGCTTGTCGATTTTGTTCACTGCAACCACCAGCGGTACGCCAGCCGCTTTCGCGTGCTGAACGGCTTCGATGGTTTGCGGCATCACGCCGTCGTCCGCTGCAACGACCAGGATCACGATGTCGGTAGCCTTGGCACCACGGGCACGCATTGCGGTAAACGCAGCGTGACCAGGGGTGTCGAGGAAAGTCACCATGCCACGCTCGGTTTCAACGTGGTACGCGCCGATGTGCTGGGTAATGCCGCCGGCTTCGCCTGCAGCAACCTTGGCACGACGGATGTAGTCGAGCAGGGAAGTTTTACCGTGGTCAACGTGGCCCATTACGGTCACAACCGGTGCACGGGAAACAGCCTCACCTTCAAACTTCAGGGACTCAGCCAGGGAATCTTCCAGGGCGGTGTCGCTGACCAGGGTCACTTTGTGGCCCAGCTCTTCAGCAACCAACTGGGCAGTTTCCTGGTCCAGTACCTGGTTGATGGTGGCTGGAGTGCCCAGCTTGAACATGAACTTGATGATTTCAGCTGCCTTGACCGACATCTGCTGGGCGAGATCGCCAACAGTGATGGTCTCGCCGATCTTCACTTCACGCACGACAGGGCCGGTTGGGCTCTGGAAACCGTGGGCGTTGCGTTTTTTCAGCTTGGCCTTGCCGCGACCACCACGACGGAAGCCATCGCTTTCTTCGTCGGTAGTACGTGGGGCAACGCGTGGAGCAGGCGCTTTCTCTTTGACCGAAGCACGATGCGGAGCGTTTTTACGCTCACCATCGCCACCACCACCGCGACGATTGTTATCGTCGGCACGTGGTTTGTCCGGACGACGAGGTTCGTCGCGCTTGCGAGCGTCAGCTGCAGGAGCTGCGGCAACCGGGGCGGCCTCACGCACAGCTTCAACTGGCGCGCTAGGCGCAGCGGCTGCTTCAGTGGCAGCAGGTTGCGCAGCAGCAGGCTGGCGACGCGCTTCTTCTTCGGCGCGACGCTTGGCTTCTTCTTCAGCCTTCTGACGAGCAGCATTTTCTACTGCGCGACGTTCTTCCAGCTCGCGCTTGCGCTCGGCTTCGATTTCTTCCGGGCTGCGCTGTACGAAGACTTTCTTCTTGCGCACTTCAACGCTGATGCTTTTGCTACCAGCAACACGCAGGGTGCTGGTGGTTTTGCGCTGCAATGTAATCTTGCGCGGTTCTTCCACTTTCGCCTTGTGGCTGCTCTTCAAGTGAGTCAGCAAAGACTGCTTCTCACTATCGCTCACACCTTCATCGGCGGCGGTGTGCGGCAGACCTGCCTCACGCATCTGCTGCAACAGGCGCTCTACCGGTGTTTTGACCTCATCGGCCAGTTGTTTCACCGTGACTTGCGTCATGCACTTCTCTCCTCAGGCCGCGCCTAGTTACTCGAACCAATGGGCTCGGGCGGCCATGATCAACTTGCCGGCACGATCTTCGTCAATGCCGTCGATGTCGAGCAGATCGTCAATAGACTGCTCGGCCAGGTCTTCGCGGGTAATTACGCCGCGCACCGCCAGTTCCATCGCCAAATCCTTGTCCATACCCTCAAGCGAGAGCAGGTCTTCGGCCGGATGGGCGTCTGCCAGCTTTTCCTCAGTAGCGATGGCTTTAGTCAACAAGCGATCCTTGGCTCGAGCGCGAAGCTCGTTGACGGTGTCTTCGTCAAAGCCGTCGATGTTGAGCATTTCTTCCAACGGTACGTAGGCAATCTCTTCCAGGCTGGTGAAGCCTTCATCTACCAGCACCTGCGCCAGGTCTTCGTCGACTTCCAGCTCGTCGATGAAGTTGCGCAGGATGTCACCGGTTTCAGCTTGCTGCTTAGCCTGGATGTCCGATTCGGTCATCACGTTCAGGGTCCAGCCGGTCAGTTGGCTGGCCAGACGCACGTTCTGACCACCACGACCAATGGCCTGAGCCAGATTGTCTGCGCCAACGGCGATGTCCATTGCATGGGCATCTTCGTCAACGATAATTGCCGCCACTTCAGCTGGCGACATGGCGTTGATCACGAACTGCGCCGGGTTATCGTCCCACAGCACGATATCCACACGCTCACCGCCCAACTCGCCCGACACTGCCTGGACGCGCGAACCGCGCATACCAATGCAAGCGCCCTGCGGGTCGATGCGTTTGTCCTTGGAGCGGACCGCGATCTTGGCGCGCGAACCCGGGTCGCGAGACGCAGCCATGACTTCGATCAGGCCTTCGGCGATTTCCGGCACTTCGATGCGGAACAGTTCGATCAGCATTTCCGGCGCGGTACGCGACAGGATCAACTGAGGGCCGCGGTTCTCGGTGCGGATTTCCTTGAGCAGCGCACGCAGACGCACGCCGACACGGAAGGTTTCGCGAGAGATGATGTCTTCGCGGGCCAGCAACGCTTCAGCGTTGTTGCCCAGGTCAACGATCACATTGTCACGAGTAACTTTTTTCACGGTGCCGGAGATGATTTCACCCAGGCGCTCGCGATAAGCGTCAACGACTTGAGCGCGCTCAGCTTCGCGAACCTTCTGCACGATGACTTGCTTGGCAGTCTGTGCAGCAATACGGCCGAATTCGATCGACTCGATCTTTTCTTCGACGACATCACCGACCTGGGCGCCCGGATGCGTTTGCGCAACCTTGCTCGGCCAGGTTTCGATGGCCGGATCATCAAGATCGGCTTCTTCGACGACCGTCCAGCGACGGAAAGTCTCATAGGCACCGGTGTGGCGGTTGATTTCCACACGCAGATCAACTTCGTCTTCAAAACGCTTTTTGGTAGCAGTGGCCAGGGCCAGCTCCAGCGCTTCAAAAATCACGTTTGCCGGTACGCCCTTTTCATTGGATACCGACTCAACAACCAGCAGTACTTCTTTGCTCATCGTACGCCTCGCCTTTCGCAAGCCATTGGATCCGCGGGATCCGCGTCTCAGTCAAAACTGGGAATAATGTTGGCCTTGTCGATCATATCGATCGGCAACAGGAACTCATGGTCTTCTACCTGCACCACGACATCCTGTTCTTCTACACCGCGCAGAAGGCCCTGAAAGTTGCGTCGCCCTTCAAAGGGTGAGCGCAGCTTGATCTTCACTTGTTCACCGGCAAATTTTGCAAACTGATCAATAGTGAACAGTGGGCGTTCCATGCCTGGCGAGGAAACTTCGAGGGTGTATTCAACGGCGATTGGATCTTCAACATCCAGCACACCGCTGATCTGACGGCTGACAATGGCACAATCGTCCACCAGCACGCCGCCCTCTTTATCGATATAAACGCGCAACATTGAGTGGCGACCTTGAGCCGAAAACTCAATACCCCAGCATTCATAGCCTAGGGCCACGACCACCGGGGCCAGCAAGGCCTGCAACTCTTCTAGCTTGCTCGACACCTGAACCCCCTCGTGCATGTATGTGCATGCTGTGCAAAATAAAAAAATGGGCGAAACGCCCATCCTTGAAACGCCGTCGAACAGCGGCGTTGAAAGTGTCCAGCTAACAAAAAGCCCCTTAAAAGGGGCTCCGCTAAAACTGGTTGCGGGGGCCGGATTTGAACCGACGACCTTCGGGTTATGAGCCCGACGAGCTACCAGACTGCTCCACCCCGCGACAAAGCTGGGGCGGAAGTATACGACCGATCCCTTACAGGGTCAATGTAACCTTCCACCTACAAGAAAGCCCGCAACAGCGGGCTCTCCTGATAATTGGTACCGAGAAGGGGACTCGAACCCCTACACCCTATGGGCACAACCACCTCAAGGTTGCGTGTCTACCAATTCCACCACCTCGGCAATACAGCGTTTACAACCCTTCTTACTTCTGCTCTTGAGCTGGAGGTACGTCAGTCGCTGGAGTAGCCGACTTTTGCTCTTGAAGCACCGGGACATCATCAGAAGCCGGTTTTGCTTTTGGTACTTCCAACACCGCTGGGTTTGGGAGACCTACCTGAGTCAGCACATGAGCTTTCTCTTTAGCAAAGTAACCTAACCCCAAGCTGGTTATGAAGAAACCGGCGGCAAGTATAGCAGTAAACTTACTAAGAAAGGTAGAGGAACCTTGGCTTCCGAACACAGTATTTGAAGCACCTGCACCGAAAGACGCACCAGCATCCGCACCTTTACCCTGTTGCAACAAAACCAGGGCAACTACGCCCAGGGCAGCCAACAGATGAAAAACGACTACGACTGTTTCCAGCATTTTTTCAGTTTCCCGCGGCGCGACAGATCGCACCGAACTCATCTGCATTCAGGGAAGCTCCACCAATGAGCCCCCCATCGATATCCGGCATGCCGAACAGTTCGACCGCATTGGCCGCCTTCACGCTGCCGCCGTATAGAAGCCGCACACCTTGCGCGACTTCAGAATTCTCTGCCGCTAACTGCGCGCGGATGGCTGCATGCACATCCTGCGCTTGTTGCGGTGTAGCAGTCAGCCCGGTGCCAATGGCCCAGACCGGCTCGTAAGCAATTACTGCCTTTGCAAATGCACCAACACCCAGCTCCTCGATGATGCTGCCCAGCTGACGCGAGACAACCTCAAGAGTCTTGCCCGATTCACGCTGCTCCAGGGTCTCCCCTATGCACAACACTGGAATCAAGCCACAAGCCTGTGCCGCTGCGAACTTGCGGTTGAGTGTCCCATCACGCTCGCCCATCATCTGACGGCGCTCGGAGTGCCCGACAAGCACATAGGAACAACCCGCATCAACCAGCTGACTCGGTGAAATCTCACCGGTCAACGCACCTTGCATGGGTTCCACCGCAGAGTTCTGCGCGCCGACCTGAATCGACTTGCCTTTCAAACCATCAACCACCTGGTTGATATGCAAGCAAGGCGGGAAAACCGCAACATCAACACCGCTAGGCAAGGCCAAGTGACGAAGGCCATTGATCAGCTCAGCGACACTGGCGCGGGTACCGTGCATCTTCCAGTTACCAGCTACCATAGTGCGACGCATGCTGTACCTCGTCGGTCAAAGTGGGCGCAGATGTTACCCAACCACACCATCACTGGCAAGCCGAATTCAGGCGCAAATTTCAGTTACCAGTTTTGCCAGGTCTTCGGCGTGGCCGCGAACCTGTGTTTCGTCCTCGCCTTCGACCATGACACGCACCAGCGGCTCTGTGCCGGACTTGCGCAACAACACGCGGCCACGCCCAGCCATTGCAAGGGTCACACGCTCGCAGGCGTCTTTGACAGCAGGGTGCTCGATAGGGTTTTCGCCACCGGCAAAGCGCACATTCAGTAGAACCTGCGGGCACTTGCGCAGCGCCTGGCGCGCTTGAGCCAGACTCTCTTTGCGACGACGCAAGGACAGCAATACCTGCAGCGCAGCAATAATGGCATCGCCCGTGGTGGTGTGCTGGAAGCAAACCACATGCCCCGAGTTCTCTCCGCCCACCAGCCAGTTACGCTCCAGCAGCTCGGCGATGACATAGCGGTCACCGACATTGGCGCGTACAAACGGAATCCCAAGCTCGGCCAAGGCCAACTCAAGCCCGAGATTGCTCATCAGCGTGCCAACCACACCGCCTTGCAGCTTGTCACGCTCATGCAGGTCGCGGGCAATGATGAACAACAGCTCATCGCCATCAACCACCGCACCGGTGTGATCCACCATCAATACGCGGTCACCGTCGCCATCGAAGGCAATACCGAGGTCAGCGTGCTCGGCCAGGACAGCAGCCTGCAGCTGCTCCATATGCGTCGAGCCGCAGTTATCGTTGATATTCAAACCATTTGGCTGGGCCGACAGCACCGTCACATCGGCACCCAGCTCCTTGAATACGCTGGGCGCCACTTTGTAGGTTGCACCGTGAGCACAGTCGACAACAATTTTGAGGCCGGCAAAGTTGGTGCTGGTCGGCACACTGCTCTTGCAGAACTCGATGTAACGGCCTGAGGCGTCATTGATACGCGAGACCTTGCCCAGCTTGCTGGACTCAACCACGGTCATCGGCGCGTCCAGCAACTCTTCGATCATCAGCTCGATCTCGTCCGGCAGCTTGGTGCCCTGGCCCGAGAAGAACTTGATGCCGTTGTCATCATGGGGATTGTGCGAGGCACTGATCACGATACCGGCTTCAGCGTGGAAGGTACGCGTCAGGTAAGCGATTGCCGGCGTCGGCATGGGCCCCAGCAGCATGACATCGGCGCCTGCGGCAGACAGCCCCGCCTCCAGCGCAGATTCGAACATGTAACCCGAGATGCGAGTGTCTTTGCCCACCAGGATGCGGCAAGCGCCCATGCTGCGGAACGCCATACCTGCGGCCCAGCCCAGCTTAAGCATAAAGTCAGGAGTAATCGGGAATTCGCCGACCCGACCACGAATACCGTCGGTGCCAAAATATTTTTTAGTCATAAGTGCTCCATCGTTCTATTCGGCTGATTCTACCGCGGCCAGCATGCGCACCACATCAACCGTCTCGGCGACATCATGCACCCGCAAAATACGCGCGCCCTTGGTCACGGCAAGTGCCGCCAACGCCAGGCCACCGTACAACCGCTCACCCACAGGGCGATTCAGGGCCAGCCCTATCATGCTCTTGCGCGACACGCCGACCAACAAGGGTCGACCAAGGGCGTGCAAAGCTTCCATATGCTTGAACAGGCTCAAGTTGTGTTGCAGGGTCTTGGCGAAGCCAAACCCGGGATCCAGGATAATCTTTTCGGCTGCGATGCCCACCTTGGCGCATTGAGTCATTCTTTGCGCAAGAAACCCACTCACCTCACCAACCAGATCATCGTAATGCGGGCTGTCCTGCATATTGCCGGGCTCTCCCAACATATGCATAAGGCACACCGGCAGTCCGGTTGCCGCCGCCGCATCCAGCGCGCCATCACGCTGAAGGGAGCGCACATCGTTGATCAGCCCCGCACCGAGGCGCGCTGTCTCGCGCATTACTGCGGGAGTCGAGGTGTCCACCGAGATGATCACATCCAGCTCACGGGCAATCCGCTCGACGATTGGCGCGACCCGCTCCAGCTCCTCCAAGGGAGAAACCACGCGAGCGCCCGGTCGAGTTGACTCACCACCGACATCAATCAAGGTCGCGCCAGCCGCCACCATCGCCTCGGCATGACGCAACGCGGCATCCTGCTGATTGAAGCGGCCGCCGTCAGAAAAAGAATCGGGGGTTACATTAAGAATGCCCATGACATGCGTATGGGCCAAATCAAGAACCCGGTTGCCGCAAGGCAACCGGGTGGAGGATAGCGCAGAAGTCATTTCAAACCTTAGTGATCAGCTGCGGGGCCGCCGATTGGGGCTTCAGGACGTTCGTTCTGTACCACAGGCGGGGTGCCCGAGGTACCCGAACCACCTTCCCAATCACGAGGCTCACGCGGTGCGCGACCCGCCATGATGTCGTCAATCTGATCGGCATCAATGGTTTCGTACTTCATCAGCGCATCAGCCATTGCATCGAGCTTGTCGCGGTTATCCGTCAGGATCTGCTTGGCCGTGCCGTAGCACTGGTCAATGATGCTGCGCACTTCGGAGTCAATCAGCTTGGCTGTCTCACCCGAGAAGCTGGCAGCTTGACCGCCGCCACCACGACCCAGGAATACTTCGCCTTCTTCCTCGGCATACATCAAAGGACCGAGTTTTTCCGACAACCCCCACTTGGTCACCATGTTCCGCGCAATCTGGCTGGCACGCATGATGTCGTTGGAAGCACCGGTGGTCACACCGTCGAAGCCAAGCGTCATCTCTTCAGCAATCCGGCCGCCATACAGAGAACAGATCTGGCTGATCAGCGCACGCTTGGAGAGGCTGTAACGATCCTCTTCCGGCAGGAACATGGTCACACCCAGCGCACGGCCACGAGGAATGATCGACACTTTGTAGACCGGGTCATGCTCAGGCACAACGCGACCAACAATGGCGTGACCGGCTTCGTGATAAGCGGTGTTCTGCTTCTCTTTCTCGGACATGACCATGGATTTGCGCTCGGCACCCATCATGATCTTGTCTTTGGCCAGTTCGAACTCTTTCATTTCCACAATGCGCTTGCCGGTACGGGCAGCGAACAACGAAGCCTCGTTGACCAGGTTGGCCAGGTCGGCACCGGAGAAGCCTGGCGTACCACGGGCAATCACGGCCGGAGCCACGTCGTCACCCATTGGCACTTTGCGCATGTGTACTTTCAGGATCTGTTCGCGACCGCGAATATCCGGCAGCCCCACCACAACCTGACGGTCGAAACGGCCTGGACGCAGCAACGCTGGGTCGAGCACATCCGGACGGTTAGTCGCGGCGATGACGATGATGCCGTCATTCATTTCAAAGCCGTCCATCTCAACCAGCAATTGGTTGAGGGTCTGCTCACGCTCATCGTGACCGCCACCCATGCCGGCGCCACGATGGCGACCCACGGCGTCGATTTCGTCGATGAAGATGATGCACGGTGCGTGCTTTTTGGCCTGTTCGAACATATCGCGAACACGGCTGGCACCAACACCGACGAACATCTCGACGAAGTCAGAACCGGAAATGGTGAAGAACGGCACCTTGGCTTCACCGGCAATCGCCTTGGCCAGCAAGGTTTTACCGGTACCCGGAGGACCGACCATCAGCACGCCGCGAGGAATACGGCCGCCCAGGCGCTGGAACTTGCCCGGATCACGCAGGAACTCAACCAGCTCACCGACTTCTTCCTTGGCTTCATCACAACCTGCGACGTCAGCCAGGGTGGTTTTCACCTGATCTTCAGAGAGCAGGCGCGCCTTGCTCTTGCCGAAGCTCATCGGCCCGCCCTTGCCTCCCGCACCACCTTGCATCTGGCGCATGAAGAACATGAACACGGCGATAATCACCAGGATCGGGAAGCTCGCGACCAATAGCTGAGTCCAGATGCTCTGCTGTTCAGGCTGCTTGCCTTCAACCACTACGTGGTTATCCACCAAGTCGCCGATCAGACCGTTGTCCTGGATTGCCGGACGAATGGTCTTGAAGCTGTCGCCATCGTTGCGCTTGCCGGTGATCACGTAGCCATCAACCGCTACGCGCTCGACCTTGCCATCCTTAACTTGCTGGATGAAGTCGGAATAGTTGAGGGTCTGCGGCTCGTTAGGGCTGGAGAAGTTGTTCATCACCGTCACCAGGACAGCCGCGATGATCAACCACAGGATCAGATTCTTTGCCATATCGTTCAATTAACTACCCTCTGAAGCAAGCTCCGCTACTGGCGCGCGCTTCGCATGATATTCACCGGCCTAACTTACTACATTACCTACAACTCTGGCAGGCGCCGTCTGTAACCCTTTGTGAAACTTTGACTACACAATATTCGTAAAGCTTCGTGACGAAAGCGATATAAAAAAACCTATCGCCCTCCTCGAATTCCTCAAAAACGCTCTTCGCTCTCCGCACCTTCGACACCACGGAAGCCGCGGCACAGCAGGTATTGCTCGCGTGACCGGTCTCGCGAAGAGTCTGGTTTGCGCGTCTGTACCTTGTCGAACAATTTGCGAATGTTCTTGTGGTACTCGTCAAAACCTTCGCCCTGGAAGACTTTCACCAGGAAATCACCACCGGGACGCAAAACCCGACCCGCCAGATCCAGTGCCAACTCGCACAGGAACATGGCTCGCGGCATATCAACGGCCGGTAATCCACTCATATTGGGGGCCATGTCGGAAATCACAAGGTCTACCTGCGAATTTCCCACAGCCTCAAGGATCTCGGCCAACACCGTGTCCTGGGTGAAGTCGCCGTGTACAAAGGTCACATCCGGGATGCTGTCCATCTCAAGGATGTCTGAAGCGATCAATCGTCCTTGCCCACCAATCAGACGACTGGTCACTTGGGACCAGCCACCAGGGGCTGCGCCAAGGTCGATAACGCTCATGCCTGGACGAATCAATTTATCCTTGTCCTGGATCTCCAGCAGTTTGTAGCTGGCCCGGGAACGGTAGCCGTCCTTTTGCGCCTTTTTGACGTAAGGATCGTTGAAATGTTCTTGTAGCCACTTAAGGCTGGTTTTGGAACGGGCCACGGGCCACCTCGAAAATAAAACGGGTCGTGATTAACTGGGCGGTCCCGGACTCGCTCGGGTAAACTGGCCGCCGCTTTTTACAAGATCAGACGCAGGGGTCAGATTATGCCGCTCACTCAAGAGCAGAAGAAACAGTACAAATCCATTGGCCACCATCTGAAACCAGTTCTGATTGTGGCAGACAACGGTTTGACTGAAGGTGTGTTAGCCGAACTGGAACGCGCATTGGGCGATCATGAACTGATCAAGATCAAGGTCAACATCCTTGACCGCGAAGCGCGTTTGGCCGCCATTGCAGAACTGTGCAAGGTCGGCAAAGCGGACCTGGTACAGGTCATCGGCAAGATGGCACTGCTGTATCGCAAGAACTTCAGCGTCAACAAGCAGCTGTCGAACGTACACCGCTTCAAGTAATACAAGGGTCACGGGCGTGCTTCGCGCGCCCCGCCGCTCCATCCCGGTGCCGGCTGTATAACCAGCACCAGGCCGGAGAACCCTAGCACAAGATAGCTGAATAGCTGCCAGCGCAACGCTTGCGGCAGCCACACATGCACCACGCAAAACATTGCGCACGCATACAGCGCCATCAACAGCAGTTGGCCGCGAATATCCCGCCACAAGCTCCTCAAACCCTCGGTCTTGACCAGCACCAATGCCTGGAGCGTCACGCACGCCGCTGAAAAACCCACCAGCAGCGCACTCAGCATTCCGTTGAGCTCATCGATCAGCAGCGGTGCCAGGCCAATCAGGCCCAACACCGGCAGCACACCGATGTGCAACAACCATAGGCCACCCACCCAAAGCATCTGGGCGAGCTGCCAAAGCATGGCGCCCGCACGAAGCGGGCGCCGCCTTTCAGACGTGACGAACTTCAACAATCTCGTACTCGGTAACGCCACCTGGCGTCTTAACGGTCACCACATCACCCTCTTCCTTGGCAATCAAGGCGCGGGCCAGTGGCGAACCGACGGAGATCTTGCCGAGCTTGAAGTCAGCCTCGTCCTCACCGACGATGTGGTAAACCACGCTTTCATCCGTTTCGACGTTGGCGATTTCCACGGTGGTGCCGAAAATCACCTTGCCGGTTTTAGGAATGGTCGTTACGTCGATCACCACCGAGTTCTGCAGGCGGCCTTCGATATCACGGATCCGCGCCTCAACCATACCCTGCTGCTCTCGAGCAGCGTGGTATTCGGCGTTTTCCTTCAAGTCACCCAGCTCGCGGGCCGTACCGATGTCCTGGCTCAGCTTCGGGCGGACGACCTTGGTCAGATGGGCGTGCTCCTCTTCCAGGGCCTTGAAGCCCTGGACGGTCATTGGGTATTTGGTCATGCCTTCAATCCTGCGTGTAGATCCTGCAAGCGACGCACGGTCTTTTCCGGACCGAACTTGAGCGCTTCGCAGATGGCTTCGCCAGCAGCAATGGTGGTGGTGCAGTAGATCTTGTGCTGCAAGGCATTACGACGAATGGAGTAGGAGTCCGCGATCGACTGGCGACCTTCGGTGGTGTTGATGATCAGCGTGACTTCGTCATTCTTGATCATGTCGACCACGTGCGGACGGCCTTCCGTCACCTTGTTCACGCGACGTACTTTCAGGCCGGCAGCTTCGATCAGCTTGGCGGTCCCGGCAGTTGCCACGACTTCAAAGCCCAAGTTGATCAGATCACGGGCCACGCCTGCAACCAGTGGTTTGTCATCATCACGCACGCTGATAAACGCAGTACCGCCGGTCGGCAGCACTTCGCTGGCGCCCATCTGGGCCTTGGCGAATGCTTCACCGAAAGTGTCACCCACACCCATCACTTCACCGGTGGACTTCATCTCTGGGCCCAGGATCGGGTCCACACCAGGGAATTTGGCGAATGGGAACACCGCCTCTTTCACGCTGTAGAAGTTAGGAATGATTTCCTTGGTGAAGCCGATTTCCTTCAGGGTCTTACCCGCCATCACGCGGGCAGCGATCATGGCCAGGGACACACCGATGCACTTGGAAACAAATGGCACAGTACGCGAAGCACGCGGGTTCACTTCGATGACGTAGATGTCTTCGCCTTGCAGCGCCAACTGAACGTTCATCAGGCCGACCACGCCCAGTTCCAGGGCCATTTTCTTGACCTGTTCGCGCATCTCGTCCTGGATGTGCGCTGGCAGCGAGTACGGCGGCAGCGAGCAAGCGGAGTCACCGGAGTGAACGCCAGCCTGTTCGATGTGCTGCATGATCGCGCCGATGACTACGTCGGTACCGTCGCACACCGCATCCACGTCCATTTCGATGGCGCAGTTGAGGAAGTGGTCCAGCAGCACCGGGCTGTCGTTCGACACTTTCACCGCATCACGCAGGTAGCGCTTGAGTTCTTCTTCTTCGTAGACGATTTCCATCGCCCGGCCGCCCAATACGTAGGACGGACGCACCACCAGCGGGTAGCCAATCTTGCTGGCGGCGCGGATGGCTTCGTCTTCGCTGCGCACGGTGGCGTTTGGCGGCTGACGCAGGTTCAGGCGCTCGACCATTTGCTGGAAGCGCTCACGGTCTTCGGCACGGTCGATGGCGTCAGGGCTGGTGCCGATGATCGGCACGCCGGCCGCTTCCAGGGCACGCGCCAGCTTCAGCGGGGTTTGGCCGCCGTACTGCACGATCACGCCTTTCGGCTTCTCGACGCGGCAGATTTCCAGCACGTCTTCCAGGGTTACCGGCTCAAAGTACAGACGGTCGGAAGTGTCGTAGTCAGTCGAAACAGTTTCCGGGTTGCAGTTGACCATGATGGTCTCGTACCCGTCTTCGCGCAGCGCGAGGGCGGCGTGTACGCAGCAGTAGTCGAACTCGATACCCTGGCCAATACGGTTCGGACCGCCGCCCAGGATAATGATCTTGTCGCGGCCCGACGGCGCGGCCTCGCACTCTTCCTCGTAAGTGGAGTACAGATACGCGGTGTCGGTGGCGAACTCGGCCGCGCAGGTATCAACGCGCTTGTAGACCGGGAAGATTTCCAGCTTGTGGCGGTGGGTGCGCAGGTTCTTCTCGGTCACACCCAGCAGCTTGGCCAGACGCTGATCGGAGAAACCTTTGCGCTTGAGGCGGAACATCAGGTCGCGGTCGATAGAGGACAGACCGAGGGTCTTGACCTTCTCTTCTTCCTTGATCAGATCTTCGATCTGCACCAGGAACCACGGATCGATCATGTTCATGCCGAAGATCTGTTCGACGGTCATACCCGCGCGGAAAGCATCGGCCACGTACCAGATACGCTCGGCGCCCGGCACGGTCAGCTCGCGCTTGAGCACGCTCATGCTTTCCGGGTTGCTCAGGTCGAGCTTTTCATCCAGGCCGCAAACACCCACTTCCAGGCCGCGCAGGGCTTTCTGCAGGGATTCCTGGAAGGTCCGGCCGATGGCCATTACTTCGCCAACCGACTTCATCTGAGTGGTCAGGCGTGCGTCGGCCTTGGCGAACTTCTCGAAGGCAAAGCGCGGCAGCTTGGTCACGACGTAGTCGATGGACGGCTCGAAAGACGCCGGCGTAGCGCCGCCCGTGATTTCGTTTTGCAGCTCGTCCAAGGTGTAACCGATCGCCAACTTGGCGGCGATGCGCGCAATCGGGAAGCCGGTCGCTTTCGATGCCAGTGCCGAAGAACGCGACACACGCGGGTTCATCTCGATCACGACCATACGACCGGTGTCCGGGCAGATGCCGAACTGAACGTTGGAACCGCCGGTTTCAACGCCGATCTCACGCAGTACCGCCAACGAGGCGTTACGCATGATCTGGTATTCCTTGTCCGTCAGGGTCTGCGCCGGAGCAACGGTGATCGAGTCGCCGGTGTGCACGCCCATCGGGTCGAAGTTTTCGATGGAGCAGACGATGATGCAGTTGTCCTTTTTGTCGCGGACAACCTCCATCTCGTACTCTTTCCAGCCGATCAGGGATTCGTCGATCAGCAGCTCTTTGGTCGGCGACAGGTCCAGGCCACGGGCGCAGATTTCTTCGAACTCTTCACGGTTGTAAGCAATACCGCCACCGGTGCCGCCCATGGTGAAGGACGGACGAATGATGCATGGGAAGCCCAGCTTTTCGAGAACCGCGTTGGCCTCTTCCATGCTGTGGGCAATACCGGAGCGCGGGCAGTCAAGGCCGATGGACTTCATGGCCTTGTCGAAACGCGAACGGTCTTCAGCCTTGTCGATGGTGTCGGCGTTGGCGCCAATCATCTCTACGCCGAACTTCTCCAGAACGCCTTCGCGCTCCAGGTCCAGGGCGCAGTTGAGTGCGGTCTGGCCACCCATGGTCGGCAGCAGCGCGTCGGGACGCTCTTTCTCGATGATCTTGGCAACGGTCTGCCACTTGATCGGTTCGATGTAAGTGGCGTCGGCCATGTCCGGGTCGGTCATGATGGTGGCCGGGTTGGAGTTCACCAGGATGACGCGGTAACCCTCTTCGCGCAGGGCTTTACAGGCCTGAGCGCCGGAGTAGTCGAATTCGCAAGCCTGGCCGATCACGATCGGGCCAGCGCCGAGAATCAGGATGCTTTTTATGTCTGTACGTTTTGGCATGGGTTTGTCACTCAAATCCGCAGGTCAGTCGGCAAGCCGTCTTGAACAATCGTTGAAGAGCCTGCGGGGGCCACCGAGGTTCGGGGCCGCCCGCAGGCCTCTCAGTCAGCGTCGCTTGGCCATCTCATTGATGAAACGGTCGAACAGCGGCGCTACGTCGTTCGGGCCAGGGCTGGCTTCAGGGTGGCCCTGGAAGCTGAACGCGCTCTTGTCGGTGCGCTCGATGCCTTGCAAGGAGCCGTCGAACAGCGACTTGTGAATGGCGCGAACGTTGCTCGGCAAGGTTGCTTCATCCACCGCAAAACCGTGGTTCTGGCTGGTGATCATCACAACGCCGGTGTCCAGGTCTTGTACCGGGTGGTTGGCACCGTGGTGGCCGTGGCCCATTTTCAGGGTCTTGGCGCCGGACGCCAGGGCCAGCAGTTGGTGACCGAGGCAGATGCCGAATACCGGAATCTCGGTTTCCAGCACGTCCTTGATTGCCTGGATGGCGTAGTCGCACGGCTCAGGGTCACCCGGGCCGTTGGACAGGAACACGCCGTCCGGTTGCAGGGCCAGCACGTCGCTCGCAGGGGTTTGCGCCGGCACCACGGTCACGCGGCAGCCGCGCTCAACCAGCATGCGCAGGATGTTGTACTTCACGCCGTAGTCGTAGGCCACAACGTGGTATGGCAGCTCGCTGGCGTCGATGGTCGCGTGACTGTCGGTCTTCAAGTCCCAGACAGTGGAGCGCCACTCGTACTTCTCTTTGACGCTGACAACTTTCGCCAGGTCCATGCCCTTCAGGCCAGGGAAGCCTTGGGCAGCGGCAATCGCCGCCTCTTCGGAGATATTGTCACCGACCATGATGCAGCCGTTCTGCGAGCCTTTTTCACGCAGGATGCGTGTAAGGCGACGCGTATCGATACCGGCGATCGCCACAACATTGTTGGCTTTCAAGTAATCGGACAGCGACATCGTGTTACGCCAGTTGCTCGCAACCAGTGGCAGATCACGAATGACCAGACCGGCCGACCAGACACGATCAGACTCGACGTCTTCCGGTGTAGTACCGGTGTTGCCGATGTGCGGATAGGTCAGGGTAACGATTTGCTGGGCGTAGGAAGGATCGGTAAGGATTTCCTGATAGCCGGTCATGGCAGTGTTAAACACTACCTCTCCAACGGTTTGACCGTCGGCTCCAATGGCTTCGCCGCGAAAAATGCTGCCATCAGCAAGGGCGAGTATGGCTGGCTTAGTCAAGAAGACCTCCCGTAAATAAAGCCTGAAAGGGCGATCGCAGGTTGTAAAAAAGCGGAGTGACGTATGGACACGTCACCCCGCTTCTTCACTGAATTATTCTGCGCGCTTTTAGTGGACACACTAAAGCTGTAGCTTACAGAAAAAGGCTTTTTTGGTCCACCGCTAATGAGCCTTAAAGGCAGGGGAATGCGACAGGACGTCGCCTAGCGGGTAAAAACGGGGCCTAAGCATAAGCTTGAGGCCCGGTTTTGGCTACTCTTAGTGCAGATCCAGCACGTCGCGCATGTCATACAGACCAGGCTCACGACTTTCCAGCCAGAGCGCCGCACGCACCGCACCCTTGGCAAATGTCATGCGGCTGGAGGCTTTGTGCGTGATCTCCAGGCGCTCGCCTTCACTGGCAAACAGCACGGTGTGATCACCCACCACATCACCACCGCGCACAGTGGCAAAGCCGATGGTGTCATGGGCACGCGCACCGGTATGGCCTTCACGCCCGTAAACAGCGACTTTAGACAGGTCGCGCCCCAGGGCATCGGCAATCGCCTCACCCATGCGCAGTGCAGTACCCGACGGCGCATCGATCTTGTGGCGATGGTGGGTCTCGATGATCTCGATATCCGCCTCATCACCCAACACGCGCGCGGCCAGGTCCAGCAACTTGAGCGACAAGTTCACGCCGACGCTGAAATTGGCGGCGAAGACGATCGGAATATCCTTGCCCGCCTCCACCAGCAACTGCTTCTGCTCGGCATTCAAGCCTGTGGTGCCGATGACCATGGCCTTGCCCGTCTTGCGGCAGAACGCCAGGTTTTTCAGCATCACTTCCGGCAAGGTGAAGTCGATCAGCACATCAAACTCGTCAGCCACCTGCTCCAGGTTGCCCGACAACGAAACGCCGATGCGACCCAGCGAGGCCAGCTCACCGGCGTCCGCACCGATCAGCGTGCTGCCAGGGCGAACAATCGCCGCCGTCAGCCCGGAGGCCGGCGAGCGCTGCTGCACCGCCTCGACCAAGGTCTTGCCCATGCGCCCAGCAGCGCCCATTACGGCTATACGTCGCATATTCACGTCCTTACAAGTCGCCGAAGAAGCGCTTAACGCCATCGAAGAAGCCGGTGGTTTTCGGCGAATGGGAGTCATCGCCTTCC
Organism: Pseudomonas sp. IPO3747; assembly: GCF_013385245.1. Lineage (NCBI taxonomy): Bacteria > Pseudomonadati > Pseudomonadota > Gammaproteobacteria > Pseudomonadales > Pseudomonadaceae > Pseudomonas > Pseudomonas sp. IPO3747. The sequence continues at coordinate 61,128 of NZ_JACAQL010000010.1, forward strand.
AACGAGCTGCGGAACTCTTCAAGCAGTTCGCGTTGACGGCGACCCAGATTGACCGGCGTTTCCACCGCCACACGGCACATCAAGTCGCCAGCACCGCCACCGCGCACCGGCGCAACGCCTTTGCCACGGATACGGAACTGCTTGCCGGTCTGGGTGCCTTCCGGGATCTTGAGCTTGACCCGACCATCAAGGGTTGGAATTTCCAGCTCGCCGCCCAATGCCGCGTCGACAAAGCTGATCGGCACCTCGCAGAACAGGTGTTTGCCATCACGCTGGAAGATCGAGTGCTCACGCACATTGATCACCACGTACAGGTCGCCCGTCGGGCCACCTTGAGTGCCCGCCTCGCCTTCGCCAGACAGGCGAATACGGTCACCGGTATCAACACCCGCCGGCACTTTCACCGAAAGGGTCTTGTACTCTTCGACACGACCTTCGCCGTGGCAGGAGTCGCACGGATCGGAAATGATCTTGCCCTGGCCATGGCAGCGCGGGCAGGTCTGCTGCACCGAGAAGAAGCCCTGCTGCATGCGCACCTGGCCAATACCGCCACAGGTCGGACAGGTAATCGGCGAGGACCCCTTCTTGGCCCCCGAACCGTCGCACGGCTTGCAATTGACCAGTGTCGGCACACGGATATTGACCGTGGTACCGCGCACAGCCTCTTCCAGGTTCAGCTCCAGCGTGTAACGCAAGTCACTGCCACGCTGGGCACCGCCGCGCTGACCGCCACGGCCGCCACCAAAGAAGTCGCTGAACACGTCGCCGAAAATATCGGAGAAGTTCTGACCACCAAAACCGGCACCGCCGCCACCCATACTCGGGTCGACACCGGCATGGCCATACTGGTCGTAGGCCGCGCGTTTACTGGAATCAGACAAGCATTCGTAGGCCTCATTGGCCTCTTTGAACATCTCTTCGGATTCTTTGCTATCCGGATTACGGTCCGGGTGGTGCTTCATCGCCAGGCGACGGTAAGCCTTTTTCAGGTCCGCCTCGCTGGAGCCGCGCTCCACACCCAACACTTCGTAATAGTCACGCTTTGCCATAAGTCTTTGCACTCTTAAGGACGTTCAGCCCGGCCCTCCTGAGCCTTGCCGAACTCGTTGAGCCCCAATACAGGCCCGGACCCAACTCACGTCAATTCAACGATCCTGGTCATAACTACTTTTTAGCCAGGGACCCGGCCAAAAATGCGGTATTTACTGCTCGGAAAGCAGGAGCATTCCCGATCACACCGCCAGCACCCGAACCTTGTCGCATGCTGTAAAAATTCACATACCCCAGACACGCCAACGCGGGAGCAAGCTCCCGCGCGGCGACATCCTACCAGTCACCGCTTGATAGCGGTCAACCGGGCAACCAACTTACTTCTGCTCTTTGACTTCTTCGAACTCGGCATCGACAACATCATCGTGCTTGGCTTCAGGCTCTGCGTGCTGTGCAGCGCCTTCTGCCGGCTGGCCTTGCTCGGCGTACATTTTCTGGGCAACCGGTGCGGAGACTTTCGACAGCTCCTCAACCTTGGCTTCGATGGCAGCCTTGTCGTCGCCTTTAATGGCGGTTTCCAGGGCAACCACAGCTGCTTCGATCGCGGTCTTCTCTTCGGCGGTCACTTTGTCGCCTGCTTCGGAGACCATTTTACGCGTCGAGTGAACCAGGGCATCGCCTTGGTTACGTGCACCGGCCAGCTCAGCAAACTTGGCATCCGCATCAGCGTTGGCTTCAGCATCACGAATCATCTGTTGAATTTCTTCATCAGACAGACCGGAGTTGGCCTTGATGGTGATCTTCTGCTCTTTGCCGGTCGCCTTGTCTTTGGCACCTACGTGCAGGATACCGTTGGCATCGATGTCGAAGGTCACTTCAATTTGCGGCACGCCACGTGGTGCTGGTGGAATCTCAGCCAGGTCGAACTTGCCCAGGGACTTGTTCTGAGCGGCTTGCTTACGCTCACCTTGCAGCACGTGAATGGTCACAGCGCCCTGGTTGTCGTCGGCAGTCGAGAACACTTGCGATTTCTTGGTAGGAATCGTGGTGTTTTTCTCGATCAGCGCGGTCATCACGCCACCCATGGTTTCGATACCCAGGGTCAGCGGGCTGACGTCCAACAGCAGAACGTCTTTCACGTCGCCGGCCAATACCGCACCCTGGATCGCAGCACCCATGGCAACCGCTTCGTCCGGGTTCACGTCTTTACGTGCTTCTTTACCGAAGAACTCGGTGACCAGCTTCTGAACCAGTGGCATACGGGTCTGACCGCCAACCAGGATCACGTCGTTGATCGAGCCAACATCGATACCGGAGTCTTTCAGCGCAATGCGGCAAGGCTCGATGGTGCGTTGTACCAGGTCTTCAACCAGCGCTTCGAGCTTGGAACGCGAGATTTTCACGTTCAAGTGCTTAGGACCAGTGGCGTCTGCAGTGATGTACGGCAGGTTCACGTCGGTCGACTGAGCCGAAGACAGCTCGATCTTGGCTTTTTCAGCGGCCTCTTTCAGGCGCTGCATCGCCAGCGGGTCACCCTTAAGGTTCATGCCGCTTTCTTTCTTGAATTCGTCAACGAGGTAGTCGATCAGACGAATGTCAAAGTCTTCACCACCCAGGAAGGTGTCGCCGTTGGTGGCCAACACTTCGAACTGGTGCTCGCCATCAACTTCAGCAATCTCGATGACGGAGACGTCGAAAGTACCACCACCCAGGTCATAAACGATCACGGTGTGGTCGCCCTTGGCCTTGTCCATACCGTAGGCCAGAGCGGCTGCGGTGGGTTCGTTGATGATACGTTTTACGTCCAGGCCAGCGATGCGGCCGGCGTCTTTGGTCGCCTGACGCTGGCTGTCGTTGAAGTAGGCCGGAACGGTGATCACCGCTTCAGTCACGGCTTCACCGAGGTAGTCTTCGGCGGTTTTCTTCATCTTTTTCAAGATTTCAGCCGAGATTTGCGGCGGCGACATTTTCTGGCCGTTTACTTCAACCCAGGCGTCACCGTTGTCAGCCTTGGCGATTTTGTAAGGGACCATCTTGATGTCTTTCTGTACGACTTCTTCGTCGAACTTACGACCGATCAGACGCTTAACCGCGTACAGGGTGTTGTGCGGGTTGGTCACAGCCTGACGCTTGGCCGACTGACCTACGAGGATTTCACCGTCGTTGGCGTAAGCAATGATCGACGGCGTGGTACGCGCGCCTTCGGCGTTTTCGATAACTTTAGCAACGCCGTTTTCCAGCACGGAGACGCAGGAGTTGGTAGTCCCCAGGTCGATACCGATAATTTTGCCCATGATTTACTCTCCCGAAACTTTAATTAGGTTGCCGCAGCAGTGGTGGCTAACTGCGGTAGCACTTAAACGCTTGACTTATAGATGGGGCCGTTACGACTGATTTCAAGCCTGCTCATCAATAGAAGGTGCAACGGGTGCAGGAGCCTTGCTCACCACTACCATCGCCGGGCGCAGCAAGCGACCGTTGAGCTGATAACCCTTCTGGAACACTTTCAGTACACTGTTGGGCTCCAGGTCATGGCTTTCCTGCATGGCCATGGCTTGGTGATGCTCAGCATTGAACGGCTCACCGCCTTGCGGATCGATGGCTTCCAACTGATAACGCTTCAGGGTGTCCTGGAACATTTTCAGGGTCAGCTCGATCCCTTCGCGCATCGGACGGATGTTTTCGTCATCCGGGTTGGACAACTCAAGGCCACGCTCCAGGCTGTCGATAATCGGCAGCAGGTCGTTGGCGAATTTTTCCAGCGCGAATTTGTGAGCTTTCTCGACATCCTGCTCGGCACGGCGGCGGACGTTCTGCAGATCGGCGGCAACACGCAAAGATTGATCCTGCGCAGCGGCCAATTGCTCTTCGAGCACTTGCACACGAGTTGCCAGTTCATCACCGGCAGCCGAATTGGCGTCTGGAGTTTGCGTATCCTGCGTCTGTTCGTCAGCCATAGATTTCTCCTTTCAAAATCATGCGCGAACTCAACTCGCGCTTCTGTTCCGGTATATGGGGCCACAATTTTCAGGTTCAAGGGCGCAGGCGTTACCAAAAGTCTTTCGCTTGCTCTGGATCAATTCCGGCAGCGTCATTGCGCTTTGCGCTAAAAAATCCGCGCACTCAAGCAAATTGAGCTAAGCACCAGGATTGCCAGCCCTGAATAAAACACTGTATAAATAACCAGACCTAAAGCCTGGGAGCGGCCGTCATGCTGGTGCACCTGTCCGTACATAACTACGCCATCGTTGAACACCTGGATCTCGAACTGGATCGCGGGATGAGCGTAATCACAGGCGAAACCGGCGCCGGCAAATCGATCATGCTCGACGCCCTGGGCCTGACCCTGGGCGACCGCGCCGACAGTGGCGTGGTACGCCCCGGCGCAGACAAGGCCGACATTCTGGCCACGTTCGACCTGGCCGATATTCCCGAAGCCGAGGCCTGGCTGGCCGAGCGCGACCTTAATAATGAAGGCCCGTGCATCCTGCGACGCGTCATTACGGCGGAAGGTCGTTCACGCGGCTACATCAATGGCACGCCCTGCCCGCTTGGCGATTTAAAGGCACTGGGCGAGTTGCTGATCGATATCCACAGCCAGCACGAACACCAATCCTTGCTGAAAACCGACACTCATCGCCGCCTGCTCGACGAATACGCCGGCGCCACCGACCTGGCGCGCCAGGTGCAGCTTGCCGCCCAGCGCTGGAGGCAAACCCGCCAGGAGCTGGAGCGACTTTCCAATTCCGGCGACGAACAACGCGCTCGCCATCAACTGCTCAGCTATCAGCTTGAAGAGCTGGAGAGCCTGGGCCTTGGCGAAACCGAGCTGGAGCAACTTGAGCAGGAACACAAAAACCTGACCAACGCCGAAACCCTGCTGGGTATCTGCCGCCAAGTGGTGGAGCAATGCAGCGAAAGTGATTCGGGCAATGTACTGAACGCACTGACCGCCAGCCTCAATCGCCTATCGAGCGTGAACAGCGGGTCGGGCTCCTTGAGCGAGGCCACCACCCTGCTGACCAGTGCGCAGATCCAGGTAGAAGAAGCCGTTGGGGAACTGAATCGCTTCCTGGACCACTTCGACGCCGACCCCGCGCGCCTGCAAGAAATCGAAGAGCGCCTGGACACTATCTATACCCTGGCGCGCAAACACCGCATCCAGCCGACCGAAGTGGCGACGATGCAGCAAAAGCTGCTGGATGAGATCGAAACCCTCAACGCCAATGATGAATCCATTGAAAGGCTGGGCGATGAACTCGCCTCCTTCGCCCGCCATTACCAGGAAAAGGCCCGCGAGCTCAGCCACCTGCGCCAGCAAGCCGCTACCAGCCTGGCCAGTGCCGTGGAGCAGGAAATTCAACGCCTGGGCATGCCTGGCGGGCGCTTCACCATTGAGCTGCACGCCAACACCAGCAACGAGCTGCAACCCCATGGCCTGGAACAGGTGGAGCTGCTGGTGAGCGCCAACCCTGGCCAGCCGCTCAAGGCACTGGCGAAAGTGGCGTCCGGCGGTGAGCTGTCGCGGATCAGCCTGGCGATTCAGGTCATTACCGCCCAGACCTCGCGGGTACCCACGCTGGTATTCGACGAAGTGGACGTGGGGATTGGCGGGCCGACGGCGGAGATTGTCGGCCAACTGCTGCGCCGCCTTGGGGAGCGTGGCCAGGTGCTCACCGTGACTCACTTGCCGCAAGTGGCCGCCCAAGGGCATCAGCATTTATTTGTACACAAAGTGCGCGGCAGCGATGCGACGCATACGGCCGTGTCCAAGCTGAACAAATCGGAGCGGGTAGAAGAAGTGGCGCGGATGTTGGGCGGCATCGACCTGACGAAAGAGTCCCTGGCCCACGCGAAGAAGATGGTAGTGGCAGCCAAGGCTTGAACCGAGCTTTTTTCGCTCTATTTTCTCTCTTATAGAAAGCACGAAGGCGACCCTAGGGTCGCCTTCTATCGTTTCACAGAGCAAATCTGTGTCGATTTTTACTTTTTCTTACGGATGTACAGGACCAGATTATGGTCCACCAAATCGAATCCATGCTGCTCAGCGATCTGGTGCTGGAGCTTCTCGATTTCCGGGCTGGTGAACTCGATAACCTCATTGGTATCCAGGTCAACCATGTGATCGTGATGACCACCGTCAGCCAATTCGAACACTGCATGACCGCCGTCGAAATTATGACGAACCACCAGCCCTGCGGCTTCAAACTGGGTCAGCACACGGTAAACCGTGGCCAGGCCAACGTCCTCGTTAGACTCCATCAGCGCCTTGTAAACATCCTCGGCACTCATGTGGCGCTGCTCAGCAGAATCGAGCATTTGTAGAATCTTGACTCGTGGCAGAGTCACTTTAAGACCGGCTTTGCGTAGTTCGCTATTTTCAACCATGGTTAGCTTTCTCGCGGATGCTGCTTCGCAGCTTCTCTTAATACGGGTATGATCGGCGTTTACGTTGTCCCAGCCAAGATAGTGGAAGTCGCCCACCGATGCAAAACACCAAGCTCTTGCTAACCAGTTTCACCCTTGTGGGACTGCTCGCACTCGCCGGTTGTTCATTCCCCGGGGTTTACAAAATCGACATCCAGCAGGGCAATGTCGTCACGCAGGACATGATAGACCAGTTACGCCCGGGAATGACCCGACGGCAAGTACGGTTTATTATGGGCAACCCCCTGCTGACCGACACTTTTCATGCCGATCGCTGGGATTATCTCTACAGCATCCAGCCAGGTGGCGGTGAGCGCCAGCAGGAGCGCGTCAGTGTCATCTTCAATGGCAATGACCAGCTTGTGAGCCTGTCCGGTGACTTCATGCCCGGCGTAAGCCGTGATGAAGCCTTGCTCGGCAAGGACAACGGCACCAATGTGACTGCGCCAGCGCAGGAAGCAGAGAAGCCTAAGTCCGAAGTACCGGCCAAGCCTGGCTCCTTGCTGGATCAGATCCAGAAGGACGTCGACGGCGTGCAGACCGTTCCTGTCCCGACGCCACAGCCTCTGGACACCAGCCCGCAGTAATTTTGCGGCGCTCGATAAAAAGCCCGGCATACCGGGCTTTTTGTTGCCTGCCGATTGGCAGCCTTATGGGTTCTGCTGCCGCGCCAAGGCCGCCTTGGCCGCACGCAGCCTGCGCACTTCCTTGGGGTCTGCCAGCAAGGGCCGATAAATCTCAATTCGATCACCTGGCTGCGCAACACGCACGTGCGCATCGGCGACCACTTTGCCGAATATGCCCAGTTGGCAATCCGCCAATACCAAGCCTGGAAATTGCTCAGCAATCCCCGACGCCAGCACCGCGGCCCTCAGGCTGGTGCCCGCAGGCACCGTCACCGCCAGCAAGACCTGGCGATCCTCAGCGGCGTACACCACTTCAATCTCAACCATGCAGTTGTTTGGCCCGCTGACAGAATGCATCCACCAGGGTGTTGGCCGCCTGGTTGAACAAAGGCCCCAAGGTCGCCCGCACAATCGGGCCGGCGTAATCAAAGGACAGGTCCAGGCTGATCTTGCAGGCCTTGTCGGTCAGCGCCTTGAATACCCATACCCCATGCAACTGGGTGAACGGCCCTTCCTGCAGGTTCATCTCAATGGATTTGCCCGGCACCAGCACATTGCGCGTAACAAAATGCTGGCTAAGCCCACCCTTGGCTACCCCGACACTGGCGACCATATGCTCATCACTGCTTTCCAGCACTTCGGCGGTTGAGCACCAAGGCAGGAATTCCGGGTAACGCGCTACGTCATTGACCAGGTCATAGAGCGCCTGAGCCGGATAAGGCAATAAAGCCGAACGTTGAATATGCGTCGTCATGTGAGCGTTACTTCCACTGCTTGAGGCAAACATCGCGAAAGAACAGCCCGATCCGCGAGAGAAAAAAACCAGAGAACTGCCGGTATTGTCCGGGATTCGTCCAACACGCTCAAGCACGCAGGTTGACCGTAGCCGATACGCTCGCAACTCCCTATAATGCCGCCCCTATGGCTAAACAAAAGAAACACCCCACAGGGACCATCGCGCAAAATAAAAAGGCGCGACACGATTACTTCATCGAACATCGGTTCGAGGCTGGTCTGGTCCTGGCCGGCTGGGAAGTAAAAAGTCTGCGCGCCAGCAAGCTGCAACTGGTCGACAGCTACGTATTGCTCAAAGATGGCGAGGCATGGCTGCTGGGCAGTCATATCACCCCGCTGACCACCGCGAGCACCCACGTGATTGCCGACCCGGTGCGCACGCGCAAGCTGTTGCTCAACGCCCGCGAACTGGAAAAGCTCGCTGCCGCCGTACAGCAGAAAGGCTATGCCTGTATCTGCCTGTCCTGGTACTGGAGCAAGCACCTGGTCAAGTGCGAGATCGCGCTGGGCAAGGGCAAGAAGGAATACGACAAGCGCGATACCGAGCGTGAGCGCGACTCCAACCGTGAGTTGCATCGCGCCGTGCGCAACAAGGGCAAGGAAGAGTAATCCTTGTGACGGTGTAGCCCACGCGGGCTACATCCCTTTACGTCGCTCCGCCCTAGCCACGCGCTGAACTTCCTGCCGCACCTCCTCCAACACTTCCTGCACATACAGCAGGTGACGTGTTGAGACTTCCCGCGCCTGTTCGGCCCGCCCTTCGATAATTGCCAAATACAAATCCCGATGCTGACTGATGAGCATGTCGCGGGTTTCTGTACGCTGCTGGTACATGCCGCCGATATTGGTCACCACGTTACGCTTGAGCAAATCGAACAGCCCACGAATGGTGTGCAGCAACACGGCGTTATGGCTGGCCTCAGCGATGGCCAGGTGAAAGCGCGCATCCGCTGCGCCCTCTTCCAGCCGGCTAACTTCATCGGCGCGGGTGTAGCAATCCTGCAGCGCCTCAAACGCTGCGGTCAGCCGCTCGCGGTCGACCTCAGTAGCACGCAATGCGGCGTAGTAAGCACAGGACGCTTCCAGGGTCTGACGAAACTCCAGCAAATCCCGCTGAGCCTCCGGGTTATTTTCCAGCAGGTGCAGCAACGGATCACTGAAGGTCGAACCCAGAGAATCCGCCACATAGTTACCGCCGCCCTGGCGGCTGACCAACAACCCCTTGGCCGCGAGTTTCTGAATCGCCTCCCGCAGCGAAGGGCGCGACACGCCAAACTGTTCAGCCAAAGCGCGTTCGGCTGGCAAGCGTTCGCCCGACTTGAGCGTGCCCTCAAGGATCATGCCCTCAAGCTGCTCGACAATATCGTCAGACAAACGGCGCTGACGCACCTGATCAAACCCCATAACTCACTCTCCACAAACCCGACCACTCGCCAGGCCCTCTATTCTCGCCTATCGCCGCGCTTGCGGCACCTATCAGAACGCCTTCGATTGACCCAACCAGAACACCTCACCCACACCGCTACGACCAAAGTTTCGTGGGCGGCAAATTGACACACCCCTGCCAAGGCTTTTACTCTAGCCGACAGCGACTGTAAATTGGTATTACCAATTATCCAAGCTGACCAAACAACAACAATCAGGGGCCACCCCATTATGCAAACCTGGCAACAGCTCTACAGCCCACTCGGCAGCCTTGGCCTGTCCGCACTGGCCGCCGTTATCCCGATCGTATTTTTCTTCCTGGCACTGGCCGTGTTCCGCCTAAAAGGCCACGTGGCAGGCAGCATCACCCTGGCGCTGTCGATCCTGGTGGCGATTTTCGCGTTCCAGATGCCGGTAGACATGGCGCTGGCCGCCGCCGGTTACGGGTTTGCCTATGGCCTGTGGCCCATCGCCTGGATCATCGTCGCTGCCGTATTCCTCTACAAACTGACGGTCAAGAGCGGGCAGTTTGAAATCATCCGCAGCTCGGTCCTGTCGATTACCGATGACCAGCGCTTGCAGGTGCTGTTGATTGGCTTCTGCTTCGGCGCCTTCCTTGAAGGCGCAGCCGGTTTTGGGGCCCCTGTGGCAATTACTGCCGCACTGCTGGTGGGCCTGGGTTTCAACCCGCTGTACGCCGCCGGCCTGTGCCTGATCGCCAACACCGCGCCTGTAGCGTTCGGCGCGCTGGGCATTCCGATCATCGTCGCCGGGCAAGTCACCGGTATCGATTCGTTCAAGATCGGCGCCATGGCCGGCCGCCAGTTACCGCTGCTGTCGTTGTTCGTGCCGTTCTGGCTGGTGTTCATGATGGACGGCCTGCGCGGCGTTCGCGAAACCTGGCCAGCCGCACTGGTAGCGGGCCTGAGCTTTGCCGTCACCCAATACTTCACCTCCAACTTCATCGGCCCGGAACTGCCGGACATCACCTCGGCCCTGGCCAGCCTGGTAGCGCTGACGCTGTTCCTGAAAGTCTGGCAGCCCAAACGCAGCGCCGGCGCACAAATTGCCGGCGCCACCTCCGCCGCAGCGGTCACCGCCAGCGCAGGTGGCTTCGGCCAGCCACGCCAAACCGTCGCCTCGCCTTACAGCCTGGGGCAGATTTTCAAAGCCTGGTCGCCGTTCCTGATCCTCACCGTGCTGGTCACTATCTGGACGCTCAAGCCGTTCAAAGCGATGTTCGCCGCCGGCGGTTCGATGTACAGCTGGGTGTTCAACTTCGCGATCCCGCACCTGGATCAACTGGTGATCAAGGTCGCCCCGATCGTCACCAACCCCACGGCGATTCCGGCCGTGTTCAAGCTGGACCCGATTTCAGCCACCGGCACCGCGATTTTCTTCTCTGCACTGATTTCGATGCTGGTGTTGAAAATCAACCTCAAGACTGGTCTTACCACTTTAAAAGAGACCTTCTACGAACTGCGCTGGCCGATCCTGTCCATTGGCATGGTGTTGGCGTTTGCCTTCGTCACCAACTACTCCGGCATGTCCTCGACCATGGCCCTGGTATTGGCCGGCACCGGCGCTGCCTTCCCGTTCTTCTCGCCGTTCCTCGGCTGGCTGGGGGTTTTCCTGACAGGCTCCGACACTTCGTCCAACGCCCTGTTCAGCTCGCTGCAAGCCACCACGGCGCATCAGATCGGCGTCAACGACACCTTGCTGGTAGCAGCCAATACCAGCGGCGGTGTGACCGGCAAGATGATCTCGCCACAATCAATCGCGGTGGCCTGCGCCGCCACCGGCCTGGTGGGCAAAGAGTCCGACCTGTTCCGCTTTACCCTCAAGCACAGCCTGTTTTTTGCCACCATCGTCGGGCTGATCACGCTGGCGCAGGCCTACTGGTTCACCGGTATGCTGGTGCACTAAAACCTGCGCGTAACAGGGTAAGAATCGACGCCGGACAACGATGCCGGCGTCAGCTATTTCTGGAGGACCGATGAGCCTGCCTGCTGCTTTCCTGAGCGACGTCGCACAACTGATCCCGAAAGATCGTCGCTTCGACGACCCTCTTTCCACCCTCGCCTTCGGCACTGACGCCAGCTTTTACCGACTGATCCCACAGCTGGTGGTTCGCGTGGAGTCAGAAGACGAAGTCGTGGCGCTGCTGCACCTGGCCCAGCGCGACCGCGTACCCGTGACCTTCCGCGCAGCCGGCACCAGCTTGTCCGGTCAGGCCATCAGCGACTCGGTGCTGATCGTGCTGGGCGACAATTGGAATGGCCGCGAAATTCGTGGCCAAGGCACGCAGATCCGCCTGCAACCCGGCGTGATCGGCGCCCAGGCCAATGCGTGGCTGGCGCCGTTCGGGCGCAAGATCGGCCCCGACCCGGCCTCGATCAACGCCTGCAAGATCGGCGGCATCGTCGCCAACAATGCCAGCGGCATGTGCTGTGGCACCGCGCAAAACACGTATCACACCCTGGCCGGCATCCGCCTGGTACTGGCTGATGGCAGCCGCCTGGATACCGAGGACGCGGCCAGTGTCAGCGCCTTTCGCCAACAGCATGGCGAGCTGCTGGAGCGCCTGGCCACGCTGGGCCGGGAGACGCGGGCAAATGCCGAACTGGCTGCAAAAATCCGCCACAAATACCGTCTGAAAAACACCACCGGCCTGTCACTCAACGCCTTGGTGGATTTCGATGAACCCCTGGATATCCTCAGCCACCTACTGGTGGGTTCCGAAGGCACCCTCGGTTTTATCAGCGCAGTGACCTACGACACGGTGATCGACCACCCGAACAAGGCCTCGGCGCTGATTGTGTTCCCGGACGTGGAAACCTGCTGCAATGCCGTGACGGTGCTCAAAACCCAACCCGTCTCCGCCGTTGAGTTGCTGGACCGGCGCAGCATGCGCTCGGTGCAGGACAAACCCGGCATGCCGGCTTTCGTACAGCAGCTATCGGAAAACGCCTGCGCGCTGCTGATCGAATCCCGTGCCGCATCACCTTCATTACTCCAGGAACAACTGGCGCTGATCATGGCGTCCCTGGCCGCCTTCCCGGTAGAAAAACAGGTCGACTTCACCCAAGACCCGCTGGAAAACGCCCGCCTGTGGGCCATCCGCAAAGACACGTTCCCGGCCGTCGGCGCCGTGCGTAAAACCGGCACCACGGTGATCATCGAAGACGTGACCTTCCCGGTCGAGCAACTGGCCATCGGCGTAAACCGCTTGATCGAGCTGTTCGACAAACATCACTACGACGAAGCAATCCTTTTCGGACACGCCCTGGAAGGCAATCTGCATTTCGTGTTCACCCAAGGCTTCAACAGCAGTGAAGAAGTCGCACGCTACCAGGCGTTCATGGACGATGTGGCGCAGTTGGTAGCCGTGGAGTTCGGAGGTTCGCTGAAAGCCGAACACGGCACCGGCCGTAATATGGCGCCCTTCGTCGAGCTGGAATGGGGCAGCGATGCCTACCAGTTGATGTGGCAGCTTAAACGCCTGCTCGACCCCAACGGCATCCTTAACCCCGACGTGGTGCTGAGCGAAGACCCGCAAATCCACCTTAAGCACCTTAAACCGCTGCCTGCGGCCGACGAGCTTGTGGATAAGTGCATCGAGTGTGGTTTTTGTGAGCCAGTGTGTCCCTCCAAAGGCCTGACGCTCAGCCCGCGCCAGCGCATCGTGATCTGGCGCGATATCCAGGCAAAGAGACGCGCAGGCGTCGACACCACCGAACTGGAAGCGGCCTACCATTACCAAGGCATCGACACCTGCGCCGCCACCGGGTTGTGTGCGCAACGCTGCCCGGTCGGCATCAATACCGGCGACCTGGTGAAAAAGCTGCGTGCTCGCGACGCCGACCGTACGAAAACCGCCGACTGGCTGGCCGGCCATTTCTCCACGGCCATGCAAGGTGCGCGCTTTACCCTGCATGTCGCCAATGGCGCGCGCATGCTGCTGGGCGCGCCTCGCCTGGCGAAGCTCTCGGCAAAAATCACACAGCTGTCCAAGGGGCAGATCCCGCAGTGGAGCAATGCCATGCCACAGCCGGAAAAAGCCATCCGCTTCAGCCCGGCAGTTGAAGACGAGCGCCCGCGCGTGGTTTACCTGGCCGCCTGCGTCTCACGCGCCATGGGCCCATCAGCCGACGATAAAGAGCAGATGTCGCTGTACGACAAAACCCGCGGCCTGCTGGAAAAAGCCGGTTACCAAGTCGTGTTTCCCGACAACCAGGACAGCCTGTGCTGCGGCCAGCCATTTGCCTCCAAAGGCTACGCCGAACAAGCCGAGCACAAGCGCCAGGAGCTGATCGGCGCCCTGCTCCACGCCAGCCGTGGCGGCCTCGACCCGATCTACTGCGACACCAGCCCCTGCACCCTGCGGCTGGTGCAAGACCTCGGCGAAACCCGCCTGGACCTCTACGACCCGGTGCGTTTTATCCGCACCCACCTGATGGACCGCCTCGACTTCACGCCACAGCAAGCCCCCATCGCCGTGCATGTCACCTGTAGCACCCAGCACCTGGGCGAAAGCCAGGCCTTGATCGACCTTGTGCGGCGCTGCGCCACCACCGTGGTGATCCCGGAAGGCATTCACTGCTGTGGCTTCGCTGGCGATAAAGGCTTCACCACCCCGGAACTCAACGCCCACTCACTGCGCTCGCTCAAGGACGCGGTGCAACATTGCAGCGAAGGCATTTCCACCAGCCGCACCTGCGAGATCGGCCTGAGCCAGCATGGCGGTATCGATTACCACGGCCTGGTCTACCTCGTAGACCGCGTCACCCAGGCCCGCGCCCATGAAACCTGCAAATAAAACAGAACCCCTGCGTGCCGGCGCAGTCACTTGAATAGGCCTCGGCGAACGAGGCTCATCCGTGACCTCGCTGGCTGCCCCGCCTCGGCGCAGCATCGAGCCTTATTTGCTCAAGGAGATACCCCATGAAGCGTACTGCTCTTGCTGGCGTGTTCATCACCGCCGCAATGTTGGCCTCGCCTGTTTTTGCTGCCGGCGAGCCGGACCTGTGCAAAATCAACCTGGACAAAATCAACAACGGCCAAGCCCTGCTCGCCACCGACACCAGTGGCAAAAAGGGCGAAATTGACACCGCCGTGTCCCAGGCCAAAGCCGCGCACGCCGCTGGCGATGACAAAAAATGCATCGAGATCACCTCCAAGGCCCTGCAAGATCTGCAGAACGGCGACAAAGGCGGCCAATAAGCGGTTCACTCGCTGAGGGCCAACCTTCGGGTTGGCCTTCCGTGACGGTTTGGCGTACACTGCACAGGCTTGTCACTCACTAAGAAACAACGAGTTACAAGCACGGGGCCGTTTAGGATTCGACGCCGGTCGCGAAACTTTAGGTGCATGCCGAGTTGGTAACAGAACTCGTAAATCCACTGTTGCAACTTCTTATAGTTGCCAATGACGAAAACTACGGCCAGGAATTCGCTCTCGCTGCGTAAGCAGCCTTAGCCCTGAGCTTCTGGTACCTTCGGGTCCAGCAATCACCAGGGGATGTCTGTAAACCCAAAGTGATTGTCATATAGAACAGAATCGCCGTGCAGTACGTTGTGGACGAAGCGGCTAAAACTTACACAACTCGCCCAAAGCACCCTGCCCTTCGGGTCGCTGAGGGTTAACTTAATAGAAACGGCTACGCATGTAGTACCGACAGCGGAGTACTGGCGGACGGGGGTTCAAATCCCCCCGGCTCCACCAATTCGAAGCATCGACAAAACCCGCCTAGTGCGGGTTTTGTTGTTTCTGGAGGCTGGAAAGCCCAGCCGGCGGGCCTTCGGATTTTTCCTTCAAGATGTCGCGCCGTTGGTGAACTGGCGCAGCACCCACCACAACGCTAACGTTCCCCCGTCGCTGCTCATCAGCGACCGGCTTTGACAGGCCGAAAAGTGTAACCTTTCACACCCCATGATTTAACGGCATGCTTCACGCATCCCGTCTCGTTCATGGCGGCTGTGCGTGGGGCATCTTCGGGTGCGCCGGGTTCCTACACTTCCGGCCTGTCAACCCGCGTACAGCTGCCACCCAATCCTGTTTGACAGCAGGGGGCGGCAGCTCCTTAAACAGTGTGGGAGCTTCATCATGAAAAAAATCACCCCAAATCCCCCAGCGAACCTTTTCACGGTCGCTCAAGACATCGACCCAGAAACCCTCTTGATTCAAGCCAGCGAAACCCTGGCCTCGCTGAACGCTATCACCACTGACCTAGCCTTCGAACTCGAAGGCGAAAACCGTCAAAAGCTTTTGGGCAGCCAACAATTAATCGTGCTAGGTGAGTTATTGATCGAGCGGGTGCTGTCCGTACTGCACCCCACAACCGCCACATCACCTTCCCCGCAGTAGTAAAAATCAAAAGGCCGATTTGCTACGCAGCAACTCGGCCTTAAGAACCTTCAATCCTCGGCGCACCTTGGTTCAAAACAAGCAGGCTATCGGCGGCCGTTGACCCGCTGGGCAGAGCTCGAGGTATGGACTGCACATGGCTGACGGCCAGTCATTCTCCTGCCACCACATAAACATCGCACCCGACTAAGGATCTGGCGGCACTGGCCTGGCACTCATCTTGGCATGCAGGAGGGTCCCCCCTTTGTAACCAGCTTCTATCTGTCGACGAGGACCAGTTTCCTTCTCTCGATTGGTACCGATAAAACGATGCTGGTGCGCGTTTCGCCATAATTATTAATCTTCGCGATAACGTTCTCAATGTCTGCCATCGACTTGGCATAGATTCTAATAAGGTAAGAGTCATTACCCGTAACGTGCAGGCATTCAACGACCTCTGGGATGTCGTTGAGCGTCGCGATCAACTTGGATTTTGATGGTTTGAAGGTCGTCATGCCGACAACGGCTGATATGCCAAACCCCAGCTTCGCAGGATCAACCTGAGCACAATAGCCAGAAATGATTCCCCCATCCTCGAGCTTTCGCAGACGGTCAGTTGTGGCAGGAATGGAAAGGCCCGCGTGCTTTGACAATTCGGTAATGGAAATGCGCCCCAAATCTTGCACCACGCTCAAGATTTTGATGTCTATACGATCCATGAAGGTCTTCCGTGAAAAAAGGTGAAAATTTTAATGAAGCTCATACAATTTCCATTAAAAAATAATCCATCAAAAAAGTAGTAAGTGCTAGCCTATTTTCAGCCCATGAAAACTCTACAAAAAACAAACGACGAACTGCTTCACTTTTGAAACGCTGCCCAACAGAGTGAAGATTACCGAGCTTCTGCCGCATAAGTGGAGTCCTGTCGAAGCGACTATTTTCCAAGCGTCTAATTTTTAGGAGAAAACCATAAAGGCTTTATCAATTGTACGGCCCAGTGGCGGCCGAATCGCTTCTGGCGAGAAAATCCTCGAAGTCCGTCGTTGGCTTCCAGACTTAGATCCTTCCGAGGATCTCCTGATTGTGGAAAACGAGCGATTTCTCCATAACGATGGGGACGAAGACGATAACGGTATTGCCGTGGCAATTGTGCGCGTGAAAGCCGTGCGTCCCTTCATCCTCGCTGATATGCAAGCGGCCTGTGCAAGCTATTTTGAGGACGGCTGGCTCGCATGGGAGTTGAGTGACATAAGGCCAGTCACACCCCCTGTGACCATCCGTGCGGCACGGGGTATCTACGAGGTAGATTTCCTTCTCCCAGACAAACGCTGAACATTGAGCAAGATGTGTTGGGCAGACGCTTACTTTTAGCAGTGCAACCGTATCAGACATCTATCTCGCGATAGGACGTTTGAAAGCCTATATCGAGTTAAAAATGCAGCCACTAGCGCTTTAATAGGGGCCGCTGCACGCACCCTGTGGCCCTCATGCAGCAGCGGCAAGCATGACACCGGTGACCACTTGATACGCACCAAGGACGGTGATGGTCGATCCGGAAAAGTAGTTAATCAATTTGAGTTTTGACTTGGATATTCTGGTTTTGAATGCGGAGGAAAAACCGCTTAATCCAAGCCACCAAACCGCGGAACCTAGAAATATACCGGCCACCATTGGCCACACTGAAGGCTGGCCTTGGTCGCCGACCATGCCATCGCTCATTGACGCGAATATGGCGATGAACGACAAGATGGTCATCGGGTTCGATAAGGTCAAAAGCAATGTCGTCGAATAGGCTTTCATCATGCCGGCCCGTTCGCCCGACAAGGCGGTTGCAGGCTCCTTTGACTTTATCGTCTGGTAGCCGATGTACGCCAGAAAAAGCCCGCCGAAAATGCACAGCCAGGGTTTGAACATAATCAGTGTTGTGATAATCGCGGTGATCCCTAACGCGCCTATAAAGCCATACATTGCGTCGGCGGTTGCTGCCCCTAACCCTGTTGCAAAACCTGACCTCCAGCCTCGCATAAGGCTGCGCTGTATACATAAAAGGCCTATTGGGCCGACGGGGGCTGCTATGCACAGTCCGATAATCATCGACTTCATAAAGATCAACATAAATTCCCCTCCGTAATTGAGTTTATAGATTAGATGCTGAACGCGCGCAGATGAATTAAATATTCAACTATTTTTGACAAGTTTATATATATTTTAAAGGCATAAATAAAAAACAACCTTACTTATTAAGGAAAGCAAAAAAAACCTTCACATAGCGAAATCATTCACTCATCGGGTCAATTGACGCCCCTCTGCTTCAGCAATAGACCTGCTGAACTCCACTCGACGAGAGCGTCAAAAAAGAGGTTCCGAGTCGATCCGTCTATTCTTGGAGCGCCCCCAGCAGAATGAACACTGCTTGATTTCACCCCTTCTTTGTGGCGAGAATTTTCGCCAAATGAAACATCCAATTTTAGTAAACCACCATACCTACAGCTCAACGGCATTTACGCCGAAGGCCCTTCAACAAAAAAGACGTCCACGGACGTCTTTTTTTGTACCTGAAATTCGCCCCCAATCACCCCCGCGCCGGATCTCTACGCACCACCAACATCCCCACAAAAACCACCCCCACCACCCCCACCGCAATCATCAACCCATCCCCACTCACATAAGAAACCATCGCCCCCGTAGCAATCGGCCCCAACACACTCCCCAACGTATAAAACATCGCAATCGCCGTCATCGCCGTAGACACCTGATGCTCCCCCACCCTATCTCCCGCTTCGATCACGGCCAGGGTGTTCATGCCGCCAATCGCGCCGCCCCAGAGGAATACGATGAGCGTCGCCCAGGGAAGCGGCTGGCTGAATGGGATGGCGAGGGTGCCTAGCAGCAGGATCAATCCGCAGACCAGTTGGCCGATTTTGTAGGAGCTGCGGTCGGCCATCCAGCCGATGGGCAGTTGCAGCAGGGTGCCGCCGATGCCGAAGACTGAGATCAGCAGGGTCGCGGCGGTGAGCAGGTAGCCGGCCGAAAGGCTGTAGCTGGCCAGGAATGATACGGATGAGGTTTCGGCGAAGCCGGCGATAAACGCGCCGCAGAGTGCGGTGGGGATGACGCTGAATAATTTGCCGTGGCGTTTTTCTGCCGGGGTTTGTGGTTGGGTGTCGTAGGGCTTGAGAGTGAGTGCCAGTAGGCCGGAGAGCAGGACGATGACGGCGCAGGCGTAGTAAGGCGCGGCGCTGCCGACGCCGAAGGCCACCAGCAGCAGCGGGCCGACGGCGATGCCCAGGCCCATGAGGGTTTCGTGTACGCCAATCGCGCGGCCGCGTTCGTCTTTGGAAGCGACGGCGACGATCCAGGTATCGCAGGCGATCCAGCGCAGGATCAGGCCGATACCGAGGACAAAATTCAGCGCAAAAATCAGCACCAGGTGGTGGGTCAAGGTCATGCCGATCAGTGCGCCAACGGTGAGCAGCGCACTGAGGATGTTGGTCTTGACCAGCCCCAGGTGGGCGAGCAAACGCGGCACCCATTTGTACAGCAGCAGAATCGCCAGCCACGAGGCGCTGACGATCACGCCGATCTTGGCCGGCTCCACGCCTTGCTGTTCCAGCGACAGCGAAAGCAGCGGCGTAACGGTGCCGATCTGCACGATCTGCGAGAGTGCCGAGAGGGTATTGATCTTGGTTAAGGCAAACCAGCGCTGTTTGTCGGTGTATTCGATGCTCGGACTTTCCATGGGTGACAGGCCTTGGTTAGGCAGCAGTAGAACGCCCGAACTGCCAAGGGGCAAAGTAGCGATTAGTACCCTGCCAACCTGCCAGGCACCAATATTCTTAATGACTAAGGATATAAAAACCGAGAGTTACCTTATCTAAAAAGAAGGTGTTTGAATCGCCCCAGGTTTCGTAGACACCTCTTTCCCATTACCCTGACGACCTTTATCAGACAACCGGAAGTCAGATACCCGTGCTCAAGCCCCTCGCCGTCATCGCCCTCGCCTTCACGCCTTTCCTCGCCAACGCCGCCGACCTCGCGGGCGTGTGGCAGGGCTCGCTGGGTAAATCCGCCATCACCGCCTGTTTCAACGGCGCCGACGGCGAACAGGGCAGCTACTACTATCAGCGCATTCTCACACCGATCCAACTGACCCAGGCCAACGACAACGCACCGTGGGTGGAAGCCGGCAATACCGGGCTGTGGAAGCTGGACAAACCTCAGGGCGATACGCTCGCGGGCGCCTGGAGCAAAACCAAGGACGCCAAATCGCTGCCACTGGCCTTGAAACGCATCAGCACCGACGGCTGCGGCAGCGACGCCTACAACGCGCCCATGGAAGCCGCGCCGCTGCCGGTGAAGACCGAGAAAAAAGGCTTCGAAAACCACGCTTATTTGCTCAAGGCCCAAGGCGCACAGGTCACGATCAAGCTCGAAGGCGACAGCCCGGCGATTCAGAAGATCAACCAGCAACTCGCCGCCCTGGCCGTCAGCGATGAGGCGCAGGCGGACTATTTCCAGGAGCGTCGTGAGTACCTCGGGCGAAACGGCTCGGGCTACACCAGCGAAATCGACGTCGAGCCTGTGTATTGGTCGTCGCAATTCATCACGGTAAAGTTTTATCGCTGGGCGGCGGGCACTGGCGCGCGGGGCATCAGTTGGGGGCTGCACTCCTGGAACCTGCAAACCGGCGAACGTGTTGACCCGTGGACCTGGCTCGGTGGCCAACAACAAGGGTATGACGTCTACTCCGGGCACGTGAAGTTGCCTGCCACCTTCAGCGCCTGGCTGGCCAAACAAACCACCACCGACGAGGGCTGCCCGGCAATCACCAGTTACGACAGCTTCGACCTGAGCTTCAACACCCAAGGCTTGCAACTCTCCACACGCGCCACGGGCGACGGCTGCGACAATGACTTGAGCTTCACCTGGGCGCAATTGGAACCGGTACTCACCGAGCCAGGCAAAGCGGCGCTGCCCAGCTTGAAACTGCCTTGAATACGGGGCTGAGCGAGCCTTACAAAAACCCCACACTCGTTCACGAAATGTTAAGAAACGGATACATATACTGACCGATTAACATGGCCGCTCCCCCGAGCGGTCCCCTGCTTCGGTAGCCAGAACCATGACGCGTCCCGTTCCTCTGCTGCTCCTTCTCGTTGCTGTGTTGTTCTTCTTCGCCCTTGGCAGCCATGAGCTGCAAGGCTCCACCGAAGCCCGCGTCGCCGGGATCGCCATGGCCATGCACCTGGACAATGACTGGGTGATCCCGCGCCTGTTCCGTGAACCCTTCCTGGAAAAACCACCCCTGAGCCTGTGGCTGGATGCTGGCGCCATTCGCCTGTTTGGCGGCACCAGTTGGGCGGTGCGCCTGGCGTCGGCGTTCGCCGGGTTGTTCAGTGTGATGCTGTTTTACGCGATGCTGCGCAAGTTCGGGCGGCCGCAAACCCTGGCGTTCTGCGCCGCGCTGATCCTGGCGACCATGGCCAGTTACTGGGGCAATGTGCGCGGCGTGGGTGAGGACTCATTGCTCAGCCTCGGCGTGACCACAGCGCTGCTGGGGTTCTACCAGGCCGTGCGGACTGATCGCGAAGGCTCAAGTGGTTGGGCCTGGGCGATGTTTACCGTCGGCATGGTCATCGCCACGTTGAGCAAAGGCGTGCTGGGCCTGGCGATGCCGGGCATTGTGATTTTTGTGTATTTGCTCAGCACCAGCCTGATGGATAAACGCCTGCGCATCGGCGACTGGCTCAAGCCGGCGTTGTTCACGCTGCTGGCGCTGGTGCCGCTGTTGATCTGGCTGGGCTTCCTGTTCCAGCGCGGCGGTATACAGGCGGTGGCTGAAGTGCTGTGGACCAACAGCGTAGGACGCTTCAGCGGCTCCTTCGTCGAGGCCGGGCATTACGAACCGATCTACTACTACATCGCCAAGCTGCCCGAAGCCTTTTTGCCGTGGAATATCCTGGTGTACCTGGGCCTGTGGCACTTTCGCAAAAGCCTGGTGCGCAACCGCTACCGCCTGTTTTTCAGCGTGTGGCTGGTGGCGCAGTTCACCCTGCTGACCCTGGCGTCGAGTAAACGCACGGTTTATTTGATGGCCCTCACGCCAGCCGCCGCCGTGCTGGCCGCGGAATATGCCGGGGTGTTGCTGGAATGGCTTAAAGCCCACAAACCGGCGATTTACCGCTACCACCGGCGTGTGATCGTCGGTGCTTTTACCCTGGCCATCCTCAGCTATATGAGCGCCGCGTTCTGGTTCGCGCCAAAGGCCGACAAACGCGAGTCGTTCGTGCCGGTGATCAGCCAGGCCAAAGCCTTTCAAACCGAAGGCAAGGACGTGGTGCTGTTCCAGCCTAACGAGCGTATCGCCGGGGCCAGCGTGTTCTATCTGCAGGCGTACTTGCCGATCCTGCAGACCGAAGCCGAGTTGCGCAGCTTCCTCACCGCCAAGCCCGGCAACATTGCGTTGCTGGACCGCACCGAACAGTTGAGCGAGAAGGTCAACGTGATCAAGGAAATGAAGATCGGCCGCCAGCCTTACTACTTTGTGACGCAGTAAGGCTAACGCGGGGCATCAGTGCTTGGTGAGCTTGTCCAGGTAACCCATGGCAAACGCCGAGACCACGAAGGTCATGTGGATGATCACGTACCACATCAAATGCTGCGGATCGACGTTCTTGGCGTCCATGAAGATGCGCAGCAGGTGGATGGACGAAATCGCCACGATGGAAGCCGCCACTTTCATCTTCAGCGACGAAGAGTCCATGGTGCCCAGCCAGTTGAGCTTCTCTTTGTTCTCATCGATATCCAGCTGCGAGACGAAGTTCTCGTAGCCGGAAATCATCACCATCACCAGCAAACCGCCGACCAGCGCCATGTCGATCAACGACAGCAGCAACAGGATCACTTCCGATTCCAACATGGTGAAGATGTTGGGCAGGACGTGGATGATTTCCTGGAAAAACTTCAGCGCCAGGATCAGCAGACCCAGGGAAAGCCCCAGGTAAATAGGCGCCAGCAGCCAGCGCGAGGCGTACATCGTATTTTCGATAAAGCGTTCCATCAGATCTCACACAGCCAGGCTAAAAATGGCCGCGAGTATACCAGCCGCCTCCAAACAGCTGGAACCACGAGAAAACTGATCTGTACGGCATCTGTAAGAGAATTTTTCTGCTAGTGTCGAGTCCTCTCACTCGGCTCGATGATGTCGGACAGGAAGATTCAGATGACGGATGTGCGATCCCCTTTGGCCACCCTTGGCCTGTGTGCGGTGTTGCTGATGGCTGGTGGCTGCTCCCCGAAAGAAGAGCAGAAGCAGGCCACCCTCGAAGAGAAAACCGCAAAGTTCGAACAATCGCTGGACAGCATTCAAGACCCCAAACTCAGAGATGCCATCGCCGACCTCGGCGGCTCCCTGCTGTTGCTGGAACGGGCGCGCGTCAAGCTCGCCAACAAGCCCATCGAAGCCGAATACGGTGAAGATACCCTGGCCCTGCTCACGCACTACCCCACGCCCCAAGCCTTGGTCGACACCTACATCAACGGCCTGTTCGTGCTGCGCAAAGCCTCGCACTCCGACTACCTGACCGATTTGCAGCCGGTATTCCCGTTCAGCTTCAACAGCCCCGACCAGTTCCCCTTCCCCCACGGCCTGGAATGGCAGTCGGTGACCTTGAGCAACAATAAAGTCATCCCCTTCCAGCCGGAATGGTCGGAAACCGACCCGGGTATCCAGTTGAGCCCCAGCAGCTCCAACCTGACCAACCCCGATGACTTGACCGTGACCTACCCGTTTATCGAAGGCGTCGAGACCGACAACAAGAGCCAGCCGCAGCCCGTCAGCCTCAAAGGCTCGGTTGAAGTGGTCGCGCCGGGCAAGGTGCTGACCTTCGACCTGTCGAAAAAAGACGTAGGCCACAAGCGCACCGAAGGCAATATCACCCTCAACCTGCTGTTGCTTGAAAAAAACTACGCCGAGATTGAACTGACCAACAGCGAACCGCTGGCGCCGGAAGTCGGCGATGAATCGCCCAACCCATTGCTGGTGCAGGCCCGCGACAGCACCGGGCAGTACCTGACCCGCTCGGGTTCAATCAACGAAAATGCCGCGCAAGTGGCGTTCTACGAGAAACAACTGGCCGAGATGCAAAAGCAGAAGGCCTGGTCGGATGCCTTTGAAAAACAACTCACCGACGAACAAAAAGCCTTCGAGCACAAACAGAGCAGCCACTACGCCAAGGTGTATTTCAATGGCCTGATCGACACCCTGCAGGTCGATGTACTGGACTTCTCCAAAGCCACCCTCACCCGCAAAGACCTGGACCTGCCGGTGCAGCGCTTCGACAAGAACAGCCTGCAAAGCAGCGTGCAAGCGCTGCCGATGCCGGTCACCGTGTACGACGACAGCGCCGCCAGTTGGCTTAAAGACGCCGCCATGACCGAGGACCAGCTGAAAAAAAGCGTGACCATCACCCAGTCGACCGAAGACGCCAGCGCGGCAAAGATCGTGTTTGACCACCCGTTCACGTTCAATGACGACCTGGTCGGTGCTGATCGCAACAACAGCGACGCGCCCATCACCTTCTTCACGGCGGACGACAAAGGCGAGCGCGGCGAGCCGATTGAACTGCCCACCGAGGCCTTCGAGCTGAACGCCGGCAGCGGCACACTCACCTATGACCTCAACCTGTTCCCGGAAAACCCGGCCTTTGTGGTGGGCTCGGTGCCGCTGTTTTTGGCCACCATCGAAAAAAACACGATAGACGTGGCCAAGCTGCCTAAAGGCCTGTCGCTCAAGGACAACGCGCTGATCGTCGACCAAAAGGAATTCCCCGCCGACAGCTGGCGCTTCTACGCCAAGGACGCCACGGGCAAGTACCTCAAGGAAATCCTCGGCGTGAGCCACCGCGCCGAGGAATACGGCACGGCGCTGTTTGATGTGCATTACTTCTACGGCCAGCCCACCAGCCTGGAAAGCTACCAGCGCACCGAACTGAACACCGTGCAATACGGTTTTGAGGTCAAGCTGGATAAGCCCGAGAGCAAGTAACCCCGCCGATCGTCCCCACGCTCCGCGTGGGAATGCATCCTGTGACGCTCCTCGTCACCTGCCCACGGCTTGAACCTGCGCTGGCTGCGGGACGCGGAGCGTCCGGGGCGGCATTCCCACGCGGAGCGTGGGAACGATCATCACAGCGCCAATCGCCCTCGCCCGCCGTTGAGTTGTCGCAGATCTGCAGGTCATCAGCAGCGCATAGCCATGCAACGTCAGGCTATCGATCGTTCCCACGCTCCGCGTGGGAATGCATCCCGTGACGCTCCGCGTCACCTGCCCACGGCTTGAACCTGCGCTGGCTGCGGGACGCGGAGCGTCCGGGGCGGCATTACCACGCGGAGCGTGGGAACGATCAGTGGTGAGTATCGCTGACCGGGTGCGAGCGCCCGCCGTTGAGTTGTCGCAGATGGGCCTGCAGGTGCAGGCACCAGATCTGCGGGTCATCGGCCAGCGCATAGCCGTGCAGGGTCAGGCTTTGCACAATCGACTCCAGAATGGTTTCCGCCACGAATGGCCCATGGAACGGGCCTTGGGACTTGATGGTGGACGGCTGCTCGCCGGTCATGCCGGCAGCAAACAATAAGGTCCACATGCCGTTATCCCCCGCGAGCGGGCGAATGGAGCATTCGATACGGGTGACCAGGCCCAGGCATTGGCGGGTAAGGCAAAGGTTGCGCGACATGGCGGCGACCCTCGGTAGATCGGTGTTCAGCCTCAATCACGCGGGGAGGCTGTCTCTGTCCTGCGACTCCTGTGGATATCCCTAAAAGTCAGAATAGAAGAAAACCAGTACAAACCAAGGTTGTAGGGACCAACGGGCGTTGGTCCCTGAAATGGGAGTCAATTTTGTGACGAAACACCACCGATCCAATGTGGGAGCTGGCTTGCCTGCGATGACTGACTCATAGCCGACACTTCTGCTGGCTAACCCACCGCTATCGCAGGCAAGCCAGCTCCCACATTTACCGCGTTCCGAACTGCAGATCAGGTTGGCTGGGTTTGCGCCAACGCCTGCTGCGCCAGCTCCTTCTCCGCCTCCTTCAAATCATCCTCACTGATCATCTCGGCGATAGCACGCAACCGCTCAACCACGCGCGCATTCACTGTGCCTTCGGGGAATTGCCCTTCTTCGTCCGGCTCACCGGCAGGCTCGCCCACCAACAGGCTCAGCGCCTCGTCGGCCTGACGCACGGCATAGATATGGAACTGCCCGTCGCGCACGGCTTGCAGCACCTTCTCGTCGAGCATCAGCGTGGCCACGTTGGCCTGCGGGATGATTGCGCCCTGCTCGCCAGTCAAGCCGCGGGCTTCGCAGAGGCGGAAGAAGCCTTCGATCTTCTCGTTGACCCCACCCACCGCCTGCACTTCACCAAACTGGTTGATTGAGCCGGTGATGGCAAAACACTGCTTGAGCGGCGTTTTCGACAAGGCCGAAATCAAGGTACACGCCTCGCCCAACGACGCACTGTCACCGTCCACGTAACCGTAGGACTGCTCCAACGCGATACTGGCCGAGATCGCCAGCGGGAATTCCTGGGCATAACGACTGCCCAGGTAACCGGTGAGGATCATCACGCCCTTGGAGTGGATCGGCTGGCCGAGGTTAACTTCGCGCTCGATGTCGACAATGCCGCTGCCGCCCGGGTACACCGTGGCGGAAATCCGCGCCGGCACGCCGAACGCCGAATCACCGACTTCCAGCACGGTCAGCCCGTTGCACTTGCCGACCGCCGCACCGGCGGTGTCGATCAGGATGACCCCGGCGAGCATGTCGTCGAGAATCCGCGCCGATACACGCCCGGTGCGCGTGGCCTTGGCCTTGAGCGCCCGTTCGATATGGCCGGCATCAGTCATCTCGTCGCCCGCCAGGTGGCGGATAAAGTCCGCCTCGCTGACCAGTTGGAACAAGTCGCCAATGCGCGCCGACAGACGCCCTTGGTGTTCCGCCAACCGAGCGCTGTAAGTGGCCAACCGCGCCACCGCGTCCGAGGTCAACGGCGCCATGCCTTCTTCCGAGGTGCGGGTTTTGAGCAACTGGGCGAACTGTTCCAGGCTTTCGTCGACCATCGGGATGTCTTCGTCGAAGTCCACCAGCACGCGGAACATCTCCTGGAAGTCCGGGTCGGCGTCCTGCAACGCGTAGTACAGCTGGCGCGAGCCGATGATGATGACCTTGACCTGCAACGGGATCATCTGCGGGTTGAGGGTCACGGTGGCCAAGCGGCCCAGCTCGCCCAGCGGCGATTCCATCTTCAGCTTGCGCGACTGCAAGGAGCGCTTGAGCGCGTCCCACACAAACGGCTCGCTGAGCATTTTCTCGGCTTCCAGGATCAGGAAACCGCCATTGGCACGGTGCAACGCGCCCGGACGCAACTGGCGATAGGTGGTGTAGAGCGCGCCTTGGTCGGTGCTGTATTCGATACGGCCGAACAGGTTGTCGTAGGTAGGGTGCGGCTCAAACACCACCGGCGCGCCGCCATTGACCGAATGGCCCACCACCAGGCTTGGGCAATATTGCTCCTCGAGCAGCTTGCGCGCCTGGGCGTCGGTCTTGGCGTCGTCGACCAATTGCTCAACCACGGTTTTCAGCAGGTAGACCTGCATGGCTTGCAGGTAACCGCAAACGCCTGCGTTCTCTGCGTATTTTTCCGACAGAGGCGCCAGCAAAGGTTGCAGGGCCAGGGTGATGGTTTCTTCGTTGAATTGGCGCAGTTGGTTATTGGACTCACGCTTCCACTGCGGCAGGCTGGCCAGTTCTTCGTTGAGGCGCTCTTCCAGCTCGGAAATATCCGTGTGGAAGCGCTCGCGATCGACTTCCGGCAGTTGCGAGAACTCGGCTTCGTCCAGCGCCTTGCCGTCGAGCATCGGCGTGAAGGCGATGTTGGAGCTGTCGCGGTACAGCGCCACGTCTTTTTCCAGCGCCAGGCGCTCGATCACGTCCAACGCCTTGTCGTAACGCTGGTTGAAGGCGCGGTCGATGGCGCTTTTGCGCTGTTGATAGGTCGGGTGTTCGAACACGGCCGGGAACGTGGCGACAAGGTTGTCGACCAAGCCGTTGATATCGGCGATGAACGCCGCCGCAGCGCCGCCCGGCAATTCCAGGGCACGCGGTTCGCGCGGCTCGTCAAAATTGTTGACGTAGACCCAGTCCGCCGGGGTCTGCAGGCGTTTGCCTTCGGCTTTCAGGTAGCGTTTGACGAACGAAAAGCGGCCGGTACCGGGCTCGCCCATGACAAACACGTTGTAACCGGGGCGTGGCATCGCCACACCGAACTGCAACGCTTCTACTGCGCGTTCCTGGCCAAGCACACCGCGAAAGGGCTCCAAATCATTGGTGGTCGAGAAGCTGAACTGTTCAGCGGAGAAAGGGCGAGTCAGCGCTTCGGGCGCTAGACGCAAGCTGGCAGCAACAGGATCAGGCATCGGGCTTCCTTACATCAGGCGGGGCAGATGACGGCATTCTGGCTCTCGCTGACGCGCTCTGGCAAGGCGAGGCTGTGGGAAAGCATAGACAGGGCATGCGTCTTACAAAAAAATCGCTGCCACGCTCGACAACCACACGGATTGTTTTATAAAAAATAACGGAACCCTAGGAACGTGCCTAAACTCCAAACTGCGCGGGTTGGACTAATAACTGGCCCCTAGGGCGCTGCGACGCGCCTGAACCCTTGTCCATTGGTTTGCACACAAAGAGAACAAAGCTATGAAACGGATCCTTCTTGGTACTCTCTTCACCGTTGTCTCCCTCAATGCAATGGCTGAATCGCCAGGTGGCCCGAACTGCGGTTGGGGCAACATGCTGTTCGAAGGCCAGCGCGGTACTCCCGCTCACTTCCTTGCTTCCACCACCAACGGCACCTCGGGTAACGCCACCTTCGGCATGACCTCGGGCACCAACGGTTGCAGCACCAACAGCGCCCTGACCTACGGCGGCAAGTCCTGGATTGCCATGAATGGCATGATGAACGAGCTGTCCGAAGACATGGCCAAAGGCAACGGCGAAGCGCTGACCACTTACGCGGTGGTACTGGGCGTTGCACCGGAAGATCGCGAGCACTTCGCGGCCGTGACCCACGAGCACTTCCAGCAGATCTTCAGCAAAGCTGACGTGACCGCCGACGACGTGCACAACAACACCCTGGCTGTACTGAAAAGCGATACCCGCCTGGCCAAATACGCCACCCAGGCTTAAGCTCGACTGGCCCGCGCCTTTCGAGGCGCGGGTTTTATTTCTGGTTTTATTTTTGGTTCTATTTTTGGGCCCGCCTCCCCTTTGGGTCTCACTACTTCCGACTTAAGTTGCCCTTATGCTCAAACGCTTTGCCTGGCTGGCACTCTTCGCCTGCGCCCCGCTGTACGCGGCGCCGCATATTGATGATCAACGTTTGCAGCAACTGGCCAACGATCCGTTCTGGCTGTCTTTGGGCCATTACGAAGCCGGCAAGCTCAAGGGCTGGCGCAGCTATGTCAGCGACAAAAAGTTCTTCCTCGCCCCCGATGGCGCCCACCACCCGGACCAGGAACTGCAGGCCACCGTGGAGGCGCTGTACGCCCCGGCCAGCCTCGGCGAAAAGCACGCCCAATGCGTTTACCCCGCACGTACCCGCTGGCTCAAGAGTCAGTTGAACCTCACCGACTTGCCCGCGCTGGAGTGCAAAGAATTCACCCAATGGTTCAAAGACGTCGCGCCCCACAGCGCGGTGATGATCTTCCCGGCGGCCTACCTCAACAGCCCGTCGTCGATGTTCGGCCACACCCTGCTGCGTATCGACCAGGCTGACGTGCAGAGCAACAACACCGCGCTGCTGAGCTACGCGATCAACTTCGGCGCCTATATCGAAGGCTCCGACAACAGCATCCTCTACGCCTGGAAAGGCCTGATGGGCGGCTACCCCGGCCTGTTCGCGCTGGTGCCGTACCAGGAAAAACTCTCGGAGTACCGCAGCCTCGAGAACCGCGACCTGTGGGAATACCGCCTGAACCTCACCGAAGTCGAGACCAAGCGCATGGTCGAGCACGTGTGGGAGCTCAAGCAGATCCAGTTCGACTACTTCTTCTTTGATGAAAACTGCTCCTATCGCCTGCTGGAGCTGCTGCAAGTGGCGCGCCCGAGCCTGCGCCTGACCGAGCAATTCCCGCTCACGGCGATCCCCACCGACACCGTCAAAGCGGTAAAAGAAGCGGGTTTGGTGGAGAAAATCGACTATCGCCCGTCCCGCGAACGTGAACTGCTCGAACGCGCCAAACCGTTGGATGGCGACGAGCAGCAATGGGTGCTGAAAATCAGCGACGACCAGAAGCAGTTGCAGGAACCGGCCTTCAAGGCCCTGCCCCGCGAGCGTCAGGCACTGATTATCGACGCCGCCTATCGCCTCGGCCGCTACCGCGCCAATGGCCTGGAGCGCGACACCGAACGCTCGCAACGCAGCTTCGAACTGCTGCGCGCGATCAACCAGAACCCGGCGCCCGACCTTAAAATCGAACGCCCCGGCCTGCCCGAAGACGGCCACGAGTCGCGCACCTGGCAAGCCGGCATCGGCACCCGCGGCAGCAAAACCTTCGGCGAATACGGCCTGCGCATGGCCTACCACGACCTCAACGACAACGCCGAAGGCTTCCCGCTGGGCGCGCAGATTGAAATTTTGCAGATGAAACTGCGCCAATACGAAGGCAACCACTGGCAACTGCAACAGCTGGACCTGGCCACCATCCGCTCCCTGACCCCGCGTAATGCGCTGTTGCAGCCGTGGTCATGGCAAGTGACCGGCGGCCTGGAGCGCGTGCCGGGCAAGCACGACGACGAAACCCTCGTCGCCCACGTCAACGGCGGCGCCGGCGGTACCTGGCAACTCACCGACGACATGCTGGGTTTTGCCCTCGGCACCGTGCGTGTGGAACATAACAACGACTTCAGCGAAGCCATCTCACCGGCTGCCGGGTTCAACACCGGCGTGCTGTGGAAAAACCCGCTGGGGAATCTGAGCCTTGAGGCCAAGGGTGATTTCTTCACCAATGGCGAAGTGCGGCGCAGTATCAGCCTGAACCAGCAGTGGGAGTTGTCGCGCAACCTGGGCCTGCGGTTGAGTGCCCAGCGTGAGTACAGCCATTTGTCGACGCCAGTGAATGAAGTGATGCTTGAAGTGAAGTGGTATCACTACTAACCACCCCGGATCGCTCCCACGCAGAGCGTGGGAACGATCAATGGCGGAGTGTCAGTTGTTGATTTTTGGCTGACATACCGCCATCACAGGCAAGCCAGCTCCCACACTTTTTTGCGCCTGACTTGAGCTCTGCGCCGTTCACAGTTCAAAGGTGGGAGCCGGGCTTGCCCGCGATGGCGGTCGTCCAGGTAATGATGCATTGACTGACCCACCGCTTTCGCGAGCAAGCCCGCTCCCACATTTGGTCCGTGCATATCCCGACACATCGCAATCAGGAGTTCCATCAACATGGCTGTTAACTGCACCTCCCTTGAACAAGTCCGCGAAAACATCGACCGCCTCGACCAACAAATCGTCACCCTGCTGGCCGAGCGCGGCCACTACGTTTCCCAGGCTGCGCGCTTTAAGAAAGACGCCGATGGCGTCAAGGCGCCACAACGGGTTGAACAGGTGATCGCCAAAGTGCGGGGTTTATCCGAGGCGGTGGGCGCCAACCCTGAGGTCACTGAGCAGGTGTATCGCGCAATGATTGCGGCGTTTATTCAGCAAGAGCTGGCTGAACATGCCGCATTGACGACCGACCAGACGACATAACCCCCTTTGTGGCGAGCAGGCTTGCCCTGCGTTGGGCTGCGCAGCAGACCCGATCTTTTGGGGCCGCTCCGCGCCCCAGCGGGAGCAAGCTCCCTCGCCACAGGACAGCGCCTGTCTTTAGATCGTTCCCGCGCAGAGCGTGGCCTGGCCCTTTAACTCAACACTTTTCTCACCGCCCTTTCACGCCTCCCCGACAAATCCCTGACTAGACTTCCCCTATCAGCCGTAAAGCGGCCAGGGAGTACGCCATGTGGCGGTCTGCGGTAATGCTGTGTGCGCTAGTGTGGTTGTCGGGTTGCCAGTCCACCCATCAGGATTTGATCGCCAAGGGTTATCCTCCGGCCTTTGCCGATGGCTTTGACGACGGTTGCAGCAGTGGTCGCCAGGCCGCTGGGGTCATCAGTGGGGAGTTTCGCAAGAATGTGCCGCGCTATCTCAAAGACCGTCAATACGCCGAAGGCTGGGAAGATGGCTTTCGCCAGTGCAAGGCCATGCGCGAGAACGAGGAGTTGCGCGACTACAAGGACAACCACTGGGATGACCGTGAACGCGCCTGGCAACAGGAGAAGGATCGCGACGCTGCCCGCGTCTATCGCCAGTAGTAGGTGGTTTTTCTGAAAAGCGGACGCAGAGCGTCCAGGGCTGCATGCCCACGCAGAGCGTGGGAACGATCACGCGGCGATCATGGCCCAAACTCCATAGAGGGAGAACTCCATGAGCCGAGCTTTTGTAAATGAGGACAACGCCGCCGCCCAGGCCGACCAGCCGGTGGAGCGCCTGGTGAGTGAACAGCCCAATCGTCTCACCGCGCAAGGGTTAGCGCAGTTGCAGGCCAAGGTTGCGCAGTTGCAGCAGGAATACAGCCTCGAATCCGCCCGGGACAATAAGCAGCGGCTGGCGGACCTTGAGCGCGATTTGCGCTACTTCAACCAGCGTGTGCAAAGCGCCCAGGTGATGCCACCAGCGACGTCTACCGACAAGGTGCAAATCGGCAGCTGGGTCACCTTTGCCAACGAGCAGGACGAGCAGCAGCGCATTCAACTGGTCGGCGAAGACCAGGCCGACGCCCACGCCCATCTGATCAACTGGGGCTCACCGCTGGGCCGCGCATTGCTGGGCGCCCAGGTCGGCGACGAAGTACTGTGGAAGCGCCCCGTCGGCGATCAGTTGATCGAAGTGCTGCGGGTCGAACCCGAGGCCTAGACGATGCCTTGGGCCAGCATCGCATCAGCGACTTTCACAAAGCCCGCGATGTTCGCGCCCTTCACGTAGTTGACCCGGCCGTTTTCTTCGCCGTAATGCACGCAGGCATGGTGGATCGACTGCATGATGTTGTGCAATTTGCTGTCGACTTCGCCCGCGGTCCACAGCAGGCGCATGGCGTTCTGCGACATTTCCAGGCCACTCACGGCCACGCCACCGGCGTTGGAGGCTTTGCCCGGTGCGAACAGAATGCCCGCCTCGATAAAGATATCCACAGCCTCCAAGGTGGTCGGCATGTTGGCGCCTTCGGCCACGCAGATACAGCCATTGCGCAGCAGCGTGCGGGCGGCGTCGGCGTCGAGTTCGTTCTGGGTCGCGCAGGGCAGCGCGATGTCGC
Organism: Pseudomonas sp. IPO3747; assembly: GCF_013385245.1. Lineage (NCBI taxonomy): Bacteria > Pseudomonadati > Pseudomonadota > Gammaproteobacteria > Pseudomonadales > Pseudomonadaceae > Pseudomonas > Pseudomonas sp. IPO3747. The sequence goes on from NZ_JACAQL010000010.1 coordinate 94,143, forward strand.
AGGCCAACTCCCAAGGCGTTTTGCCTTGGCGGAACTCCAGGCCGAAACGCCCGGCCAGTTCGCTGATGCGGCCGCGCTGCACGTTTTTCAGCTCCAGCAGCGCCGACCATTGCTCCTCGGTCAAACCGCTTTCAGCGTACAAGGTGCCTTCGGAGTCGGAGAGGGAAACCACCTTGCCGCCCAGGTCCATGACTTTGCGCGCTGCGTATTGCGCGACGTTGCCGGAACCGGAGACGGCCACGCGCTTGCCCTCAACCCGCTGGCCGTTGCGCTTGAGCATTTCTTCAGCGAAGTACACGCAACCAAAGCCGGTGGCTTCAGGGCGGATCAGGCTGCCACCGTAGGCCATGCCTTTGCCGGTCAGCACTGAGGTGAACTGGTTGCTCAGGCGTTTGTACTGGCCAAACAGGAAGCCGATTTCACGCGCACCCACGCCGATATCGCCAGCCGGCACATCCACATCTGCGCCGATGTGGCGGTACAACTCGCTCATGAACGCCTGGCAGAAGCGCATCACTTCGGCGTCGCTCTTGCCCTTGGGGTCGAAGTCCGCGCCGCCTTTGCCGCCGCCCATGGGCAGCGAGGTCAGGGAGTTTTTGAAGGTCTGTTCGAAGGCGAGGAATTTCAGCACGCCCAGGTTCACCGACGGGTGAAAACGCAGGCCGCCTTTATAGGGGCCGATGGCGCTGTTCATCTGGATGCGAAACCCGCGATTGACCTGCACCTTGCCGTGATCATCCACCCACGACACTCGGAAGGTGATCGCGCGTTCCGGCTCGCAGATGCGCTCCAAAATGCCCGAGGTCAGGTAGTGGGGGTTGGCTTCAAGAAACGGCCACAGGCTGCGCAGGACTTCTTCTACGGCCTGGTGGAACTCCGGCTGGTCGGGGTCGCGTTTCTTGAGGCGCGAAAGGAAGGATTCGACAGATTCGATCATGGAAAAGTCTCGGCAAATTGATTGTTTTTAAATGAGATTGAGCCGGACCTTAGCAATTCATGTTGCACCTGAAAAGCGCAAAATGTCGCCTTTGTGAATTTAAATGGTGCTTTATATATAAATTACTATGATTTTTTGCACCATTAAGGGGATTTCAAATCAGTAAATGCACCATCCGTGAAACCGCTATCGCAGGCAAGCCAGCTCCCACATTTGATCGGGTTGCCAATGTGAAATGCGGTCGAAGGTGGGAGCTGGCTTGCCTGCGATAAATCCACCTCGGTCCTCCTGAAACACACGCAAAAAAAAGCGGAGCCCGAAGGCTCCGCTTTTTCAAACCAACCCAACTCAGGCCAGTTTTTTGTGCCGTACACGGTGCGGCTGGGCAGCAGCATCACCCAAACGCTTCTTACGGTCCGCTTCGTACTCGGTGTAGTTACCTTCGAAGAACACCGCTTGGGAGTCATCTTCGTACGCCAGGATGTGCGTCGCGACGCGGTCAAGGAACCACCGATCGTGAGAGATCACAATGGCGGCGCCCGGGAAGTCCAGCAGGGCTTCTTCCAGGGAACGCAGGGTTTCAACGTCGAGGTCGTTGGACGGTTCGTCGAGCAGCAACACGTTGCCGCCTTCTTTCAGGGTCAGTGCCAGGTGCAAGCGACCGCGCTCACCACCGGACAGGTCCTTGACGAACTTCTGTTGATCGCCGCCCTTGAAGTTGAAACGGCCGACGTAAGTGCGCGACGGAATCTCATAGTTGCCGATGCGGATCTGGTCGGACCCCTCGGAGACTTGCTGGAATACCGTTTTGCTGCCGTCCAGGTCTTCGCGGCTTTGATCCACGCAGGCCAGTTGCACGGTTTCACCGATTTCGATGCTGCCCGAATCCGGGGTTTCCTTGCCCATCAGCATGCGGAACAGTGTGGATTTACCCGCACCGTTACCACCGATAACGCCGACGATCGCGCCTTTTGGCATGGAGAACGACAGGTTGTCGATCAACACGCGGTCGCCATAGCCTTTGCAGACGTTCTTGAATTCGATGACCTTGTCACCCAGGCGCGGGCCGGCCGGGATGTAGATCTCGTTGGTTTCGCTGCGCTTCTGGAATTCCTGCGACTGCATTTCTTCAAAGCGTTGCAGACGTGCCTTGGATTTGGACTGGCGGGCCTTGGCGCCTTTGCGCACCCACTCCAGTTCTTCCTTCATGGCTTTTTCGTGGGCCGATTGCTGCTTGGATTCGGCGGCCAGACGGTCGGACTTGGCTTCCAGCCAACCGGAGTAGTTGCCCTCGTAAGGGATACCGGCGCCACGGTCGAGCTCGAGGATCCAGCCGGCGACGTTGTCCAGGAAGTAGCGGTCGTGCGTGATCGCTACCACGGTGCCCGGGAAATCGTGCAGGAAGTGCTCCAGCCAGGCGACGGAATCGGCGTCCAAGTGGTTGGTCGGTTCGTCGAGCAGCAGCATGTCGGGAGCCGACAGCAGCAGGCGGCACAGGGCCACACGGCGTTTTTCACCGCCGGAGAGGAATTCGACCTTGGCATCCCACGCTGGCAAACGCAGCGCGTCGGCGGCGACTTCCAGCTGGCGCTCCAGGTTGTGGCCGTCGCCAGCCTGCAGGATGGCTTCGAGCTTGGCCTGTTCAGCGGCCAGCTTGTCGAAGTCGGCATCTTCTTCGGCGTAGGCGGCGTAGACCTCGTCCAGGCGGGCCTGGGCGTTCTTGATCACGGCCACCGCTTCTTCGACCACTTCACGCACGGTCTTGGTCGGGTCCAGGATCGGCTCTTGCGGCAGGTAGCCGATGTTCAGTTCGGGCATCGGGCGCGCTTCGCCTTCGAACTCGGTGTCGACGCCGGCCATGATTTTCAGCAGCGTGGACTTACCCGAACCGTTGAGGCCGAGCACGCCGATCTTGGCGCCAGGGAAGAAAGACAGCGAAATATTTTTCAGGATTTCCCGCTTCGGCGGAACAACTTTTCCCAGCCGATGCATGGTGAAGACGTATTGAGCCATGGTGAACCTAGCGTCAGTGACTGATGAATTAAGCGGGCGAAGCCCGTGCAGGCCATGCGCCGCGCGGGCCGTTGACTATCATCAATGCCTGCGAGCGGAAAAAGCCTGAATGTCTGGGGCTGGAACGCCCCCGCGTAACCGGCAAAGCTACCTGAATGCGCTTGGGCAGTCCAGCCAGGCGGGGCTGGCACTTTGCCACAAGGCAAGGCATGCTAGCCGCCCTCCGGGCGTCCGGCTTATAGTGCACGTCGCGCGCCAGTCCAGCCAAACCGCAGGATCACAGCTTGTCCAAAGTCACGCCGCCCACGCCCTTGCGCGCCGCTCATATAGCGCCGGGCGCGCCCCTGCACGGCACTTTAAAAGGCGCACTGGCGATGCTGGTGCTGGTGCTGCTGGCGTTATTGTTCTGGCAGCTGTTGGACCAACTGCAGCAAAACCAGAAAAACCAACAGCAATACACCATCGATTACAGCGCCGACCTGGCTGAACAGATCAGCCTGAACATGGCCCTGAGCGCGAAAATCGCCTTGAACCTGCTGCCGATGGTCGAGCCGCCGCGCAACGACGAGCAACAACAGGCGCTGATGCGCACCTTGCAACGCTCGTTGCCGGAGCTGCGCAGTTTCGCCCTGCTCGCCCCCAGCGGCGCGCTGATCAGCGACAGCGCCAAAGGCAGCCAGGACCGCGCCTGGCTTGAAGAGCTGGTGCAGCGCAGCCACTCACAACCTTATTACTTGAGCAACAGCCCCGACGGCACCCTGATCTATCTGTTGCTTCAGCAGCCCAGCGGCGGCTCGAAAATGTACTGGGCCTTGCGCCTGGCGCCCAGCTACCTGAGCAACCTCACCCGCCAGGACGGCCAGGGCCAGCGGCCGATGTGGGCCATCGAGAACCGCCTGAACCACCGCGTGGTCAGCCGCGACAGTGGCATGCCTGCGCAATGGGCCGCGGCGCTGACGCCGGATGAATTGAACAAAAGCGTGCTGGTTACGCCCCTGAGTAAAAGCGATTGGCAATTGCGCGGCCTGTTTGACCGCAGCGCGGTGCTGGAGCAACTGCTGCCGGCGTTTATCGGCAAATGCCTGCTGGGCCTGGCGTTCTCGCTGATCCCGCTGATCGTGCTGCTGAACATGCGCCGCCGCCAGCGCCAGGTGCATGAAGGCCGCCGGCGTTATCAGGATATTTTCGAAGGCACCGGCGTGGCCCTGTGCGTGTTGGATCTGTCGGGGCTCAAGGCGTTTTTTGACAAGACCCACGTGCAGACCCGTGAGCAATTGCAGGTCTGGTTGCTCAACAACACCGCCGGGCGCCAGCAACTGCTCAAGGAACTGCGCATTACCGAGGTCAACCAGGTGGCCGTGCGCCTGCTGAATGTCGGCTCATGCGAGCAGGCCTGGGAACGCTTGATCGATGATTGCCCAAGCAATGCCACCGCCATCGGCTATCAAGTGCTCGAAGCCGTTCTGACCCAGCAAAAACAGCTGGAGCTGGAAATCCAGCTCAATGACGTGGCCGGCAATGACCAATATCTGTGGCTGGTGATGCGCCTGCCGGAGCAGCAGGACGACTTCAAGGCCGTGATTCTCAGCATCAGCGATATCACCAGCCGCAAGCTGATCGAACTGTCGCTGGTGGAGCGTGAGAGTTTCTGGTCGGACGTGGTGCGCACCGTGCCTGATCACCTGTATGTGCAGGACGTGATCAGCCAGCGCATGATTTTCAGCAACCACCATTTGGGCCATACCCTCGGCTACAACAAGGCCGAACTGCAGCAAATGGGCGAGTACTTCTGGGAAATCCTGCTGCACCCCGAGGATGCCGAGTATTACCACGACTTGCGCCTGCAACAGCGCGAGGTCGGCTACACCACCCAACTGCAATGCCAGCTGCGCTTTCGCCATCGCAATAACCAGTGGCGGCGCTTTGATATCCGTGAGCAAGCGCTGGCGCGGGATAAAACCGCTGTGGTCACGCGGATCATCGGCGTGGCCAAGGACATCACCGACCAGATCGAAGCCAGTGAATCCCTGCGTGACAGCGAGCAGCGCTACCGCATGCTGGCCGAAAGCATCAGCGACGTGATCTGCTCCACCGACAGCCAGCTTGCGCTCAATTACATCAGCCCATCAGTCAACGCCGTGCTGGGTTATGACGTGGACTGGGTGTTCAAGAACGGCTGGCAGTCGATCATCGCCAACCCGCAGCAACTGACCGGTATCTACAGTTTGGTGGAACAGGTCAGCCGTGCGCTCGGCGACCCCGAGGCGCTGAACAGACTGCGTGATGATATCCACACCCAACTGTTCCTGTTCGACTGCCTGCGCGCCGACGGCCGCAAGGTGCCGATCGAGTTGCGCCTGGTGCTGGTTTGGGACGAACACGGCGCGTTTGAAGGCATCCTGGGTGTGGGCCGCGATATCAGCCAGCAACGCCGCGCCGAAAAAGACCTGCGCATGGCGGCCACGGTATTCGAGCACTCAACCTCGGCGATCCTGATCACCGACCCGGCCGGTTATATCGTGCAGGCCAACGAGGCGTTCAGCCGGGTCAGCGGCTATGCAGTGGCAGACGTGCTGGATCAATTGCCGAACATGCTCACGGTGGATGAACAGCAGGAGGCGCACCTGCGTTACGTGCTCAAGCAGTTGCATCAGCACAGCACCTGGGAAGGTGAAGTGTGGCTCAAGCGTCGCAATGGCGAGCATTACCCGGCCTGGGTCGGCATTACCGCCGTATTCGACGATGAAGGCGACCTGGCCAGCTACGTGTGTTTCTTCAGTGATATCAGCGAGCGCAAGGCCAGCGAGCAGCGCATCCACCGCCTGGCGTATTACGACGCCCTGACCCACCTGCCCAACCGCACACTGTTCCAGGACCGCCTGCACACCGCGCTGCAGTCGGCCGAACGGCAAAAGTCGTGGGTGGTACTGATGTTCCTCGACCTCGACCGTTTCAAACCGATCAACGACTCCCTGGGCCACGCCGCCGGCGACCGCATGCTCAAGGAAATGGCCACCCGCCTGCTGGGCTGCGTGGCCGAAGACGACACCGTGGCACGTATGGGCGGCGACGAGTTCACCTTGCTGCTGCAACCGCGGGTCAGCCGCGAGATGGCGCTGAACCGTGCAATTACCGTGGCCGAGCAGATCCTGGCAAGCCTGGTGAAGCCATTTGTGCTGGAGGGCCGCGAGTTCTTTGTGACAGCCAGTATCGGCATCGCCTTAAGCCCGCAGGACGGCAACGAACTGAGCCAACTGATGAAAAACGCCGACACGGCGATGTACCACGCCAAAGAGCGCGGCAAGAACAACTTCCAGTTCTACCAGGCGGACATGAATGCCAGCGCCCTGGAGCGCCTGGAGCTGGAGAGCGACCTGCGCCACGCCTTGGACCAGAACGAATTCGTGCTGTATTACCAACCGCAGTTCAGCGGCGACGGCAAGCGCCTGACCGGCGCCGAAGCCCTGCTGCGCTGGCGTCACCCACGCCGAGGGCTGGTGCCGCCGGGGGATTTCATCCCGGTACTGGAGGAATTGGGGCTGGTGGTAGACGTGGGCGACTGGGTGATCGCGGAAGCCTGCCGCCAGCTCAAGACCTGGCACCAGAACAAGGTGCGCGTGCCGAAAGTCTCGGTGAACATCTCGGCGCGTCAATTCTCCGATGGGCAGTTGGGCGAACGCATCGCCACTATTCTCAAGGACACCGGCCTGCCGCCGGCGTGCCTGGAGCTGGAGCTGACCGAAAGTATCCTGATGCGCGAAGTCAACGAGGCCATGCAGATCCTCGCCAGCCTGAAAAACCTGGGCCTGAGCATTGCGGTGGACGACTTCGGCACCGGTTATTCGTCGCTCAACTACCTCAAGCAATTCCCCATCGATGTGTTGAAGATCGACCGAACTTTCGTCGACGGCCTGCCGTCCGGCGAGCAGGACGCGCAAATTGCCCGCGCGATTATCGCCATGGCCCACAGCCTCAACCTGGCGGTGATCGCCGAGGGCGTGGAAACCCATGAGCAGCTGGATTTCCTGCGTGAACATGGCTGTGATGAGGTGCAGGGTTATCTGTTTGGGCGGCCAATGCCGGCAAATCGGTTTGAAGCGCAGTTCAGCAATGATGCGCTGTTCATGTTCGACTGAAGCCTTGTGGTGGGGCTGATGGCCCTATCGCAGGCAAGCCAGCTCCCACATTTTGAATTGTGAATACCTTCAGGTGTGGGAGCTGGCTTGCCTGCGATAGGGCCAGTACAGGCACCGCCCATCCCTGGATGAGCCCCACTTGTCCGCGACATGATGTCCTTTCATATGCCATCTAAAACCCATTGGGTTAGAATGCCTTCCTTTTCTGCCCCCGATCCTTGAGGACCGCCATGTTCAGCCGTGATTTGACTATTGCCAAGTACGACGCCGATCTCTTCGCCGCCATGGAGCAAGAAGCCGTGCGCCAGGAAGAGCACATTGAGCTGATCGCTTCGGAAAACTACACCAGCCCTGCGGTGATGGAGGCTCAAGGTTCGGTTCTGACCAACAAATACGCCGAAGGCTACCCAGGCAAGCGCTACTACGGTGGTTGCGAGTACGTCGACGTGGTTGAGCAACTGGCAATCGACCGTGCCAAGGAACTGTTCGGCGCCGATTACGCCAACGTTCAGCCACACGCCGGTTCCCAAGCCAACAGCGCCGTGTACCTGGCCCTGCTGCAAGGCGGCGACACCATCCTGGGCATGAGCCTGGCCCACGGTGGTCACCTGACCCACGGCGCCAGCGTTTCCTCCTCCGGCAAGCTGTACAACGCCGTTCAATACGGTATCGATGCCAACGGCCTGATCGACTACGACGAAGTCGAGCGCCTGGCCGTTGAGCACAAGCCAAAAATGATCGTGGCCGGTTTCTCTGCCTACTCGCAGATCCTGGATTTCCCACGTTTCCGCGCTATCGCTGACAAAGTCGGCGCTTATCTCTTCGTTGATATGGCTCACGTAGCCGGTCTGGTCGCCGCTGGCGTCTACCCGAACCCGGTGCCTTTCGCTGACGTCGTGACCACCACCACGCACAAGACCCTGCGCGGTCCACGTGGCGGCCTGATCCTGGCTCGCGCCAACGCCGAGATCGAGAAGAAGCTGAACTCTGCCGTATTCCCTGGCGCCCAAGGCGGCCCGCTGGAGCACGTGATCGCCGCTAAAGCGATCTGCTTCAAAGAAGCCCTGCAGCCTGAGTTCAAGACTTACCAGCAGCAAGTGGTGAAAAACGCCCAGACCATGGCCAGCGTGTTTATCGAGCGCGGCTTTGACGTGGTGTCCGGCGGTACTGAAAACCACCTGTTCCTGCTGTCGCTGATCAAGCAGGACATCTCCGGTAAAGATGCTGACGCCGCACTGGGCAAAGCCTTCATCACCGTGAACAAAAACTCCGTGCCGAACGACCCACGTTCGCCGTTCGTCACCTCCGGCCTGCGCTTCGGCACCCCGGCTGTGACCACTCGTGGCTTTAAAGAAGCAGAGTGCAAGGAACTGGCCGGCTGGATCTGCGACATCCTGGCTGACCTGAACAACGAAGCCGTGATTGACGCGGTCCGTGAGAAGGTCAAGGCCATCTGCAAAAAACTGCCGGTGTACGGCGCTTGATTGCAGTTGCTTGAATAAAAAGCCCGGCTCTTGAGCCGGGCTTTTTTATGGCCGTTCTCAAATTGAAATACGGTTCAATGTGGGAGCTGGCTTGCCTGCGATAGCGGCCTGTCAGTTGGCACATCATTAGCTGACCCACCGCCATCGCAGGCAAGCCAGTTCCCACATTTTGAATGCATTTCGAGTCAGGGTTGGTAGACCCTGGCAAAGCCCTCGCGAATCTTGGCTTCCGGCAACTCATCAGCAATAAACACAATCACACTTTCGCGCGCCTCGCCCTCGGCCCATTCGGTGTCCCAATCGAAACCGTAAAGCTTGAGCACGCCCTGGAACACCATGCGCCGGTCTTCCCCGGCAATATTCAGTACGCCTTTGTAGCGCAGCAGTTGTTTGCCATGGTCCTCCAGCAGTTCGTTCATAAACTCGCTGAGCCGGTCGATATCCAGCGGCTGGTCGGTGCGCAGCACCAGGCTGGAAATACGGTCGATGGACGGCGCGGCACTGACCGGGCGCAGGGTCATGCCCGCGTTGAGATTAAAGCCGCGCACGTCGAGCAGTTCGGCCAGGTCGATTTTGCCGTGGTCGACCACGCGAATCGGCGCACGGCGGTTGATGCGGGTCAAGCGCTGGCTGAGGGCGTCGAAGGATGCCTCATCCACCAGATCACGCTTGCTCACCAGCAGGCGGTCGGCAAAACCGATCTGAGCCTGGGCGATGGTCTGGGTCAGGTGGTGCTCAGCATGGGCCGCGTCCACCAAGGTGATGATGCCGTCGAGGATGTAGCGCTCGCGCAGCTCCTCGTCGATGAAAAAGGTCTGGGCCACAGGCGCAGGGTCGGCCAGGCCGGTGCACTCGATCACCAGGCGGTCGAAGGCGATCTCGCCGCTGTCCAGGCGCTCGAGCAGCAGGTACAGGGCTTTGGTCAGGTCGGTGTGGATAGTGCAGCACACGCAACCGTTGGACAGGGTCATGACTTGCACCGGTTCGGCGCCCAACAGTTGGGTGTCGATACCGGCATCACTGAATTCGTTTTCGATCACGGCGATTTTGAGGCCGTGCTCAGCCTTGAGCAGGTGGCGCAGCAAGGTGGTTTTGCCGGCGCCGAGGAAGCCGCTGAGGATGGTGACGGGGATGGGAGAGGACAAAAAATTCTCCTTGAAGGAACACAGAAACAAATGTGGGAGCAGACCCATGTGGGAGCTGGCTTGCCTGCGATGCAGGCAACTCGGTCTATCAGGCAGACCGAGGTGATGCTATCGCAGGCAAGCCAGCTCCCACATAAAGCCTTGCTCCCACAGGGAGAAGCGCTAACCCGAATACCGGGTCAGCAGCACTTAGGCCCACCCTTGCCACCGTAACGGGCTTCCTGGCGTTCGCGGAAGAACGCCTTGTAGTCCATCACCGGTTTGTCCGGGTGCTTGGTTTGCATATGCTCGACGTAGGTGTCGTAGTCGGGCATGCCGACCATCAGGCGCGCGGCCTGACCGAGGTATTTACCGAGGCGACTGATGTCATTGAACATGGTTGCAATCCTCGTTTACGCGTCCGGTACAGCCTGAAACGGGGCTTCTTTGTCCGTGCGCTCTTTGTTGCCCCAGGCGGCGACGCCGACCTTGAGCGCATAGAACAGGATGCTGAAGACCACGAACAGGAACAGCGCCGTCAGCGTTGCGTTGGTGTAAGCGTTCCAGATCACGTGCTGCATCTGGTCGATGTTCTTGGCCGGTGCGAGGATCTGGCCGTTGGCCAGGGCATCGCTGTACTTCTTGGCCAGCGACAGGAAGCCAATCGCCGGGTTAGCGTCGAACAGCTTGATGAAGCCTGCGGTGGTGGTGCAGATCAGCAGCCAGACTGCCGGCAGCATGGTCACCCAAATGTAGCGCTGGCGCTTCATTTTGATCAGCACAACGGTGGCGAGCATCAGCGCGATACCGGCGAGCATCTGGTTGGAGATACCGAACAGCGGCCACAAGGTATTGATGCCGCCCAGCGGGTCGATCACGCCTTGGTACAGCAGGTAACCCCACATCGCCACGCAACCTGCCGTAGCAATCAAGTTAGCGGTCCAGGACTCGGTACGCTTGAGCGACGGTACGAAGGAGCCGAGCAAATCCTGGAGCATGAAGCGCCCCGCACGGGTGCCGGCGTCGACTGCGGTCAGGATGAACAATGCTTCGAACAGGATCGCAAAGTGGTACCAGAACGCCATGGTGTTTTCACCCGGCAGCACACTGTGCAGGATCTGCGCGATACCCACCGCCAGGGTCGGCGCACCGCCGGCACGCGCCAGGATGGTGGTTTCGCCGATGTCATGGGCCACGGCCGTCAAGGCTTCCGGGGTAATTGCAAAGCCCCAGCTGCTGACGGTTTGCGCCACAGTCACCACATCACCACCGACCACCGCAGCCGGGCTGTTCATGGCGAAATACACGCCGGGCTCGATCACCGAGGCGGCAACCATGGCCATGATGGCCACGAACGACTCCATCAGCATCGCGCCGTAACCGATGTAGCGCGAGTTGACTTCGTTATCCAGCAGCTTGGGCGTGGTGCCCGAGGAAATCAGTGCGTGGAAACCCGAGACCGCGCCACAGGCAATGGTAATGAACAGGAACGGGAACAGGCCGCCCTTCCACACCGGGCCAGTGCCGTCGATGAATTGGGTGAGGGCCGGCATTTTCAGCTCTGGCATGGTGACCAGAATGCCGATCGCCAGGGCGATGATGGTGCCGATTTTGAGGAAGGTGGAGAGGTAGTCACGCGGTGCCAAAATCAGCCACACCGGCAATACCGCCGCCACGAAACCGTAGCCGATCAGCATCCAGGTGATCTGGATACCGGTGAACGAGAAAGCCTTGGCCCACACCGGGTCAGCGGCAATCTGCCCGCCCAGCCAGATCGAACCCAGCAGCAACAGCACGCCGATGACCGAAATTTCGCCAATGCGGCCCGGACGGATGTAGCGCATGTACACGCCCATGAACATCGCGATCGGGATGGTCGCCATCACCGTGAAGATGCCCCACGGGCTCTCGGCCAGGGCCTTGACCACGATCAGCGCCAGCACCGCGAGGATGATGATCATGATCAGGAAGCAGCCGAACAGCGCGATGGTCCCCGGAATGCGGCCCATCTCTTCGCGAACCATGTCCCCCAGGGAACGCCCATTGCGACGAGTGGACAGGAACAGCACCATGAAGTCCTGCACCGCACCGGCCAGCACCACACCGGCAATCAGCCAAAGCGTGCCGGGCAGGTAGCCCATTTGCGCCGCCAATACTGGGCCGACCAGCGGACCTGCGCCGGCAATCGCCGCAAAGTGGTGCCCAAAGAGGATGTGTTTGTTGGTCGGCACATAGTCCAGGCCGTCATTGTTGAGCACTGCAGGGGTGGCCCGCCGTGGATCGAGCTGCATCACATTGTTAGCGATGAACAGACTGTAGTAACGGTACGCAACCAGGTAGATGGCGACAGCAGCAACCACAATCCACAAGGCGTTGATCGCCTCGCCGCGGCGCAAGGCCACTACGCCCAAGGCGCACGCTCCTACGATTGCCAGCACCAGCCAGGGTAGGTGGCGTAGCAGGCTATTATTATTTTTCATTTTTATATTCCAGCCAGGGTGGACAGAAAGACAGCCAGCCCGAGTTTAGCGCTGTTGGCCTTAAAGGCCACCCCCCTACGTTGGTCTAGAGCCTTGCAACCGTAAAAAAAGCAGAAATAAAGGCCCGATGATGGCGCAGGGCTACAATCCCCTTATCTCCAGAGGGTTTGACCATGAGCGAGCAACCGTCAGATCGGCGCCGTTTTCGGCGTATTGCCTTTGATGCCCGAACGACCATTGCGCAAGACCGCTGGAATTGGCCGGTGCAATTGGTGGACCTCTCGCTCAAAGGTTTGTTGGTGCAGCGCCCTGATGACTGGCAGGGCAATCGCGCTCAGCCGTTTGATGTGGATATCCGTCTGGATCCGCAGGCGCATATAAAGATGCAGGTCAGACTGGCCCACGATGATCATGGGCAGTTGGGGTTTGTGTGTGAGCACATAGACCTGGAGTCGATCGGCCATTTGCGGCGGTTGATTGAGCTGAATGTGGGCGATCATGAAGAACTGGAGCGTGAGCTGGGCGCCTTGTTAGAGATTTGAAAACCCTCTAAACCGCAGAGGCTACGGGTGTCTGAATAGATCCACTCACCCGCCAGCCTCCGCTACATCCTCATCAATAAAAGTCATACCTTTAGATCAAATCATCATAACAACCCCGCCTGCACGACCACCTGGAAACATATAAACCCTTCACAAAAACGACATACGTCATTTTAATTAAAACTGTAACAACTCAATCCACATTGAATTCGGTGGGAAAAATAAGCAACGCCGCTCCTTTCTTTAAAAAGCAACACTTCCAATAATGAAATTATTTTCATGATCGATCATTAAGACGATACGGTTCGCGCGCTTGATAAAAACACAGTTAATAAACTACATTTCACCTGCCCTTCCAGCCCGGCCCTCTAACAGGATGTTAAAGCATGCTTATTGCCAAAGCCGAAATCTTCTTGACCGAAATCCCCTATAAAAACCCCTACCAAACCGCTACCAACATAACCCCGAAGGGGCGGCATATAGTATTAAAGTTAACCACCGATACTGGCTTGGTAGGTTGGGGAGAGTCCGGAACTATCTCAAGACGCTATCCTGCTCAAGGTGATACTCCCGAAACCATGTTGGCCGTCCTTGAAAGTTATCTATGCCCGGCAATCATTGGAAAAGACCCTTGCGCATTCGAAGTTATCATGAGCCAACTCGACACGCTGATCAAAGGGCATCTATTTGCCAAGTGTGCGATTGATCATGCTCTGTTAGACCTCGCGGGCAAAGTGCTTAACATTCCAGTCTGCAACTTGTTGGGCGGTGCATACAACCTCAGCTATACCGTCAGTCGAAGTTTGCCATTTGCCTCCGCCATAGCGCAAGTAAAGCGTAATGTAGCGACGGGCGCTGCGGTATCACTGAGACATGTCTACTGATTACAAATCTTCATTTCAATTCAATATTGTGCAGCGGCAAAAGCCAAAAGGTATTAAAACTCAGTAGTCTTGTTTCAAAAGCGATGGGCGACACCTTTGATCGCCGTCGTCCGATCATTGGTGAATATAGCTTTGTGCACACCGCAAAACTGCACCTAACCGCTAATAGTAGGGACCGCAATTGCAACCATTGGGTAGACCCCCTCTACTTGAACGAATAACAATTAATGCACGTCATCAGGGATGCAGGTCTTTCAATATGATTGAGCATGAGTGGCTGATAGGCGCAGGGTTGGTCGTACTGGGTGTTATGACGGGTTTTATCGGCACCAATACCGGCGGCAGTGTATTTCTAACAGTGCCGGTGATGATCTGGCTCGGAATATCCCCACAGGCGTCGATAGCGACAGCCCGCCTGGCATCGGTAGGGACGATGTTTGCCGGATTAAGACACTTTCATAACAATGGAAAAGTGGATTACAGGTTAGCGGCCCCCGCAGCCGCACTTGGGTTGGCTGGCGCCTTGGTCGGTGCAAGTCTGCTCGTGCAAATAGATCCGGCGCTGCTGCATAAAATCATTGGCGGTCTGACACTGCTACTGGTGGGGCTTTCACTCATCAGGAAGCCTCACTCGCCGAAGACGGCCCCTTCTTCGCTCAGGCGCTTTTGCGGGTATATCCTGTTTATTCCCGTCGGCATGATCGGCGGCCTGTTCGGCGGGCAGGCCAAGCTATCAACTTATTTGTATATTATATTTTTTAAGAAAACGATCAGTGAGTCAATTGGCACACGTAAGGTGGGTGGCCTCATCCTCTCAGTCGGCTCGTTAATAATATTCGGTGTCAGCGGAATTATTAATTGGCAGTACGGGTGTTGCCTGATCATAGGCACGCTATTTGGCGCCAATGCGGGCGCCAAGTTTGCTCTTCAGAAAGGCGATAAGTGGATGGAAAGCGCTTTCAACGTAGTCGTGATTGCCTTGGCGTTGAAAATGATCTTCTGGTAGTGACGCTCTCACGGAAAAGCGACACTCAGGGAAACGCGGCACTCGGGGGGAATTCGCTTTCCGTGTCCCAATAACCCGCCTTCTGACGCGACACGGCCTGCCATTGCCCATCGATAAAACGATAGGTCGTGTAGCGGGTTGCGAAATCATCGTCGCCGTCACCGTCCATAAAGGACGAGACCTGCAGTAACTCATCCGTACCGCCGGCGGCTGGCGTGGCGATCTGCCAGGCGGCTTTGCCGGTCTGGGCCAGGGTCAGCGGCTCGACCTTGCCGGCCGCGCCCTTATAGCGCATTGGTTTGAGTTGCTGTTTGGCCGGCATCAGCAACTGAGTCGCCGGGCCGCTGTAACTGCCCATCGGCGCCGTCTGGTCGACGCTCAAAAAGTACACCGTGTCCGGCAGGCCTTTAAGCGGGGCCTTCTTGACCTTGGCCAAGGGGTAGCCAAGATCGTCGTGCGCCAGTACAGCGCCGGACGCCGACAGCAAACGTACCTGGGCGTTGAGCAACGGGTTTTCCACCAGATCGCCGGGCTCGTCAAATGAGTCCTCATCCAGGCCATTGCCCCAGATGTCTTTGTGCAACTGCGCGCTGATGCGCTGGTCTTCCAGCACCTGCAGCACGCTGCCGTCTGCTGTCGCCAGTTCCTGGGCCAGGCGGTAACCGGCCGGCAGTGGGGCCGACTCAGCCAAGGCAATGCCCGACAACCCGAGCAAGGCCACGAACAGGGCACATACCCCCCAACGATTGGTCTGTTGCATTGCGTTCATCCCTGATTGCTTCACGGTTATTCGAACAGTGCATCCAGCGCCTGTTCAAGGCGCGTGACGCCAATGACCTTCAACCCTGCCGGCATTTCCTTCGGCGCATTGCCCTTGGGCACGATCGCGCGCTTGAAGCCGTGCTTGGCCGCTTCTTTCAGGCGCTCCTGGCCACTCGGCACCGGGCGTACCTCGCCCGACAGGCCGACTTCGCCGAATACCAGCAAGTCATGGGGCAGCGGGCGATTGCGCAGGCTCGACATCACCGCCGCCATCAGCGCCAGGTCGGAAGCGGTTTCCAGCACCTTGACCCCGCCGACCACGTTGAGGAACACGTCCTGGTCGTGGGTAGGAATGCCGCCGTGACGGTGCAGCACCGCCAGCAGCATCGCCAATCGGTTCTGATCCAGGCCGAGCGTGACCCGGCGCGGGTTGGCCAAGTGGCTGTCATCCACCAGTGCCTGAACTTCCACCAGCATCGGGCGGGTGCCTTCCCACGTCGCCATCACCACACTGCCGGGGACTTCTTCCTGGGCGCGGGTCAGAAAAATCGCCGAAGGGTTGGAGACTTCTTTCAAGCCTCGGTCAGTCATGGCGAACACGCCCAATTCGTTGACCGCGCCGAAACGGTTCTTCACCGCCCGCAGCAAACGCAGGCGGCCATCGGATTCGCCTTCGAAATACAGCACGGTGTCGACCATATGCTCAAGCACTCGCGGCCCGGCCAAGGCGCCCTCTTTGGTCACGTGGCCCACCAGAAAAATCGCCGTACCGCTCTGCTTGGCATACCGCACCAGCAGCGCCGCACTTTCGCGCACCTGGGACACGCCGCCGGGTGCCGATTGCAGCTGCTCGGTGAAAATCGTCTGGATCGAGTCGATCACCATGACCTTGGGTTTTTCGATACGGGCCGTGGCGATGATGCTTTCGATGCAGGTTTCGGTCATGACCCGCAGTTGATCCTGGGGCAAGCCCAGGCGACGGGCGCGCATGGCCACTTGCTGCTGGGACTCCTCACCCGTGACGTACAGCGCCGGCATGCGGCTGGCAATGCTGCACAGGGTTTGCAGCAGGATGGTCGATTTGCCGATGCCGGGGTCGCCGCCGATCAGCACCACCGAACCGTCCACCAGCCCGCCGCCGAGCACTCGGTCCAGCTCGCCGGACGCCGTGGAGAAACGTGGGATTTCCTCGACGCTGACTTCAGCCAACGTCTTGATCTGCGCCTGTTGCCCGGTCCAGCCGGCGCGGCCGGTGGGGGCTGCGGCGCCGCCGCTTTCGATCATGGTTTCCGTCAGGGTGTTCCACGCGCCGCACTCGGTGCACTGGCCGGCCCACTTGGGAAAGGTCGCGCCGCACTCGGTGCAGCCGTACATGCGCTTGGCCTTTGCCATTTGAGAACCTCCAACCGAAAAACCGCGATGATAGCTCAGCGCGGCGCCGGGGTCCGGATTTCACCACTGGCCAAACGTGAAGCGCTGTTGCCGATCGGGTCTTCGGCGTTTAGGTCGGCGCCTTTGGCCTTTAACTCATCCAGCAATTCAACGCGCTTGAACAGCCCGGCGTACATGGCGGCGGTCTGCCCGGCGCCGTTGCGCTGGTCGGGGTTGCA
Source organism: Pseudomonas sp. IPO3747 (assembly GCF_013385245.1). Classification (NCBI taxonomy): domain Bacteria; kingdom Pseudomonadati; phylum Pseudomonadota; class Gammaproteobacteria; order Pseudomonadales; family Pseudomonadaceae; genus Pseudomonas; species Pseudomonas sp. IPO3747. Next base: position 111,121 of record NZ_JACAQL010000010.1, read on the forward strand.
GTCGGTGGCGAGCAGGCGCCGGGCGATTTTCAGCTCGCCTTTGAAGATCGCGCCCATTAATGCGGTGTTACCGCGCTTGTCCTGCACACAGGCGTCGGCGCCGGCGTTGAGCAGGCGTTCCACGAATGGAGCCTGGCCGTGGTAGGCGGCAAGGATCAGCGCGGTGTAACCCTTGTCGTCCTGGGTGTTGAGGCTGTAGCCAGATTCTATGAAGGTGTTGAGCATCTCGATATCGCCACGACGGGCAGCATCGAAATAGTAGTCCTGCAACTGAGCCTTGAGCGCGACCGGGTCGGGTGACTCGGCATGGGCGACAAAGGCCAGCATGGCCATCAGTAAACCGATAGAAATTCGCATGAGTTTTCTCCAGCTCGGGGTCGACGCCTATCAGCGGGCGCCGACCGTAACCAACGTCAGTCAGTCAGTTTTTCTGCCAGCGCCTTGACGCGCGCCAGGTCGCCTTTGGCAACCTTGGTCACGCCAGTGCCGTACTCAGGGTCAGCCTTATAGAGGAACGACAGGATGATGTGCTTGCTCTCGTCATCGGTGGTGGCCAGGGAGCCGCCGAAGTTTTCGATCAAGTCCTGACGCTCTTTCTGGCTATAGGAGCGGTACAAGTCACCGGCCTGCTTGAAGTTCTGCTCGCGCTGGATCTTCGCCTGCTGGGTGCTGCCCGACAGCGCCGACTGGCTGTAACGCGCGGCTTGTGGTTCGTCACGTGGCAGCAGGCGGCTTGGTTGGTAGTTCACGCCCGTGGTGGTCTTGCCGGCGTTCATTGCGCCATCCTGGTTACCGTTGTTGACGGTGACACGCGGTGCGTTGATCGGCAGTTGCAGGGCGTTCGGCCCCAGGCGGTACATCTGCGTGTCGGCGTAGGAGAACACTCGACCTTGCAGCAGGCGGTCTTCCGACGGCTCGATGCCCGGCACCAAGTTGGCCGGGGCCATGGCCACTTGCTCGGTTTCCTGGAAGACGTTGGCCGGGTTGCGGTTCAGCACCATTTGCCCGACTTTGCGTTCCGGTACATTCGGCCAGATCTTGGTGGCGTCCAGCGGGTCGAAATCAAACTTGGCCAAATCCTCAGGTTTCAGCACTTGCACGTAAAGGTCCCACTTGGGGAAATCGCCCTTGTTGATGTGAGTGACCAAGTCGTTAGTCATATGGCTGTAGTCACGCCCCTGCACGTCGGTAACTTGCTTGGGGTCAAGGTTCTTGATGCCCTGCAGGCTCTTCCAGTGGAACTTGACGTAATGCACTTCGCCCTTGGCGTTGATCAACTTGTAGGCATGTACGCCGTTGCCGTCCATTTCGCGATAACTGGCTGGCGTGCCGGAGTCGGAATACAACTCGGTGAGCGTGCGGGTGGACTCTGGAACATGGGAGAAGAAGTCAAAACGACGCGAGTCGTCGTCAAGGTTAGTACGCGGGTCCGGTTTGAACGCATGGACCATGTCCGGAAACTTGATGGCGTCGCGGATAAAGAACGTCGGGAAGTTATTGCCCACCAGGTCCCAGTTACCTTCGCTGGTGTAGAACTTGGTGGCGAAACCGCGTGGGTCACGCAGGGTTTCCGGGGAATGGTTGCCGTGCACCACGGCAGAGAAACGCACGAATACAGGGGTGGCTTCACCGGCTGCGAAGACTTTGGCTTTGGTCAGGTCGCTGAGGTTATCGGTGACGGTAAAGGTGCCATGGGCGCCGGTGCCACGGGCGTGAACCACGCGCTCCGGGATGCGTTCACGGTCAAAGCGCTGCAGTTTTTGAATGAGCTGCACGTCTTGCAGCAGCACCGGGCCATTGGCCCCGGCGGTTTGTGAATTCTGATTGTCCCCCACGGCGGCACCGTTATCGCGGGTCAGGTTGGCGGCTTGTACGGAAAGGGACAGCAGACTGGCAGTGACCAATCCCAGCGCATATCGCGCGGAAACAGGCCTGCGGCTCATTGACGTGTTCATCGGGGTTTCCTCTGGCTTTTTTAGTGCACATTCAGTTGTGCTTGCCAGAGGCTAGTGACCTGCGAGTCAGAAGATAAATAGAAAAACACCACCGGGCTGATTAAGAAAAAAGTGTGGCAAGCCCCTGAAGTAGCGCGTATTTCGCGCGCGATTGGTGGCACTTTGCAAACTATTTACGATTTAATGGGTCGATAAAAATTGACAGTGTTAACGGTTGTGTCGAGCAAGCGGGCTACGACTGACTTACACTGACCTCCACCCTCCTCAACTGTAACAAGGAATAACCTATGGGCGTGATCAGTGAGTTCAAGGCCTTCGCGGTCAAAGGTAATGTGGTCGATATGGCCGTCGGTATCATCATCGGCGCCGCCTTCGGTAAAATCGTTTCCTCGTTTGTAGGCGACGTGGTGATGCCACCTATTGGTCTGTTGATCGGTGGTGTGGACTTCGCTGACCTGGCGATAACCCTCAAGGCCGCGCAGGGTGATGTGCCCGCTGTGGTCCTGGCCTATGGCAAGTTCATCCAGAGCATCATCGACTTCGTGATCGTCGCCTTCGCCATCTTTATGGGCGTGAAAGCCATCAACCGCCTGAAGCGCGAAGAAGCTGTGGCCCCAAGCCTGCCGCCGACGCCGACCAAGGAAGAGCTGCTGCTGGGTGAGATTCGTGATCTGCTCAAAGCACAAAACGACAAACCGCTTTAACCCGCGTTTGCCTGGAAGAGGCGCCTGTTTCAGGCGCCTTTTTTATTACCAGTAATTTTCCACCGCCACTTGCCCTGGGCGCCGGCTCAGGCTCAGTTGCAGGTCGCGCTGCTTGAGCAATTGGCGCGTGTCATCGACCATCTGCGGGTTGCCGCAAATCAGCACGCGGGAGTGCTCCGGGGTCAGTTCTACACCAGCAGCGCGCTCCAACTCGCCATTCTCGATCAGCGTGGTGATGCGCCCGTTCAGTGCCCCAGGGTGCTGCTCACGGGTGACGATGGGAATGTAGGTGAGTTTATGCGCGTACTCGGCCAGGTACTCACGCTCGCCGAGCGTGTTAATCAGCGACTGATACGCCAGCTCCTTGGCCTCTCGGGCGCTGTACACCAGTACGATGCGCTCGAATTTTTCCCAGACCTCGAAGTCCTGCAGGATCGACAGAAACGGTGCCACCCCCGTGCCGGTGCCCAGCAGCCACAGATCACGCCCGTCCACAAAACGATTCAAGGTCAGATAGCCTGTGGCCTGACGCTCAACCATCAAGGTATCGCCCACCTGCAGACGGCTTAATTCACTGGTGAACTCGCCCCCCGGAACGACGATAGAGAAGAAGTCCAAGTGTTCATCAAATGGCGAGGACACAATGGAATAGGCGCGCCACACCGTGCTGCCGTCCGCCTTGGTCACGCCCAAGCGCACAAACTGGCCGGCGGTAAACCGAAAGCCCGGGTCACGGCTGGTGCGCAGGGTAAACAGGCTGGGCGTCAGCGATTGCACTTCGAGCAGGGTCTGGCGGGTAAATTTCTCAGCGCTGGCCGTCATGGGGGGCTCCGTTGAACAGGTGCCCTAGTGTCTCTCAAAGTCGCGCAGGGAAACACCAGTGGTTTGTACTGGCATTGCCAGTGCGAGCAACAGCTATGCTGTTACAGCGCAAGCGCTCGGATCGGAGCTATCCAGTCCCAACTAATTATTTAGCTATTTCTCCCCTTCTAACAGGCCATTAGATGTCGCAGTGCAACTAAACAAATGCCAATTTAATATCACCACCAACCCATTGAACTTATAGGAATAACCCGAACATAAAGCACTATATGTACAAACGATCACTCATTGTATAAGTAATAAACAAACAAAATACGGGCATTCAGTAAAATTTTTTCACATTACGATGTGTAGGCTTTGTCCTACACTGATTTCCGTACCTCGCTGGGATCCGGGACGTGCCCAGGCAACAACACCCATGGAGAGTTACAAATGGTCAACTGGCGCAATACACGACTCCCCAAACTGGAAGGTGAGAACAAGATCACCACTATTTATGAGATGGTCGTCAATCACACCTATGAGCTAGGATTCGAATACTGCTCATTTACGATGAGTTCGCAACAACAAGCTACCCAAACCAAACCGATTCACTTTAATAACTACCCCAATGAATGGAATGCCGTTTACAAACAAGCGCATTTTTTTGACATCGATCCGGTAGTCGCCCACTGCAAACGTAGCGTGCTGCCTATCGTGTGGGATGAAAAAACCTTCAGCGCCGCACCCCACCTCTGGTCGTTGGCCCAGTCGTTTGGTGTGCATTTTGGATGGACCCAAGCCGTGCACGATTTCCAGGGTGTGTTCAGCATGCTGACCCTGGGCAGAAGCAACGGCGAAGTCAGCCCACAGGAGCTTTACGAGAAAGCCGGCCAGGTGCTCTGGCTTTGTCATGTGATGCATGCCGCGGTGGCACAAAATTATGCCGAAAAGCCGAGCGTCACAGCGCCTTGCAAATTGACCCCACGAGAAACGGAAATCCTCAGGTGGTCGGCCCTGGGCAAGACGGCTTCGGACATTGCCACGATCCTGTGCCTGTCGGAGCGCACCGTGGGCTTTCATATCAGCAGTTGCTTGAGAAAACTGGGGGTCAATAACAAGATTGCCGCCGTACTGTGTGCTTCCAAAGCAGGGTTGTTTTAACCGCTGAAGAAACACCGCATGTAATCCCATCGAAAAAAAAGTAACATTTACGGCCAATTCTGAGTGTTGATACGGCGCATTGATGCCGCTTCGTTGTTCACTCAGATGGTTGCGCCGGTTGCCCATGCCCGCTGCCGCCCCATCGATGACCCAGAGCTTCCCCGCCATGCCCCTGCTTGACAGCCCCTTCGCCCAGCTCGACCTGATTCGCCAGCCTGAGCAACACAATGACCCGTTGCAGGCCTTTGATGCTGCCGATGAGTACCTGCTCAGCTACCTGGCCGAGCAGCAGCCCGGCGCTGCTACCCGCGTGCTGGTGCTCAACGACAGCTTCGGCGCCTTGGCGGCCAGCCTCGAAGGCCGGGTGCACGTGACGTCCAGCGGTGACTCGTTTCTGGCAGCCCAGGGTCTGGAGAAAAACCTGGTGCGCAATGGCAAAGCTTTTGATGCCGTAGCATTCGTCCCCGCCAGCCAGGTCCCGACCGGGCCGTTCGACCGCGTGCTGATCCGCGTGCCAAAGACCCTGGCCCTTTTGGAGGAGCAGTTGATCCGCCTGCAAGGGCAACTGGCGCCAGGCGCCCAGGTGATTGCCGGCGCGATGGTCAAGCACCTGCCACGGGCGGCGGGCGAGTTGCTGGAGCGCTATATCGGCCCGATGCACGCGTCCCTTGCCCTGAAAAAAGCCCGTTTGCTGATCGCCACGGTGGACGCCCGCCCGGCCGCCGTCTCGCCCTACCCTACCCGCTACACCCTGGACGCACCGGCCATCGAGCTGTTGAACCACGCCAACGTGTTCTGCCGCGAAGGCCTGGACATCGGCACCCGTGCCTTCCTCCCGCACCTGCCAAACAATCTCGGCAGCGCCCGCGTGGCGGACCTGGGCTGCGGAAACGGCGTGTTGGCGATCGCCAGTGCCCTGCAAAACCCCGACGCGCAGTACACCCTGGTGGATGAGTCCTACATGGCCGTGCAGTCGGCGGTCGAAAACTGGCAGGCTGCCTTCGGTACGCGCGATGTAAGCGTACGCGCCGCCGATGGCCTCGCCGGCCAGGAAGCCCAGTCACTGGACGTGGTGCTGTGCAACCCGCCGTTCCACCAGCAACAGGTGGTCGGCGACTTCCTGGCCTGGCGCATGTTCCAGCAGGCGCGCGAAGCCCTGGTAGTGGGCGGTGCCCTTTATATCGTCGGCAACCGCCACCTGGGTTATCACAGCAAATTGGCGCGTTTGTTCCGTGGCGTTGAACAAGTAGCCGCCACGCCGAAGTTCGTCATTCTCAAAGCCCGCAAATAAAAAAGCCCTCGTAGCGAGGGCTGGAAAACCGGGCCGCAAAGCCCGGATCGGGATATCAGTGAGTGGTCAGGCCGGCCGCATTCATGAACATGCGCATCAGGCTGGCCACGACGAACAGGGCCAGCACGCTGCCGGTCCAGATCATCGCCAGCCACCCCAGGCGCCGCCATAACGGCTGTTTCTCGGCCTGTTCAATCTCGTGTAACGAAGGTTTGCCGGACATACAACGACCCTCCTAGTGGTAGCCGTCTTCGTGGGTGACCTTGCCGCGGAACACGTAGTAGCTCCAGAAGGTGTAGCCCAGGATAAACGGGATGATGAACAAGGTGCCCACCAGCATGAAGCCCTGGCTCTGCGGTGGAGCAGCGGCGTCCCAGATCGACACGGAAGGCGGAATGATGTTCGGCCACAGGCTGATGCCCAAGCCGCTGTAGCCGAGAAAGATCAGCACCAGCGTCAGCAGGAACGGCGTGTAGTGGGCATTACGCGCCACGGCGCGGATCAACCCGTACATGGTCACCAGCACCAGAATCGGCACCGGCAGGAACCAGAACAGGTTCGGCAGGGTGAACCAGCGTGAAGCGATTTCCGGATGCGCCAGCGGCGTCCACACACTGACGATACCGATCACTGCCAGCACCACAAACGCCAATGGCCGCGCCAGGTTGTGCATCTGCTCCTGCAACTTGCCTTCGGTTTTCATGATCAGCCAGGTGCAGCCGAGCAAGGCATAGGCGACCACCAGTGCAACGCCACAGAACAGGGTGAATGGCGTAAGCCAATCCAGCGAACCGCCGGTAAACTGGCGATTCACCACCGGAATGCCATCGATAAACGCCCCCAGCGCCACCCCCTGGAAGAACGTCGCGGCGATGGAGCCACCGATAAACGCCTTGTCCCAGAGGTGACGCTTGTCGTCCTTGGCCTTAAAGCGGAACTCGAAGGCCACGCCCCGGAAGATCAGCCCGATCAGCATCAGGATCAGCGGCAGGTACAACGCCGACAACACCACCGAATAGGCCAGCGGGAACGCGCCGAACAGCGCCGCGCCGCCGAGTACCAGCCAGGTTTCGTTGCCGTCCCATACCGGCGCGACGGTGTTCATCATCACATCGCGGTCGACTTTGCCGGGGATAAACGGAAAGAGGATGCCGATGCCCAGGTCGAAACCGTCCATCACCACGTACATCATGATGCCGAAGATGATGATCACGGCCCAGATCAGCGGAAGATCAATACCCATCTCAATTCCCCTTGTGCTGGATGTGGGTGTGGTCGTCGTCGCTGCCATCATCGGCGGCGGACAACGGACGGGCCGGTGTACGTTTCTGGCCAGGGCCACCATGGGTTGGCTCGCTGCCCTCGTGGGTCTGCGGGCCTTTGCGCACCAGGCGCATCATGTAGCCCAACCCGGCGCCGAACAGCGCGAAGTACACCACCACAAACAGCACCAGCGTGATGGTCATCTGCGCCAGGCTATGCCCGGAGGAAGCATCCGCCGTGCGCATCAACCCATAGACCACCCACGGTTGTCGGCCGATTTCGGTGGTGAACCAACCGGCAAGAATCGCGATCAGGCCGGACGGGCCCATCCACAACGCCAGGTACAGGAACGGCTTGGACGTATACATCTTGCCCCCCCGGCGCAGCCACAGGCTGAACAGACCGGTGAAGATCATCAGGAAGCCCAGGCCGACCATGACCCGGAACGACCAGAACACAATGGTCGAATTGGGGCGATCTTCAGGCGGGAACTCCTTGAGCGCCGGCACCTGCTTGTCCAGGGAGTGGGTCAGGATCAGGCTGCCGAGGTACGGAATTTCGACCGCGTATTTGGTTTTCTCGGCCTTCATGTCGGGCCAGCCGAACAGGATCAGCGGCGTCGGCTCATTGCCGATATTTTCCCAGTGGCCTTCAATCGCGGCAATTTTCGCCGGTTGGTGCTTCAAGGTGTTGAGGCCATGGAAGTCACCGATCACCGCCTGGATAGGCGCCACGATCAGGGCCATCCACATCGCCATCGACAGCATGGTGCGGATCGCCGGGTTGTCCTTGCCGCGCAACAAGTGCCAGGCTGCCGAAGAGCCGACGAAGAACGCCGTGGCCACAAAGGCTGCCGTGGCCATGTGCATCAGGCGATAGGGGAACGAGGGGTTGAAGATCACCGCCAGCCAGTCGGTGGGAATCACACGGCCGTCGATGATTTCAAAGCCTTGTGGTGTCTGCATCCAGCTGTTGGAGGCCAGAATCCAGAAGGTCGAGATCAGCGTACCGACGGCCACCATCACCGTGGCAAAGAAGTGCAGCTTGCGCCCCACTTTGTTCCAGCCGAACAGCATCACCCCGAGGAAACCCGCCTCAAGGAAGAAGGCCGTGAGCACTTCGTAGGTCAGAAGCGGTCCGGTGACGGCGCCGGCAAAGTCCGAAAAGCGGCTCCAGTTGGTACCGAACTGGTAAGCCATGACCAAGCCCGAGACCACCCCCATGCCGAAGTTGACGGCAAAGATCTTCGACCAGAAATGGTAGAGGTCACGGTAGGTGTCGTTGTGAGTCTTGAGCCACAAGCCTTCCAGCACCGCAAGATAACTGGCCAGGCCGATGGTGATCGCCGGGAACAGGATGTGAAACGAGATGGTGAACGCGAATTGAATTCGGGCGAGATCTAGCGCCTCCAAACCGAACATAAGTCTTCCTCTGTCAGGTAATACCGGCTGCTGGCGGGAGCCTGCACCCACTGCCCCCACGGATATGGAGTGTGGCGAATTTCAATTCGTTTCTTTTTTTACCCATCACGTAGGGATCCTGGCCTTGCGGCCGCCAGATCAATCCCGGGGCCGGTTTTGATCTGGATCAAGCATTGCTCAAAGAGTAGTCCCATTTTCGGACGAAAGCCGTGTGGTTCATTGACGCGTGACAGGTTGTCTCAGCTCAGTTCTTGCAACTATTTGTTACAGCTTGATGCTAATCTGCCTGCACCCTCTGCTTCAGACCTGACTTCCCGATGCCCAGTGAACCCGCATTGCTGTTGCGCCACCACCGCCCTTTCATCGCGTTCTGGCTAGCCCGGATCTTTACCGCCAGCGGTTTCCAGATGCTTACCGTGGCCATCGGCTGGAACCTCTATCAACTGACTGGCAATGTGCTGGACCTGGGCCTGGTAGGCCTGGTGGAGTTCATTCCGCGCGTTCTGTTCATGTTGCACACAGGCCACGTGGCCGATCGCTATGAGCGGCGCAAAGTCGCCGCCATCTGCCAGACCGTGCAGGCATTGATTGCCTTGTCCCTGGCCATCGGCGGCCTGACCGGCAATGTGACCCGCGAGATGATCTTTATCCTCGCGTTCCTGCTCGGCGCCGCACGCTCGTTTGAGATGCCCACCACCCAGGCGCTGCTGCCGAGCATCGTGCCGAGCGCGCTGTTCCCGCGTGCCGTGGCCTCGTCGCAATCGGCGCAGCAACTGGCCACCATCGTCGCGCCAGCGTTGGGCGGCTTGCTCTATGCGTTTGGCAGCGTGTGGGTGTATGGCCCAACCGTGGTGCTGTACCTGATCGCCTGCGGGCTGACCCTCAACCTGCCCGCGCGCCAGACACCGATCAATAAAGCCAAGGCCACGATGGATTCGCTGCTGGCCGGGATCCGCTTTATTCGCAGCCGCCCGGACATTCTCGGCGCCATTTCGCTGGACCTGTTTGCCGTACTGCTGGGCGGCGCCACAGCGTTGCTGCCGGTGTTCGCCAAGGACATCCTGCTGACCGGCGCCTGGGGCCTGGGTCTGTTGCGTTCGGCGCCGGCGGTGGGCGCATTGTTGATGTCGCTGTGGCTGGCGAGGTTCTCGGTAGACCGGCATGTCGGGCGCGTGATGTTTACCGCCGTCGGTGTGTTTGGCGTGGCAACCATTGCGTTCGGCCTGTCGACGTCGTTCTGGTTCTCCCTGGCGGTACTGGTGGTGCTGGGCGCGGCGGACATGATCAGCATGGTGATCCGCGCTTCGTTCGTGCAGCTGGAGACTCCGGATGAAATGCGCGGGCGGGTCAGTGCGGTCAACGGTCTGTTTATTGGCGCATCCAATCAACTGGGCGAATTTGAATCGGGGATTACCGCCCACTGGTTCGGCACCGTGCCCGCCGTGGTCATGGGCGGGATTGGTACGCTGTTGGTGACGGGGGTGTGGATAAAGCTGTTTCCGACCCTGGCCAACCGCGATCGGATGCATGTGCCGGTGGAGGAAGCCAAGCTATAAGCCGGTTGAAAAACAGGCAATGTGGGAGCTGGCTTGCCTGCGATGGCGGTGTCTCAGCCAACATATGATTGGCTGACAGATAGCTATCGCAGGCAAGCCAGCTCCCACATTTTGATCTTCTGTGGTTCGAAGACCGGGTTACAGCACCTTATCCAGCGTGACAGGAAACTCCCGCACCCGCTTGCCAGTGGCATGGTAGATCGCATTCGCCACCGCCGCCGCCACCCCGACAATACCGATTTCGCCCACACCCTTGGAGCCCAGGGCGTTGACGATTTCGTCGTGTTCGTCGACAAAAATCACCTCTATGTCGCCGATATCGGCATTCACCGGGATGTGGTACTCGGCCAGGCTGTGGTTCATGTAGCGACCCAGTTGATGGTCGACCTGGGTTTCTTCATGCAGTGCCATGCCGATGCCCCAGACCACGCCGCCGAGGATCTGGCTGCGGGCCATCTTCGGGTTGACCACCCGCCCGGCGGCGATGGCGCTGACCACTCGACGCACCTTGATCGTGCCCAGGTCTTCATCGACCTGAACTTCGACAAACACCGCCGAATGGGTCGCCGTCGAATAGCCTTCGCGCTTTTTGTCCGGTTGGCTGTCAACCTGAACGGCCAACACCTCTTCGCCACTGTCCTTGACCAGTTGTGCCAAGGACACACTCACATCACCGGTGTGCAACTGGCCGTCTTCAAAGCGCACCGATTCAGCCTCTTTGAACACCGGGTAAGTCTGCCGGGCAACCGCCAACAGCTTGGCGTTCAGCGCCTCGCAGGCCTGCTGCACGGCAGTGCCAACGGACGACACGGTAAACGAGCCGCCCTGTAACGGCGCCGTGGGTAACGACGAGTCACCCAGCAGAAAACGCACATCGGCCATCGCCACACCGCTGGTTTGCGCGGCAATCTGCGTCATTACCGTATACGTGCCCGTGCCGATATCGGTGGTGGCGCTGCTGACGGTCAATTGGCCTTGGGCATCCAACTGCGCCTTGGCGCTGGCCTTCATCTGCAGGGCCTCCCATACACCACCGGCCATACCCCAACCGATCAACTGGTTGCCATCACGCATGCTGCGCGGCTCGGGGTTGCGCTGGCTCCAGCCGAAGCGCTCGGCACCTTCGCGGTAACACTCGCGCAGGGCTTTGCTCGACCAGGGTTTGTCTTCGTTCTGGTTGCGCTCGGCGTAGTTGATCAGGCGCAGTTGCACAGGGTCCATCCCCAGGGCGCAGGCCAGTTCATCCATCGCACATTCCAGGCCGATCACGCCCAGCGCGGCGCCCGGCGCGCGCATGTCCATCGGCGTGGACACGTCCAGGGGAACCAGTTTGTAGGTCAATTGCACGTTGTCGCAGTGGTAGAGCATGCCGCTCCACTCCACCACATGTTCGCTGAAATCCTCGAAACGCGAGGTCTGGCCAATCGCTGTGTGGCCCAACGCCAACAGGCGGCCATTGGCAGCAGCGCCCAGTTGCAAACGCTGCAGGGTGCGCGGGCGGTAGCCGAACGTGAACATCTGTTGCCGGGTCAGGGTGACGCGCACCGAACGCTTGAGCGCCAGCGCTGCCATCACCGACAGAGGCAGTTGATACTGCGGGCGCAGGCCCGAGCCAAAGGCACCGCCGACGAACGCAGCGAAGATCCTTACCTGGCTTTTATCCAGGCCGAAGACTTTTTGCACATACGCCTGGCAGTTCTGCGGGCCTTGGGTCTTGTCGTGGATATGCAGGGTGCCGTCCGGCTGATACAGCACGGTGCTGGCGTGGGGTTCCATCGGGTTGTGGTGCTCGATGGGCGTGCTGTAGTGCATATCCAGGCTGACAGCGGCAGCAGCCCACTCGGCCTGGAAGTTACCGCGTGGCTTGGGCGGCGTTTGCGGCGATGGGTGCGCCTGTTCCTGCAGGGCCGCGAGGTCAGTGGCAAAAGCCTCGCTCGCGTATTCGATCTCGACCAGCGAGGCAGCGTGTCGCGCCAGCTCAAGGTTGTCGGCGATCACCAGGGCCAGGGGTTGGCCGTTATAAAGCACGCGGTCGTTATACAGCGGGCGAAACGGCGAGCCGTCGGCTGCATCGGCATCGGCGAAAGCCTCATCGTAGCTGGCGAGTTTGGGCCGGTTCAGATGATCAAGCACCCAGACCACGCCCGGCAGCGCCAGGGCTTTGGACGCGTCGATCCGGATTACCCGGCCCTTGGCAATCGTGCTTGAGACGACACTGCCATGCAGCAGGTCGTTGCCTGGAAACTCACCGGCATAACGCGCCTGGCCGGTGACCTTGAGCAGACCGTCAACGCGGTCCAGGGGTTTGCCGACGGCGGTCATGGGCGTTCTCCTGCGACAGCGGCGTCGCTCAGGGCACGGATGATTGCGCGGCGTGCCAGCTTGATTTTGAAACTGTTGTGTTCCAAGGGTTCGGCGTCTTGCAGCAAGGCGTCAGCGGCCTGGCTGAAGGTCTCGCGGCTGACCGCTTGCCCGATCAGCGCGGCTTCCACCGCGCGATCGCGCCAAGGTTTGTGGGCAACACCGCCAAGGGCCAGGCGCGCATCGACGATGGTGTCGCCCGCAAGCTCCAGCGCGGCGGCAACGGAGACCAGCGCGAAGGCGTAGGACGCACGGTCACGAATCTTCAGGTAGTGGCTATGGCTGGCGAGATGATCAGGCGGCAGTTCGATGGCGGTGATCAGCTCATCGTCGGCCAGCAGGTTGTCGCGCTCAGGCGTATCGCCGGGCAATCGATGAAAGTCGGCAAACTCGATCACCCGCGCGCCGCCACGCCCTTCTACATGCACCCGCGCCTGCAGCGCTGCGAGGGCGACGCACATGTCCGAGGGATGGGTAGCCACACAATGTTCGCTGGCACCGAGGATCGCATGAATGCGGTTCAACCCGGTGCGCGCGGGGCAGCCGCTGCCAGGTTCACGCTTGTTGCATGGCACGCTGGCATCGTAGAAATAGTAGCAACGGGTACGTTGCAACAAGTTACCGCCGGTACTGGCCATATTGCGCAGTTGCGGCGAGGCGCCCGCCAGAATGGCCTGGGACAGCAATGGGTAGCGTGTCTCGATCAGCGGGTGCCAGGCCAGGTCGGCATTGCTGACCAACGCGCCGATCATCACCCCGCCGTCGGCAGTCGCTTCTACGCCATGCAGCGCCAAGCCGGTGATGTCGATCAGGTGTTCGGGGCGGCTGATGTTTTCTTTCATCAGGTCCAACAGGTTGGTGCCGCCGGCGATAAACCGCGACGTCGCGCTGCTCAGGTGCACGGCTTCCTGCACATCGGCCGGCTTGCTGTACTGGAAGGGGCTCATTGGTCACCTCCCAGCACAACGTCTTCAATGGCATCGCGAATATTGCTGTAGGCCCCGCAGCGGCACAGATTGCCGCTCATCAGTTCCTGAATTTGCGCGGTGTTGTGGGCGCGGCCTTCATTGGCCAGGCCGACGGCGGAGCAAATCTGCCCCGGCGTGCAGTAGCCGCACTGGAACGCGTCACGCTGGATAAAAGCCTGCTGCATCGGGTGCAACTGGTCGCCGTCGGCCAGGCCTTCGATGGTGGTCACCTCGGCACCGTCGCACATCACCGCCAGGGTCAGGCAGGCGTTGATGCGTTTGCCATCGCGCAACACCGTGCAGGCGCCGCACTGGCCGTGGTCGCAGCCTTTTTTGCTACCCACCAGATCCAGCTGTTCGCGCAGCAGGTCCAGCAAGGTGGTCCAGGGCAACACCTGCAGCTGGCGGTCTTGGCCATTCAGGGTCAGGCGTATCGGGTGGCTGACGAACGGTTTGGTCGTCGCGCCATTAGGGGTCGCGCTCATAAACACCTCACGGGTTGGTGCACATCCGCGGCGTTCAGGAAAGTCGCCGTCTAAGGGCTACGACTTCCCGAGGTAGTGAGCGTTCAAGGGGATTGATCAGAGGATGTTGAACAAGAGCTTCAACGTGTTTTGCGGGCCATTGATCGAGATATTGCTGAATTCAAACCAGCCTTGGGCCTGGACATTCAAGTCAAACACATAGATGTAGCCCATCACAGTGCCTGCGCCGTTACAGACTTCGCTGATGTTGCCCACCTGACAGACCGGCGTGCGTTGCCCATTCAATTCGGCGCCATTGAAGCGCCCCATCGGGCTTTTGCCCAGGCCGACCTCCATCACCGAGACCTTGGTCGGCCCACGATGAGTACACATCTGGGTGGTCGTCACATCTGTGGGGATGGTTTCCGTGCAACGCGCCGACTCGACCTTGAACACCCGCACCTCGCTCAACGGCGGTGCAGCCGCGCCCCACACCGGTGCCACAAGCCCCAGGCCGATTGCGGCGAACAGAGCTAGACTGCTGGCGTTGGCTTTTTTCATGCTGAGAACGACCCTGTATTTAACGTCGGCGCAGTATGCCTCAAGGCCAGATTCGAGAATACGCAGCCTATCCGCCACATCGCGTCGGCTGCTGGTATCATGCGCCGCTTTTTCCGATCCTCTCTGAAACCACAGGCGCTTGGCGCAGTTTGTGCTTTGACTTAGAGGTCAACAAATAACGACGCAAAATAGCGTCACAGGGAGCCGGCATGCTGGAAAAGCTGTTTCAACTCAAAGCACACAACACCAACGTGCGCACCGAGATTCTCGCGGGTATCACGACCTTTCTGGCCATGGCCTACATTCTGTTCGTGAACCCGAGCATCCTCGGCGAGACCGGCATGGACAAGGGCGCGGTGTTTGTCGCCACCTGCCTGGCCGCCGCCATCGGTTCGACCGTGATGGGCCTGATCGCCAACTACCCGATCGCGCTGGCACCGGGCATGGGCCTCAACGCCTTCTTCACCTACACCGTGGTCCTGCACATGGGCCACACCTGGCAAGTCGCGTTGGGCGCGGTATTCATTTCGGCGGTGTTGTTCTTCCTGCTGTCGATCTTCCGCATCCGTGAGTGGATCATCAACAGCATCCCGCTGCCGCTGCGCTCGGCGATTGCCGCCGGTATCGGCCTGTTCCTGGCACTGATCGCCCTGCACAACGCCGGCATCGTGGTCAGCAACCCGGCCACCATGGTCGGCCTGGGCGACCTGAAACAACCGGCGCCGATCCTCGCTACCTTGGGTTTCGCGCTGATCGTGGCGCTGGAAGCCCTGGCGGTGCGCGGTGCGGTGCTGATCGGCATCCTGGCGGTGACCATCGTGTCTATCGCGATGGGGTTCACCCCGTTCGGCGGCGTAACATCGATGCCACCGTCCCTGGCCCCGACCTTCCTGCAACTGGATATCAAAGGTGCGCTGGATATCGGCCTGGTCAGCGTGATCTTCGCCTTCTTGTTCGTTGACCTGTTCGACAACTCCGGCACCCTGATCGGCGTGGCCAAGCGCGCCGGCCTGATGGGCAAAGACGGCCACATGCCGAAAATGGGCCGTGCACTGATCGCCGACAGTACCGCCGCCATGGCCGGTTCGCTGCTGGGTACGTCGACCACCACCAGCTACATCGAGTCGGCTGCGGGTGTGAGTGCCGGTGGCCGTACCGGTTTGACCGCCATCGTGGTCGCCATCCTGTTCCTGCTGGCGCTGTTCTTCTCGCCACTGGCCGCCAGTGTTCCAGCGTTTGCCACCGCGCCGGCGCTGCTGTTCGTGGCCGTGCTGATGACCCAGGGCCTGGCCGAAATCGACTGGGATGACATTACCGTTGCAGCGCCCGTGGTGGTCACCGCCCTGGCGATGCCTTTCACTTACTCCATTGCCAACGGCATCGCCTTCGGTTTCATCGCCTGGACCGCCATCAAGCTGCTTTCGGGCCGCTACCGTGAGCTGAACCCGGCACTGGTGATCCTGTCGATTCTGTTTGTGATCAAGCTGGGCTGGTTCAACGCATGACTTTTGACGCCGCAAGCTACACCGTTCAACTGCAAGACAAGGTCACGCGTCTGCGTGACCTGTTGGCACCGTTCGACGCCCCCGAACCGCAGGTCTTCGATTCGCCGCTGCAGAACTTTCGCCTGCGCGCGGAGTTCCGCCTGTGGCGCGAGGGCGGGGAGCGCCACTACGCAATGTTCTCCCAGGACGACAAGCGCACGCCGATCCTGATCGAAGAGTTCCCCATCGCAAGCCAGCGCATCAACCAGCTGATGCCGCAACTCAAAGCCGCCTGGCAAGCCAGCGCGGCCCTCAGCCACAAGCTGTTCCAGGTGGAGTTCCTGACCACACTGGCCGGCGACGCGATGATTACCCTGTGCTATCACCGCCCGTTGGACGAACATTGGCACACGGCTGCGAACAAGCTGGCGGCGGATTTGAATGTCAGCATCATCGGCCGTTCCAAGGGCAAGCGCGATGTGATCGGCCACGACTACGTGGTGGAAAAACTCGACGTCGGCGGGCGCACCTTCAGCTACCGTCAACCCGAGGGCGCGTTCACCCAGCCCAACGGCACCGTGAACCAGAAGATGCTCAACTGGGCCTATGAAGCCCTGGGCGATCGCCCGGATGATTTACTGGAGTTGTACTGCGGCAACGGCAACTTCACCCTGCCACTGGCGACCCGCGTGCGTAAGGTACTGGCCACCGAAATCAGCAAGACCTCGGTGAATGCTGCCTTAAGCAACCTCGATGAAAATACAGTGGATAACGTCACGCTGGTGCGCCTGTCTGCCGAAGAGCTCACCGAGGCGCTCAACGAGGTTCGGCCGTTTCGCCGTCTGCACGGCATCGACCTGAAGAGCTACGAATTCGGTAGCGTCTTCGTCGACCCACCGCGCGCCGGCATGGACCCGGACACCTGCGAACTGACCCGTCGCTTCGACAACATCCTGTACATCTCCTGCAACCCGGAGACGTTGGCGGCGAACATTGCGCAACTGCATGACACGCACCGGATTACCCAGTGTGCAATGTTTGACCAGTTCCCATGGACGCACCATATGGAATCCGGGGTGTTATTGACCCGGCGGTAAACTGTGGGAGCTGGCTTGCCTGCGATGGCGGTAGGCCTGCCCTGCATCGGTCAACTGATACACCGCTATCGCAGGCAAGCCAGCTCCCACACTGGGTTTTCATGCATCTGTTGAATCACCGTTATCCAACGGCTCCTTGCGTGGCCGACCGCCCTTCTTGCCATTGGCTCGGGCGGCGGCGGTTTTGGCGGCGCTGCTCTTGCGACCGTTGCGCGACGCTACCAGGCTTGTCGCCAGGTCCATCAAGGGCTGGCTGGTGGCGATGAGCCCGGTGATCGAAACGTCCAGATCCTGCGCCTCACAGCACAGCGCCTTGCCGCCAAAGCCGACCTCCAGTTGCTGAAAGTCCTCCAGGGAAAACCCTTCGAACTCCGGCAACCCGGCTACAGGCAACATGACGCGGCTGCCGTCGCTGAAACCGATGGAAATGCACTCGTGTTCATAGCGCACATTGCTGGCATTGGCGTACAGACGTTTGAGCTTGCGCCCACGGGCGATGGCCTTGTCGACATCGGCGTCAGTGAGCGGCTTATAGGGTAGGACTTTGGCTTTTACGATTTTCATAAATTAATCCCCACGCAATCTGGCGCTCTGACCAGATTCAAAATTGTTCTTTGCTCTACGACATCGTGCCGGGCGCTTGCGATGACATAGACACCACGTCGAATAACCAACCCTTGAACCAATTCACCAGCGTCCCAATCCCAGGAATGGTTCTCCAGGCAAACCGTTTGCAGTTTCTCCCACCAGGTCCGGCGTGCACGCGCCAGGTAGTGACGCTGCATGATCGCCTCGCGTAATTCCTTCAGGAGCGCAGTAGGCGGCCGCCTGCGATCCGGCTCTACATCCCACAACTCCACATCCCCATCCAGGAAGCTGAAACGAAAACGCGCATCCCATGCCTTGCCCCTGACATGAACGTGGGGCGGGCAGTGTTCATCCCGCAGAAGCACTGAAATCACATATCCCTTGTAAGCACCTACTTTCATCGTAACCCATCCGTTAGGTTATTTTTCGTCAGGTAACAATTTTCCGTGGCACCCGACAACCGGCTCCATCCTTGCGAAGCTGTTTCACAGATTAGTAACGACGAACAACCCCGCGAATGCGGGGTTGTAACCACTCATGCCGAGGTTTGGGACTACCCTGCCAACGCCCGCAAGTCCTGCTCGCTCAGCAACCCCGCGTAATACTTCAACTGAATCCGCGCCAGCAAATACGCATGCCGTGCGCTCGCCCATTCCGGCGTCGAGGTTGATTTTCAATTGATATCTAATCTGATGCTGTGCCGGTATGCCTCAGAATAAGCGTTCGATAATCGAACACATCAGCCGCCTTCAATTGACCAAATTAACCATCCAGTACATTTTATCCGCACAACCAATAATAAGTGTGGAGAGACCTTTATGCCGCCCATCGTGCTGGTGCTCAACGGCCCCAACCTCAACCTGCTCGGCACCCGCGAGCCTGCTACCTACGGGCATGAAACCCTGGCCGACATCGCCGCACTGTGCGGTCGCAGCGCGGAAAAACTCGGGCTGAAAATCGAATTCCGCCAGACCAACCACGAAGGCGAATTGCTCGACTGGATCCACGGCGCCCGCGCCCGTTGCGCCGGTATCGTGATCAACCCGGCGGCCTGGACCCATACCTCCGTAGCGATTCGCGACGCACTGGTGGCCAGTGAAGTGCCGGTGATCGAAGTGCATTTATCCAACGTGCATGCGCGCGAGGCGTTCAGGCATCACTCGTTTGTGTCGCCCATTGCCAAGGCGGTGCTCGCAGGCTTCGGCAGCCATGGTTATCACCTGGCGCTGGAACACTTCAGCCACACCCTCAAAGGATCCGCCCGATGAAACCGCGCATCCTCGCCGGCCTGATCGGCGCCGGCATCCAAGCCTCCCGCACGCCCGCCCTGCATGAACAGGAAGGCGACGCCCAAGGCTTGCGCTACCTGTATCAGTTGATCGATCTGGACGCGCTGCAACTGAACATCAACGCCTTGCCCGAACTGCTGGACGCCGCTGAATTAATGCGTTTTACCGGCTTGAACATTACCTACCCATGCAAGCAGGCAGTGCTGGCGTTGCTCGATGAATTGTCTGACGAGGCGCGAGGCATTGGCGCCGTCAACACCGTGGTGTTCAAGGACGGCAAGCGCATTGGCCACAACACGGATTGCCTGGGGTTTGCCGAAGGTTTCCGGCGCAACTTGCATGACGTCGCGCGCGAGCGAGTCGTACAGATGGGCGCCGGCGGTGCGGGCGCAGCTGTGGCCCATGCCTTGTTGGCCGAAGGCGTGCAGCACTTGAGTATTTTTGATGTGGACATGGCCCGCGCCCGCGACCTGGTGGATAACCTTGCGCAGCGTTTTGGTGCCGGTCGCGCCCAGGTCGGTAACCACCTGGAAAACGCCATGGCCGAAGCGGATGGCTTGGTGAACACCACGCCCATGGGCATGGCCAAGCTGCCCGGCACGCCGGTACCGCCTGCGCTGTTGCGAGCCCAATTGTGGGTCGCGGAAATCGTGTATTTCCCGCTGGAAACCGAACTGTTGCGCAACGCCCGCGCCCTGGGTTGCCGAACGCTGGACGGCGGCAATATGGCGGTGTTTCAGGCGGTGAAGGCGTTTGAGTTGTTCAGTGGCCAAACACCGGATGTGCAGCGAATGCTGGCGCACTTTCAGAATATGAATAGCTGACTGCCGAAACTGAATCAAAAAATGTGGGAGCTGGCTTGTTGTGGCGAGCAAGCTTGCTTGCGCTGGGGTGCGAAGCGCCCCCAAAAAAGCCGGAGACTGCTGCGCAGTCAGCGGGAGCAAGCTCCCTCGCCACAACAAACCAGCTCCCACACTGGTTGCATTCCAGATTGGGAATCGGGTGAATTCAAGCCTGCAAGTACCGCATCACCGACTCACAAATCATCTCCCGATGCCGCTGTTTAATCGCTTCATCGGACAGCTCGATCTGAAAAATCTCACTGAACGTATGGCGGTTGGACACCCGGTAAAAGCTGAATGAGTTGATCAGCAGGTGCACATCCAGCGGCTCCAGCCCTTCGCGAAACACCCCCATCTCGGCACCCCGCCGCAATGTGGCGCCCAGCGCTTCGAGGATGTTGCTGTTCATCGCCTTGATCGAATCCGAGCGCTTCACGTATTCCGCGTTGTGGATATTTTCGATGCTGACGATGCGCACGAAATCCACGTTCTGGTCGTGGTGATCAAAGGTGAATTCCACCAGCCGACGGATCGCTTCACGCGGTTCCAGGGCCGTGAGGTTCATGCGCGTTTCGGTGTTGCGGATATCGCCGTAGAGTTTTTCCAGCACCTCGACGTACAACTGTTCCTTGCTGCCGAAGTAGTAATAGATCATGCGTTTGGAGGTGTGGATACGCTCGGCGATCGCATCCACGCGCGCGCCGGACAGGCCCTGCTGAACAAACTCGACGATGGCTTCCTGCAGGATGTTTTCGCGGGTCTTTTCCGGGTTGTTCTTGCGACTCTTGCGCGGTGTGTCTGGCACGGCGGAGAGGTCGGGGGTCAGGGTCATGGTGCGCTCACGGCCATTTTTGTTGTGCAGGCGGCGATTATGGGCCGAGGCGCTTCCCGAAGGAAGCACCTGGCCCGGCCGTTATAAACGCGCCTGACGTGCCGCACCGCTGCGCGATTTGGCCATCGCCGCCAGGCGCACCGCCACGTTGGCCGCGCCATACCCGGCGTAACCGTTCTTGCGCTGGATAATCTCGAAGAAAAACCGCCCCTCAAAAGCCTCGGTGTACACATGAAACAACTCACCGCCCTGGGCGTCACGGTCGTACAACACGTTGTAGTACGCCAGTTCGCTGAGGAACTCATCGTCGAAATCAAACCGTGCGGCCAGGTCGTCGTAGTAGTTGAGCGGGATATCCAGTAACGGCACGCCGGCCGCTTTGGCGCGACTGACCTCTGCGAAAATATCCGCGCAGTCAAAAGCAATGTGGTGCACGCCCGAACCACGATAGCTCGACAGCGCGTGGGAAATTGCCGTGTTGCGGTTCTCGGAAATATTCAGCGGCAAGCGGATCGAGCTGCAACGGCTGCGCAACGCTCGGCTTTTCACCAGGCCATAAGGGTCGGGCAGCACCACTTCGTCATCGGCTTCGAAATCCAGCAGGCTCTTGTAGAACAGCACCCAACTGTCGAGGCTGTCGGCCGGCAAGGCCATGGCCATATGGTCGATACGCAGCAAACCGCCGCTGGACGCCGTTGCCGCCTGCAAGTTGAAGTCGGTGTCGTACAGCGCACCCTCGGCAGGGTCGACCAGATAAATCAGGCTGCCATCTGGCGCACGCACCGCCGCCAGCTCCAGCTCGTTAGGCCCGACCAGCCCGCGATACGGCTGGCCTTTGTAGGCCACGGCCCGCTCCAGCGCCTTGGCGCTGTCCTTGACCCGAATCGCCGTGGCGCACAACGACGGGCCGTGGGCTTCGAAAAAGTTGTGGGCAAACGAATAGGGTTCACAGTTGAGGATCAGGTTGATATCACCCTGACGCAGCAGGCTCACGCTCTTGGAACGGTGCTGACCCGCCTTGACGAACCCCAGGCGCTCCAGCCAGTGGGTCAGCTTGGCGCCGAGGCTTTCATCCACGGCAAACTCGAGGAATTCGATGCCGTTGTATTCGCTGGCTGCCGGGGTATCAAACAGAATCTCGACGGGCTGAGCCGGCGCCTCCTGCTTGAGGCGTTCACGGGTTTTCTCTTCCAGGTACAGCAGCGAACGCAAGCCATCCGCCGCATTCGCGCGGGTGGGTGCGGCGCGGAAACCGTCGTTGAAAATCTCCAGGGACAACGGCCCGGTGTAGCCACTTTTGATGATCGGCGCGAGAAAACCTGCCAGGTCAAATTCGCCCTGCCCCGGAAAACAGCGGAAATGCCGGCTCCACTCGAGCACATCCATGGCCAGGACCGGCGCGTCGGCCATTTGCACAAAGAAGATCTTGTCGCCGGGGATCTCGGCGATACCGCTAGGATCGCCCTTGAGCGACAGCGTGTGGAAGCTGTCGAGCAAAACGCCCAGGCTTGGATGATCGACCTGGCGCACCAGGTTCCACACCTGCTGCCAGGTGTTCACATGTTTGCCCCAGGCCAGCGCTTCATAGCCGATACGCAAACCACGGCGACCGGCGTGCTCGGCCAGCAAGCTGAGGTCATCGAGCAAAATGCGCTCATCGCCCACGCAATCCGCCGAAGCATTGCTGCACACCAGCACCAGGTCGGTGCCCAGCTCCTGCATCAAATCGAATTTGCGTTCGGCGCGCTCCAGGTTGCGCGCCAGGCGGTCGCGGCGGCATCCTTCGAAGTCGCGAAACGGCTGGAACAAGGTGATGGCAATGCCCAGGTCGGCGCACATCTGCCTAACTTCCCGCGGGCTGCCGTCGTAATACAACAGGTCGTTCTCGAAGATCTCAACCCCGTCGAACCCGGCAGCGGCGATGGCTTCGAGCTTCTCCGGCAGGGTGCCGCTCAAGGAAACAGTGGCAATGGAACGTTGCATGGGCGACTCCCGGCAGTTTTTATTTGCAGCAAATTATTGGCCCCTAGCCTACACCCAGCAATTAAAATGTACGAACCGGTTAGTTTTTCGTGCGATTACCGAACACTATGCCCTGTTGGCGAATTGACGACTTTTTAACCACTGCGCACCATCGAACCTGCACCAAGACCCAGAACACACCATAAAAATTTCAAAAACGGGTACGACCTCATGCCTTCGCAAAACTCCGCTCTGGCCGCGCGCCCGGGCAACCCGCACGCCGGCATCGGCGACAAGATCCGTGGCGCCATGGCCGTGGGTAAAACGCGCTGGGGCATGCTGGCCCTGGTGTTCTTCGCCACCACCCTGAACTACATCGACCGCGCCGCCCTGGGCGTGATGCAACCGATCCTGGCCAAAGAGATGAGCTGGACGGCGATGGACTACGCCAACATCAACTTCTGGTTCCAGGTCGGTTATGCCATCGGTTTTGTGCTGCAAGGCCGGCTGATTGACCGTGTGGGCGTGAAGCGCGTGTTCTTCTGCGCCGTGCTGCTGTGGAGCCTGGCCACCGGCGCCCACGGCCTGGCCACCTCGGCGGTGGGCTTTATGGTCTGCCGCTTTATCCTCGGCCTGACCGAAGCCGCCAACTACCCGGCGTGCGTCAAGACCACGCGTTTGTGGTTCCCGGCCGGTGAGCGCGCAGTGGCCACCGGCATCTTCAACGCCGGCACCAACGTCGGCGCGATGATGACCCCAATGCTGCTGCCGCTGATCCTGCACGTGTGGGGCTGGCAGGCGGCGTTCCTGTGCATGTCGGCACTCGGCGCGATCTGGCTGGTGTTCTGGGGGTTGAAGTACTACAACCCGGAAGACCACCCGACGGCCAAACAATCCGAATTGGACTACGTGCAACAGGAAGCCGAACCCGAGCAACCGAGCGTGCCGTTCAGCCGCATCCTGCGCATGCGCGGCACCTGGGCCTTCGCCCTCGCCTACGCCATGACCGCGCCGGTGTTCTGGTTCTACCTGTATTGGCTGCCGCCGTTCCTGAACCAGCAATACAACCTGGGCATCAACGTGACCCAGATGGGCATCCCGCTGATCATCATTTACCTGACCGCCGACTTCGGCAGTGTGGGTGGCGGGATCCTGTCGTCATTCCTGATCGGCCGCGGGATGAATGCGATCAAGGCGCGGCTGTTGTCGATGCTGCTGTTTGCCTGCTGCATCGTTGGCGTGATCATGGCTGCCGGCTCCAGCCAGCTGTGGGTTGCAGTGTTCGCCATTTCCCTGGCGATCGGCGCGCATCAGGCCTGGACTGCCAATATCTGGAGCCTGGTGATGGACTACACGCCCAAGCACATGATGAGCACGGTGTTCGGTTTCGGCGGCATGTGCGCGGCCATCGGCGGCATGTTCATGACCCAGATCGTCGGGCACATCCTTACCGTGACCAACAACAACTACACCGTGTTGTTCACCCTGATCCCGGCGATGTATTTCATTGCGCTGACCTGGATGTACTTCATGGCGCCGCGCAAGATTCCCACAGTCGACGTGTAACTCACCGCCGCCGCTGCTGCCAGGCAGCGGCCAGCCCGCTCATGCAGATCACCCCGATGCCGACCACCGTGGTCACGTCGGGGGTATGGCTGAACACCAACCAACCCAACAATCCCGCAAACACGATCTGGCAATAGCCAAACGGTGCCAGCAAGGCTGGCGCCGCGAAGCGGAACGCCTGGGTCAGCATCAAGTGCGCGGTCATGCCGCAAGTGCCCAGCGCCAGCATCAAACAGGCATGCCACAGCGTCGGGACCTGCCAGAAGAACGGCACCAGCGCGCTCATCACCAAGGTATTGCACAGCCCGGCGAAGAAGTTGCTGGTGGTCGGTGTGTCGTATTGGCTGAGGATGCGCGTGAGCAATTGGTAGAAACAGAAGAACATCGCCGAACACAGCGGCAGCAACACCGCAGGCGTGAACAACTCGCCACCGGGGTGGATGATGATCAGCACACCGACAAACCCGCAGATCACCGCCAGCCATTGGCCACGCGTGACGTGCTCGCCGAGCAAGGGCACCGACAGCGCCGTCACCAGGATCGGCGCCAGGAAGTTCACCGCCGTGGCTTCCGCCAACGGGATGTAATGCAGCGCCGCGGTAAAAAACAGACTTGTGCCCAGCAGGCACAACGCCCTCACCACCTGCATGCCCGGCCGCTTGCTGCGCAGCACCCGCAAGCCGGATTGCGGCAGGAAAATCCCGGCCATCAGCAAGGTGTGCACCAGGTAGCGCGCCCACACCACCATCACAATCGGGTAGAACCCGGCCAGGTATTTGGACAAGGCGTCGTGGCTGGAGAACAGAAACGTCGCCAGCACAATCAGCAGGATGCCTTTGAAAGGATGGTTGACGCCGGAAAGCGGTGTGCTGACAGTCATTGAATTCTCTTGCATGGCGGGCTGAACGCATTTGCACTTAACCCGGTAATCTAGCAGCCGGGCTTGCGTCTGCCCCAAGAGCATAACCAAACACCGTGCGAACAGCGCACTAAATCACGGGTTTCGAGTCCAACGCTGCACGTTCACCGTCGTGTTGCACATTTTTCAACCAAGGCCATGTCGCTATGAAAAAAACACTCTTTGTTCTTTCTGCCCTTGCCCTGCTCACCGCGTGCAACAAGGAACCCAAGGAAGCCCCAAAACCCGCCCCCGCTTCCGTGCAAGCCACGCTGGTGCCGGCAAACCCACCGACCGATAAATGGGTCGGCAAATGGATCGGCGTCGAAGGCCTGAACCTGACCATTGCCAAGGACGACAGCATCGGCCGTGGGCACTACCTGCTGACCATGAAATACGGCCTTGATGCCGACGACGCCGGCACCTTCAAAGGCGAAGCCAATGAAGACGGCATCAGTTTCACCCGCCCGGACGGCCCGCAACAGTTGAGCGCCGGCGACGGTGAAGCCACGGGCCTTAAATGGCTGGCAGATAAAAAAGACTGCCTGATCGTCGACACCGGCGAAGGCTACTGCCGCGACTGAGGCGGCAAACCTGACATAACTTTCATCTGGCGCCCCTGCCGACACGGCCTGACAGCAGCGATACTAGGCAGCTCTCGTTGCTTGTCAGACAGCCGGGCTGGCGCCATGCCCCTGCACCAACAACACTGCTCTTAAAATAAAGAGCGCAGGCTTAACGAGAGGACTGCACCCATGCTATGGAAAAAAGGCCGACGCAGCGACAACGTGGTGGACGCCCGCGATGACAGTGGTGGCGGCGGCGGTGGCGGCATGCGCTTTGGCGGCGGCAAAGGCCTGAGCCTCACGGCGATCGTGCTGATCGTCGGCATCGGCTGGCTGACCGGCCAGGACCCGATGCAGATCCTCGGCCAGCTAAGCGGCCAAATGGAGCAAGCGCCCCCGGCGAGTACGCAGGCGCGCCAGGCGCCGCCGGCCAATGATCAACAGGCCGATTTCGTGCGCGCCGTGCTGGGCGACACGGAAGACACCTGGGGCCAGGTGTTCAAGGAAAACGGGTTGGCCTACAAGAACCCGAAACTGATTCTGTTCCGTGGCCGGGTCAACTCCGCCTGCGGTGGCGCCACCTCGGCCAGCGGCCCGTTCTATTGCCCGGCTGACCAGCAAGTGTATCTGGACCTGGATTTCTTCCGGGAGATGTCGCAACGCTTCAAGGCTTCGGGCGAGTTCGCCCAGGCGTATGTGATCGCCCACGAAGTCGGGCACCACGTGCAAACGCTGCTGGGCATCTCGGCCAAGATCCAGGCCGCACGCCAGCAAGGCCGGCAGATGCAAGGTGACGGCGGTTTACTGGTACGCCAGGAACTGCAAGCCGACTGTTTCGCCGGCGTGTGGGCCAACCGCGCGCAAAAACGCCTGAACTGGCTGGAGCCCGGCGATATTGAAGCCGCACTGAATGCGGCCAACGCCATCGGCGATGACCGTTTGCAGCAACAGGGTCAAGGGCGCGTAGTGCCGGACTCGTTTACCCACGGCACCTCGGCACAGCGGGTTCGCTGGTTCAAGACCGGCTTCGCAGAGGGCCAGATCTCTCAATGCGACACCTTTACAGCCAAGAGTCTTTAAATGAATAAACGATTGGGGTTGCTGCTTAGCGCATTAGCGATGTGTTCCACCACCACCTGGGCCGCCGAGAAAGAACATGGCGTCAAGGTGGTCAGCCCCGATCGTTTCCAACTGGAGGCCGGCGCCTTGAGCCTGGGCTTGAGCCAGGACTGGCGCCAGCCGCTGCCCAACGTCACTCGCGCATTGATCATCGTGCACGGTCGCCTGCGCAATGCGCAGACCTACCTGCAAAGCGGCGAAGATGCCGCCCAGCACGCAGGCCTTGCCGCCAATACCCTGGTGATCGCGCCGCAGTTTTTGAATGAGTTGGATACCCAGCGCAACCACCTCGACAATCAGGTGCTGCGCTGGAACCACAACGGCTGGATGGCCGGCGACCCGTCGACCGGCCCAGGCCAGGTCAGCTCCTACGGCGCCCTCGACCAGATCATCAAGCACCTGGGCAACCGCAAGCTGTTCCCGGCCTTGAAAGAAATCGTGGTCGCCGGCCATTCCGGCGGCGGCCAGGTGGTACAGCGTTTCGCCCTCACCGGCCACGACCACCCGATGTTGCAAACCGAAGGCATCAGCCTGCGTTATGTGGTGGCTAACCCGTCGTCCTACGCCTACTTCAGCCCGCAACGCCCGGTGAAGTTTGATGTGGCCAGTTGCCCAGGCTTCAACGACTGGAAGTACGGCATGCAAAATCTGCCGGATTACGCCAAGGGCCAGAGCGCGCAGCAGTTGGAGCAGGTTTACGTATCACGCAACATCACCTACCTGCTGGGCCAGCAAGACACCGACCCCAACCACCCGGCGCTGGATAAAAGCTGCGAAGCCGAAACCCAGGGCGCGTATCGCCTGATTCGCGGGCACAACTATTTCGACTACCTCAAGCAGCGCCATCCGCAACTGACGCAGAAGCTGGTGGAAGTGCCAGGGGTTGGGCACGACGGCGATAAGATGTTTACGTCGCCTGAGGGTGAGAAGGTGCTGTTCGGTAAGTAACTGACAAAACCGGATCAAACATGTGGGAGCTGGCTTGTGTGGGAGCTGGCTTGCCTGCGATGCAGACACCTCGGTCTAACAGGCATAGCGAGGTGATGCTATCGCAGGCAAGCCAGCTCCCACACAAGCTCAACTGCCACACAAGCCCGACCAAGGTGCCTGGGTTAGAGCATTCGGCGCAACGCCGCGCAATCCTCAGCATGCCAATCCGCCAGTTCCGGCCACGGGTTCTCGGGCAGATTAACCAATACCGTCCTGGTCCCCGCCGCCCGGCCACAAACCAGATCAAAGCGGTAATCCCCAACCATCACCATCGCGCTCGGCGCTACCTTCCAGGCAGTCGCCAGTTTCAGCAACCCACCCGGATCCGGCTTGGGCGGCGCATCATCACGCCCCAGCACATCCTCGACGGCGAAGCAGTCCGCCAGGCCAATCGCTTCAAGGGTGATATGCGCCAACTCGCGCGCATTGCGCGTCAGGATGCCCAGGCGATAGCCCCGCCCGGCCAGCTCGCGCACCAGCTGCACCGCGCCAACAGCAGCAACCGACCCCACAGCCAGCTCGCGCTCGTGCTCAAGCAACCAGGCATGCTTGGCCGCCGCCACATCCGCAGGCAATGCCGCCAGGTGCGTGAGAATGTCGTCTTCAGGTGGAATATCGAGCGCCACGCGAATCGCCACAAAATCATGCACGGCCACCGTGAGGGTGCCGTCCATGTCAAAAACCCAGTGCTTAACGTCCGACAGGCTCATGCCCAATCCTTGCGATGGCGAATCAGCCCTTCCTGGGTCACCGAAGCCACCAGTTGCCCGGCGCGGTTGTACACGCTGCCACGGGAGAAACCCCGTGAGTTACCGGCCCACGGGCTGTCCATTGCATACAAAAGCCAGTCATCGGCGCGCAGGTCGGCGTGGAACCACAGCGCATGGTCAAGGCTGGCGACCTGCATGTCTTTCTGCCAAACCGTCTTGCCGTGGGGCAGCAGCGAGGTCGTCAGCAAGCCGAAATCCGAAGCATAGGCCAGCAGGTATTTATGCAGCGCCGGCGAATCGGCCAATGCGCCGTCAGCACGAAACCACACGTACTTGACCGGGTCGGACGGCTGCGGGTTGAACGGGTCTTTTTCGGTCACCGGGCGCACTTCGATCGGCTTGGGGCACAGCAGCTTGTCGCGCATGTGCTCGGGAATCAGGTGCGCGCGTTGCTTGGTCAGCTCCAGCTCCGACGGCAGGTTTTCCGGGCCGACGACCACGGGCATGGTGGTCTGGTGCTCGAAGCCTTCTTCGTCATACTGGAACGAGGTGGTGCAGGTGAAAATCGGGTTGCCCTTCTGGATCGCCGTGACGCGGCGCGTGCTGAAACTGCCGCCATCGCGCACGCGGTCCACCGAATACACCACTGGCAGTGCAGCATCGCCAGGGCGCAGGAAATAGCCATGCAGGGAATGCACGTGACGCGCTTCTTCTACGGTCTGGCTGGCGGCCGACAGCGACTGGCCCAGCACTTGGCCGCCGAACAGTTGGCGAAAGCCCAGGTCCTGGCTGCGGCCGCGAAAGAGATTTTCCTCGATCGGTTCCAGGGTCAGCAAGTCCACCAGATCTTCCAATACTTGGCTCATAGAGCAACTCCTACAATCAATAGGGCATTCCGGGCTGCTTATCCGTGCAGCGTGTCCAACCATTGGGCGCGGGTGATGCGGTACAACACATGATGGCGCAGCGGGTCATCGGCTGCGACCTTGGGGTGTTCAAAATCTGCCTGCGGATCGTAATGCATACCGATGGCCTGCATGACTTTTTGTGATGGCAGATTGGATTCGGTGGTGAAGGCGAGGATTTCGTCCAGCTGCAGCCGGTCGAAACCACAGCGCAGCGCGGTCCACGCCGCTTCACTGGCATAACCCAGGCCCCAATGCTCGTGGGCCAGGCGCCAGCCAATTTCTACCGCTGGGGTAAAGTTGGCCTCGAAGTTGACGTTTAGCAGCCCGGTCAGGCCGATAAACTCGCCGGTATCCTTACGCTGCAAGGCCCAAAGGCCAAAGCCATATTCGGCAAAATGCCCGCGAATACGGCCGATCAGCGCGGCGCTTTCCAGGTGGCTCAGCTTGGCCGGGAAATAGCGCATTACCTGCGGGTCGGCGCACATGCGTGCAAATTCCGTCAGGTCGCTGTCACGCCATTGGCGCAGCACCAGCCGTGCGCTTTCCAATTCCAGTATCGGCTCCATGGGTCCCCCTCCCTTGCCATGTGCGTGAGTGTACAGCGCTGGTAAGATCCGTCGCAGGTTCCCGTCAGAAAATCCCATGCCTTTGCCATTGATCTACCACGATGACTACAGCCCTGAGTTCCCGGCGGACCACCGGTTCCCCATGGACAAGTTCCGCCTGTTGCGTGACCACCTGGTGAGCAGCGGCCTGACCCAGGACAGCCACTTGCTGCGACCCGAGGTCTGCCCCGCCGAGATTCTGGCCCTGGCCCATGAACCTGGGTATATCGAGCGCTACATGAGCGGTGAGCTGTCCCGCGAAGACCAACGCCGCCTCGGCCTGCCCTGGAACGAAGCCCTGGCGCGGCGCACCGTGCGTGCAGTTGGCGGCTCAATTCTCGCAGCAGAAAAAGCCCTGGAACACGGCCTGGCCTGCCACCTGGCGGGCGGCACGCACCACGCCCATTACGACTACCCGGCGGGCTTTTGCATCTTCAATGACCTGGCGGTGATCAGCCATTACCTGCTGGCCAGCGGGCGGGTCAACCGCGTGCTGATCTTCGACTGCGACGTGCATCAGGGCGACGGCACTGCGCGCATCCTCCATGACACACCGGACGCCATCACCGTGTCGCTGCACTGCGAAAAGAACTTCCCGGCGCGCAAGGCCCAGAGCGACTGGGACATCCCGCTGCCCATGGGCATGGGCGATGCCGACTACCTCAAGGTGGTCGACGACGCGCTCAACTACCTGTTGCCGCTGTACCAGCCCGACCTGGTGCTGTACGACGCCGGGGTGGACGTGCACAAGGACGACGCCCTCGGTTACCTCAAACTGACAGACGCAGGCGTGGCCGCCCGCGATGAAAGCGTGATGCGCCATTGCCTGGGCCGCGACATTCCAGTGATGGGCGTGATCGGCGGCGGCTACAGCAAAGACCGCCCGGCCCTGGCCCGCCGCCACGGCATCCTGCACCACAGCGCACAACGGGTGTGGGCGTCATCAGGTTGTCATTGAGTTGTGGGCGTTACCCACAATGCCTGTGGAACGGCCTGTGGATAACTTGAGCGTAAGGGTCTGAAAGCCAGCAGCCGTATGGCGTGTAGGAAAGTGTACGTTTTTTGATCAGGCAGCTACGCCGTCGTCGGGTAGAATGCTCGGCCTATTCAAGCGACCGTAGCCCTGCCCATGCCCCAGACCCCTTCCCAACACGTCACTATTATCGGCGGCGGCCCTGCCGGGTTGATGGCCGCGGAAGTCTTGAGCCAGGCGGGCGTGCGGGTAGACGTGTACGACGGCATGCCTTCAGTGGGGCGCAAGTTCCTGCTGGCGGGCGTGGGCGGCATGAACATCACCCACTCCGAGGCGTACCCGGCGTTCCTGTCGCGTTACGCCGAACGCGCGCCGCACATGGCACCGTTGTTGCGCGCGTTTGGCGCAGAGGCTTTGTGCGAGTGGATTCACGGCCTGGGCATCGAGACCTTTGTCGGCACCTCCGGCCGCGTATTCCCCACCGACATGAAAGCCGCCCCACTGCTGCGCGCCTGGCTCAAGCGCCTGCGCGACCAGGGCGTGGTTATCCACACCCGGCATCGCTGGCTGGGCTGGACCGACGACGGCGGTTTACTTATCCACAGCCCGGACGGCGATAAAACTGTCCACAGCAATGCGGTGTTGCTGGCCTTGGGCGGCGGCAGCTGGTCGCGCCTGGGCTCCGACGGTGCCTGGCTCAAGTTGCTGGAAGATAAAGGCGTGCCCTACGCCGCGCTGCAACCGAGCAATTGCGGCTTCGAAGTGTCGGGCTGGAGCGAGTTGATGGTCAGCAAATTCGCGGGCGCGCCGCTGAAGAACGTCGCCATCGGCCTTGGGGAGGACAAGCCTCGATTGGGCGAATGCGTCGTCACCGCCATGGGCATCGAGGGTAGTTTGATCTACGCGCTGTCGGCGCCGATTCGCGAAGCCATCAACCGTAATGGCTCAGCTACCGTGCATATCGACCTGTTGCCGAGCAAGCCGCTGGACAAGGTGCAGGCCGCGTTGGCCAAGCCGCGTGGTTCGCGATCGATGAGCAAGCATTTGCACAGTCAGTTGGGGCTCGATGGCGTAAAGGCGGCGCTGTTGCGTGAACTGGCGCCAGCTGAGCACTTCCATGATCCGGCGCAATTGGCGGTGGATATCAAGGCGCTGCCACTGACACTGGTAAAGACTCGACCGATGGATGAGGCGATCAGCACCGCAGGCGGCGTGCCGTTTGAAGCCTTGGATGAGCGCTTGATGCTCAAGCAATTGCCAGGCGTGTTCTGTGCGGGGGAGATGCTGGATTGGGAAGCGCCGACCGGCGGGTATTTGCTGACGGGGTGTTTTGCCAGTGGGCGAGCGGCTGGGCGTGGTGTGCTGGAGTGGCTTAAGCGCTGAGTTCAAGTCCGCTATCGCAGGCAAGCCAGCTCCCACATTTTGAGCGGTGAACACCGTCAAATGTGGGAGCTGGCTTGCCTGCGATGAGGCCCTGACAGGCTTACTTCTTCTTACGCGGCCCCGTATTAAACACCGGCACCTTACGCACCGGCTTGATCGAAGGCTCAGCCGGCGCCACATCACCACTGTCCACCCACTTACCCAAATTGCGCTTGCCGCCACCGCCGCCCGAAGTCTTAGGTTTCTTCGGCTTTTTCGGCTTCTTCACCACCTGCCCGCTGGCATCGGTGTCCGGCACGCGATGCTCCGGTTCGAAATCCGGCTCCATCTTGCGGGTCAGGGTCTGACGCGTGAGCATCTCGATGGCCGACAGCATGTTCACTTCATCGGCACACACCAGCGAAATCGCCTCACCGATGTTGCCCGCCCGGCCGGTACGGCCGATACGGTGGATGTAGTCTTCAGCCACGATCGGCAGGTCAAAGTTGACCACCAGCGGCAAGTCTTCAATGTCCAGGCCACGGGCTGCCACGTCGGTGGCTACCAGAATTTGCACATCGCTGGACTTGAACCGGTCCAGCGCGCGTTGGCGGGTGGCTTGGGGTTTGTCGCCATGGATACCGTCGGCATTGATGCCCAGGCCCTGCAACTTGTCCACCAGCGCATCCACGCCGTTACGGGTCTTGGCGAATACCAGCACCTGCTTCCAGCGGCCTTTGCGCATCAGGTGCACAAACAGCTCCGGCTTGCGCTTCTTGTCCACCGGCACCACCCACTGCTTCACGGTGCTGGCGGCGACGTTGCGCGGGCTCACTTCGATGCTCAGCGGGTCATTGAGCATCTGCCCGGCCAGTTGGCGGATTTCATCGGAGAAGGTCGCGGAGAACAGCAAGGTCTGGCGCTTTTTTGGCAACATGCGGTAGATGTTCGCCAGCTCTTCGGAGAAGCCCAGGTCGAGCATGCGGTCGGCTTCATCCAATACCAGGGTTTGCAGCTGGTTGAGCTTCAGCGCGTTCTGGCGGAACAGGTCGATCAGGCGGCCAGGCGTGGCGACCAGGATGTCGACGCCCTTGCGCAGTTTCATCATCTGCGGGTTGATGCTCACGCCGCCGTACACCGCGTAAGTGGTCAGCGGCAGGTGCTGCGCGTACTCGGCGACGCTGGCGTGAACCTGCTCGGCCAGCTCGCGGGTCGGGCACAGGATCAGCGCACGCGCCGAGTTGGCGGCGACTTTCGGCCCCTCCATGGTCAGCAATTGCAGGAGCGGCAGGGCGAAACCGGCGGTTTTGCCGGTGCCGGTCTGGGCCGCGGCCATCAGGTCGCGACCGGCCAACACCGCCGGAATGGCTTGCGCCTGCACCGGCGTCGGGGTCTGGTAGCCAAGCGTCTCAAGGGCGCGCAGCAAGGGTTCGATCAGGCCAAGTGTGGCGAAAGTCATGTGTTTACCGTAGGGAAAGTTCAGCGCCATAAGCGGGTAAAAAAAGCCGTAATGCGCCGCAGTTTACCTTATTTCCGGCTTGGGCTTGCGCCACTGGGGCAGGCTGATCAATAGCACCGCGCTGATGATCACCAGCATCGCCAGGGCTTCTTCCATGCCGATGCTCTCACCGACGAACACAATGCCCAACAACACCGCGACTGCCGGGTTCACATAGGCATAGCTGGTCGCCGCCGCCGGGCGCACGTGCTTGAGCAGGTACATATAGGCATTGAAGGCGATGATCGAGCCGAACACGGCCAAGTACGCCAACGCCAGCCAGCCTTCAATCGGCGGCACAGCCTGCAGCCGTTCGCCGGAGAGCGCACTGCCCACCAACAGCAAGGCACCGGCGACGATCATTTCCGCCGCACTGGCCATCGCGCCGGCAGGTAACGGCAAGTGCCTGCTCCACACCGAGCCAAAAGCCCAGGAGGCAGCGGCGAACAGCAACAACATCGCCCCGGTCGGGCTCGACTGCAGGTTGGAACCCATATTGAGCATGGCAATGCCGATAATCCCCAGCACCACCCCGGCCCATTCCAGGCGGGTATTACGCGCGCCCCAGAAATAGCCGCACAGCAACGTGAACAATGGCACCGTCGCCACCGCCAATGCAGCCACACCTGAAGTAACCCCCGTGTGCTCAGCCACCGACACCGCGCCATTGCCGAAGGTCAGCAGCAAAATGCCGATCTTGGCCGCAGCCTTCCACTGCACCCACGTCGGCGCAGGTGCCCCGCGCCAGCGCAAAAAACCATACATCACCAAACCCGCCACCAAAAAGCGAATCCCGCCGAGCATCAGCGGCGGCCAGTATTCAACGCCGATTCGAATCACCAGGTAGGTAGAACCCCAAATCACATACAGCGCAAAAAAAGCGGCGATCAGCGGTAACGGAAAGCGACGTGGGCCAGGCATTGGGCGGCTCTATGGCAGGAGAGGGGAGGCTTATTCTAAAAAGGCAGCACGCTAAACATAAGTTACAAAACCTGTTTAAAGCGCCCATACACTTTTCAAAGCATGGTTGTGAAGGCTATAAACCGTGCTTTCGAAAGCCACGCGTTACTGGAGCCTTATCATGGACAAATACGACCGCATGCTCCTCAGCGCCCTGCTCGAAGACGGCCGCGCGTCCTACGCGCAATTGGCCCGCACCGTTAACCTCTCCGCGCCCGCCGTGGCCGAGCGCGTGGCCAAACTTGAGGCCAGCGGCGTGATCACCGGGTATCAGGCCAAGGTAGACCTGTCCAAAATCGGCTTACCCATCCAATGCACGATCGAATTGCGCTTGACCAACAACGGCAGCCAGAAGGTCTACGACGCCCTCGCTGAAATCCCCGAACTGACTGAATGCCATCGGGTCACGGGCGACCCATGCGTGATCATGCAAGCGGCGGTGGGTTCGATGCCGGAGCTGGAGAATTTGATTAACCGCGTGGCGAAGTTCGGGTTCAGCAAGACCTCGATTATTTTGTCGAGTGCGATAGAACGGCGGGTGCCGTTGGGGCAGTTGGAGGGAAAAACCACCTGACACCGATCGTTCCCACGCTCTGCGTGGGAATGCAGCCCTGGGCGCTCTGCGTCCGCTCTTGAAGTCGTGACGCAGAGCGTCACCGGAGGCATTCCCACGCGGAGCGTGGGAACGAGCAAAAAGTGGTGGCTGATATACCGCCATCGCAGGCAAGCCAGCTCCCACATTTGACCGAGTCGCCAGGGCTGGATGCGATCTACTGTGGGAGCTGGCTTGCCTGCGATGGCGTCAGTTGCTTCACTGAAGGCTTGAGCGCTGAACAATCAAATCGACAATCTGCTTAATGGTCGTAATGTGATCCCAGTCTTCCTGAGTCGCTTGCAGGTTGAATTGCCATTTGATCTGCATGACGAAGCAGGTCAGGTCGTCATCAATGATCTTGAAGTCATGGATGAAATCCGTTTGCTCGGTCACCTGGCTTCGGTCGATAAAGCCGATGATATCGACGAACAGCTGAATCACTTTTTCGCTGATCTCGGTTCGGGTCAGACTACCTTCCATTTCTCGCCTCATAGGCACACTTACCAATACTGATCAGGTCAAAAATAGCCAACCCTGCAGCAACGAAGGGAATGCCCCGCCCAATAATGCCAAATACTCGAACGGTGCCGAACGTTGCTTTTGCCATCTTGGCCGCTGTCGGTTGCCGGATCAATGTTCGAGGGAAAAAGCGCATTCCAATGAGGCTAGCCAAATTTGTCGTTTTGCTTGAGCCGACGTGGACCCAAGTCCCCACGGCGATTTTGCTGATCGGTATGCCTGCCGCGCCAGTGAGAACCGTTGCCGCCGTCAGGCCGTAGTGTTGCTGCGTGCATTTCCACAGGTCGTCAACAGTGGTGTCAGGCGCCGTTGATTCCGCCTGAATGGGCCGGAGCAACGTGTAACTGGCACCATGAGTCCATCCTGGCGAGTTAGGTAAAACCATGACTGCCGGGCAGCTTGTCATCATGTTTCCCAAATGAAACGTCATGCTGGACGTCGAGCCGAAATCGACGCCATTGCGCTGGAGTTCAGACTGGCTTCGCATGATTGCTGTGTAGAGGTCGCTTTCCTGCATGACGTAGTCCCTTTACGTAAATAGCAGGCGAGATGTTAAGTCGCAAACCGGAGCGATTGGCGGGCGAAGGGAAAAACCAGAAAGGTCCGACGACGCAATAGGGCTTCCCCTACTTACCATTCAGAAAGAATGAAGAAAGCCCTAAAAACAGCTGATGTTTTGGTGGCCAGCAGGACCGATCCCTTTCATTTGCGGGACGTTTCCTAGAGAATTCCACGGCCTTGTTTCCGTCGGTTCAGGTAGCTAGTCTCGCTCTGTCATCGAATGTTCGGTGACTGGACGTGCAAGTCCGACGACGGTAATACGCATCAGCCTTAACTCTCAACGTCTGTATTTCAGGCATTGATTCGTTATGGCAGTTGTACGCGGGAGATCTTCGGATCTACCGGACTCCGTCACGGTCTTGCACACCCGCGTACTGCTGCCACCCTAATTCGTGTGCGAGCGAACGGTTGCAGCTTCTTAACTGACGGAGAAGCTACATCATGGTCAAAGTAACCCCCGATCCACCCAGCTCCAAGCCAGACTTCCTCAGCGAAGACGCCCTCCTCAACCGCCGAGCCATCGACTACTACCTCAAAGCATCCGCCCCGGACGCGCCCAATTTTGTACTCAATGACAACCTGAGCTTCGAAGACGCCCTCGCCCATGCGGCCGACTTGCTGCATTGCGCGGTGGAGACGGTGAATGTGTCGGGTGAAACGCTCAGCACCCAGCAGCGGGCGGTGATGCATTTGGTGGGGATGGCCAAAGGTGTTGTGGATCGGGCGTTGGAGTGTGTGCAGCCTCGATAGCCAGCCGCCGATCGTTCCCACGCTCTGCGTGGGAATGCAGCCCAGGACGCTCCGCGTCCGCTCTTGAAGTCGTGACGCAGAGCGTCACCGGAGGCATTCCCACGCGGAGCGTGGGAACGATCGTCGTAAGGGTTAGAACCCGCGGTGCTTTTTGAGGTGTTCGTTGATCTTCGCTGCGGGCACTTTCTGCAAGGTGCACAGCAAATCGTGGGACAGTTCGCGCAAGCCGTGGGTGCCGCGCAGCTCCCCGATCGTTCCCACGCTCTGCGTGGGAATGCAGCCCAGGACGCTCTGCGTCCGCTCTTGACGTCGTGACGCGGAGCGTCACAGGAGGCATTCCCACGCGGAGCGTGGGAACGATCATCTGCGCTTGAGTTAGAACCCGCGGTGTTTTTTCAGGTGTTCGTTGATCTTCGCCGCAGGCACTTTCTGCAAGGTGCACAGCAAATCGTGGGACAGTTCGCGCAAGCCGTGGGTGCCGCGCAGTTCCTGGGCCAGGTGCGCGGTGAGGTTGGCGGCCATCTCCGCATCCGCCATCGCTCGGTGAGCCTTGCCGGTGTGGGGCAGTTGGGCGAGCGCGTTCAGCGTGCCGAGCTTGTGATTGGGTGCCGACGGCATCAGGCGGCGGGCCAGTAGCAGCGAGCAGGCGAATTTTTGCAGGCGGGTGCGGCGGATCAGGCCCAGTTCAAAGTCCCAGAACCTCTGGTCGAACGCGGCGTTGTGCGCCAGCAGTGGCGTGGTACCGACAAATTCATTCACTTCATTCATCACCCGCTCAGCCGGTGGCGCGCTGCGCAGCATGGCGTTGCTGATGCCGGTGAGTTGCTCGATAAAACCCGGCACGCGTACGCCGGCATTCATCAGGCTCTGGTAGCGATCCACGATTTGGCCGCGCTCGAGGATAACCACCGCGATTTCCGTGGCCCGGCAGTGGCTGCTCGGGGTGATGCCGGTGGTTTCAAAGTCGATGACCGCTATACGTTCCAAACCTGTTCCAACTCCGTCTAACTATTGATTAAGCCTGAGCGCTTACTTAAGCAGCAGCGCGCCTTCGATGGGCACGTAGCGGCTGGCGGCGCGTATCAGCGAGTTGGCCGTCAGCCCCGGCACGCCGTAGGCCACGGCTTCAACGCCGTGCTTTTGGATGATGCGTTCGAGCAGCATGTCGAAATCACCGTCGCCGGAAGCCAGTACCACTTCGTCAACGTGGTCGGCGGCGTCCATGATGTCCAGGGTGATGCCCACGTCCCAGTCGCCCTTGGCCGAGCCGTCGGCGCGCTGGATGTAGGGTTTGAGTTTTACCGTAAAGCCCAGGTTGCGCAGGATCTGCTGGAATTGCTGCTGTTTGCTGTCGCCACGGTCGATGGCATAGGCATACGCCTCGACGATCTGCCCGCGCGAGCTGATGTCCGCCCACAGCGCCGCATAGTTGAAGTGGCAGCCATACGCCTGGCGCACGGTGTAGTAGAGGTTTTGTACATCGGCGAACACTGCAATTTTTTTCACCGCACTTCCTCATGACAGCCAGGCGCCAAGGCCCGGAAAGGCTGCCAGTATGCCAGCCATGGGAAAGTTTCAGCGAAAAATCAACCCGGGGCGACGAAGCGCCCCGGTTGAAGGTGGGTCAGACGAAGGAGTCGTCGTCGCCGAAGGAGGAGGAATCGTCGGAGTAGTCGCTGTCTGCGAAGCTGTCGGATGAGTTGTCATTGCCCCAGCTGTCATTGCCGGCAAACTTCTGGTCGTCATTGCCCCAGTTGCCGTTGTCGCTGGCCGGTGCCGGTTCTTCGCGGATGATTTCTTCCACCACCTGCGGCTGCTGCGAGTTGTGGCTGAACAGGCTGCTGATGCCTTCGGCCAACATCACACCACCGGCCACACCGGCGGCGGTTTTCAACGCGCCACCGAGGAAACCACTGCCGATAGGCGCGGCCGGTGCTTGCTGTGGCTGTTGATAGTTTTGCTGCGGGGCACCGTAGTTCTGTTGCGGTGCAGGCTGGCCGAACGATGGCCGCGCCGGTTCACGCCAGCCGCCGCCGGAAGAAGGCGGTGCGCTCTGTGCAGGCTGCGTGTCACGGGAGGCGCCACCGCCGAAGATACTCGACAGGAAGCCACCACTGCTCGGTGCCGGTTGCGCCGACTGCGCGCGGGCCTGTTGCAGCTCATCCTGCAATTGCTGGATCTGCTGCGCCTGTTGCTTGTTCTGCGCGTCGAGACTCTTGATCGCGTGCTCTTGCACCAGGATCGACTGGGTCATGTAGTACCCGGCGGCCGGTTGGCGAGTCATGTGCTCCTTGATCCGCGCTTCGGCCAGGGCGTCGCGGGGGGCTGAGTCCGTTTCGGCTTGTTGCAACCGTGAAAACAGTCCATCGATCAGGGTTTGCTCTTCGCTGTTCATGGCGACCTCGTTAGATTGCCGGTAGAAATCATGGGCCCGCCTGTGATCAGGTGAGCTACAGCGTAGTTATGGGGGTGTTACCAGACGTTTCAATGGTCTTTACGCAAGGTTTACGTTTGCTTACCTCTCGTCATGATCGGTTAAAGTGTTGGCCTTGCTTTTAGGGCTGTGATGAACCTGATGAATCCGTTAGACGTATTGCGCGACTCCCTCCGTTTCACCCAACGCAACCTGGGCGCCATCGTCCAGCTGTGCCTGCCGTTGGTGATCCTCGAAGCCCTGCTGCAACAGGTGCTCGACCACACACTGGGCCCGGATGCGTTCCCCGGTTACAGCGTGGTCGTCGGGTTGTTGGTGTACCCGCTGTACACCGGCGCCTTGATCCTGTTTCTGGATGCGCGCACCCGTGGTGAGTCGCCCAGCACTAAAGATGTGTGGGCCATGGCCCTGGCCATGTGGCCGCGTTTCGCCCTGCTGACGGCGGTCAGTACCTTGTTGATTCTGCTGGGGCTGTCGCTGTACTTCCTGCCGGGCCTGTGGCTGATGGTGGTGCTGGCGTTTGCCGAGTACCTGCTGGTGTTGCGCGGCATGTCGGCGCTGGAGGCGATGAAGGAAAGTTTCCGCCTGACCCGTGGGCATTTCTGGCGAATCCTGGTGTGCCTGCTGTGCGTAATGACGCCGTTGTGGCTGCTAAAGGGCGCGAGCGTGGCGGTGTACCCCAACCCCGCGCCGCTGCTGGGCTTGTTGATCGACAGCGCCCACAGCTTCCTGCAACTGTTTACCAGCGTGGTACTTTTCCGTTTGTTTATGCTGATCGGTGGCGATGCCGACGCGCGGTGATATGCTCCGTGCCACCTCTGATAACGCTATAAGCCGAGCCAATGACCCGTTTATTGCGCATCACCCTGTTGAGCCTGTTGATCATCGCGGGCCTGCTCGCGGCCCTGATCTATAGCCTGACCTGGCGCCCCGTCGACAAGCAGACCCTGCCCGTCAGCTGCGTGGCGCCACGTGCGCCGACCCTGCTGCCGGGGCAGGCGCTCAAGGTCATGACCTGGAACGTGCAATACCTGGCCGGCAAGAACTATGTGTTCTGGTACGACAGCCCCGACGGCAAAGGCCCGGACGATCGACCCACTGTGGAAGACATGGCCTTCAGCCTGGACGAAGTGGCTCGCGTGATTCGCGACGAACAGCCCGACATCCTGTTGCTGCAGGAACTCGATGAAGGCGCCAAGTCCTCTCACTATCAGGACCAGGTGGCGTTGCTCCAGGAGCGCCTGGTCGACCTTTACCCCTGCAGCGCCCAGGCGTTCGACTGGAAAGCCGACTTTGTGCCCAACCTGCACATCTTCGGCAGCGTCGGCCGCAAGCTCGTCACGCTGAGCCGCTACCAGATCGAACACGCCGAACGCCTGCAATTGCCGGTGTCCCCGGCCAACTTCATCAGCCGCCAGTTCCAGCCTAAACCGGCGTTGCTGCTCACCTACCTGCCGCTGAGCGATGGTGGCCAACTGGCCGTGCTGAATACGCGCTTGGATGGCGATAAGCCTGGGCGTTCCGCCGTGCAGGAGCAGGTAAAAGCCACGGTAAAACTGCTGGACAAGTTCGAAGGCCGTGGCACGCCGTGGTTGATTGGTGGCGATTTCAACCTGCTGCCGCTGGGGCAATTCCTGCGCCTGGATGCGGGCAAGCGCGGGCAGTATTCGCCGGACAGTGAGCTGCATTTGCTGTGGGATAAGTACCCGATGATCCCGAGTAACAGCGAATCCAGTGGGATTGACCGGGCGAAGTGGCTGACGCACTTCCCCAATGACCCGAGTGTGGATGGGCCGGATAGGACCTTGGATTATTTGTTCTACAGCCCAAGGATCAAGCGGGTGGAAGCCAAGGTGCGCCAAGACGACACACTGCGCATCTCCAACCACCTGCCAGTGATCGCCCGGTTCCTGCTGCCGGCCGCGCAATAACCCACACCACAACACCCATGCGGGAGCGGGCTTTTGTGGGAGCTGGCTTGCCTGCGATAGCATCGCCTCGGTGAAAGGGACAGACCGAGTCGTCTGTATCGCAGGCAAGCCAGCTCCCACATTGGATCTTCACATCACCTACTTTCGGGGTTTGATCCGGGCGGTGGGTTCGGCCACCAAGGGGTCATCCGGCCAGTAATGCTTGGGGTATCTTCCTTTCAAATCCTTCTTCACTTCGGCATAGGTACTGCGCCAGAAGTTCGCCAGGTCCTGCGTCACCTGCACCGGCCGACGTGCCGGGGACAGCAGGTGCAGCTTGACCACTTGGCGCCCACCGGCAATGCGCGGCGTGTCCGCCAGCCCGAACAATTCCTGCAGGCGCACCGCCAGAATCGGCGGCTGTTCGCTGTAGTCCAAACGCACCGACGACCCCGATGGCACTTTCACATGCTGTGGCGCCAGCTCGTCCAGGCGTTGGGGCAGCGGCCAGGGCAGCAGGTTGTGCAGGAAGCTGGAAATATCCAAATTAGAAAAATGGCTCAGGCGCGAGACTTTGCCCAGATAAGGCATCAGCCAATGTTCCAAATCGGCCAGCAAGGCTTTGTCGCTGATATCCGGCCATTCGCTGGTTTTACCCGCATCCAGCTGGCGCAGCAGCATCACGCGCGCCTGCCACTGGCGCAGTTCGGGCGTCCACGGCAGCAGCTCCAGGCCTTTGCGGCGCACCAGGTTGACCAGTGCCTGGCTGCGCGCGGACTCATCCAGGCCGGTCAGCGGTTCACGGCTTAGTACCAGCTCACCGACTTTGCGCTGGCGTTCGGCCCGCAATACGCCTTCGCGTTCATCCCAGTCCAGTTGGTCGACGTTGCGCACTTGCTCGGCCAGCACGCTGTCGAACAGCGCCGGGTCAAAATCCGCCGCGAGGTAGATGCGCTCTTCGCGCTGGCCTTGGCGGCTGCCAAGGTCGGCGATCACCAGCCAAGGTTGTTTCATCAGGCTGTCGGCCTCGGCGAACAGCGCGGCGCGGCCATTGGCCAGGCGATATTCGGCGCCACCGGGGCGGCGTTGCTGAGCGACGCGGTCCGGATAAGCCAACGCCAACAAGGCGCCGAGCCAACGCGGGTGGTCAGGGTCGGCCACAGCTTGAGTCGGCTGGCCGCGCAAATAGCCCCGGTACTGACGGGCCAGTTGCTTGGCCCGCTGCACGCCGCCCTGGGTGCCACGCGCGCGTTCTTCGCCCGACATCAATGCCAGGCGGCTGTGCAAATCCGCGCCGCCGCCGCGCAAGATATCGCGCTCCCCCAATAAGGCCGCCACATCACAAGCGGTCGCGGCCAGCCCCAGGTCCTGGCCGCGCAGCAACAAGTGGGCGATACGCGGGTGCGCGGGCAACTCCGCCATTTTCTGGCCATGGGCAGTGAGTGTGTCGTCGTTTAACGCGCCGAGGCGCACCAGCAAATCCTGGGCCTGGGCATATGCGGCGGTCGGCGGCACATCCAGCCACACCAGTTGCGTGGGCGTCACGCCCCAGCGCGCCAGTTGCAAGGCGAGGCCCGCCAGGTCG
Organism: Pseudomonas sp. IPO3747; assembly: GCF_013385245.1. NCBI lineage: Bacteria > Pseudomonadati > Pseudomonadota > Gammaproteobacteria > Pseudomonadales > Pseudomonadaceae > Pseudomonas > Pseudomonas sp. IPO3747. The sequence goes on from NZ_JACAQL010000010.1 coordinate 154,233, forward strand.
GCGGCGAGAATTTCCGCGCTGCCATAGGCGGCCAAACCTTCGTGCTGGTCTTCGGACCACAGGCGATAACACACGCCCGGCTCCAGGCGCCCTGCCCGCCCGGCTCGCTGGGTGGCACTGGCGCGGGAGATGCGTTGGGTGTCGAGGCGGGTCATGCCGCTGCCGGGGTCGAAACGCGGCACCCGCGCCAGCCCGGCGTCGATCACCACGCGCACGCCATTGATGGTCAGGCTGGTCTCGGCAATGTTGGTGGCCAGCACCACTTTGCGCTTGCCGACCGGCGCCGGGTCGATGGCGGCGCGCTGGGCGTTGAGGTCGAGTTCGCCATGCAGCGGGCACAGCAGCACATCAGGGCGATCACCCAAGGCGTCGGCCAGCTGTTGATTGACCCGGCGAATCTCGGCCTGCCCCGGCAGAAACACCAGAATGCTGCCCGTTTGGTCCTGCACCGCGTCGAGGACGGTCTGCACCACGCGCGGCTCGATAAATTCACCGGCCTGGTACGGCCGCCCCCAGCGCATCTGCACCGGGAACATGCGCCCTTCGCTGCGCAGGATCGGCGCATCGTTCAGCAAGCCGGCCAGGCGCTCGCCTTCGAGGGTGGCGGACATCAGCAGGATTTTCAGCGGCTGTTCGTCGCGAAACAACTCGCGGCCGTTGAGGCTCAGGGCCAGTGCCAGGTCGGCGTCGAGGCTGCGTTCGTGGAACTCGTCAAAAATCAGCAAACCCACGCCGTCCAGTGCCGGGTCGTCTTGCAGGCGGCGCGTGAGAATGCCTTCGGTGACGACTTCGATGCGGGTGTTGGGGCCGACTTTGCTGTCCAGGCGGATGCGGTAGCCGACGGTTTCACCGACTTTTTCACCCAGCTCACTGGCCAGGCGTTCGGCTGCCGCGCGCGCGGCAAGCCGCCGAGGCTCGAGCATCAAGATGGTTTGCCCGGCCAGCCAAGGCTCATTCAATAAAGCCAAGGGCACGCGGGTGGTTTTACCGGCACCGGGCGGCGCTTCCAGCACGGCCTCATGGCGATTCGCCAAGGCGTCACGCAGGGCGGGTAAAACATCATCAATCGGCAACGAATTCATACTGGCTCCAAAGCAGAGCGGCGAGTATAACGGCGAACGTTCGTCCTTAATTGGAATGCAGGCAA
>NZ_JACAQL010000010.1:155403-219848 GCF_013385245.1 Pseudomonas sp. IPO3747
CAAGCCAGCTCCCACATTAGAGCGGCGTGGCTCGACAGAATTGTCATATAGTTTCGTATCAACCGTGTTCAGGAGCATTTTATGCGTATCGCTTCCCGTGTTATCGGCGGTGTCCTCGCCGTCACCCTGCTGAGCCAACTGACGGCCTGCGGCTCGATTTTCTACCCGGACCGTCGTGGCCAGATCGACGGCAAGATCGACCCGGCCATTGCCGTGCTCGACGCCGTAGGCCTGCTGTTTTATGTAATCCCGGGCCTGATCGCCTTTGGCGTGGACTTCGCCACCGGCGCCATCTACTTCGAGCCGGGCAAGACCGCCCAAGTCGCACCCGAGAAGCTGCATGAAGCCATCGGCGCCGACGGCAAAGTCGACAACGCCAAGCTGCAATCCATCATTGAGAAAGAAACCGGCCGCAAGCTGCCGCTGGACGATCCGCGCATGATCCAGTTCAAGGGCAGCGTGCAACAGCTCGCGTCCCTGGGCCTGCAACCCGCCGCTTAAGGATTCGTATGACCAGCAGCCCCGAACACGCCAGGCTCCTGCGCCTGGCCACCCGCGCCTCGGTGGGCGTGGCCTGTGCGCTGATTATCACCAAGGCCATCGCCTGGTGGTTCAGTGGCTCGGTGAGCATGCTCGCCGGGTTGACCGACTCGCTGCTCGATGGCATTACGTCGCTGCTGAACTTGCTGGCGGTGCATTACGCACTGCGCCCGGCCGATGACGATCACCGTTATGGGCATGGCAAGGCCGAATCGCTGTCGGGCATGGCCCAGGCGTTGTTTATCGCCGGCAGTGCAGTGTTGATTGCATTCCAGGCGTACCAGCGCTTGCTGCACCCGGAGCCGGTCGGTGCGCCGTGGCTGAGCATTGGCGTCATCGTTTTTTCGCTGGTGATGACCGTGGCGCTGCTGATGCTGCAACACCGGGTGATCCGCGAAACCGGCTCCAATGCCGTGCGCGCCGACTCACTGCACTATCGCTCCGACTTGATGCTCAACGGCAGCATTCTGGTGGCACTGGTGTTGGCAGGGTTCGGCTTTCATCAGGTGGATGCGTGGTTCGGCCTCGGCATTGCCGCGTATATCCTGTGGAGCGCGATCCAGATCGCCCGCGAGAGCTTTGCCGTGTTGATGGATGAAGAACTGCCGCCGGATGTCAGCCAGCACATGCTGGAATTGGCGCGCAGTGTGCCGGGCGTGCTGGGCGCGCATGATTTGCGCACGCGCATTTCCGGCAGCCACTGGTTTGTGCAGTTGCACCTGGAGTTGCCGGGGGAATTGACCCTGTCAGTGGCCCACGGCATCAGCGACCAGGCCGCCGATGCCATTCACAAGGCTTACCCGCGTGCCGAAGTGCTGGTGCACGCCGACCCGCGGGAAGTGGTGACGGGTAACAAGGCCTAGTACTGCACCTGATAGCCGCGACTGGTCAGGCAGTTGCCCTGGGCCTGGCGGTAGGTTTGCACCACCGTCGGGTCCGGGGCATAAGTGACGGTGCGTGGGTCGAAACCGCTTTGCTGCACTGCCCAGCGATAACAGTCGTAGCCGTCCTGCTGTACCTGGGCCGGTGACTGGCCGTTGGCCGGGTAGGCCACCACGTCATAACCGTTGCCCTGCGGCGCGGGTTGCGGCGCCGGTACTTCGGTAGGCGGCTGCACCACGACGTATTGCTGGGTAGCGTTTTCATAGGTGTAGTAGGAACCCGCCGCGAGGAAGAACAGCGCGCTGCCCACCCACACTTCACGGGCGTAGTCCGGCAGGTATTGCACACGGATCCCGTAGGGCGGCGTCACCACCACATAGCGCGGGCCTTGCGGGCGATACCAGTAGCCGCCGGAGAAGAAGTAATCCTGGCCACGGTAAGGCACACGGTAATTGCGGTCCGGGAAGCGGTCGACGGTGTAACCGGGACGATATTGCGGGCCTGGCCCCCAGCCGTTGCCATGCCCATTGGGGCGACCCGGCCAGCGGTTGTCGTTCGGGTGACCATTATTGAAGCCGCCGCCCGGACGCGGGCCTGGGCCATTGCCGGTCTGCCAGTGCTGGTTGCCATCGTTACGGCGCGGGATGTCCTGATAGTAGCCCTGGCGGGGTTCCTGGGTTTGGCGCACGGTGTCCGGGCGTCCCTGGATCGGCAGGTTGTTCGCAGGCTGCGGTGCCGGCCGCGGTTGCTCGGCATTTTGCGGGCGGCCTTGCCACTGCCCACCGCCGTGCTGCTGTTGCTCGGCGCGATCAACATGCGGGTTCTGTGGGCGCGGCTGGTTGTTTTCCGGACGCGGTTGAGTGTTCTGCGGGCGCGGTTGAGTGTTCTGTGGGCGCGGTTGATTATTTTGTGGTCGCGCCTGTTCATTGCCGCGCCCGCCTTCCGGGCCTCTTTCATGCTGACCACCGCCTTCATAGCGCGGGTCATCGGCCATTACTTGTGTGCCGACGCTCACCATCAGCAAACCTACACCTGCCATACGCCAGATGCGCTTCATGCTATTCCTCACTGCGGATTAGGGCCTGGAATGTCCGGCCTTACTGCATGAGACTGGAAAAGCCTCACCCGGTTCTGAGACAGGTTATCAGTCACGAGAAGTATTTTTTGAGCTAAAAGCGCAGACAAAGAAAAAGGGGCGACCCGTCGGCCGCCCCTTGAGAATTTCGTCCTGGCTCAACGCTTTTGACGTTGGCTCACCTCACGCCGTCTTGTGGACAGTGTGCAGCCTGGAGGCCGGCTCAACCCTGCTGGGGCGGCGGCCGCAGCAGGCCTGATTGGGCCAACTGCAGTGGACTGTTGTCCAGGCGGTGATTCTGTTGATAAAGATACAGGCCAACGTCCGACAGATGATTGCGAAGATTGCGTCAATAAACAGTGCTTGCGCAATTTTTAACCCTTCATAGATAATTCACCGCAATAGTTACGACAAAGGCCAACCCAATGAGCAAGCTTGACCGATACGACCTGAGTATTTTGGCTGAATTGCAGCGCGACGCGAGGATCTCCAACCAGGAGTTGGCCGAACGCATCGGCCTGTCGCCGTCGCCGTGCTCACGCCGGGTCAAGCAGTTGGAAGACGACGGCTACATCTCACGCCAGGTTGCACTGCTCGACCGCAAGATGCTGGGCCTGAGCCTTACAGCCTATGTGCTGATCGGCATGGACCGTCACACGCCGGAGCGTTTCGAGAATTTCGAAGCAGCGATCCGCACCCTGCCGCAAGTGCTGGAATGCAGTTTAGTCACCGGGATGGATGCGGACTATCAGTTGAAAGTGGTGGTGCCGGACATGGACCACTACCAGAAATTGCTGCTGGGGCATTTGACCCGGATTGAAGGCGTAACCAGCGTAAGGTCGAGCTTTGTGCTCAACCAGGTGCTCAACAGCACCGAGTTGCCGTTGACGCACCTGCGTACCTGATCCCAAGCACACTGGTGATCCCCTGTGGGAGCTGGCTTGCCTGCGATGGCGGTGGATCAGTGGCATATCCTTAGCTGACACACCGCTATCGCAGGCAAGCCAGCTCCCACATCGACCGCGTTACGACGCAGGTCAATGTTGTGCCTGAAGCCCTGCTTTATACTTCCCGCCTGCCCTGTCGGAAAAAATCCCCATGAACAACATCGACCCCGCCCTCTTTGAAGAATGGATGATGACCGGCCTGGTCACTATCCTGATCATCTTCATGGGCTTTATCGTCTGGGACCTGGCGAAAAAATCCAAGGCCGGACGCTTTGGGTCGTTCATCCTGTTTTTTGTGCTGGGCCTGGGCGTGGCCGCGTTCATCATCAAGAGCGTGGTGATCGGCCTGATCGAGTCCGGCGCTTTATAAACGCGCCGGCACTGCCTTCCATTGGCCCTGGTCCAGGCCATCAATCGACCAGTCACCAATACGCACGCGCACCAGGCGCAAGGTGGGCAAGCCCACCGCAGCGGTCATGCGCCGCACCTGGCGGTTACGCCCCTCACGAATGACCAGCTCCAGCCAGTGCGTCGGCACGCTTTTGCGAAAGCGCACCGGCGGGTTGCGCGGCCACAGTTCAGGCTCGTCCAACTGCCGCGCTTCGGCGGGCAAGGTCATGCCGTCATTAAGCTCTACACCGTCACGCAGGCGCTGCAATTGCTCTTCGGTGGGCTCACCCTCAACTTGCACCCAGTAGGTTTTCGCCAGCTTGTGCTTGGGGTCGGCAATGCGCGCCTGTAACTGGCCATCGTTGGTCAGCAGCAACAGCCCCTCACTGTCACGGTCCAGGCGACCGGCCGGGTAGATGCCGGGGATATCGATAAAGTCCTTGAGGGTCGCGCGCCCGCCTTCGTCGCTGAACTGGGTCAGCACATCGAAGGGCTTGTTGAACAGGATCAACTTCGGCTCGGCCGGTGGCGCCTTGGCGACACGCCGCGTTGCGGAGTACGGGGGTTTCACGCCAGGGCGGCGCGAATCGGGGCGGGCAGGACGGGACATGGCAAAGGAACATCTAACGGTCAGGACCGACAATGCTAGTGGCCTGACCGCTAAATGACCATCCCAACCGCTTAGCGGAACGGCGGCTCGTCGAAACTGCGCAGTTTGCGCGAGTGCAGCGAGTTGAGTTCGGTGCGCAACAAATCCACCGCCTCGATGCCGATTTTCAAGTGCTGGCTGACCGCACGCTCATAAAACGCGTTGGCCGAACCCGGCAGCTTGATCTCGCTGTGCAGCGGCTTGTCCGACACGCACAGCAAAGTGCCGTACGGAACCCGCAAACGGTAGCCTTGGGCCGCGATGGTGCCGCTTTCCATGTCCACCGCCACCGCGCGGGACAGGTTGATCAGTGGGCGCTCTTGCGCCCAGCGCAGTTCCCAGTTGCGGTCGTCGTAGGTCAGCACGGTGCCGGTGCGCAGGCGCTTTTTCAGCTCTTCGCCTTTCTCGCCGGTGACATTGGCAGCGGCTTGCTGCAAGGCCATCTGCACTTCGGCCAGCGCCGGGATCGGGATATTCGGCGGGACGACGCGGTCGAGAATCCCGTCGCGGCGCATATAGGCGTGAGCCAATACGTAGTCGCCGATGGTCTGGGATTGGCGCAGGCCACCGCAGTGGCCGATCATCAGCCAGCAATGCGGGCGCAGCACGGCCAGGTGGTCGGTGATGTTTTTGGCGTTGGACGGGCCAACGCCGATGTTCACCAGCGTCACACCGTGGCCGTCGGCGGCCTGCAAGTGATAGGCCGGCATCTGGTAGCGATGCCAGACCACGCCTGCGGCAATGGCCGACGCTTCACCGTGGTCCATGCTCTTGTCGATGATCACGTTACCCGGCAGCACCATGCGAATAAACCGCGGGTCGCTGCGCAGTTGCTCCAGGCCATGCAGGATGAACTGGTCAACATAGCGGTGGTAGTTGGTCAGCAGGATCCATGGCTGCACATGGCGCCAGTCGCTGCCGGTGTAGTGCACCAGCCGGCGCAGGGAAAAGTCCACGCGCGCCGCATCGAACAACGCCAGCGGCAGCGGGTCGGTGTTTTCCCAGTCGTAGAGGCCATCGGCAATGCCGTCGGTGGCGGCAGACAAGTCGGTGCTGGGGAACACACGGGCGAGGGTCGCGGCGGTGACACCGGAGCCAGCCAGTTCATCACCCTGCTCCACCACATACGGGTAGGGAATATTCTGCTGGCTGACGCCGACTTCCACCGTCACGGTGAAGTCGTGCATCAACGGCACCAGTTGCTCCAGCAGGTACTTACGGAACGCCGCCGGATGGGTGACGGTGACGCTGTAGGTTCCCGGCAATTGCACCTTGGCGTATGCGCGGGTGGTCTGTGGGACTTCGCCGTGGCAGTGGTAGGTCAGACGCAGTTCCGGGTAGCGGAACTGCGCACGTTGTTCGGCGTCAGGCTCGACGCGGTCCTTGAGGTATTGCTTGAGGGCTTGGTTAAGCGCGCCAGTGGCACGCTCATGCAGAGCCGCCAGCCGGTCCACGGCTTCTTCAGCGGTTTGAACGACAACAAAAGCTTCGGTCACGGTAAGCATCCTGTGTTCTGACTTGCAGGCCTTTATCTTGCCTGTATCCCGGCCTCACTGAAACACCGGGTTTGGAATGCTTTAAAAGGTGGGAGCTGGCTTGCCTGCGATGGCGGTGTGTCAGCCAGCAAATGCAGGACTGACACACCGCCATCGCAGGCAAGCCAGCTCCCACAGTTTGACCCTGTGTTGTCAGGGGGTTGGGGTCGAGCGCGTAACGATCGCCGCCACGTCCACCCCGCGCGGCAAGGTGCCGTACACACGGCCGGACGACGCCCCCAGGCGGCTGGCGATAAACCCGTCACTGACCAGTGCATTCCCGGCCTCCAGCAACAGCTTGGCCTGCAACGCCACGGCAATGTCCTCGGTCAACTGCCGCGCGCGGTACTGGATGTCCTGAGTGTCCATAAACGCCGACTTCAATTGCTCGATATGCCGCGCCAGCTGCTTGTCACCATGCCCATCGCCCAGTTCGACAAACAATGCCTCCAGCACGCCCGGTTCTTTGGACAATGCCCGCAGCACGTCCAAGCACTGCACATTGCCGGAACCTTCCCACGTCGAATTCACCGGCGCCTCACGGTAAAGACGCGGCAGGATGCTGTCCTCCACGTACCCGGCGCCGCCCATGCATTCGGCGGCCTCATTGATCATGGCCGGTGCGCGCTTGCAGATCCAATACTTGCCCACCGCCGTCACCAGCCGGGCGAATTTGGCTTCCTGTTCGTTATCCAGATGGTCCAGCGCCCGGCCCATGCGCATGCTCAAGGCCAGGGAGGCTTCGCTCTCCAGCGCCAGGTCGGCCAGCACGTTTTGCATCAACGGTTGTTCACTGAGCACGCGGCCGCCGACTGAGCGATGGGCGCAATGATGGCTGGCCTGGGTCAACGCCTGGCGCATCAAGGCGCTGGAGCCGACCATGCAGTCGAAACGGGTCATGGCGACCATTTCGATAATGGTCGGCACGCCCCGGCCTTCTTCGCCAACCATCCAGGCCAGGGCGCCACGAAACTCCACTTCGCTGGAGGCGTTGGAGCAATTGCCGAGTTTGTTTTTCAGGCGCTGGATGTAGAACTGGTTGCGTGTGTCATCCGGGCGATGCCTTGGCAGCAGGAAACACGTCAGGCCTTTGTCAGTCTGCGCCAGGGTGAGGAACGCATCGCACATCGGTGCCGAGCAGAACCACTTGTGCCCTACCAGCTCATAGGCTTGGCCGGGGCCGCCGGCGCCCACGGGATAGGCACGGGTGGTGTTGGCGCGCACGTCGGTGCCGCCTTGCTTTTCGGTCATGGCCATGCCGATGGTGGCGCCGGCTTTGTGGGCGATGCCGACGTTGCGTGGGTCGTATTCGGTGTTGAGGATTTTCGGCAACCAGGTCTTCGCCAGGTCCGGTTGCAGGCGCAGGGCCGGGACGCAGGCGAAGGTCATGGTCAACGGGCAACCGCTGCCGGCTTCGGCCTGGCTGTGCAGGTAGGTCATGGCGGCGCGGGCCACATGGGCACCGGGCTGCGAATGCGCCCACGGCAGCGATGGCAGGCCATGCTCGACGGCGGTGCGCATGAGTTCATGATAGGCCGGATGAAATTCCACCAGGTCGATGCGATGGCCGTAGCGGTCATGGCTGTTGAACACCGGCTTGTTCTGATTCGCCAGGAACCCGGCCGCCATCAGCGGCCCACCGGCCAGCGCGCCGTACGCATCAATACGCGCCTGCGCCCAGCCGGCGCCAAAGCGGCGCGACCATTCTTGCAGGGGCAGGTCGATACGATAAAGGTTGGTGCCGTCCAGCGACGGCGGCTGGTTGGTGACGTCGTGGGTTTCGGCAAATTGATGCAGGTTCATGACGGGCCTCCTGGAAAATAGGCCACGTGCGGTTGAGGCCTGAATTTCAGTTAAGCACCGTCATCGGGCTTAAAAAAGTGGCATACCCGCCTATTGTTCGGCGCTTTCGCCCTCTAACGGGCACAACAGGTGCCGCTCCAGCACCGTTTGCAACGCCTCGAAACGTACGGGTTTGCTGAGGCGTTCGGTGATGCCGACCCCATGACAACGCTCTCGATCCGGGGCGTGCAGCGAGGTGCTCAGGGCAATTACCGGCAGCTCGCCGCAGCCGGGTAGCGCACGAATCTGACAGCACAACGAGAAGCCGCCCTCGGGTATATCCAGCAGCACCGCATCAAAGGTTTGGTCCTGAAAAAGCGCCAAGGCGGCCGGGCCGTTATCCACGGTTTTCACCCGATAACCCAGCTTGAGCAACATGCCGCGTACCGCCAATTGGCCGACACTGTTGTCGTCCACCAACAGCACCGTACATTCCTGGGGCGCTCGTTGCGCGTGGGGTTTGTGCGTTGCCGGCTTTGGCTCGGGCGGTACCGGGTTGACGCTCATGTCCAACTGGAAGCGGCTGCCCTTGCGGGGCTCGGAATGATGGGTCAGGCGCCCGCCGAGCAGTTCGATCAACTGCCGACAAATCGCCAGGCCGATGCCCAGGCCGCCGTATTCGCGCGTCATCGAACCGTCGACCTGGAAGAAGCGCTGATACAGCGTGGCCTCATCGAGGAAAGCGAAGCCGATGCCGCTGTCGGTCACAATGAAGCTCAGGCGCAGTTCGCCGTCACTGTGCGGCACACCCACCACGCGCAAGCGCACCGCACCTTCGTGGGTGAACTTGAAGGCATTGTCGAGCAGGCAATCCAGGCATTGGGTGAGTTTGCCGGCATCGCCAATCACCCGATCCGGCAGTTCATCGGCCACGTCGATAGAAAACTCCAGGCCTTTGCTGTGCGCGCTGGCGGTGAATTGCTGGCGCAAGGTGTCGAGCGTGCCCCGCAGGCTGAAGACCTGGGGATGGGCGGTGAGGCGCCCGGCCTGCAATTCGGTAAGGGTGAGAATGCCGTTGACCATGCGCATCATGTCCCGCGCAGAACCGGCGGCGGTTTGCTGGTACTGGGTAAGGTCGTCATCCAGCGGCACGGTCTGCATCAGCTCCAACGAGCCGATCACGCCATTCATTGGGGTACGAAGTTCGTGGGTCAGCGTGGCGAGGAATTCATCTTTGAGGCGGTTACTGCGCGCCAATTGCTGGTTGAGCACTTCAAGCTTCTGGCTGGCGTCGAACAGGATCTGCGCCTGCTGCTCACGCATGCCGTTGATGCGGTCCGCCAGGGCCAGGGACAACAGCGCCACTTCGATGGCCGAGCCGAGCTGGCTGGCGTACATGGTGAGGAACATATTGGGCAGGTAGCCCAACACCATCAGGGTGTTGACCACCCCGCCCAGCAGGAACGCCGACCAGGCGATGATGAAGTAACGCGCCATGCGCTGGCCGCAATACCAGGCCTTGATGGCGGCCACAAAGATGGTCACGGTAAACACCAGCGCCAAACCTGTGGCCAAACGCAGGGCCACGGCGTAGCTGGTCAGCAGCGCCAGCACCATGACCAACGCGCCAGCCGCTGCCAATGCCAGCAAAACCCGGTCAAGCCAGCGGCTGTGCTGCGCGGTGTGCAGGAAACTGCGCGCGAACAAGCTACCGAACAACGCCGCCGAACCGATCAGGAAAGGCACCGCCGCATTCGCCCACCATGGATTGTTCGGCCAGAAATATTCCACCGCCACGCCGTTGACCGAGAGCTGGTAGAGGCCGAACGAAGCGATATAGAGGATGTAAAAGAGGTAACTGGTGTCGCGCACGCTCAAGTAGATGAACAGGTTGTAGACCAGCATCCCCAGTAACACGCCGTAGATCGCCCCCAATACATACAGGCGCAGTGGCTGTTGCTCCAGGTAGGCGGTGGCAGACCATAGCGTCAGCGGTGCCTGGATCGAGCCTTGGCTTTGCAGGCGCAGGTACACGGTTTGCTGCTGGTCAGGCACGAAATTGAGCTTGAACAGGTAGTTGGCCTGGCGCACTTCACGGCTGGAAAACGCCAGGGTGCTGCCCGTGCGGGTAGTCAGGCGGTAATTGCCGGTGCTGTCGCGCTGGTACAGGTCCAGTTGGTTAAGCGGCGGGTACGCCAACTCCAGAAACCAGGTGCGCGGGGCGCGAGGATCAGTGGCGGTGTAATGCAGGTCGACCTTGAGCCAGAACACCGAGCGTGAATAGCCGGCGTTGAGGGTGGCTTTGTCATGGGGTTTGAACTGGGCGGCGAAGGCGGGAGTGCTGACATCGGCGATGGTGAGGGCGTCGGTTGGGTCTTCGAACACTTGCATGACGCGGCCCAGCGGCAGGCTTCGAGTATCCGGGTTGAACTCGATGGCACTGGCGAGCATCGGCAGCCCGCACAATAAAAAGATCAGCAAATAGCGCATAGAGCCCCAGCGTGGCCTGTCCGGTTATGTCAAAAGTCCCCCATTCCTTTTGAGTAGACGTATACCGGCGATACATTAAGTTGTTTGGATCCACTCTAGCATAGCCGCTAGAGGCCATTGGACACCATTGAAATAATTTTTTGAAAGGCTCTAGAACGGGCATCTCAAGCGCTTTCCGAATAAAAAACCAGCCAAGCCAAACCATAAACATAAGCGGGAAATTCGCCTCTCGCCCAACAGCCACGCCAAAAGCGTTTGGTGGTAAGCTCGCGCACCATGAATATCTACAGCTCTCGCCCCGTTGTCCTCTGTCTCTCCGGCCACGACCCCAGTGGTGGCGCCGGCTTGCAGGCAGATATCGAAGCCCTGCTTGCACAAGGCTGTCATGCGGCCCCGGCCGTCACTGCCTTGACCGTGCAGAACACTGTCAATGTCAGCGATTTTCGCGTGCTCGACCGCGAGTGGGTACTGGCCCAGGCCAATGCCGTGCTGAGCGACTCCGAAGTGACGGCGGTGAAGCTCGGCATGCTCGGTTCCACCGCGATGGTCGACACCGTGGTCGAACTGCTGCAGGCGCACCCGCACCTGCCGGTGGTCTGCGACCCGGTGCTGCGCGCCGGTGGCGGCGGCAGCCTGGGCAAGGACGAAGTCGGTTATGCCATGCGTGAGCGGCTGTTGCCACTGTCGCTGATCGCTACGCCGAACTTGCCGGAAGCGCGCATCCTCGCCGAATTGCCCGAGGGCACGGCGGACGAATGCGCCGAGAAGCTGCTGCCGTTTGTAAAGCATCTGCTGATCACCGGCGGCCACGGCGACGAGCATGAAGTGCACAACCGCCTGTACAGCCGCGACGGCACGCGCCAGACCTTTACCTGCCAGCGCCTGCCCGGCAGCTATCACGGCTCGGGGTGCACGCTTGCCAGCGCCTTGGCCGGCCGGATCGCCCAGGGCGAAGGCTTGGCCAGCGCGGTGCAATCGGCGCTCAACTACACTTGGCGCACCCTGCGTGACGCCGAACAACTCGGCCAGGGCCAGTTTGTGCCGCGCCGTCTGCCGCTGGATTTCTGCTCTTAACCGCACAAGAGGCCTGCTCGATGAAACTACGTGGCCTTTACGCCATTACCGACAGCCAACTGTTGGCCGGCAAATTCCTCGCCTACGTCGAAGCAGCACTGGACGGTGGCGTAACCCTGTTGCAGTACCGCGACAAAAGCAGCGACGAAGCCCGGCGCCTGCGTGAGGCCGAGAAACTGCGCGAGCTGTGCTCACGCTACAAGACCCAGTTGATCATCAACGATGACGCCGAATTGGCCGCGCGCCTGGGCGTCGGCGTACACCTGGGCCAAACCGACGGCCCACTGACCCCGGCCCGTGCACTGCTCGGCTCCAAAGCCATCATCGGCGCCACCTGCCACAGCCAGATCGAACTGGCCGAGCAGGCCGCCAAGGAAGGCGCGAGCTACGTCGCCTTCGGCCGCTTTTTCAATTCCAACACCAAGCCTGGCGCGCCGGCCGCCACGCTCGACATGCTGGCCCAGGCCCGCACGCGTCTGCAGTTGCCGATCTGCGTGATCGGTGGCGTCACCCTGGAGAACGCCGCCCCCCTGGTGGCCCACGGTGCCGACCTGCTCGCCGTGGTACACGGCCTGTTCGGTGCCGACAGCACCCAGGAAGTCACGCGCCGCGCCCGCGCCTTCAACGACCTTCTTAAAGTTTAAGTGTAGAGAGCCCGATCATGTCCCGTTCCGAAACCCTGTTTGCCAATGCCCAGAAACACATCCCCGGCGGTGTGAACTCCCCCGTGCGTGCGTTCAAGAGCGTCGGCGGCACACCGTTGTTCTTCAAGCATGCCGAAGGCGCCTACGTCACCGACGAAGATGACAAGCGCTACGTTGACTACGTAGGTTCCTGGGGGCCGATGATCCTCGGCCACAGCCACCCGGACGTGCTCGACGCGGTGCGTCAGCAGCTGCAACACGGCCTGTCCTATGGCGCGCCGACCGCCATGGAAACCGAGATGGCGGACCTGGTGTGCTCAATCGTGCCATCGATGGAAATGGTGCGCATGGTCAGTTCCGGCACCGAAGCCACCATGAGCGCAATCCGCCTGGCCCGTGGTTTCACCGGCCGCGACAGCATCATCAAGTTCGAAGGCTGCTACCACGGCCACTCCGACAGCCTGCTGGTAAAAGCCGGCTCCGGCCTGCTGACCCAAGGCGTGCCAAGCTCGGCGGGTGTGCCGGCCGCGTTTGCCAAACACACCCTGACCCTGCCGTTCAACGACATCGCTGCCGTTGAGCAGATGCTCAGCGAAGTCGGCCAGGACGTGGCGTGCATCATCGTCGAGCCGGTAGCCGGCAACATGAACTGCGTGCCACCGGCACCGGGTTTTCTGGAAGGTTTGCGTGAGCAGTGCGACAAGCACGGCGTGGTGCTGATTTTCGACGAAGTGATGACCGGCTTCCGCGTAGCCCTCGGCGGCGCCCAGGCTTACTACGGCGTCACGCCGGACCTGAGCACCTTCGGCAAGATCATCGGTGGCGGCATGCCCGTGGGCTGCTTCGGCGGCAAGCGCGAAATCATGCAGCACATCGCGCCGCTTGGCCCGGTGTATCAGGCGGGCACCTTGTCAGGTAACCCATTGGCCATGGCGGCCGGCCTGACCACCCTGCGCCTGATCAGCCGCCCGGGTTTCCACGCCGAGCTGACCGACTACACCACACGCCTGCTCGATGGCCTGCAACAGCGCGCCGATGCGGCGGGTATCCCGTTCGTGACCACACAAGCAGGTGGCATGTTCGGCCTGTACTTCAGCGGCGCCGACGATATCGTTACCTTTGATGACGTGATGGGCAGCGATGCCGACCTGTTCAAGCGCTTCTTCCACTTGATGCTCGAAGGCGGCGTTTACCTGGCACCGAGCGCTTTTGAAGCGGGTTTCACCTCGATCGCCCATGGCGAAGCCGAGTTGAAACTGACCCTGGATGCTGCCGAGCGCGCTTTCGCAGCCCTGAAGTAAGCCCTGATATAAGGGACACACACATCTGACGTTGCCCCTCGCAGCGTCAGATTTGCTACTTTGCCTACAGAGATTTCCTGCATTTTTCGAGAAATCACCTGCAATCCGGCAGATAACTTGCCTACGCAGCAGAAAAACGAGTAAAGACTTTGTAAGCAGGGGCCTGCTTATTTCATAATGCGCGCTTATTGGACTCCCCCGAGAGTCCGCGTGCCCCGTCAGAGGTAAGTCGATTCCCATGAAACGCACCGGCCGCACCCTGGTTCTGGGCTGCCTGTTGCTCCTTCAGCCGCTGCTGGCACATGCCCAGGCAGGCGGCAACTCGTTGTTAATCCCAGCGATGGGTCGTTGCACCCTCAATACCCAGCCAGACAGCCAGGCCGAAGCCCTGAGCGCGTGCCAGAAACAGGCCGACGGTGGGGATGCGCAGGCGCAATACGAGTTGGGCGAGTACTTCCACGACGACAAAAACCCGGCCCGCGACCTCAACAAAGCCCTGAGCTACTTCGAAAAGGCTTCGTTGCAGGGCCACGCCCAGGCGCAATTCCAACTGGGTAACATGTTCTTCAAAGGCGAAGGTGTGCCGGCCAATAACGTCCAGGCCTACATCGTGCTGAAAATGGCAGCGGTCAACGGTGCCGAAGACGCGCTGGACACGGCCGACGAAGTCGCCGAGCACATGCAGCGTGATGAACTGGAAGTGGCCACCCAGGTGCTGGGCCAGATCTTCCGCAATTACCTGCAGGAATTGCAGAGTGCCGACGGGCGTTCACCCTTCTCGCCCCTGCCCTGATTTCAGCTAAGCCCCCCTACCGCTATCGCAGGCAAGCCAGCTCCCACAAGGAAATGCATTCCAAATGTGGGAGCTGGCTTGCCTGCGATAGCTTGACTCGGTCTAACGCCTTACTTCTCAGGCATCGGCATCGGAAACGGCATCACATTGCTGGTGCCACGCGCTTCGCTGATCTTCGGCGTGCCCAGGCGCTCGACTTCATCAATGCGCACAATCGAATGCATCGGCACAAAGCTGCGCACCACGCCTTCAAACTGCGCCTTGAGTTTTTCTTCGCCCGGGTCGACGACCAATTGGGTGCGCTCGCCAAAGACGAACTCTTCCACTTCCAGGAAGCCCCACAGATCACTTTGATAGATCTGCTTGGCGTACATTTCGAACACCTGGCCCTGGTTGAGGAAAATCACCTTGTAGATTGGAGCTTCACGTTTGGTCATGGTGGGCGAACAACACATCGGGGATATAAAAGAGGGCGCGAACTATAGCATGGCACCCGATGCACAGCGCTAGGAACCAATGGGCATGCCCCCTATAATGCGCGGTTCTTTACCACCAGTTGACGATTCCCATGGCCAAGAAGCTTTACATCGAAACCCACGGTTGCCAGATGAACGAGTACGACAGCTCGCGCATGGTCGATCTGCTGGGCGAACACCAGGCCCTGGAAGTCACCGCCCGCGCCGAAGATGCCGACGTAATCCTGCTCAATACCTGCTCGATCCGCGAGCGTGCCCAGGACCGTGTGTACTCCCAGCTGGGCCGCTGGCGTGAATTGAAACTGGCCAACCCGGACATGGTGATCGCCGTCGGCGGCTGCGTGGCCAGCCAGGAAGGCGCCGCGATCCGCGACCGCGCCCCCTATGTCGACGTGGTTTTCGGCCCGCAAACCCTGCACCGCCTGCCGGAAATGATCGACGCCGCACGCATCACCAAGCTGCCGCAGGTGGACGTGTCGTTCCCCGAAATCGAAAAATTCGACCATTTGCCCGAACCGCGCATCGACGGGCCGAGTGCCTATGTGTCAGTCATGGAAGGCTGCAGCAAGTACTGCACCTTCTGCGTGGTGCCCTACACCCGTGGCGAAGAAGTCAGCCGGCCGTTTGACGACGTGCTGTCGGAAATTATCCACTTGGCCGAAAACGGCGTGCGCGAAGTGACCTTGCTGGGCCAGAACGTCAACGGCTATCGCGGCCAGACCCACGACGGGCGCCTGGCCGACCTCGCGGAGTTGATCCGCGTGTTGGCAGCGGTGGACGGCATCGAGCGTATTCGCTACACCACCTCGCACCCGCTGGAGTTCTCCGACAGCCTGATCCAGGCACACGCCGAGGTGCCGGAGCTGGTCAAGCACCTGCATTTGCCGGTGCAGTCGGGTTCGGACCGCATTCTGGCGGCCATGAAGCGCAACCACACCGCCCTGGAGTACAAATCCAAGCTGCGTAAATTGCGCGCCGCCGTGCCGGGCATCTGCATCAGTTCGGACTTCATCGTCGGCTTCCCTGGCGAGACCGAGAAAGATTTCGAGCAGACCATGAAGCTGATCGAAGACGTCGGCTTCGACTTCTCGTATTCGTTCGTCTACAGCCAGCGTCCAGGCACGCCGGCAGCGGACTTGGCGGATGACACGCCGGAATCGCTGAAAAAAGAGCGCTTGAACGCGCTGCAACATCGCCTGAACCAGCAAGGTTTCGAGATCAGCCGACAAATGGTCGGTTCGATCCAGCGCATCCTGGTCACCGACTACTCGAAAAAAGACCCGGGCGAATTGCAAGGGCGTACCGAGAACAACCGGATCGTCAACTTCCGCTGCGACAACCCAACTCTGATCGGCCAGTTTGCCGATGTGCACATCGATGCGGCGCAACCGCACTCGCTGCGTGGGTCGCTGATCAACTGACCTCAAGACATATGAGGATCAAATGTGGGAGCTGGCTTACCAGCTCCCACAGTGGATCTTCATGGTTCTTGAGATTGAGCCAGCCTATATAAGTGCTTTCGCACGCCGAGCGCTGGCGTTATCCTCTCTTTCACCTAAACAGCCAAAGGGCGGCTAAAAGCAACCTTGAACGCACCCATAGCAGAACCCCATCGTTTTCTCCTCGAGCCGTTTGAGGCTCGCCGTTTCGCCAACCTGTGCGGACAGTTCGACGAGCACCTGCGCCTGATCGAACAACGCCTGAGCATCGAGATCCGCAACCGCGGCAATCAGTTCGAGCTTATTGGTGAACCCCAG
Source organism: Pseudomonas sp. IPO3747 (assembly GCF_013385245.1). Classification (NCBI taxonomy): domain Bacteria; kingdom Pseudomonadati; phylum Pseudomonadota; class Gammaproteobacteria; order Pseudomonadales; family Pseudomonadaceae; genus Pseudomonas; species Pseudomonas sp. IPO3747. The sequence goes on from NZ_JACAQL010000010.1 coordinate 171,739, forward strand.
CACACCACGTCTGCAGAAAACCTGCTGCGCCGCCTCTACCGCGAAACCAAGGGTAGTGAGCTGTCGCCGGAGACCGTGCACCTGTATCTGCAGGAATCCGCCGTGGAAGACTTGGCCAACAACCCGGTGGCCGAAGCCAGCGTGGCCCTGCGCACCAAAAAAGGCATGATTCGCCCACGCGGCTTGAATCAGCAGCGCTACGTCAAGGAAATCCTCGGTAACGATATCAACTTCGGCATCGGCCCCGCCGGTACCGGCAAGACCTACCTGGCCGTGGCCTGTGCGGTCGACGCCCTGGAGCGCGAGCAAGTGCGGCGCATCCTGCTGGTGCGCCCGGCGGTCGAGGCTGGCGAGAAGCTTGGCTTCCTGCCCGGCGACCTGGCCCAGAAGATCGACCCGTACCTGCGCCCGCTCTACGACGCGCTGTACGAGATGCTCGGCTTTGAATACGTGGCCAAGTTGATTGAGCGCCAGGTGATCGAGATCGCCCCGCTGGCCTACATGCGTGGTCGCACCTTGAACAACAGCTTCATCATCCTCGACGAAAGCCAGAACACCACGGTCGAACAGATGAAAATGTTCCTCACCCGTATCGGTTTCGGCTCCACCGCCGTGATCACCGGCGACGTCACCCAGGTCGACCTGCCCAAGGGCACCAAGTCCGGCCTGGCCCAGGTGATCGACGTGCTCAAGGACGTGCCAGGTATCAGCTTCACGCATTTCATGCCCAAAGACGTGGTTCGCCACCCGCTGGTGCAGCGCATTGTCGAGGCCTACGAGCGCTTTGAGCACCGCGATGACGCACCCGCCAAGGACGTGCGCCGCGATGCTTGAGCTAGACCTGCAGCTGGCCACCGACGCGCCCGCCCCCAGCGAAGCGCAGTTCCGTCAATGGTGCGCTTTGGCCCTGCGCCAGCGCACCGCCGACTCGGAACTGACCATCCGCCTGGTGGACGAGCCCGAAGGCCGTGAACTGAATCACACCTGGCGCCAAAAGGATTACGCGACCAACGTGCTGTCCTTTCCCGCCGACGTGCCGGATGAGTTACTGGATATCCCGTTACTGGGCGACCTGGTGATCTGCGTCGAAGTGGTGGAGCGCGAGGCGAAGGAACAAGGCAAGGAACTTGAGGCCCACTGGGCCCATCTAGTCATCCACGGCTGCTTGCATCTCTTGGGTTACGACCATATAGACGATGACGAAGCCTGCGAAATGGAAACACTGGAACAAACGTTGCTTGCTGAACTGGGTCACCCTGATCCGTATGCAGACGACGAAAACTGAAACTACACATAACTGACACAACAAAGGATTTAGAGTAATCGCTATGAGCGAAGACCGATCGAGCAACGGGCAGAAGTCATGGCTGGGTAAACTGACCCAGGCTTTTGCCCACGAGCCGAAAAACCGCCAGGAGCTGCTGGAGCTGCTGCGCGAGGCCCATCAGAACAAGTTGCTGGACAGCGAAGCGCTGGCCATCGTCGAAGGCGCCATCCAGGTGGCTGACCTGCAGGTTCGGGACATCATGGTCCCGCGTTCGCAGATGATCAGCATCAAGGCGACCCAGACCCCACGGGAATTCCTCCCGGCCGTGATCGACTCGGCGCACTCGCGCTACCCGGTGATCGGTGAAAGCCATGACGACGTCATGGGCGTCCTGCTGGCCAAGGACCTGCTGCCGCTGATCCTCAAGGAGAACGGCGACAGCTTCAACATCAAGGACCTGCTGCGCCCGGCCACCTTCGTGCCTGAATCCAAGCGCCTGAATGTGCTTCTGCGCGAGTTCCGCGCCAACCACAATCACATGGCCATTGTGATCGACGAATACGGCGGCGTGGCTGGTCTTGTGACCATCGAAGACGTGCTTGAGCAAATCGTCGGCGACATCGAAGACGAGCACGACGTCGAAGAAGACAGCTACATCAAGCCGCTGCCCAGCGGTGATTTCCTGATCAAGGCGCTCACGCCGATCGAGAACTTCAACGAGTTCTTCGACAGCGAATTCTCGGATGATGAGTTCGACACCGTGGGTGGTTTGGTGATGAGTGCGTTTGGGCACCTGCCAAAACGTAACGAAACCACTGAGATTGGCGCTTATCGCTTTCGCATTCTGAATGCGGATAGCCGTCGTATCCACTTGATCCGCCTGACTCCGATTGCCCGCTAAGGAAGGGGTGGGGCATCAGCTATTTCCTGTGTCGCGTTGCCCCTGAGAGCGGGCCAGGCAAGGCGCAGGCCGCAGGGAATGGCGTTCCCTTTTCAAGGCCTGCAACGCAGCATGGCCCGCTCTCAGGGGCAACCCGAAGGGCCGGGCCTGCTGCGGCACAGGAAATAGCTGATGAACCACCCCTACATGCGCCGTCTGATTGCACCCGGCTGGCCCGGTAACCTGCTGGCCGTGGTGGCCGGCGCCATCACTACTCTGGCGCTGGCGCCCTTCGATCTGTGGCCATTTGCGCTACTGGCCGTCGGGCTGTTCTATGTGGGCCTGCGCGAGCTGACGCCACGTCAGGCCCTGGGCCGTGGCTGGTGTTTCGGTTTTGGCCTGTTTGGCGCCGGCACCAGTTGGATCTACTACAGCATCCACCACTTCGGCGGCGCTTCGGTGTTGCTGGCTGGCTTTTTGATGCTGTTGTTTACCGCCGCGATTGCCTGGTTCTTCGCCCTGCCCGCTTGGCTGTGGGCACGCTGGCTGCGTCGCAATGAGGCGCCGCTGGCCGATGCGCTGACCTTTGCGGCGCTGTGGGTTGGCCAGGAAGCGTTTCGTGGTTGGTTCCTGACCGGTTTCCCTTGGTTGTACTCCGGTTACAGCCAACTCGATGGCCCGCTCACCGGCCTTGCGCCACTGGGCGGCATGTGGCTGATCTCCTTTGCCCTGGCGCTGACGGCGGCCGTGCTGTGCAACCTGCCGCGCCTGCTGGCAAGCAAGCGCAACGGCTTCATCGGCGCAGGCTTGGTGTTGTTGGTTGCACCCTGGGCCATCGGCCTGGCGCTCAAGCATCATGCCTGGACCTCGCCCTCGGGCGCCCCACTGACGGTGGCGGCGATCCAGGGTAATGTCGAACAGAGCATGAAATGGGACCCCGCGCAGATCGACGCGCAGTTGGCGCTGTACCGCGACATGAGTTTCAGCTCCAAGCCGGTAGACCTGCTGGTATGGCCGGAAACCGCGGTGCCGGTGCTCAAAGAGTCAGTCGAAGGCTACCTGGGCATGATGGGCAAGTTTGCCGCCGACCGGCACTCCGCGCTGATCACCGGTGTACCGATTCGCCAGGAAGTGCACCACCAGAAGCGCTACTTCAACGGCATCACGGTGGTGGGTGAAGGTGATGGCACTTACCTCAAGCAAAAACTGGTGCCTTTTGGTGAATACGTGCCGTTGCAAGACATGCTGCGCGGGCTGATCGCCTTCTTCGATTTGCCAATGTCGGACTTCGCCCGCGGCCCGTCCGATCAGGCGATGCTGCAGGCCAAGGGCTATCAGATTGCGCCGTTCATTTGCTATGAAGTGGTGTACCCGGAATTCGCCGCAGGCCTGTCGGCCCAGAGCGATTTGCTGCTGACCATCAGCAACGACACCTGGTTCGGCCGCTCCATCGGCCCGCTGCAACACCTGCAAATGGCGCAGATGCGTGCATTGGAGGCTGGCCGTTGGATGATCCGCGCCACTAACAATGGGGTGACTGGTTTGATCAACCCATTTGGGCAGATTACCGCGCAGATCCCGCAGTTCGAGCGTGGGATTCTCTACGGCGAAGTGGTGCCGATGCATAACCTGACGCCGTACCTGCAATGGCGCTCGTGGCCGTTGATCATTGTGTGCCTGGGCTTGTTCGGCTGGGCGCTGCTGGCGGGCCGGATGTCTAAAACCGTCTAACGAACGGCATAAAACCAATGTGGGAGCTGGCTTGTGTGGGAGCGGGCTTGCTCGCTCCCACATGAACCGCTTTCCACATTTGAAATTGCGGCGTTATCGGTAAAACACCCGATACCCCACCTGCCCCACCGCCTCATTGATCAACTGCCCGCTGCGCCACACTGACACAAACTCGGGCATCCAGCCGCCCAGCGGTCGCGCATTGTCTACGCCCAAAAAGCCCACCGGCCCTGGCACTACCGTAAAACCGGCCTTCTCGAAGCTCCACACGGCACGCGGCATATGCCAGGCCTGGGTCACCACCACCACGCGCTTGATGCCTTGCGGCAACAGGATTTCGGCGCTCATCTGCGCGTTTTCCCAGGTGGTGCGGCTGCGCTCTTCTTTCCAACGCACGGTGACGCCAAAGTCATCCTGCATCGACACCGCCATCAGCTCAGCCTCACTGGGAGGCGTGCCGTAGTGCAAGCCGCCGCTGGTCAGCACCGGCAAGCCGGAGGCCTTGGCCAGACGCGCAGCATAACGCTGGCGCTCAAGCCCAGTACCGGTGGGTTGATCGGAGCCCCACGCGGGGTCACCGCGCTCACGCCCCGACCCCAGCACCACAATCGCGTCAGCGCGCTGGGCCAGCGTCGCCCATTCTTCACGGGCCAACGGCGGCTCGGTCTCCAGGGCATGCGCGCCCCATTGCACCATCACCGGCAGGCTGATCAACCACAGCCCCCCGAACCCCACGGCAAAGCAGCATCCGGCCAGGCGCGGGCGACTTTTACGCAACCACCAGGCAAGCGCCAGCAGCAGCAAAAAGAGGCCGGGCGGCAAGAGCAATTGTTTAATGAAATAACGAAAAGGCATCGGGCATCTCCAAAGATGCCCGAAGCCTAGATGCAACGGGGTTCAGCGACAATCTTTACCAACCTGTTTCGAGAACGACTCAAAGGATAACGCGGTGCTCCACGTTTACCGTGCGACCCGACGCTTATCGGGACCGCGACCAGCAGACACATCTTTCAGCCAGATCACCTTGGCCGAACGCAAAGGCTCTTGGGCGGGCGGGGCAGCCCGTTCCTGAGAGGCACGGTGGTGATTCAATTCCAGGTAGCACTTGATCAATTCAAGTTCAGCCTGGCTCAAGCCTCGCAACTCCAGCTCCAGAGGCCGCTCATCACGCAATCGGCCTGCGGTTCTTGCGGCATCCAATGCCCGACCCAAACGGTCGATCAGTCCTTCATACAATTGCGGTTTCATTAAAGTTCGCTGCGATTCAACCATCCCCTCACCTCATTGAAGATAAGACTCACTCCCCAATAAACAGCGTAGTCCCCATGGCTGCGCCTGCCTCGCGCCGCGACAGACGGCCCTCGCCGCGCAATCAGGGTTTCCCTCGATAGAGTGGGGTCATGTATGCTACGGCGCTTCCTGTAACTCCACTTCCCGCAGGGTTTGGGCACGGACGCGCCGCTTTTTGGTGTCGATCAACCTGAATGTTGTACCGAAGAGGATTAGGCCACCCCTATTCAGTTCAAAAGTAGCCATGCACGAACAATATCAGCCCCGTGAAATAGAAAATGCCGCCCAAACCTTCTGGGACGAGCAAAAGTCCTTTGAAGTCAGTGAACAGCCAGGCAAGGAGACTTACTACTGCCTATCGATGTTCCCTTACCCCAGCGGCAAGCTACACATGGGGCACGTGCGTAACTACACCATCGGCGACGTAATTTCCCGCTACCAGCGCATGCTCGGCAAAAACGTCCTGCAACCTATGGGTTGGGACGCCTTCGGCATGCCGGCGGAAAACGCCGCGATGAAAAACAACGTGGCGCCCGCCAAGTGGACCTACGAAAACATCGCCTACATGAAAACCCAGCTGCGCAGCCTGGGCCTGGCGGTGGACTGGTCCCGCGAAGTGACCACCTGCAAGCCCGATTACTACCGCTGGGAACAGTGGCTGTTCACGCGCCTGTTCGAAAAAGGCGTGATCTACCGTAAAAACGGCACCGTGAACTGGGACCCGATCGACCAGACCGTACTGGCCAACGAGCAGGTCATCGACGGTCGCGGTTGGCGTTCCGGCGCGGTGATCGAAAAGCGTCAGATCCCGATGTACTACTTCAAGATCACGGCCTACGCCGATGAACTCTTGTCGAGCCTCGATGACATGCCGGGCTGGCCTGAGCAGGTCAAGACCATGCAGCGCAACTGGATCGGCAAATCCAAGGGCATGGAAGTGCAGTTCCCGTACAACGTCGACTCGATCGGCGAAACGGGCGCACTCAAAGTCTTCACCACCCGCCCCGATACCCTGATGGGCGCGACTTACGTCGCCGTGGCCGCCGAGCACCCGCTGGCCACCCAGGCTGCACAGAACAACCCAGAGCTTTCGGCGTTCATCGCTGAATGCAAAGGCGGCAGCGTGGCCGAAGCCGACGTTGCCACCCAAGAGAAAAAAGGCCTGCCAACCGGCCTGTTCGTCGAGCACCCACTGACGGGCGAAAAACTGCCGGTGTGGGTCGCCAACTACGTGCTGATGCACTACGGCGATGGCGCAGTAATGGCTGTGCCGGCCCACGACGAGCGCGATTTCGAGTTCGCCACCAAGTACAGCCTGCCGATCAAGTCGGTCGTGCGTACCAGCTCGGGTGATACCAACCCGGCCCCGTGGCAAGACGCCTACGGCGAACACGGTACGCTGATCAACTCCGGTGAGTTCGATGGCCTGGACTTCCAGGGTGCCTTCGACGCCATCGAAGTTGCCTTGATCAAAAAGAACCTCGGTGCCTCGCGCACCCAGTTCCGCCTGCGCGACTGGGGTATCAGCCGCCAGCGCTACTGGGGCTGCCCGATCCCGATCATCCACTGCGAAACCTGCGGTGACGTGCCGGTGCCGGAAGACCAGTTGCCGGTGGTACTGCCCGAAGACGTGGTGCCGGATGGCGCCGGTTCGCCATTGGCGCGCATGCCTGAGTTCTACGAGTGCACGTGCCCTAAATGCGGCGCACCTGCCAAGCGTGAAACCGACACCATGGACACCTTCGTCGAGTCCTCGTGGTACTACGCTCGCTACGCCTCGCCACACTATGAAGGCGGCCTGGTAGAAAAATCCGCAGCCGACCACTGGTTGCCGGTGGATCAATACATCGGCGGCATCGAACACGCGATTCTTCACCTGCTCTACGCGCGCTTCTTCCACAAGCTGATGCGCGACGAAGGCCTGGTGAGCTCCGATGAGCCGTTCAAGAACCTGCTGACCCAAGGCATGGTGATCGCCGAGACTTACTATCGCCGCGAAGCCAATGGCGCCTACACCTGGTTCAACCCGGCGGACGTCGAACTTGAGCGTGACAGCAAAGCCAAGGTCATCAGCGCCACGCTGAAATCCGACGGCCTGCCGGTGGAAATCGGTGGCACCGAGAAGATGGCCAAGTCCAAGAACAACGGCGTCGACCCACAGTCGATGATCGATCAGTTCGGCGCCGATACCTGCCGCCTGTTCATGATGTTCGCCTCGCCGCCCGACATGAGCGCCGAATGGTCCGACTCCGGCGTTGAAGGCTCGCACCGCTTCCTCAAGCGCGTCTGGCGCCTGGCGCACGCCCATGTCAGCCAGGGTTTACCGGGCAAACTGGACGTGGCGTCGTTGAGCGATGAGCAAAAAGCCATTCGCCGCAGCACCCACCTGGCCATCCGCCAGGCCAGCCAGGACGTGGGCCAGAACCACAAGTTCAACACCGCCATCGCTCAGGTGATGACACTGATGAACGTGCTGGAAAAAGCCCCGCAAGCCACCGAACAGGACCGCGCGCTGGTACAGGAAGGCCTGGAAGCTGTGGTGTTGCTGCTGGCGCCAATCACGCCGCACATCAGCCATGAACTGTGGAGCCGCCTGGGCCACAGCGACGCGGTCATCGATGCGCGCTGGCCGGTGCAGGATGACAGCGCGCTGGTACAGGACACATTGCAACTGGTTATCCAGGTTAACGGTAAACTGCGCGGCCAGATCGACATGCCTGCCAGCGCCAGCCGTGAAGACGTGGAAGCCGCAGCGCGCATCAACGAAAATGTGCTGCGCTTTACCGAAGGCCTGACGATCCGCAAAGTGATCGTAGTGCCGGGCAAACTGGTCAACATCGTCGCCAGCTAATCGGATCGGGCGCAGGGCTTGAGCCCTGCGCCGAACTAAACCTTTAAGGCCTCGATAAGGCCCACATGGTTTCAAGGGGAGCAACAAAATGATCAAACGCAATTTGCTGGTGATGGGCCTCGCTGTGCTGCTGAGCGCTTGCGGCTTCCAGCTGCGTGGCACCGCCACCAATGAACTGAGCATCAAGGAACTGGACGTCAGCGCACGCAACGCCTACGGCGAGACCGTGACCCAGCTGCGCCAGGCCCTGGAAAGCAGCGGTGTACGCGTCGGTTCCGGCGCGACTTACAAACTGAATCTGGTGGACGAGAAAGAAACCCAGCGTAACCTCAGCTACGCCAGTGCCGGCCGTGCGTCGGACATTGAGCTGAACACCCTGGTCGTCTATGAACTGCAAGGCCGCGACCACCTGCCATTGATGGGTGACAAGGTTGAAGTGCAGAAAGTCGTGAGCCACGACGGTAACAACCTGGTGGGCTCGGACTCGGAGATCATCCAGGTTCGCAAGGAAATGCGTCGTGAGGTGATCCAGCGTCTGATGATTCGTCTGCAACAGCTGACGCCAGAGAAACTGGCCGCCTTGCAACTGACCGCCGACAACAAGGCCAAGGCTGACGCCGATGCCCTGAAAGCTGCGCAAGAATACGAAGACAACACGCCGAAACAATCGCCTGCCGAAGTCCCTGTCGAGTAAGCCAGACGGGGCGCCCCTGGCGCCCCGTTCGCCCCGCCTATGAAACTTGCCCCCGCCCAACTCGCCAAGCACCTGCAAGGTGGCCTTGCGCCTGTCTATATCGTCAGCGGTGATGACCCGCTGCTGTGCCAGGAAGCGGCCGACGCGATTCGCACCGCCGCACGCCAGCAAGGCTTCGATGAACGCCAGGTGTTCAGCGCCGACGCCAGTTTCGACTGGGGCACGCTGCTGCAAGCCGGTGCGAGCATGTCGTTGTTCGCCGAGAAACGCCTGCTGGAACTGCGCCTGCCTTCAGGCAAGCCGGGTGACAAGGGCGCGGCGGCGTTGATGGAATACTGCTCACGCCCCGCTGAGGACACGGTACTGCTCATCAGCTTGCCCAAGCTTGATGGCAGTGCGCAGAAAACCAAGTGGGGCAAGGCGCTGGTAGAAGGTCCGCAAACCCAGTTCATCCAGATCTGGCCAGTGGACAGCAACCAGTTGCCGCAATGGATACGTCAGCGCCTGTCGCAATCAGGGCTGTCGGCAACGCAAGATGCCGTCGAGCTCATCGCCGCCAGGGTCGAGGGCAACCTGCTTGCCGCCGCCCAGGAAATCGAAAAGCTCAAGCTGATGGCCGAAGACGGGCAGATCACCGTCGAAACCGTCCAGGGCGCGGTGGCTGATAGCGCGCGCTTTGATGTGTTCGGGTTGGTGGACGCGATTCTCAATGGCGAACCCGCCCACGCCCTGCGCATGCTCGAAGGCTTGCGCGGTGAAGGTGTGGAACCGCCGGTGATTCTGTGGGCGCTGGCTCGAGAGTTGCGAGTGCTGGCCAATATTGCCCTGCAATACAGCCAAGGCACGCCGCTGGACAAATGCTTCAGCCAGGCCAGGCCGCCGGTGTGGGACAAACGCAAACCCCTGATGAGCAAAGCCCTGCAACGCCACTCGGCGCAACGCTGGGCGCAGCTGTTGTTGGAAGCGCAACGCATCGACGCGCAGATCAAAGGCCAGGCGGCAGGTTCGCCGTGGATGAGCCTGAGCCGTTTGTCACTGTTGATGTCTGGCCAACGCCTGACACTCCCCGCCGAATAACCCCACTGCCCCTTGTGGGGGCTGGCTTGCCTGCGATAGCGGTGTGTCAGCCACTACATTTTTGCTGATGGACCGCTATCGCAGGCAAGCCAGCTCCCACATTGACCGTGCCCACTTGAATAGGTGAAACCACCTACACATCGCCGGGCTTTACAGCCGCGCCACTTCGGCAGATGATTTGCACCGCTTCACCCCACCTCAAGCCCCCCACCTCGAGAGAGTACCGACCATGAGCAAAAAGCCATCCAAGCATGGCCCCAACAAGGCCAAATCCATCATCGCCCAGCCACTGTTCCGCAGCCGTCAGGAACGCGCCGGCAAGGGCAAAGGCAGCTACCGCCGCGAAGCCTTCCAGTCTAATAGCTGGGAGGCTTCTTACTTTCTGGCTGCCTGAAGGCAAGCGCCCCTCCGGCATGATAAGGTCTGTACTTGATTTGTAATCCCTGGACCTGTGCATGCCCTCTAGCCTTTCCCGTCGTTGGCACCTTCGCCAATTGATTGCTGCCTCCAGCCTCATTCTGCTTGTCGCCTGCGCCGAGAAACCCACCGCCGCGGACGCGCAACCCCTGCCAAAGCTCCAGACCGTGCCTGCCGTCGCGCCTGCCGTGGTCCCCCCTTTGGCCGTGGACAATCTTGATATCCAGCCGACCCAGACCTTTGCCGAATGGCAGGCTGGCTTTCGTGCGCAAGCCCTGAGCGCGGGGATAACACCCGCCGTCTTCGATAACGCCTTTGCTGGCGTGACGCCCGACATGGCGGTGATTCGCGCCGATCGCAGCCAACCGGAATTTTCCCGCCCGGTGTGGGAATACCTCGACGGTGCCCTGTCGCCGGTACGCGTGCGTAATGGCCAAGCGTTGCTGATCAAATACGCCGATATCCTGCAGCGCATCGAAGAGCGTTATGGCGTTGATCGCCAGGCGCTGGTTTCGGTGTGGGGCATGGAAAGCAACTTTGGCCAGTTCCAGGGCAATAACTCGGTGATCCGATCGCTCGCGACCCTGGCCTATGAAGGCCGCCGCCCGGCGTTCGCCCAGGCGCAACTGCTGGCGGCGCTGCAGATCATCCAGCATGGCGATATCTCTGCCGACCAGATGAAAGGTTCGTGGGCCGGGGCCATGGGCCAGACCCAGTTCATCCCGACCACCTACAACACCCATGCCGTGGATTTCGATGGCGACGGTCGCCGCGATATCTGGAACAGCCCGGGCGACGCCCTGGCCTCCACTGCGCACTACCTGCAAAGCTCCGGCTGGCAACGCGGCCAGCCGTGGGGCTTTGAGGTGAAACAACTGCCGACGAACTTCGATTACGCCCTGGCCGACGGCGGCATACGCAAGACCGTTGGCGAGTGGATGAGACTCGGTATCCAGCTGCCACCTGGCGCGAGCATGCCACCGAACGTCGAGCACCTGTCAGCTGCCCTGCTGCTGCCGGCCGGCTACCGTGGCCCAGCGTTCCTGGTGCTGGATAACTTCCGCGCGATCCTCAAGTACAACAACTCGTCGTCCTACGCGCTGGCCGTAGGCCTGTTGTCGGAGCGGTTTGCTGGCGGCGGAGTGATTCGTGGCGATTGGCCCAAGGATGAGCTGCCGCTGAGTCGCTCCCAGCGTATCGACTTGCAGACGGTGCTGAGTGCCAAGGGCTATGACGCGGGCAACCCGGACGGGATTATCGGCGCCAACACGCGCAAGGCGATCCGGGCGGCGCAGCAGTCGTTGGGTTGGCCGGCGGATGGGTTTCCGACAGTGAAGCTGCTGGAGTCGTTGCAGAGCCGCTGAGACCACGATCGTTCCCACGCTCCGCGTGGGAATGCCGCCTTGGACGCTCTGCGTCTGCTCTTGAGGGGGTGACGCGGAGCGTCACGGGATGCATTCCCACGCAGAGCGTGGGAACGATCGACGCTCAGGGCTTGAACACCACATCCTGCTCCAACACCAACTGCTGCTCCCCCGCATCCAACCGCACCAAGGCGCCCATCGGCAGCGTCAGGTTTGGATCGCAGTGCCCGCTGCGCCAGCCGGACAATACAGGAATGCACAGCGGCTCGAAGGTCTGCTTGAGCAGCCGCTCCAACGCCGCCTTATCCACCCCCGATACATCCCCGACCAACACGCCGGCCACCTGAGCCAGTTTGCCCGCCAGGCGCAAGTGCGTCAGCAGCCGGTCAATTCGGTAGAGTGGCTCGTTGACGTCTTCGATAAACAGAATGATGCCTTCGGAGTCGATCTCAAACGCCGTGCCCATTACCGCGGCAATCATCGACAGGTTGCCGCCGAGCAAACGCCCGCAGGCGACACCCGGCTCAATCGTGGTCAGTGGGTAAGCAACCGGGTGTGCCAGCACGCTGCACTCGCTCAGTTGCCCACGCAACATGCTGAACAACGACGACTCGGTGGGCTGCTGCTTGCCACCGAGCAGATCGGCATTGAGCATCGGCCCGTGAAAGGTCACAAAACCCGCGTAGCGGTTGATGGCCAGGTGCAACGCGGTGATGTCGCTGTACCCCACAAATGGCTTGGGGTTGGCTCTAATCAGGTCAAAATCGAGCCGATCCAATAATCGCGGGGTGCCATAGCCGCCACGCAGGCAGAAGATGGCATCGATTTCGGGATCGGCAAACGCCGCATGCAAATCGCGCAGACGCACCTCGTCGCTGCCGGCCAGGTAGCCGTCGCGCTCATACACACCGGGGAATATGCGCAGCTCATGGCCACGGGCGCGCATCCACTGGCCGGCTTTTTCAACATCCAGTGCGGCAGGGCCGGCGGGGGCAATCAGGCCAATTACGCCTTCGGTGCGCAGGGCGGGCACGGCAGCCGCGAGTTGAGTCGTCATCCATGGTTCTCCGTGGTTGGATACCCAGGCACTCTAGCCAGTGATGGTTGCAAACAGAAGGGAGAAAAGGAGGGAAACTCTGTAGGAGCAGTTCGGCTGCTCCTACAGAGGGGAAACGCTTACGAAACCAGGCTCGCCTTGACCAGCTTGGCTTGCTCATCGGCGTGGTACGAGGAACGTACCAGCGGGCCCGAAGCCACGTTCTTGAAGCCCATCTTGTAACCTTCCTCGGCGAACCAGGCGAAGGTGTCCGGGTGCACAAAACGCTGCACCGGCAAGTGGCTGCGCGACGGCTGCAGGTACTGGCCCAGGGTCAGCATGTCGATGTCGTGTTCGCGCATGCGCTTCATGACTTCGATGACTTCTTCGTCGGTTTCGCCCAGGCCCAGCATCAGCCCGGATTTGGTCGGGATGTGCGGCATCATCTGCTTGAATTTTTGCAGCAGGGTCAGCGACCACTGGTAGTCCGAACCTGGGCGCGCAGCTTTGTACAGACGTGGCACGGTTTCCAGGTTGTGGTTGAACACATCCGGTGGCTCGGCCGCGGTGATTTCCAGCGCGACGTCCATGCGGCCACGGTAGTCCGGCACCAGGGTTTCGAGCATCACGTTCGGCGACAGCTTGCGGATCTCGCGGATGCAGTCGGCAAAGTGCTGGGCACCGCCGTCACGCAGGTCGTCGCGGTCTACGGAAGTGATGACCACGTATTTGAGTTTCAGGTCGGCAATGGCGATGGCCAGGCTTTCCGGCTCGTTGACGTCCAATGGCTTCGGCCGGCCGTGGCCAACGTCGCAGAACGGGCAACGACGGGTGCAGATGTCACCCATGATCATGAAGGTGGCGGTGCCGCCGGAGAAGCATTCGCCCAGGTTCGGGCAGGAAGCTTCTTCGCACACGCTGTGCAGTTTGTGCTTGCGCAGCAGGGCCTTGATACGGTCGACTTCCGGCGAAACCGGGATGCGCACGCGGATCCAGTCAGGCTTCTTCGGCAGTTCGGTGGTCGGGATGATTTTCACCGGGATGCGTGCAACCTTCTCGGCGCCGCGCAGCTTGACGCCGGCTTCGACCTTGGCACGCGGGGCCGGGGCCGGACGCTCGGTGATGTCCAGCGTCGGGATCATGGTTTGCACTGCATCAGTAGTCATAATCAGTCGATTCCGCCCGTAAGGGTCGTCTGCTCAGCATAGTCGAGGTGTTTGACGAGCTGCGCACGCAGCCGGGCACTTACCTCGGCAAATTTAATCGGTGTGGCGTGGTCGCTCAGTTGAGTCATCGCCAGCCCGGCGTAACCGCACGGGTTGATGCGCCGAAACGGCGCCAGGTCCATGTCCACATTCAGGGCCAGGCCATGAAAGGAACAACCATGGCGAATGCGCAAACCGAGGGAGGCGATTTTCGCGCCGTCCACGTATACACCGGGTGCATCGGGCTTGGCCGCGGCAGTCACGCCGTAACTGGCCAACAGCTCGATCAGGCAAGCCTCCATGCGGCTTACCAGGTCACGCACGCCAAAACCCAGCTTGCGTACGTCCAGCAGCAAATAGGCCACCAGCTGACCAGGGCCATGGTAAGTCACTTGGCCACCTCGGTCGACCTGCACCACCGGAATATCACCCGGCAGCAGCAGATGCTCAGCCTTGCCGGCCTGGCCCTGGGTAAAGACCGGCGGGTGTTCTACCAGCCAGATTTCATCCGGGGCCGAGGTGCCGCGCTCGTTGGTGAAGCGCTGCATGGCATGCCAGACCGGCTCATAGGCCATCTGGCCGAGCTCGCGAAAGCCCAAAACCTGTGACATCACAACACCATGTGCACGAAGCCGGTGGCCCGCAGTTCACTGTTGATGTCGTAGAGCTGGTCTTGACCGGTTGCCACGATGTGCAACTGGATCGTGGTGTACTTACCGTTGGAACTCAAACGCTCGTCCACCCGGTTGTCGTTGATCGTCGCGTGTTTACGCACGATCTCGAGAATCTTGTCTTTGTTGCCCACACCGGTATCGCTGATCACCTTGACGGGATAGTCCACGTTGGGGAATTCGATCTTTGGCGCCTTTACTTCTACTTCTTTATCGGTCATGGCAGAACAGCCTCGTAAGCGCTAAGCCGTGGCGACGGGCAAAGCCCCGCGCTGGATCAACGCGGGGCTTTGCAGGTGCGCACAATCAGTTGAACAAGCCGTAGAAGAATAGACGGATGCTATCCCACACGCGGCGGAAGATACCACCTTCGTCAACGGCGTCCAGTGCGATCAGGTCGGCGCTATGCACCACCTTGTCATCGAGCTTCACTTCGACTTTACCGATCACGTCGCCCTTGGCGATTGGAGCGACCAATTGCGGGTTCATGGTCATGCTGGCCGCGAGCTTTTTCAGCTGGCCTTTAGGCATGGTCAGGGTCAGGTCATCGGCCAGGCCGGCCTTGACTTGGTGGGTCGCGCCTTTCCATACCGGGGCTTGGGCCAGCTCGGCACCCTTCTGGTAGAAGGTCTGGGTTTCGAAGAAGCGGAAGCCGTAAGTCAGCAGTTTTTGCGTCTCGGCCGCACGGGCCTGCTCGCTGTTGGTGCCGAATACCACGGCGATCAGGCGCTGGCCATCACGTACGGCGGACGACACCATGCAGTAGCCGGCTTCGTCGGTGTGGCCGGTTTTCAGACCGTCGACGGTCTTGTCACGCCACAGCAGCAGGTTACGGTTAGGCTGCTTGATGTTGTTCCAGAAGAATTCCTTCTGGGAGTAGATCGCGTAGTGCACCGGGTCGACACGGATGATCGCGCGAGCCAGCACGGCCATGTCGTGAGCCGACGAGTAGTGCTCCGGGTTCGGCAGGCCGGTCGGGTTCATGAAGTGGCTGTTGGTCATGCCCAGGTCGCCGGCGGTCTTGTTCATCAAATCGGCGAACGCGTCTTCGCTGCCGGCGATGTGCTCGGACAGGGCCACGCTGGCGTCGTTACCGGACTGGATGATGATGCCGTGCAGCAGGTCGCTGACGGTAACCTGCGAACCGACCTTGATGAACATCCGCGAACCGCCGGTGCGCCATGCGTTTTCGCTGACGGTAACCGGGTCATTCTCGCCGATCTGGCCGCGACGGATTTCCAGGGTCGCGATGTAGGCTGTCATCAGCTTGGTCAGGCTGGCCGGGGGCAGGCGCTGGTCACCGTTGTTCTCGACCAGCACGTTGCCGCTGGCGGCATCCATGAGGACCCAGGCCTTGGCGGCCAATTGCGGGGAAGCTGGCACCATTTCAACCGCCCAGGCGGCCGGGGTAATGATCAGCGAAAGTAGCAGGCACGTGCGTTTGGCTAAGGTGGTGATGTTCATCCGTCTCTCGAAATTGCTTATGGAAACTTGCCCTCGCGGGCAAAACTATTCAGACAGCCCGCTGCCAGACTGTCGCGTGTTCGGTTGCCCGCTCACCCCTTGCCCCTGGGTTTTTATTGTTCAACGAGCCAACAACCTCGGTTCAGGCGAACCTGAACCATCAATCCTTTTACTTATTCAGCCGTGACGACGCTGGGTTGCCCCAGGTTGGCCAGGCGCACACTGTTCTGCACGTGCGCCACTTCACTTGGCGAACCAATCGGGCCCATGCGCACACGGTGCAGGGTTTGCTGGTTACGCACGATGGAGCTGATAAACACTGGCGCGCTGACCATGCCGCTGAGCTTGGACCTTAACAGTTCTGCCGCATCCGGGTTGGCGAAAGCGCCGACCTGCAGGTACTGGCCGCCGACTGTAGATGCGCCTGGCGCTGCATGGGGCACCACGACCGTATCGGGTGCGTGCTGCGCCGGTGGCGGTGTCCACTGCTCGATCTTGCCCGCCGAGGCGGTCACTTGCGGTTGCGGGGTTTGCGGCTCGTTGAGCATCAATGGCGCCGGTTTGCCACGCTGAGCCCAATACTGCGCCGGGTCGATACCTTCGACTTTCACACGCGCGGTGCCAGTTTCGGCATAACCGAGTTTCTTCGCGGCGGCGTAGGACAAGTCGATGATCCGGTCCGAATAGAACGGCCCACGGTCGTTGACCCGCAGGATCACCGTGCGGTGGTTGTCCAGGTTGGTCACGCGTACATAGCTGGGCAGCGGCAAAGTCTTGTGGGCCGCGCTCATGCCGTACAGGTCATACACTTCGCCGTTGGCGGTGTTCTGGCCATGGAATTTGGTGCCGTACCAGGACGCCGTGCCCGTTTGCGAGTAGGTCCTGGATTCCTGCAGCGGGAAGTAATTCTTGCCCAGCACGGTATACGGGTTGGCTTTATAAGGCCCGGTGTGCAGGGTCGGCGTGGCATCCGGGATCTTCGATACGTCGACATCCCACCACGGCGCGCCGTCTTTGTGCGCGCGATTGATGTCCAGGCCCGGCTGGGCGCGAACGACAGCGCCGCCCTTCGGCGCCGGAGCACGGCTGGTGGTGGAGGAGCAACTGACAACCAGCAAGGACAACGCGGCGAACGCCACCAGCTTGAGCGGTTTTTGGAACGGCGATACCCGCATTACTTGTTGCCCCGTGCTTGGACCAGCATGTCTGACAGCTGATGCACGGCCATGGCGTACATCACACTGCGGTTATAACGCGTGATTGCGTAAAAATTCTTCAGGCCCATCCAGTATTCCGGGCCGTTTGCGCCTTCGAGACGGAACGCCGTCACCGGCATATCATCGCGTGGCGCATTCTGACTCGACCAGCCCAGCGCTCGCAACTCCCCGACGGTCTTGACCGGCTCAATACCTTGGGTCAAACCTTCGTCGGCGCGCTCGCCGGTGACATCGGCGCGGATCACCACCGGTTCGCCAGCCACCCAGCCATGGCGCTTGAAGTAGCTGGCCACGCTGCCGATGGCATCGTCCGGGTTGCTCCAGATATTGATGTGGCCGTCGCCGTCGAAATCCACCGCATACGCCCGGAAACTGCTCGGCATGAACTGCGGCAGGCCCATCGCACCAGCGTAGGAGCCCTTGAGGGTCAACGGGTCGACCTGCTCTTCACGGGCCAGCAGCAGGAACTCACGCAGCTCCTTGCGGAAAAACTCGGCACGTGGCGGGTAATCGAAGCCCAGGGTCGACAAGGCGTCGATCACCCGGTAACTGCCGGTGTTGCGCCCGTAGAAGGTTTCGATGCCGATGATGGCGACGATCACCTGGGCCGGCACGCCGTATTCCTGCTCGGCGCGGGCCAGCACCGCTTCGTGCTGGCGCCAGAAGTCCACGCCCCGCGCCACACGGGCGTCGGTGAGGAACATCGGGCGGTAGTCTTTCCACTGTTTGACGCGCTCGGCGGGACGCGAGATCGCGTCGAGGATCGCCTGCTTGCGCTGGGCTTCACGGAACACGCCCATCAGTTGTTCACCGGCAAAACCGTAGTCGCGGGTCATTTCACCGACAAATTCGGCGACCTGGGGTGAACCATCGTAGTCACCGGCCTGCACCTCTTGCGTCGCGCCCAGCAGCCCAATCAGGCCCATCCAGGACGCGTGCCGAGTCGCCCAGCCGCGCATTACTTGCATTGACATCTTCACCTTATTCAAACCTGCGCGATCCACTTGCGATGCGTGTGAATCGACATCAAAACCCCAAACGCTGACATCAATGTCACCAGCGAAGTTCCGCCGTAGCTAATGAACGGCAACGGCACCCCAACCACCGGCAACAGGCCACTGACCATACCGATGTTGACGAAAACGTAAACAAAAAAAGTCATGGTCAGGCTGCCGGCGAGCAATTTGCCAAACAGCGTCTGCGCCTGGGCGGTAATCACCAGGCCGCGACCAATCAGCAGCAAATAGATCAGCAACAGCGCGCAAATGCCCACCAGGCCGAACTCTTCGCCCATTACCGCAATAATGAAGTCGGTGTGGCTTTCGGGCAAAAAGTCCAGATGTGACTGGGTGCCCAGCAACCAACCTTTGCCAAATACGCCGCCGGAACCAATTGCCGCCTTGGACTGGATAATGTTCCAGCCAGTGCCCAGCGGGTCACTTTCCGGATCCAGGAAGGTCAGGATCCGCTGCTTCTGGTAGTCATGCATAAAGAAGAACCACATGGCCACCGCCACCGGGATCGCCGCCGCCAGCACGCTGAGGATCCAGCGCCAGCGCAGGCCGCCCATGAACAACACGAACGCCCCGCCCGCCAGGATCAGCAGCGAGGTGCCGAGGTCGGGCTGGCGCACAATCAAAATGAACGGCACGCCGATCAATATCAGGCTGATGCCCACGTGCTTGAGCTGCGGCGGCAAGGTGCGCTTGGACAAATACCAGGCGATGGTCGCCGGCATCAGGATCTTCATGAATTCCGACGGTTGGAAGCGAATCACCCCCGGAATGTTGATCCAGCGGGTCGCGCCCATGGCGTTGTGGCCCATTACGTCCACCACCACCAGCAGCAAAACACCGGCGACATACCCCAGCGGCACCCAGCGCGCCATGAAACGTGGCTCCAGCTGGGCGATAACCACCATCGACAACAGACCCAGGCCGAACGACGACGCCTGTTTGATCAGTAAGTCCCAGTTCTTGCCGCTGGCCGAATACAGCACGAACAGGCTGCCGGCCGCCAAGGTCAACAGCAGGATCAGCAACGGGCCATCAATGTGCAGGCGCTGCAGCAACGTCGCACGCCGACGCATCACATCCTCACTGGAGAGGATGCGGTCAAAATTACTCTTCACGGGCCGTAACCTCGGTGCTTGAAGGGGGGCCACCATATTCGGATTTGAGTCTGCCGTCGTCGGCCAACAGCCAAGCGTCCATGATCTGACGCACCACAGGCGCCGCGACGCCAGAGCCGGACTCGCCGTTCTCGACCATCACCGCCACCACGATTTTCGGGTCGTCGGCCGGCGCAAAGCCGACAAACAAGGCGTGGTCGCGGTGACGCTCCTGAACCTTGGAGCGGTCGTATTTCTCACCCTGCTTGATCGCAACCACCTGGGCCGTACCGCTTTTGCCGGCAATGCGGTATTGCGCGCCCGCCGCGGCCTTGCGCGCCGTGCCACGGGCACCGTGCATCACTTGCTGCATGCCGTGGTTGACCTTGGCCCAGTCGGACGGGTCGCGCAGCACGATGTCCGGAATCGGGTTTTCATCCACAGGCTTCTGGCCTTCGATGGTCTTGGCCAAGTGCGGGCGGTTCCACACGCCTTTGTTGGCCACCAGCGCGGTGGCCTGGGCCAGTTGCAGCGGTGTGGCCTGCATGTAGCCCTGACCGATGCCGAGGATCAGGGTTTCGCCCGGGAACCATGCCTGACGACGGGTCGCGCGTTTCCACTCCCGCGACGGCATCAAGCCAGGGGATTCTTCGAACATATCCAGGGAGACTTTCTGACCGAGGCCGAACTTGCCCATATAGGCAGACAGCCGATCAATCCCCAGCTTGTGGGCCAGGTCATAAAAATAGGTGTCGTTGGAGCGCATGATTGCGGTGTCCAGGTCGACATAGCCGTCACCGGTGCGGTTCCAGTTACGGTATTTGTGATCGTAGTTGGGCAGCATGTAGTAGCCAGGGTCGTACACGCGGCTCGATGCCGTGACCACACCCGAATCCAGACCGGCAATCGCCACCGCCGGCTTGATGGTCGAACCCGGCGGGTACAGCCCGCGCAGCACACGGTTGAACAACGGCCGGTCGATGGAATCACGCAACTCGGCATAGGCCTTGAAGCTGATACCGGTCACAAACAGGTTCGGGTCGAAACTCGGCTGGCTGACCATCGCCAGCACTTCGCCGGTGGCCGGGTTGAGCGCGACGACGGCGCCACGACGACCGCCCAGGGCCATCTCCGCCGCTTCCTGCAATTTGATGTCCAGGCTCAGCACAATGTCTTTGCCAGGGATCGGGTCGGTGCGCTTGAGCACACGCAGCACGCGGCCACGGGCGTTGGTCTCAACTTCTTCGTAACCCACCTGGCCGTGCAGCTCCGGCTCGTAGAAGCGCTCGATGCCGGTTTTGCCAATATGGTGGGTGCCGCTGTAATTCACCGGATCGAGGCTTTTCAGCTCTTTCTCGTTGATGCGCCCCATGTAGCCGACGGAGTGCGCAAAGTGTGCCCCTTGCGGGTAATGCCGCACCAACTGCGCCACCACTTCCACACCTGGCAAACGGAACTGGTTCACCGCAATGCGCGCGATCTGCTCTTCGTTGAGCTCGAACAGGATCGGCACCGGCTCGAACGGCCGACGCCCCTGCTTCATGCGTTTTTCGAAGATCACGCGGTCTTCCGGCGTCAGTTGCAGTACCTCGACGATTACGTCGAGGACCTGCTGCCAGTCGCCGGAACGCTCGCGGGTCATGCTCAGGCTGAAGCTGGGCCGGTTGTCCGCCACCACCACGCCATTGCGGTCGAAAATCAGCCCGCGGGTCGGCGGGATCGGCTGCACATGCACCCGGTTGTTTTCCGACAACGTGGAGTGATAGTCGTACTGGATCACCTGCAGGTAATACAGGCGCGCAATCAGCACCGCAATCAAGCCCACCACCAAAAAAGCGCCAAACACCACGCGCGAACGTACCAGACGTGCGTCTTTCTCGTGGTCCTTGATGCGGATCGGCTGGGTCATCGGCAATGGCGCAGATTATTTGTGGTAAGGGTGCCCGGACAGAACTGTCCAGGCGCGATACAGCTGTTCACCGATCAGAATCCTTACCAACGGGTGCGGCAACGTGAGTGCCGACAGCGACCAGCGCTGGTCCGCCCGCGCGCAGACTTCCGGCGCCAGCCCTTCCGGGCCGCCGACCATGAAGTTGACGGTACGCGAGTCCAGGCGCCAGCGATCCAGCTCCACCGCCAACTGCTCGGTGCTCCAGGGCTTGCCGTGCACCTCGAGGGTGACGATGCGCTCGTTGGGGCCGACCTTGGCCAGCATGGCTTCGCCTTCCTGACGGATAAAGCGCGCCACATCGGCATTCTTGCCCCGGGTGTTGAGCGGTATTTCCACCAGCTCCAGCGACAGCTCAGCGGGCAGACGCTTGGCATACTCGTGCCAGCCTTCTTCCACCCACTTGGGCATGCGTGAACCGACAGCGATCAGACGCAGGCGCACAGCCGTTCCTTATTCCTGGTCTTTGTTGAGCTTGTCGAAGTGCGCATGGCCCACTTCCGGGCTGTGGTGCTTGCCATCAGCCGCACGGCTCTGCTCGGCGCCTTTCCACAGACGCTCCAGGTCGTAGAACTGGCGGGCGTTGCTGGTCATCATGTGAACGATCACGTCGTCCATGTCCAGCAGTACCCAGTCGCTGTCGCCCTTGCCTTCTTCACCCAGTGGCTTGACGCCTTGGGCTTTGACGGCTTCGCGAACCTTGTCGAGCATCGCGCCGATCTGGCGGTTGGAAGTACCGGTAGCAATGATCATGAAGTCGGTGATGCTTTGCTTGTCGCGCACGTCCAGCACCTGAATGTCCTGGGCTTTAACGTCTTCCAGGGCAGCCACGGCGACTTTTACCAGCTCTTCGCCAGCCAGCTCAGGGCCGGTGTGCGCTTCTACTGGCAGCGGGGCGCTTTTGAAAGTGCCTTTGCGCTTAACTTTGCTTACGTCTTTGTTCGTCATATAAAACTCGTTTTGCTCGTATGT
The DNA here is from genome assembly GCF_013385245.1 of Pseudomonas sp. IPO3747. Lineage (NCBI taxonomy): Bacteria > Pseudomonadati > Pseudomonadota > Gammaproteobacteria > Pseudomonadales > Pseudomonadaceae > Pseudomonas > Pseudomonas sp. IPO3747. The sequence goes on from NZ_JACAQL010000010.1 coordinate 193,933, forward strand.
TCGGGCGCCCGCTGCACGAATGTTCGTGCGATCAAGCGCGCCTTTTCAGTTCGACGCACGGTAAAGCCCGTGCGCATCGATGTAGGCCAGGACCGCGTCAGGCACCAGGAAACGTACCGACTTCCCGCTGGCCAGCAGTTGACGGATCTGGGTGGCGGACACCGCAAGCGGGGTCTGCCAGACGAATGCAATATTCCCGTTCGGCCCGGTCAGGGCCAAGGGGTCACTTACCGACCGCGCGGCCAGCAGGTTGCGCAAGGCATCCGGCGGTTCGCTGTCGGCATCCGGGCGTTGCAAAACCAGGATGTGGCAATGCTGGAGGAGTTCCTCCCAGCGATGCCAAGAGGGCAGGCCGCAAAATGCGTCCCAGCCCAAAAGCAGAAACAACTGGTCATCTGCGGCCAACTCGGCGCGCATCAGTTCCAGGGTGTCGACAGTGTAGGACGGTTTATCGCGTTTGAGTTCGCGGTCGTCCACCACCAGCGGCGGTATACCTTCTACAGCCAGGCGCACCATCTCCAGGCGTTGCTGCGCAGACACCTGCGGCATATCGCGATGGGGTGGCCGCGCGTTAGGCATCACGCGTAACTCATCCAGCGCGAGGGCATCCGCGACTTCCAGGGCACTGCGCAAATGGCCGATGTGCACGGGGTCGAAGGTGCCGCCGAGCAGCCCGATGCGTTTACCCATCAAGTGCGCACATGACCGTCGCCGAACACCACGTACTTCTCGCTGGTCAGACCTTCCAGGCCAACCGGGCCGCGTGCGTGGAGCTTGTCGGTGGAAATGCCGATCTCCGCCCCCAGGCCATACTCGAAGCCGTCGGCAAAACGCGTCGAGGCGTTGATCATCACCGAGGCGGAATCCACTTCGGTGAGGAAACGCCGGGCATCGCTGAAATGCTCGGAAACAATAGCGTCGGTGTGCTTGGAGCCGTATTTATTGATGTGTTCGATGGCCTGGTCCAGGTCATCAAGGATGCGGATCGACAGGATCGGCGCCGTGTACTCGGTGTACCAGTCGTCTTCAGTCGCTTCGATCACGTCCGCGCCCAGCAGTGCACGGGTGCGTTCGCAGCCACGCAGTTCCACGCCCTTGTCACGGTAGATGGCAGCCAGCGGCGGCAGCACGCGCTCGGCAATGCCAGTGTGTACCAGCAGGGTTTCCATGGTATTGCATGGCGCGTAGCGGTGGGTCTTGGCGTTGTCGGCGATGCGGATCGCCTTGTCGAGGTCGGCCGCGATGTCGATGTACACATGGCACACGCCGTCCAGGTGCTTGATTACCGGCACCTTGGCATCACGGCTGACGCGTTCGATCAGGCTCTTGCCACCACGCGGCACGATCACGTCGACGAATTCCGGCATGGTGATCAACGCGCCTACGGCGGCGCGGTCGGTGGTTTCCACCACCTGCACCACTTCGGCCGGCAGCTCGGCCACGGCCAGGCCTTGCTGGATGCACACAGCAATGGCGCGGTTGGAATGAATGGCCTCGGAACCGCCACGCAGGATGGTGGCGTTGCCCGACTTGAGGCACAGGCTCGCGGCGTCGATGGTCACGTTCGGGCGCGACTCATAGATGATGCCGATCACGCCCAGCGGCACGCGCATCTTGCCGACCTGAATGCCGGAGGGCAGGTAGCGCATATCGCGGATTTCACCGATGGGGTCAGGCAGCTTGGCCACCTGACGCAGGCCTTCGATCATGTCGTCGATACGTGCCGGGGTCAGCGCCAGACGGTCCAGCAGGGCCGGCTCCAGGCCATTGGCGCGGCCGTTGGCCAGGTCCAGTTCGTTGGCGGCGGCCAGCTCGGAGCGCGAAGCATCCAGAGCATCGGCGGCAGCCAGCAAGGCACGGTTCTTCTGCGCAGTGCTCGCACGGGCGATCAACCGCGAGGCCTGCCGGGCAGCGCGACCCAGGCGGGTCATGTAGTCAAGAACGGACTCAGTCATGGTCAGGGAGTCTTGGCAAAGAGGAAAGCGGCAGATTATAGCTGTGACGCCGCCCGACTGACAGCGGTGAGGGGCGGATGGTCGAAATGAACTGTAAAAACTTGGGGTTCAGCGGTAATTAAGGTGGGAGTTGTTATTATTCGGTCACATTTAGCCGTATTAACCTTTGCCGCCATGTCCAGTTTTGCCCCCCAGCTCCCCGCCAGCGCCCTGCCCGACAGCTTCTTCGACCGTGACGCGCAAATACTTGCGCGCGAATTGCTCGGCAAAGTCATCCGCCACCGCGTCGGTGAAACCTGGCTTTCGGCGCGAATTATCGAAACCGAAGCCTATTACGTGGCCGAAAAAGGCAGCCATGCCTCACTCGGTTACACAGAAAAGCGTAAGGCTTTGTTTCTGGATGGTGGGCACATCTACATGTACTACGCCCGTGGCGGCGATTCACTGAACTTCAGCGCTCACGGCCCCGGCAATGCGGTGCTGATCAAATCGGCTTATCCGTGGGTCGATGAGCTGTCCGGCCCGGCGAGCCTGGCACAGATGCTGCTCAACAACCCGGACGCCAATGGCCACCCACGCCCCTCGCAAAAACTCTGCGCCGGCCAAACGCTGCTGTGCAAAGCCCTGGGCCTGAAAGTGCCGATGTGGGACGCCAAGCGCTTCGATCAGGAACTGCTGTTTGTTGAAGACGTGGGCCAGACCCCGACGCAAATCATCCAGACCACCCGCCTGGGCATCCCCAGCGGGCGCGATGAACACCTGATGTACCGCTTCGTGGATGCGGGTTATGCACCGTATTGCACCCGGAACCCGCTGCGCCGGGGCCAGGTCGAAGGCCGTGATTATTTTTTGATTTGAACAGACAGAAGCAGCCCAGCAGATCGAATGTGGGAGCTGGCTTGCCTGCTCCCACAGTTGATCGCCACTGCCGACATAAATGGAGTGAAGTTTTATGGGCCAATGGCTCGATAGCATTACTGGCTGGCTCACACTGAACCCCGAATGGCTGGCGGTGGCGGTATTTATCGTCGCGTGCGTTGAATGCCTGGCCATCGCCGGTCTGATCGTGCCAGGCACCGTCTTGCTGTTTGCCATTGCGGCCCTGGCCGGCAGCGGTGCGCTGTCGTTGAGTGAAACCTTGCTGCTGGGCTTTCTCGGCGGCTTGCTGGGCGACGGCGTTTCCTACTACCTGGGCCGACACTTCCATCAGAACATCCGCCGCCTGCCCGGTTTACGCCACCATCCGGAATGGATGAACGGCGCCGAAACCTACTTCCACAAGTACGGCATCGCCAGCCTGCTGGTCGGGCGTTTCATCGGCCCGCTGCGCCCCATGCTGCCGATGGTGGCGGGCATGTGCGACATGCCGTTCCCGCGTTTTGCCGCCGTAAGCATTGTGGCCGCCGCCGGCTGGTCGGTGGCCTACCTGCTGCCAGGCTGGGCCACTGGCGCCGCCTTCCGCCTGCCGCTGCCGGAAGGTTTCTGGCTGGAAGCCGGGATTGTCGCCGGGTGTATCGCGGTGTTGCTGGGGCTGAGCTTGAACAGCAGCCTGCGCGGCCATCGTCGTGCCACCTTGTGGGTCGGTTGCGCCAGCCTGACTTTGTTGATCGCCCTGTTTATCGGCTATCCCCACCTCAATCACTTCGATCAGGGCCTCAGTGCTTTGGTCCAGGAGCATCGCAGCCCGTGGCTGGACGAGGTGATGGTGCGGATTACCCAACTGGGTGAATTCAGGAAGATGTTTATCGCCAGCGCGATTTTCACTGGCCTGCTACTGGTGGCGCGGCAATGGCGGCATGCCGTGTTCGTCGGTGCTACGTTGGCGGGGGCGGCGGTGATCAACACGGGCACCAAGCTGTTTTTCGCCCGTGGCCGCCCGGAAATCCTCACAGAACCACTGACCAGTTTCAGCATGCCCAGCGGCCACGCCTCCGGCGCCTTTGCGTTCTTTCTCGCACTGGCGGTGCTGGCCGGGCGCGGGCAACCCACGCGCCTGCGCCTGACCTGGATGTTGCTGGGCTGTATTCCCGCCGCTTTTATTGCGCTGTCACGGGTTTACCTGGGCGCGCATTGGCCCACGGACATACTGGCCGGCACGCTGCTGGCGATGACGGTGTGCGCCTTCAGCCTGGCCGTCATCCAGTATCGAAGCCCGCTGCCGGCCATGCCGCAGAAAACCTGGTGGCTGCTGCTCCCGGTGCTGGTGGCGGTGCTGAGCTTTATCGCCCTCACCGGCACACCCCACGCCCTGTTGCGCTACGCCTACTGAGTGAACAGTTCGCCCTGCAACTCGTCGAGCAGCATCTGGATCGCATCCAGGCGCTGCTGCGGGTCATCGAGTTGCAGCAGGTCGATCTTGTCGGCCTCGGTGAACGGCAGCAGATACGCCAGCTGATTGCCCAAGGCTTGCTGGCCCTCGGCATGCGCGTCCATATCCAGCGAAGCCACCATCGGGTGCTCGGCCAGGGCCTGGAGCAACGCCAGCAGGTCGGCGTCCTCTTCTTCCAAAGGCTGGTCGGGCAGTTCCTCGAGCCATTGCACCTCGGCCACCAGCAACTGATCCTTCTGCACGCCAGCGTCGCGCACGCGGAAGCGGCGGCCACCTTCGACGCGAATCCCCAGCAGGCCGTTGTCCTGCTGCTTGAAATCGCGGATCAGCGCTTCACAACCGATCAGCGCGTAGCCGTCCGGGGCCATGCCGACTTCCTTGCCGTCGAGGATGCACACCACACCAAAGCTTTCGCCCTTTTTCATGCAGCGGCTGATCATGTCCAGGTAGCGCGCCTCGAACAGTTGCAAGTCGAGGGTGCAGCCAGGGAACAGCACGGTATTGAGCGGGAACAGCGCCAGACTCATAAAGGTTTCCTTAAACCTGGTTTAAACGATCACCGACACGGCCAACGGCAGGAAAACCGCCGTGCCCACGCCCATCAGACTCATGGCCAACGCCGCGAAGGCGCCGCACTCTTCACTTTCCTGCAAGGCCACCGAGGTGCCGACGGCGTGGGCGGTCATGCCCAGCGCCATGCCACGCGCCTCGGGGCTGTGCACACCGAGGCGCGACAGGTACGCCGGGCCGATCATCGCACCGATCACCCCGGTGATCAGCACAAACACCGCCGCCAGCGCAGCCACGCCACCGATCTGCTCAGCCACCAGCATGGCAATCGGCGAGGTCACCGACTTGGGCGCCATGGTCATCAGCATCATGTGTTCGGCGCCGAACCACCAGCCCAGCAGCACACACAAGCCGGTGGCCACCACCCCGCCTATCACCAGCGTAGTAAAAATCGGCCAGAACAATTGACGAATCCGTCGCAGGTTCAAGAACAGCGGCACCGCCAAAGCCACCGTCGCCGGACCGAGCAGGATGCCCATGATCTCGGTGCTCTTGCGGTACTCGACGTAGGTCAGGCCGCAACTGAGCAGCACGCCGATCACCAGCAGCATCGACACCAGCACCGGCTGCAGGAAGACCCAGCGGGTTTTCTCGAATGCCGCCAGCACCAGTTGATAGGCGCCGAGGGTGATGCCGATGCCGAACAACGGATGATGAATAACCGCAGCCCACGCGCCCTGCCAGTCGCCGATCATTGATCGCGCTCCTTGCGCTTGACCATGCGCTGCATCAGCACGCCGACAAAACCCATGGCGATCACCAGCGACAAAACGAGCGCGCCGATGATGGCCCAGAAATCGGCGGCAATGTCCTTGGCGTAGACCATCACGCCCACCGCCGGCGGCACCAGCAGCAACGGCAAGTAACGTAACAGGCTGCTGGCGGCCAGGCTCAGGGGCTCGCCGACTTCACCGCGCCAGATCAAAAAAACCAGCATCAGCAGCAAGCCAATAATCGGCCCCGGCAGCACCGGCAACAGCAAATGGTTGATCGCGGTGCCGATCAATTGAAACAGCACCAGCCAGGTCAGGCCCCGTAACAGCATCGCTCTCTCCCCCCTCTAAAGCTGGGACGCATTATAAGCACGCCCGCCATATGCTTCGGCATTCGCCAAAAGCATGGTGGGTTGACCGGGTGGGTTGCCCATGATGATCTACATTGGTTCTCTGTAACTCATAAAAAACAGAATCGATGAACCAAGGAGAGTCGCAATGCCCTATGTACCTGTAGCGCAGCTCAAAGATTATGTCGGCAAGGAACTGGGACGTTCCGAATGGCTCACCATCGACCAGGCGCGTATCAACCTGTTCGCAGAAGCCACCGGCGATCATCAGTTCATCCACGTCGACCCGATCAAGGCCGCCAAGACCCCGTTCGGCAGCACCATCGCCCACGGTTTCCTGTCGCTGTCGTTGATGCCCAAGCTCATGGAAGACATCCTGATCATGCCCGAAGGCCTGAAGATGGCGGTCAACTATGGGCTGGACAGCGTGCGTTTTATCCAGCCGGTAAAGGTTAATTCCAAAGTCCGCCTGAACGTCACCCTCACCGACGTGACCGAGAAAAAACCTGGCCAATGGCTATTTAAGGCCACCGCCACCCTGGAAATCGAAGGCCAGGAAAAACCTGCTTACATCGCCGAGTCGCTGTCACTCTGCTTCGTGTAAGGCCGGGCCTGTGGCGAGGCAATAAACCTTGCCACAGTGTATGTAAATTTATGTATGAATCTCGCAGCTGCGGCATACTCGGCGCTCAATTATCCGGATCCCGCTATGCGCCCACTCGCTCCCCTTGCCCTTGCCCTGTTGCTCACCGCTTGCGGAGACGGCGAATCGCTGTTGCCGCCCGATGCGCGCCTGCCCGACGGCGGCCGTTACCGGGGTGATGTGGTCAACGGTTTGCTGCAAGGCCAGGGCCGCGTGGACTACCCCAATGGCAGTTGGTACGCCGGCCAGTTCGACAAAGGCCAGTGGCACGGCCAGGGCGAATGGCATGGCAGCAACGGCGAGGTCTATAAAGGCCAGTTCCAGCAAGGCCTGTTCGATGGCCAAGGCAGCCTGACCACGGCGGGCAGCAGCTACGTCGGCGGTTTCAAGAATGGGCGACGCAACGGAGAAGGCACCCTCAAAGAGGGGCAGATGACCTATCGCGGCGAATTCAAAAACGATCAATATTCCGGCCTTGGCCGCCTGGAATTGGCCGACGGCAGCCAGTACCAGGGCCAGTTCGTGCACGGCAAACCCAATGGCGAAGGCCAGCGCAACGACGACAGTGGCAACCAGTTCAGTGGTCGTTTTGTCGATGGCCAGCTTGAAGGCAATGGCACCTTCAACAGTGCCGACGGCGATATCTATGTCGGCCAGTTCAAACAGAACCAGCTCAACGGCAAGGGCCGTTATGAAAACGCCGACGGCGACGTGTGGATCGGCCAGTTCAAGGAAGGCGCGCTCAGCGGCAAAGGCGAGTTGATCGGTGTGGACGGCAGCCACTACGTGGGCCAATTCAGCGAATGGCGCTTCAGCGGCGAAGGCCGTCTGAACCTCACCGACGGCAGTTTCTATGTCGGCGGTTTCGACAGCGACAGCTACCAGGGCAAAGGCACCCTGGTACTCACCGACGGCACCGTGCAGGCCGGCACTTGGGTCAACGGCATGCGCGTGCGCGATGCCGACGGCAAGTTGCTGCCCGACCCACTGGAGGTCGGCATACTGGCCCAGGGCCGCTTGCTCGATGCCGCCCTTGCCGCCGTGCCACCCTCCACGCCTGCCGTCGAGCTGTACACCCTGGTATTGGCCGGCGATGGCAAACAAAGCGTGTTCCTGCGCGAAGCCGATTACGTCAGCAACATGCTCGCCACGCGCTTCGGTGCGCGCGGGCAGATTCGTCTGGTCAACCACCGCGACCACATCGCCGACCGCCCGCTGGCCACCCGCGAAAGCCTGCGCCGCGCTGTGCAAACCCTGGCCGAACGCACCGGGCCGCAAGACCTGGTGTTTATCTACATGACCAGCCACGGCACCCACGAACATGAACTGGTACTCGACCAGCCGCGCATGGAGCTGGCCGACCTGCCCGCCGACGAGCTGGCCGCCGTGCTTGCGCCGCTCAAGGACCGCGACAAGATCATCGTGATTTCCGCCTGCTACTCCGGTGGGTTTATCCCGGCCCTGAAGGACGAGCACACGCTGATCATGACCGCCTCGCGCGCGGATCGCGTGTCCTTCGGTTGCTCCGAGGAAGCGGACTTCACCTACTTCGGCGACGCCTTGTTCGCCCAGGCCTTCAACCAGACCGACGATTTGCAACAAGCCTTCAAACTGGCGCAGCTGCACGTGGCCGAGCGTGAACAGGCGGACAACTTCGAAGCCTCTGAACCGCAGATCTGGGCGCCCAAAGGCGTGATCGCCCACTGGCAATTGTTACGTAAACAGCAGGCACGAAAGGCGCTCGAAAGCGTCTCAATGAATAGCAAGGAAGCCAAAGGCAACTAAGCTGTAACGTGTAACAAGGGGGAAACACCATGTACCTGACACCTCAGCATATCCTGCTCGCCGGCGCCTCCGGCCTGACCGGCGAACACCTGCTCGACCGCCTGCTCAACGAACCCACGGTGACCCGCGTACTGGCACCTAGCCGCAAGCCGTTGGCCGAACACCCACACCTGGAAAACCCGGTGGGTGACCCGGCGGTGTTCCTGCCGCAACTGAGCGGCCAGGTTGATATCGCCTTCTGCTGCCTGGGCACCACGATTAAAAAAGCCGGTTCAGAAGAAGCCTTCCGTGCGGTCGACCTGGACATGGTGGTGGCCTTCGCCAAGCGCGCACGGGAGATGGGCGCGCGGCACCTGATAGTGATCAGCGCGATCGGCGCCGACCCGAAGTCCTCGATTTTCTACAACCGCGTCAAAGGCGAAATGGAGCAAGCGCTCAAGGCTCAGGACTGGCCGCAACTGACCATCGTGCGGCCTTCGTTGCTGCTGGGGGAACGCTTGGAATCGCGCCTGGCCGAGAAAATCGCCGGGCCGTTATCGCGGTTGATTCCGGGCAAATACCACGGTATCGAAGTCTGCGAACTGGCCCGCGCCATGTGGCGCCTGGCGCTGGAAGAGCAGGATGGCGTGCGGGTGGTGGAGTCGGATGAGTTGCGCAAGCTCGGCAAATGATCTAGCAGCGCCTGTGCGGGCCCCATCGCAGGCAAGCCAGCTCCCACCTTTGGAAGGCATTCCCCTGTGGGAGCCGGGCTTGCCCGCGATGGGGCCCGCACACTCAACGCAACACTAAAGCCCGCCTGTTGCGTTAAACCCCACACCCAACACCGTCAATAACGACAGCGGCAACAGCAAGGTGTCGAGCAACGCGCTGGCCGGCAGATCCACATGCGGATAGCTCGGCGCCTCAGCGCCAAATCGATCCTTGGCGCAACAGCCGCCATTGATCGCATACACATCCAGCCGCGTGCCGGCATACACCACCGGCGCCCCGGGTTGCGCGGCATCCAGCGTGCGCGCCGTGGCGCAGCCCGTCAGTTGCAGCGCCAACACCATCAACAGTGCCTTATTCATCGCTGCTCAAATGGTGCTCGCCCCAACGTGGCAGCATGTCCTGGGGAATGTTCAGCAGGTTGAGAATGCGCGCCACCACAAAGTCCACCAGGTCATCGATGGTTTGCGGCTGGTGATAAAACCCTGGCGAAGCCGGCAAGATGGTCACGCCCATGTTCGACAGCTTGAGCATGTGCTCCAGGTGAATGCTCGAATACGGCGCCTCGCGCGGCACCAGGATCAACTGGCGGCGCTCCTTCAAGGTCACGTCAGCCGCCCGCTCGATCAGGTTGTTGCAGGCGCCCGTGGCAATCGCCGACAAGGTGCCGGTGGAGCACGGCACTACCACCATCGCCGCCGGCGCACCGGAGCCGGACGCTACCGGCGACATCCAGTCTTCTTTACCGTACACCTTGATCTGCCCGGCAGCCGCGCCGGTGTACTCGGTGAGGAAGGCTTGCATCATCTGCACCTTGGCCGGCAGTTGCACATCCGTCTCGGTGGCCAGCACCAGTTGCGCGGCCTTGGAAATCAGGAAGTGCACCTCGCGGTCTTCGCGCACCAGGCAGTCCAGCAAGCGCAGGCCGTAAGGCGCACCGGACGCGCCGGTCATCGCCAGGGTAATGCGTTCCGGGCCACTCATTTGAGCGCCTCGGCCAGCTTGCCGTGCAGGCCACCGAAACCGCCGTTGCTCATGACCACCACATGGGTGCCGGGCTTGGCTTGATGTTTGACGTGTTCGATGATCGCTTCAATGGAGTCGCACACGATGGAAGGCACCGTGCACAGCGCCGCAATCGCCGGCAGGTCCCAGCCGAGGTTAGTCGGGGCGTACCAAACCACCTGGTCGGCGTCGTTGACGCTTTCCGGCAAACCATCGCGGTGCGCGCCGAGTTTCATGGAATTGGAGCGCGGCTCAATAATGGCAATGATATTGGCATCACCGACGCGCTTGCGCAGGCCATCCAGCGTGGTCGCAATGGCTGTTGGGTGGTGGGCAAAGTCGTCGTAGATGGTAATCCCGTTCACATCTGCGACTTTTTCCATACGGCGTTTCACGCTCTTGAACGCGCTCAAGGCGGCGATGCCCATGGAAGGCACCACGCCCACATGCCGTGCGGCCGCCAGGGTGACCAAGGCATTGGCGACGTTATGTTGACCGGTCATGTCCCATTCGACGACGCCTTGGGCCTCACCCTCGAACAGCACTTCAAAGCGCGAGCCGTCTTCGCTGAGCAACTTGACCTGCCACTGCCCGCCCGCGCCGGTGGTTTGCACCGGCGTCCAGCAGCCCATGTCGATCACGCGCTGCAGGGCCGGCTCGGTGGTCGGGTGGATCACCAGGCCTTCGCTGGGGATGGTGCGCACCAAATGGTGGAACTGGCGCTCAATGGCGGCCAGATCAGGGAAAATGTCCGCGTGGTCGAACTCAAGATTGTTGAGGATCGCGGTGCGCGGGCGGTAATGGACGAACTTGGAGCGCTTGTCGAAGAAGGCGCTGTCGTATTCATCGGCCTCAATCACAAAAAACGGCGTATCGCCCAAACGCGCCGACACCGAGAAGTTCTGCGGCACACCGCCGATCAGGAAACCCGGGCTCATGCCCGCATGCTCAAGCACCCAGGCCAGCATGCTGCTGGTGGTGGTCTTGCCATGGGTGCCCGCCACAGCAAGAACCCAGCGGCCTTGCAGCACATGGTCGGCCAGCCATTGCGGGCCGGAGACATAGGGCAAGCCCTTGTTGAGTACATATTCGACCGCCGGGTTACCACGTGACATGGCGTTACCGATCACCACCAGATCCGGGACCGGGTCGAACTGTGAGGGGTCGTAACCTTGGGTCAGCTCAATACCCTGGGCCTGAAGCTGCGTGCTCATGGGCGGATAAACGTTGGCGTCGGAGCCAGTAACGTGATGGCCCAACTCTTTGGCCAGGACCGCCATCGAACCCATGAATGTGCCGCAGATACCCAGAATATGAATGTGCATAGTTGACCTCGTAAACATCGAGGCAGGTTAGCGCAGGGAGTAGGAAATCGCACCTTTTAAACGGTCAGCGGGCGAGCGAAATGCGTCTGGCATTTCGCTCGATAGTGCCATCCTCAAGCGATGGCGGGTGCTTGAGTGTTGCGCTGACTGGCTTTCAAAGCAGCGAGCAAACGCAGGTTTTCATAGGCCTCGTCCATGCGCTTGAACTTCTTGTCGATCAGGTCAAGACGCCCTTCTACATCGGCAGGTATGGGTTCGCCGGGTTTATATGGTTTAAAAATAATTCCGTTCTGCCGAGTGATCTTCTTCAATTGTTGCTCAGAGAACCTGAGTATCTTTTCCAGGTTGCTTAAGCGTGCGTCGTTATCGGTTGGCCAACGTTCACTCTTGGTAAATACACGGTTGTTCTCGCCCAACAGAATCATGACGGTGGAGCCCATGCCCAACAGCTTTATCTCGAAATCATCCAGGCGCTGGTCAATCGTGCCTGCCGAATCGGCTGTCGAATCGGGCGTCGAATCAACGTGCTCGGCAGCGTCACCTTTTTTGGGCGGGCTGCTGGCGCCGGGCAAAAACGGTGGCGGCAATACACCAGGGGCGTAAGAAGACTTGATCCGCTCTCCGGCGGCCACGGAGCCTGCATAGGCTGCTACGTTGATCGGCGCGCTGACCATCCCGGTGATACCGGCACTGATAGCCGCATCACGAGCAACGCGCAGGGCGCTTGGCCCGGTATCAATCACACCGGCCTTGACCAGTCTGTCGGCATCAAAAACTCGCTTGGCAGCCTCCGCCACACTGATAGGCGCCTGCTTGCGCAAATTGGCCATCATCAACTCGTCATTGGCCTTGATTTTATTGATCTGCATGACAGTGCTCCCCGCGTCCTTGAACCCACCGCCCTGGGGCTTGGGTGCAGGCCCGGGCTTGCTCGGCGGCGCGGGTTTAGGATCTGGTTTCGGCTTGGGCGGCACGGGCGGACGTGGGCGCGGTGGTAGCGGCGGCGGCCCAGGAGCAGGAGCAGGTGGTGGAGATGGAGGCCTCGGCCCCCTTCCACCTCCCCACTTGAGGTTTTTGCTCTCGATGGCCCCCTTGGTTTGCGACAAAGGCCAATCAGCAGGATCAGCTTTATACGACTCGAGCTGCGCAGCAGGCTGGTCGACGGATACAGGGTGTGAAGCAATGAAAGTGGCCATTGAAGGAATAATGTTCATAGTGTTCACCAGCGTGATTGTTATTGTATGAAAACACTCTAAGCAGTTGCCCTGAATGAGTGGGCACCCCACCCAGTACAGTTCCAGCCAGAGCCTGCCAACACGCCCTGTAAGACAACGCCGTCTCACGGATGAAGCACAGCGTTAAACTCGACACTTTAAGCGTTCCCACCTACCTTGCTGTTCGAGCTATCTTTTTAGACTTGCACAGCCGCTCAGGCCGGCGCTGCAGCGCACTTTCGTACGCGATGAACGTGTTCATCCCGGCCCAGCACTTCTCTATGCCAATCAATCAGCGCCGATAGCGCTATGCGCAAGATCAGCAGAAACCGGAAGCACTCACATAAGCACGTCATAAAAAATTACTTCACCCGCAAGAAAAGCCCGCACTCTTCAATCAGAGTGCAGGTCAATCAGAGTGCAGGCGTTCAGCGCAGCGTCGACCTCGTTCCCGCCAATCGCCTGACCCGTGACACGCGCCCGCCTACTAGTTGGCACTGCCCGATACTTTCCCCTTTAAGACACCGAACAGTGCCGTCAGGGCCGCCAGCCTGGAATCGATGACAGCTGTGCGGGTCTTTATATCGTCGCTATCACCGCCCGAGGTAGCAGGTTGAAACTTAACGCCGTACTTTTGTGCATCCTTAACCAGTTCTGGCTCGCAATAGTCAAGTATTGCATCGAGAGAATCCAAACGTTCTTCATCGGTTTGCGCTGCCCATTTGTCCGATGGCCCAACATGCCCTTCGCCCCGCAGATTGGCTAAGGTATTGGCCACTTGAAATACACTTGTCTGCTTACGATCGACGAGCTTTCCTTCATCAACGGGGGCGCCCTCAGCAACGGTGACACCCTCAGCAACGGTGACACCCTCAGCAGCGGTGGCACCCTCAGCAGCGGGGGTTGCACTGAGGTGAGGCTTAATAGTTTCATTGATAGTTCCGATGGTCACAAAAGCAACTATCGTAACTGGCAAAGTAATCGATGAAGTCACCAGTGCATTTTTATACGCCTTACCCAGCTCAAACTTGGACTCCGCCCCTGAGGCTTTGCTTAAATCCGCTGCATTTTCCTCAAGCGCTCGAGAAGAGAACGGTGGAACCTCTTGCCCATCGACTCGACCCGGTGTGGGCTGACCGAACAACTTGTCACGGGCTTCAGCATCTTTTTGCGTTTGCCACTTTTTCCTGTTCGCTTCTCTATAGTCAGCCACTTGCGAAGCAGTGGCATTTGTATCAGTGGCCTGCCCCGGCTGTCGTTGGCCACTGGCGTGCCCCGGGCCTTCGAGGGATGTCACTTGTTTATCAATGAACCCCTGATCAAAACCGTTATTGCTACCGTCTGCGGGTTTGGCCGCTACCGCGCCCTCTATCTTGGGAGCATCAGGTGTTCTTACAGGGCTAGGCGGCTCGCTTCTGGTCCATCCGCCACTGAAAAAATTCGAAATTCTTGAGCATACCAATGGCCGTTCAACTGCATTTGCAAATATCATAACGTTCTGCCTAATAATTAGTTTAATTAGAAAGCCATCCATTTCCTTCAGCCATTAGGTGACACAAATACCTCATACAGTTCCAGGCTATAAAAAAATACACACTCGCCACTGACCTACAACAACGTCGGCAAAAACGATCCAGGCACACAGGCACAGTGCGTCAGCCGCACGGATACTAAAAATCGCAGCCCGACGACTCAACCAAACGCGAACTTATTAACAACTCAGACGGGCACGGCGACTTTTTCGCTAAGCCGCGCCCGTTAAAACCATTATGGTTTATCCGAAGGCGTCAGTGCATTCAGCACTCCAAACTGTGCTAACTGAGGGCCAAAGGGTGTATTGGTAACAGTACTGTATGCATACCAAGCGCCCTTTTTAAATAGCGCAACTACTGGCCTGCTTACACCGTCCGACTCCACCTGATAGAAGCCCTTGACAATATCACCCTCCTTGTAACTTCCTGTCACCTCATAAAATCTGTAATTCCCTTTCAGTCGAGCAAGCACCTCATCTGAATGTTTGCGCACCGTCTTTAAATCCTTACCTAAGGCGACTATCCCCCGTTTAAAGTTTTTCGGCAGATCAACGATATCGGTAACACCCACAGAAGCACCGACCCCTGCAAAAAAAGACCGCTTGAGCACCTTGCCTGCTGACTTACCAAGCTTCAAGGCTCTATTCGCGGCACTTGCCCCAGGGAGAAAAAACCCTAAAAAATCGAACCCGATATTAAAAGCTGCGCCGGCAACATTGCCGTCGATCGCATCTTTAATACCATCATAGAAGGGAATAAGCGAAAGGAGAAAATTGTTGACAGCTTGATTAGCCCTGGTGTTCTTTTCAATCCTCGTTTCACCGAAAAGCTTTGTTTTTAAATAATCATAATCCTTGGTAAAAAAATCACCCACCGCGGCACCCAGCGAACCGTTCCGTTGAGAAAAATACGGCGTTCTTGCTTCACCGATTACATCAGGCGAATCACGCTCATTATTGGTGGCAAATTCTGTAAACACATTGTACGTGCCAGGGACTCGTGCCTCGTAACCCGGAGAAAAATACCTGCGATCGTCAAAATTTGGCTGCTCTGCCGGCACTCCCTTTTCCTTAACGATTTTTCCCAGGGCTGGAAAATAACTAAAGTACTCAACCGCCCCCTGCCCGCCCTCAACTTTCATAAGCAAGCCTTGCCCCCCTTCCAACTCTTTGAGTTCGTGTGGAGTGGGCTTTCGGGGTTGGCGCCCGGGGTAAAGCTGTAGGTTGTTCGTTTCCTCTGTGCCCAAAAAAGGACGAGACACTCGCATGAACGTTACAGTTGATTGACTTATACGCTCCTGTTCAGCCATAGACAGCAAAGACGCCTGATATTTGAACTGAATAGCCCACCCCGCAGCCTGAGTCTTTTTATAGCCCTCAAACTTCTCAGCAAACGTTTGACCGATATTGTTATCAAGCTCAGAAAAGCGAGACTTCATCTGCGTCCAAGGCAACTCTTTTTCATCACGTGACTTCCACCTGTCTGGCTCAAAAGGCTTCGTCATATAGACATCAAGTGGCGATACGATATAACGGCTATCCATGACACTGCATAAGGTTGTCTTCGTCGGATCAACATCCGGGTACACCCGTTTGAACTCAGACAGCGCCTCCGACTCCCGCGTCGGGGGCGGCTTCAACAACTCAGTGCGTGCCCATTCCAGCTCCCTTTTCTGCTTTTTTAACACGCGCTGTGATTGCTCAACTTCCTCGGGCGTATATTGACCGTCGGGGCTGTATTTTATCACCTTGTTAGCGACCCCCCACGCCCTAAGCGGATTGATCGACATGCTTGCTAACGCGTCCTCATCCTCAAGAATATTAAGTTGCACATCGGCATAGTCCACTATTTGACGAAACGTCATGTTTCCCGATGCGCCGCCGCGATCTCCCTGCTCTACCAGTGCAACCGCTATAGAAAATTCAGTCCACGTATAAGACCCAAAAACCAGTTCGGGAGGAATATTTTTTACTTTGAGTTCAGGGGCGACGGCGGACAGTAATAGCTGCGCAGCAAGAGGGGCCACATCCGCGCCCAGTTTAGTCTCAAGATAAGTCGTAAAACGTTTAACGATCTCAGAAGCGCTAGCCCCCATATTGTCGCGTTGATAGAGGTTATAACCCGCCACGTTGAAGCATGACTTATCTGGGTTAGGATCAAGGTCCTGCAAGAGTGCCGCAGTCAATGCCTCAATCGCACCGGTCGGCGACTCTGCTGAGCTGATTCTTTTTTGTATGTCCAGGCCCAACGTCTGTGCATCGGGCGTCCGAATGAGCTGGTCCAATGCCAATGAGGGATTGTCCAGAATCATCTTCTGGGCAGGCGCCCCAGGCCTGTTTATCAGGCTACGTATAAAACTGCCGGCTCCTGCGTGAGAATCAGGAGCCGGGCTTGCATGTTTCAACTTCCACGGATCCACTACCGCCTTCATCTTGCGCAACGCGGTTTTATTCAGCAGTCCCGCAATATGCCTGACGCCCCCACCGTCGGCCCCAGGCATCCGATGGGCAAGGTCAAAGGAGAGTGCGTTCGCCAAGCCAAGCGCCTGCGCACGGTTGCCAGGTAGCCTATGCCCCTTATTTTCGAGCATCTGAGCAACACTTATCTCCCGGCGCTGCTCCTTGATAAATAAACTTGAACGTCGGTCAATCGGGACCATAACGTTATTCAGATCTATTTTCCCTTCAGCATCGTCGACCTGGGCGTTCAGCGCCGCGATAAGTGCATGACGATTAGCGTCATCACCCAGCGCCTCGCCCTGCTCCACTAACGCCTCGACAGATCGCTGGGACGCATGACCCACAGGTGCGAACTCAAACGCTGACCCGGCCCTCAGTTTCTCTCGATGCGCAGCGGCTTGCGAAGGGGAGAGATCAATAGGTTCTGCGTAAAATCGACCCACCGTGTACAGCGGCACCTTACCGTCCGGCCAAGGATAACTGAACGCCTGCCCAGGCTTTGGAGCGATCACCCTGGCAATCGACAACAGCACCCTGGAGATGTCCGACCAACCCGAATTGTCTTCTAAGGAAAAAGTGTGGATCTTGCCATTTACAATTCCCGTCAATTCCCCGGCGAACGGATCCACTTTGAGGCTTTTGCTATCAAGGCCCTGTTCTTTCGCCCACGATAAAAACCCCCGGCCTTTAAAGGCGTCGTCCAATTGGGTCCGCCAACGACCGAGTGTGGACTGCGCAGGCACTTGAACATCCATTGGCCCCATTGAGGTGTGAAAGGAGCGCGTCGCTAATGCTAACGCGTAGGGCCTCGCCAACTGAGCGTCAGCCACCGCCCGGGTTTCGGGGGTGTCAGGCACCTGAGCATCCGTGTTGCGTTCATCATGTGCTTTATCGGTGCTAACCCTGGCGCCAGCCGCAGGAGGCTCATCGGCCCCTGTACTGGATAAGATGGGTGATACTTTTACTGCTTCAATATTTGTCATTTCCACACCCGAACCCGAATAAAAACAAGTAACTATTCAGAGACTGAGTGGCTCACAACTATACAAATCACACAAAAAACATCAGGCAAGGTTTATCCAAACGTTTCAACCCACTTCTCTCATGGGCGACTAAAAGCGGGCACTATGAGGGCTGCAGTAACAACGCGCAGATCACGCGTGTGAACAACGTTCAATTCCGTGCCGGCGTAACTTCCTGTAAAGCGTATTCCGGCTAACGCCTAAACTTTCTGCCGTGCGGGACATGTGCCAATGTTGCTGTTTGAGTGCATTGAGTAACGCTACGCGCTCTGCATCGTCCAGAACGCCCCCCTGACGGGGATCTAAAGCCCTCACGGGGCGCGGTTGGCGAATGATGGGCGGCAGGTCTTCAACGCTGATTTTCCCGTCCTCGCACAACGCCGCCAAAGTACGCAACACGTTGCGCAATTGCCGAATGTTTCCCGGCCAGGCGTAGTCCAGCAGAGCGCGGCGCGCTGGCTCATCAAGCACCACCGCTTGCCCTGCGGCTTCCTCCGCCAGCAAAAACGCCAGTAATTGCGCTTTGTCGCTACGGTCGCGCAAGGGCGGCACGGCAATCTCAAGGCCGTTGAGGCGATAGTAAAGGTCTTCGCGGAAGCTACCGTCGGCAACACGCGCTAACAGGTCGCGGTGGGTCGCGCTGATGATTCTGACGTCCACCGCCTGCGGCGCGCCCCCGATGGGCACCACCACGCGGTCTTCCAGCACCCTTAAAAGACGGGTTTGCAACGCGAAAGGCATGTCGCCTATCTCATCGAGAAACAGGGTGCCGCCATCGGCCTGCTGTAATTTACCGCGCATGCCTTCTTTCAGCGCGCCGGTAAAGCTGCCGCCGCGATAACCGAACAACTCGCTTTCAATCAGGTTTTCCGGGATGGCGGCGCAATTAAGCGCAACGAAAGCCTTGTCGGCGCGCTGGCTGGCTTGATGCACCGCCTTGGCGAAGGCTTCTTTACCACAGCCGGTTTCGCCGTTGATCAACAGGGGCACGTCGCGCTCGAATACCCTGAGGGCCTTGCGAAAATCACTCTGTAACACCGGGTCGCCGAGGCAGATGCCCGGCAGGCGCGGTGCCTCGGGCTTGGCCATCGGCGCCGGCGGTGTACTCCGTGCCTGACCACGCAACGCAGCGAACAAATGCCGGCCATCGCGCGTACGCAACGGCCAGCTGGCGGTGGCATTGGCACTGGCGCGGCCGAGCAACTGGTCCAGCGAGCATTCGAAAAACGCTTCCACCGGCTGCCCCAGCAAACCGCCCCGCGCCTGGCCCAGCAGGTTCAGGGCGCTCTGGTTGACCGCACAGATACGTCCGTCACCGTCGAAGGCCAGCAGCCCTTCGCTGAACAACCCCACAGATTCCGCCTGCAAGTGAAAGCGCAGCAGCCAGTGCTTTTCAAAATGGCGCAGGAAGTAACAACTTTCGATCATCTTGGCCGACAAGTTCACCAACGCCATGGTGTGGAACTGGCTTTGGCGCGACACCGCCTCACGTGCAGAAGACACATCCAGCACGGCCAGCAGTTCTCCATGGGGATCGAACACCGGGCTCGCTGAGCAGGTCAGACCGGTGTGGCGGCCGCGAAAATGCTCATCGCGGTGAATGGTCAGCGACTGGCGCTCCACCAGGCAGGTGCCGATGCCATTGGTGCCCTCGCACGCCTCGCTCCAGTCGGCCCCCAGCCATAGCCCCGCACGCTCGAACACCTTGCGCTCGGCCGGCGCGGTAACGCAGTTGAGGATCACCCCACGCGCATCGGTGAGCAGCACCGCATGGCCGGCGCCGGAAAGTTGTTGATGCAGGCTGTTCATCTCACTGCCGGCAATGCGCAGCACTTGCTGCAAGCGCTCGCGACTTTCCAGCAGGCGCCCGTGTTCCAGCACGGTGGGCGCCATGGTCAGCGCGGGGTCGAGGTGATAGTCCTCCAGGCACCGCAACCAGGACCGGGCGATGGACGGGTCGCTGCCGGGGCCGTGGGCGAGGTCTTGCCCGCGGGTGACGGTGAGGACCTGTTGAGCATGGCGACTGAAATGATCGTTGTGCATGTTCTTATTATTCTCCCTGCGTGAGAGCAGCCAGCATCCCCCAGCCATCCGGCCATTGCAATCCCGCGCCGACCCACCGGTCACAGGGTGTATCGCTTATGGCACAAACTGTCACACCGTCTGTGCCAGCCTTGTCACCGTAACACCTCGCAACAAAGCTCAAACCCTTGATTTAACAGGTGTGTAAAGCGATGGCCCAACCTTTGCTCTACGCTTTATCACGCGCAACACCGCTGTACTCCAATAAACATAAAAGCAGGAGATACCCACCATGCGTTACGCACATCCCGGCACCGAAGGCTCGATCGTTTCCTTCAAGGCCAAGTACGGCAACTTCATCGGCGGCGAGTTCGTTGCGCCGGTGGACGGCAACTATTTCACTAACACCTCGCCGGTCAACGGCAAGCCCATCGCCGAATTCCCGCGCTCCACTGCCAAAGACATCGACAAGGCACTGGATGCCGCCCACGCCGCCGCTGACGCCTGGGGCAAGACCTCGGCCCAGGACCGCTCGCTGGTGCTGCTGAAAATCGCCGACCGCATCGAACAGAACCTCGAACTGCTGGCCATCACCGAGACCTGGGACAACGGCAAGGCCGTGCGTGAAACCCTCAACGCCGACATCCCGCTGGCCGCTGACCACTTCCGCTATTTCGCCGGTTGCATCCGCGCCCAGGAAGGCACCAGCGCCGAGATCAACGAACTTACCGCGTCCTACCACTTCCACGAGCCGCTGGGTGTGGTCGGCCAGATCATCCCGTGGAACTTCCCGCTGCTGATGGCCGCGTGGAAACTCGCACCGGCCCTGGCCGCCGGTAACTGCGTGGTGCTTAAACCGGCCGAGCAAACCCCGCTGGGCATCAACGTGCTGATGGAGCTGATCGGCGACCTGCTGCCGCCTGGCGTGCTGAACGTGGTGCACGGCTTCGGTAAAGAAGCGGGCGAAGCCCTGGCCACCAGCAAGCGCATCGCCAAGATCGCCTTCACCGGCTCCACGCCGGTGGGCTCGCACATCATGCACGCGGCGGCCGAGAACATTATTCCGTCCACCGTCGAGCTGGGCGGCAAGTCGCCGAACATCTTCTTTGCCGACATCATGAAAGCCGAACCTTCGTTTATCGAAAAAGCCGCCGAAGGCCTGGTGCTGGCGTTCTTTAACCAAGGCGAAGTGTGCACCTGCCCATCCCGTGCGCTGGTTGAAGAGTCGATCTACGACGACTTCATGAAAGTGGTGATGAAGAAGGTCGAGCAGATCAAACGCGGCGACCCGCTGGACACCGACACCATGGTCGGCGCCCAGGCGTCCGAGCAGCAGTTCGACAAGATCCTGTCCTACCTGGAAATCGCCAAGGGCGAAGGCGCGCAACTGCTCACCGGCGGCAAGGTTGAGCAACTGACCGGCGACATGGCCGGTGGTTATTACATCCAGCCGACCCTGCTCAAGGGCACCAATGAGATGCGCGTGTTCCAGGAAGAAATCTTCGGCCCGGTGGTGAGCATCACCACCTTCAAGGACGAAGCCGAAGCCCTGGCGATTGCCAACGACACCGAGTTCGGCCTCGGTGCCGGCGTATGGACCCGCGACATCAACCGCGCCTACCGCATGGGCCGCGCGATCAAGGCGGGCCGCGTGTGGACCAACTGCTACCACCTGTACCCGGCGCATGCCGCGTTTGGTGGCTACAAGAAGTCCGGCGTGGGCCGTGAGACCCACAAGATGATGTTGGATCACTACCAGCAGACCAAGAACCTGCTGGTGAGCTACGACATTAATCCGTTGGGCTTTTTCTAACCCTTCCCGATCGTTCCCACGCTCTGCGTGGGAATGCCGCCTGGGACGCTCCGCGTCCCGATGTCTGCACAAGGCTCAAGCCGGGTGCAAGGTGACGCAGAGCGTCACGGGATGCATTCCCACGCAGAGCGTGGGAACGATCTCGCTTGCTACACACAATAATAACAACGGACGGTACTTCCCCATGCCTAGCGAACCCACTGGCTCTTCCGTCGACTTCGAAAAAGTCGGCACCGACTATTTCCAACAACGCGAACTGAAAAAAGGCGCCGCCGGCTGGGTGCTGCTGGTCGGCCTTGGCGTTGCCTATGTGATCTCCGGCGACTACGCCGGTTGGAACTTCGGCCTGGCCCAGGGCGGCTGGGGCGGCATGTTCCTCGCCACCTTGCTCATGGCCACCATGTACCTGTGCATGTGTTTCTCCCTGGCCGAACTGTCTTCCATGATTCCTACCGCTGGCGGTGGCTACGGCTTTGCCCGCAGCGCGTTTGGCCCTTGGGGCGGGTTCCTCACGGGCACCGCCATCCTTATCGAGTACGCGATTGCTCCTGCCGCCATCGCGGTGTTTATCGGCGCCTATTGCGAGTCGTTGTTCGGCATCGGCGGCTGGATGATTTACCTGGCGTTCTACATCATCTTTATCGGCATCCACATCTTTGGCGTGGGTGAAGCCTTGAAGCTGATGTTTGTGATCACCGCCGTCGCTGCGATTGCCTTGGGGGTGTTCCTGGTGTCGATGGTGCCGCACTTCAACGTCGCCAACTTGCTCGACATGCCGGTGACCGAGGCCAAGGGCGCCAGCACCTTCCTGCCGTTTGGCTATGTTGGCGTGTGGGCGGCGATTCCCTACGCGATCTGGTTTTTCCTCGCCGTCGAAGGCGTGCCCCTGGCCGCCGAAGAAACCAAGAACCCCAAGCGCGACCTGCCCCGCGGATTGATCGGCGCCATTGTGGTGCTGACCAGTTTTGCCCTGTTGATTCTGGTGATTGCGCCCGGCGGCGCCGGCACCTACGCGCTGATCAAATCGGGTAACCCGCTGGTTGAAGCACTGGCGTTGTCGTACGGCGGCTCGACCTGGATGGGCAGCTTCGTCAATCTGGTTGGCCTGGCCGGGCTGATCGCGAGCTTTTTCTCGATTATCTACGCCTATTCGCGGCAGATCTTTGCCTTGTCTCGCGCCGGCTACCTGCCGCGCAAGCTGTCGCAGACCAACAAAAGTAAAGCGCCGGTGCTGGCATTGGTGATCCCCGGCATCATCGGTTTCGGCCTGTCGCTGACCGGCCAGGGTGATTTGCTGATTCTGGTGGCGGTGTTCGGCGCGACCATTTCCTACGTACTGATGATGGCCGCGCACATCACCTTGCGCATCCGCCGCCCCAAAATGGACCGCCCGTACCGCACGCCGGGTGGCATTTTCACTTCCGGCATCGCCCTGATACTGGCCTGCGTGGCCGTGGTAGCGGGCTTTCTGGTGGACCCACGGGTGGTGATTGGCGCTGCGATCATCTATGGAGTATTAATTGCTTACTTTGCTTTCTACAGCCGGCATCACTTGGTAGCAGGCACGCCCGAAGAGGAATTCGCGGCGATCCAGGCCGCAGAGGCCGCCTTGCACTAACTGCCGTAAACCTCGATGCGGGCGCCTTACTCACGGGCAGCCCGCGTCGCCAAGGAGACACTGTATGGCAAGCTTTACCCACGCGGTAGGTACACAGACCTACCGCTTCGACAGCCTCAAAGACGTGATGGCCAAAGCCAGCCCGGCGCGTTCCGGCGACTTCCTCGCGGGCGTGGCGGCGCAGAACGACGGCGAGCGCGTCGCGGCGCAAATGGCGCTGGCGAATATCCCGTTGAAACACTTCCTCGAAGAAGTGCTGATCCCCTACGAAAGCGACGAAGTCACCCGGCTGATCATCGACACCCACGATAAACAGGCGTTCAGCGCCGTCAGCCACCTGACCGTCGGTGGCCTGCGCGACTGGTTGCTCAGCGATGCGGCCGACGAACATTCCCTGCGTGCCTTGGCGCCCGGGCTGACCCCGGAGATGGCCGCCGCCGTCTCCAAAATCATGCGTGTGCAGGACCTGGTGCTGGTGGCGCAGAAGATTCGCGTGGTCACCCAGTTTCGCGGCACCATGGGCCTGCGCGGGCGGTTGTCGACCCGCCTGCAACCCAACCACCCGACGGATGAACCGGCGGGCATCGCCGCCAGCATTCTCGACGGCCTGCTCTACGGCAACGGCGACGCCATGATCGGCATCAACCCGGCCACCGACAGCATCGCCTCGATCTGCGCCATGCTGGAGATGCTTGACGCGATCATCCAGCGCTACGAAATCCCCACCCAAGCCTGCGTGCTGACCCACGTGACCACCTCCATCGAGGCCATCAACCGTGGCGTGCCGCTGGACCTGGTGTTTCAGTCAATTGCCGGCACCGAGGCGGCCAACGCCAGTTTCGGCATCAGCCTGAGCGTGCTGCAAGAAGGCTACGAAGCGGGTTTGAGCCTGAATCGCGGCACCTTGGGCCAGAACCTGATGTATTTCGAAACCGGCCAGGGCAGCGCCTTGTCGGCCAACGCGCACTTTGGCGTCGACCAGCAAACCTGTGAAACCCGCGCCTACGCCGTGGCGCGGCATTTCAAGCCGTTTTTGGTCAACACGGTTGTAGGCTTTATCGGCCCGGAGTACCTGTACAACGGCAAGCAGATCATCCGCGCCGGCCTCGAAGACCACTTCTGCGGCAAGCTGCTCGGCGTGCCGATGGGCTGTGATATCTGCTACACCAACCACGCCGAGGCCGACCAGGATGATATGGACACGCTGCTGACCCTGCTGGGCGTGGCCGGGATCAACTTCATCATGGGCATCCCCGGCTCCGACGACATCATGCTCAACTACCAGACCACCTCGTTCCACGACGCCCTGTACGCTCGGCAAACACTGGGTTTAAAGCCGGCGCCGGAGTTTGAGCAGTGGCTGGCGAAAATGGGCATCTTCACCCAAGCCGACGGCAAGGTGCACTTTGGCAACAGCCTGCCACCGGCGTTTCGCCACGCCTTGAAGCAATTAGGATGAAGGAGCCGCCTGTGCAACTCGACCTGCCTGACAACCCATGGCTGGAACTGCGCCGCCTCACGCCTGCGCGCATTGCCCTGGGCCGCACCGGCACCAGCATCCCCACCAACGCGCAGCTGGATTTTCAATTCGCCCACGCCCAGGCACGCGATGCGGTACACCTGCCCTTCGACCATGCGGGCCTGAGCAGCCAAATGGCCGAGCGCGGGCGTGACAGCCTGTTGCTGCACAGCGCTGCGGTGGACCGGCACATGTACCTGCAACGCCCGGATTTGGGCCGACGCCTGAGTGATGAGTCAGCCCAGAGCCTGCGCGACTATGCCGCCGCCAACCCAGGCGGCGTGGATTTGGCCGTGGTGGTGGCCGATGGCCTGTCGGCGCTGGCGGTGCATAAACATACGCTGCCGTTTCTTACGCGCATGGAGGAACAGACCCAGGCTGAAGGCTGGTCTTTATCGCCAGTGATTCTGGTGGAACAGGGCCGCGTGGCAGTGGCCGATGAAGTCGGCCAATTGCTCGGGGCCAAGATGGTGGTGATTCTGATCGGCGAACGGCCGGGCCTCAGCTCGCCGGACAGCCTGGGGCTGTATTTCACCTACAACCCCAAGGTCGGACTCACCGATGCCTACCGCAACTGCATCTCCAACGTACGACTGGAGGGCCTGAGTTACGGCATGGCCGCCCATCGCCTGCTTTATTTGATGAAAGAGGCATGTCGTCGGCAGCTGTCGGGGGTCAACCTCAAGGACGAGGCGCAGGTTCAGACCATTGAATCGGATGATCCTGACCTGATGAAAGGCAATTTCCTGCTCAGCCCACCCAATGACTGATAGCTGCACGATTGCGCTTTTTTGCGTCATTAGGCAGCATCGAGTCACGGCCGCTTGTGTGGTCATACACCCATTTGGAAGTTGAGGCCTGGCATGCGGATTACTCAAGCGACCCTGGAACACCTGGACCTGCTGACCCCGTTGTTCGTCAAGTACCGTGAGTTTTATGGCGCGCTGCCCTTCCCGGATTCGTCGCGGGCCTTTCTGGAAAAGCGCCTGCGCCGCAAGGAGTCGGTGATCTACCTGGCCCTGGCGGATGATGACGACAAAAGGTTGCTGGGATTCTGCCAGCTGTACCCGAGCTTTTCGTCGCTGTCGCTTAAACGCGTGTGGATCCTCAACGACATCTACGTCGCCGAAGATGCCCGCCGGCAGTTGGTGGCCGACAACCTGATGCGCACCGCGAAGAAGATGGCCAAGGAGACCCAGGCCGTGCGGCTGCGGGTGTCGACCAGCAGTGACAATGAAGTGGCGCAGAAGACCTATGAGTCGATCGGCTTTCGGGAAGATACGGAGTTCAAGAACTACGTGCTGCCGATCAGTGAGGACTGAGAAAACACCAGC
>NZ_JACAQL010000010.1:219873-350569 GCF_013385245.1 Pseudomonas sp. IPO3747
CCAGCTCCCACATTTACATCTGAGCAACATTTAGGTCGGTGTGGGGCCTTGCTACCAGCGACACTCCCCGCTACAAAACCAACACGCTTTTCACCTCTTAATCCGTATAATGCGGACCTCTCAGAGTTGTAAGAATCGCGACATAACCTTGTAGCCTAACTTACCCGTAGCTTCCGCACAGGCCCGCTGAGTCGGGCCATTCACACAGGTGCCATCCATGGATTTCAACCCGCTCGACCTTATTCTGCATCTCGACGTGTACCTCGACATGCTGGTAAGAAACTACGGAGTGTGGATCTACGCCATTCTGTTCCTGGTTATCTTTTGCGAAACCGGTTTGGTGGTCATGCCCTTCCTGCCCGGTGACTCCTTGCTGTTTATCGCCGGCGCCGTCGCCGCAGGCGGCGGCATGGACCCGGTCCTGCTGGGCGGCCTGCTAATGCTGGCAGCCATCCTCGGCGACAGTACCAACTACGTGATCGGACGAACGGCCGGGGAACGCTTGTTCAGCAACCCGAATTCGAAAATCTTCCGCCGCGACTACCTGCAAAAAACCCACGACTTCTACGACAAACACGGCGGCAAAACCGTGACCCTGGCGCGCTTCCTGCCGATCCTGCGTACCTTTGCACCGTTCGTGGCCGGTATCGCCAAAATGCCTTACCCGCGCTTCTTTGGGTTCAGCGTGTTCGGCACCATCCTGTGGGTTGGCGGCCTGGTCACCCTGGGTTACTTCTTCGGCAACGTGCCGTTTATCAAAAAGAACCTCTCGCTGCTGGTGGTGTTCATCATCCTGCTGTCGCTGGTGCCAATGATCATCGGCGTGGTCCGCAGCCGTTTTGGCCGCAGTTCCGAAGCCAAGCCGCAGTAACCCGCGATGTGGTCCCTCAGCGCCTGGCGTCGCCGGCGCCTGCTGGCCAAGCACCCGATTGCCGATGACACCTGGCAGCGGGTGCGCCACCACCTGACCTTCCTCGACGGCATCAGCGCCGAGCAGGACCAGTGGCTGCGCGAAGCCTGCGTGGTGTTCCTGAATGGAAAGCACCTCACCGCCCTGCCCGGCGTCGAGTTGCATCAGGAACAGCGCCTGCTGCTCGCCGCCCAGGCACAATTGCCGTTGATGAACCTGGGCGACCTCGACTGGTATCAGGGTTTTCACGAAATCGTGCTGTACCCCGACGACTTCCTCAGCCCCCAGCGCCATCGCGATGCCAGCGGCGTCGAGCACGAGTGGGACGGTGAGCACAGCGGCGAAGCCTGGCAGCAAGGCCCGGTGATCCTCGCCTGGCCCGGCGTACTGGCCAGCGGCCAGTGGGAAGGCTACAACCTGGTGATCCACGAGCTGGCGCACAAGCTGGACATGCTCAACGGCGACGCCAACGGCCTGCCGCCGCTGCACCACGACATGCGCGTGCAGGAATGGGCCAGCGTGATGCAAAGCGCCTTTGACGACCTCAACCGCCAGCTGGATGCCAACCCGGACGCCGAGACCGACATCGACCCCTACGCCGCCGAAAACCCGGCGGAGTTCTTTGCCGTCACCAGTGAGTATTTCTTCAGTGCCCCGGATTTACTGGTCGGCACTTACCCCCAGGTGTACGCGCAACTGAGCCGCTTCTATCGCCAGGACCCGCTGGCCCGCCTGCACCAACTGCAAACCGGCGATGCCCGCTACCAGACTGAACCGCTGGCGCCACACGACGTCTGACGCATGGCATCGGCGTCAGAATATGCCTATAATCGCCGCCACTTTTAGGCCAATCCGGCCATGTTTCATGGCCAACTACGGGGGCACCGCCCAATGAGCTACAGCAAGATTCCGGCTGGCAAAGACCTGCCGAACGACATCTACGTCGCCATCGAAATTCCGGCCAACCACGCGCCGATCAAATACGAAATCGACAAAGACAGCGACTGCCTGTTCGTTGACCGTTTCATGGCCACCCCGATGTTCTACCCGGCCAACTACGGTTTTATCCCTAACACCCTGGCTGACGACGGTGACCCCCTCGACGTGCTGGTAGTAACCCCTTACCCGGTTACCCCAGGCTCGGTGATTCGCGCGCGCCCAGTCGGCATCCTGAACATGACCGACGACGGCGGTGGCGATGCCAAAGTTATCGCGGTGCCACACGACAAGCTGTCCCAGCTGTACGTGGACGTGAAGGAATACACTGACCTGCCGCCACTGCTGCTGGAACAGATCAAGCACTTCTTCGAGAACTACAAAGACCTCGAAAAAGGCAAATGGGTGAAGATCGACGGTTGGGGCAACGCAGACGCCGCCCGCGCCGAGATCATGAAGTCGGTCGCTGCCTACAAAGGCTGATACCCGCTCCTCATTGCCCCGGCAATCAAAAAAGCCCCGACGATTCGGGGCTTTTTTGTGGGAAAAATTAAACGCCAAGTTCAATGTTTAATTCGGAACGTTTAATAAGATTAGATAACTGACATATCAGACTACAACTAAGCAAATCCCTACACGCGAAACTCAACGCATAGTTTATTTGATGTATTTTTCCGGCCAGTAAACTCTGCGTTTATGAATACATCAGGTGATCGACTAAAAGCGTTACTGCGGGAAGTTCATCTTTCCGCCTCCGACTTCGCCAAGAACCGTGGTGTCACGCCTCAACACGTGAACAACTGGTTCAAGCGCGGCGTGCCCATGGGCCGACTCAACGAGATCGCAGAACTGCTCTGCGTCTCCAGCCGTTGGCTGCGCACCGGCGAAGGCCTCAAACACCCGCCGGCCAACTTCCTGCTGGAAGGCCCGGACCCAAGCAAGGGCATCGCCACCCGCGAAGACAGCGGCAAGTACCTCACGGGCCCCGCCCGTCTCCCAGAAAAAATCGACGTGGAGATCGCCCTCCACCCCACATTCACCTCAAGCGAACGCATCCGCGTCTCCCTGCACACCCTCGAAACCCTCAACGTACACCCCGACCGCGCGGTAGGCGCCTACATGGTCGACAACAGCATGACCGACATCATCCAACAAGGCGCCACCCTCGCCATCGACCGCGGCCGCAGCCAAATCACCGACGGCGAAATCTACGCCGTCGAACACGACGGCATGCTCCGCATCAAATACCTCTACAACCGCCCCGGCGGCGGCCTGCGCATGCGCAGCCACAACGCCAGCGAACACCCGGACGAATACCTCACCCACGAACAACGCTTTGAACAGAACTTCGGGATCGTCGGCTGGGTGTTCTGGTGGTCCACCCTCAACAACCGCAGACCGGTCCCACTGGACGAACACCTGCTGGGCTGGGAAGGCTCTAAATCGGACCCGGAGGTAGGCATATGAGGTGAATGTGGTTAGAATGCCGCCCACATTTGGCAGGGGGTGGCTTTGCGCTACCTATCCTGCCTGGCGATGCGGAGGAGTTCCCGCAGATGCCCCTACTATTCAGCCCGACGTGATGTGGGCTGAGCGATTTGAAGGCTGGTGAGGTTTGTCAAAAACAAGCTGAGGCAGTCCCCGAGAAGCCGGCCACAAGCCGGCTTTTTAATGTCTGTAAGAATCACAATCCAGTAGTCCAACAATTATTGGACTACTGAAGCAGCTTATTGCCTCACCCGCCTCTCTGGCGCGTTATCCAGCCTGCAAACACTCCACAGCCCGATCCGCCACCATCTTCGCCATCTCAACCAAATGCATCACCGCCCGATGCGGCGCCCCCAGTGGTTCACCAAGCGCCTGCGACGTAGCCACCGCGCACTGCAGCAACTCGGCCACGCGCACCCAGGCATCTTCAAAGCTGAGCTCTTCATTAACAGTAAATGGCTTAGTTGCAGCCGATGAGGGTAAATCCGAAATAACGTTATCCATAGAAAACCTCTAGCGGTAAGTGAATACCACCGTCCTTTCGCGACTAAACGAGCAGAGGTGGCGGCTGTACGCAGGTTAGTCGACCGGCCGCTAGGCACCGGCGCACCCGAAGGTGCCCTGCGCACAGCCACCATAAAGTGCAGGTGAGGAAACACCTGGCTTTGGGATGGCGCGTGCGCCTAGCGAAGTCCGGGCGACTAAACCCGATCACTGAAAAAACAGTGACGGAACGCAGCCTAGTCGCGGAATTTAGCTGGCGCAAGCGACTGGAATTCTCTAGGAAACGGCCTTCAAATGAAAGGGATCCGCCCTGCTGGCCCTTGGAAATCACCCCTAATTCTCGACCGTGTCCCCCCCACCCATCTGTTTCCCCAGGTGACACGCTTTCACCCTCCCCCCAGTCAACATCGCCCCAACGAAGCTTCCTACAAACACATCTAAACAGCCCGTTTAAAAACCGCTTGCCGCCGCGTTTAGCATTTGGCCCAAAACCTGCTTATTGCACAGCGTACAATAAAATCCGGTCTGAGCCGGGCCACCTCACTACTGCTGTGCAATACAGCTCGGAGAATGCTGATGTCCACACCACCGCTTCACTCTTCCAACCATGGCTTGGCGCGGTCGCTCAAGGAGCGGCATGTGATGTTGATTGCTATCGGCGGCATTATTGGGGCCGGTTTGTTTCTGGGGTCGGGCAAGGCAATTGCCACGGCGGGGCCGGCGTTGTTGCTGGCGTATGCGTTGTGTGGGGGCATGGTTTATTTGATTGCGCGGGCGCTGGGGGAGTTGTCGTTGTATCGGCCCGGTAGCGGGTCGTTTGCGACGTATGCGGAGGAGTTTTTGGGGCCGCGGGTGGCGTTTATCACGGGGTGGTCGTATTGGTTGATCTGGATTCTGGTGGGGGTGCTGGAGGTTACGGGGATCGGCTTGTTGATGAAATATTGGTTCCCGGAGTTGGCGCAGTGGATTCCGGCGTTGGTCACCACGGTGGTGTTGATGGTGATCAATTTGTTTGCGGTGAAGACGTTTGGCGAGGTGGAGTTCTGGCTGGCGTTGATCAAGGTGGTGACGATTGTCGGGCTGATTGCTGCAGGCTTGGCGATTCTGATATTCGGGCTGGATACATCGTCGCAAACCACCCCTTCAATCACTAACCTGTGGCGGCACGGCGGTTTTTTCCCGAATGGCTGGAGTGGCTTTTGGTACGCGATACCGTTGGCGGCGTTTACCTTTGCCGGGGTCGAGGTGATTGGCTTGGTGGCGGCGGAAACGGCCAACCCGGAGCGCACATTGCCGCGAGCGATCAATAGCATCATCTGGCGGATGGCTATTTTTTATATCGGGTCGATCGCGGTGATCATGGCCCTTTATCCCTGGAACCAGATCGATACCTCGCAAAGCCCGTTTGTGAGGGTGTTCGACAGCATTGGCCTGGGGATTGCGGCCGGGCTGATCAACTTTGTGGTGATCAGTGCGCTGGCGTCGTCGTGCAATACCGGGTTGTTTGCCACCAGCCGGATGTTGTTTGCGCTGTCGCATATTCAGCAGGCACCCCGTCAATTGCAGGTGTTAAGCCCGCGCCAGGTGCCGGCGCGTTGCTTGATGGTGTCGACCGCGATTTTGCTGGTGGGGGTCTTGCTGAACTATTTGATGCCGGAACGTATTTTCAACCTATTGATCACCGGCATTTTGGGCCTGTTGATTTGGGTGTGGGCGGTGATCATCACCACGCATATGGCGTATCGACGCAAGGTGCAGCGCGGTGAGTTGCCGCTGATGGCGTATCGCTTGCCGTGGGCTCGGGGCAGCAGCGTGTTGGTACTGTTGTTTTTGGCTGGGTTGACGGTGCTGGTGATTCGCGACCCGGAGACGCGCACGGCGTTTTATGTGGCGGCGGCCTGGTTTGCGCTGTTGCTGCTGGTGTATCCGAAGCGCAACGCATCCAAGGAGGTGAGCGATGTTCACAGCGCCTGATAGGTCCGTGTTGCAGCGCTGCATCAACCGCTATACCCACGCCAACCCCAACAGCGCCCGGCAACTGGACGTGGCCGCGCGGGTAATGCCGGGTGGCAATACGCGCTCAGTGCTGTTTTATGAACCGTTTCCGTTGGTGATGTCGGGCGGGACGGGCTGTTTTCTGGATGACCTGGACGGGCATCGTTATGTCGACTTTCTCGCCGAATACACCGCAGCGCTGTATGGGCACTCCCACCCGGTGATCACCCAGGCACTGACGACGGCGATGGCAAACGGGCTGAACCTCAGCGCCCCTACGCAACTGGAAGCGCGGTTGGCAGCGTTGATCGTGGAGCGCTTTGGTTGTATCGAACAGGTGCGCTTTACCAATTCCGGTACCGAGGCGAATCTGCTCGCGCTGGCGGCGGCACGGGCCTACACCGGGCGCGATGGCGTCATCGCGTTTAACGGCGGTTATCACGGCGGCGTGCTGAGTTTTGCCGGGCCAGGCACGCCGATGAATGTGCCCCACCGCGTGTACCTGGCGGATTACAACGATCTACGCAGTGTC
Organism: Pseudomonas sp. IPO3747; assembly: GCF_013385245.1. Taxonomy (NCBI): domain Bacteria; kingdom Pseudomonadati; phylum Pseudomonadota; class Gammaproteobacteria; order Pseudomonadales; family Pseudomonadaceae; genus Pseudomonas; species Pseudomonas sp. IPO3747. The sequence continues at coordinate 226,239 of NZ_JACAQL010000010.1, forward strand.
GAGCGTTTGCTGTTTGAGCACCCAGGCGCGTGTGCGGCGATCCTCGTGGAGCCGATGTTGGGCGCTGGTGGCTGTATCTGCGCCGCGCCGGGCTTTCTCGAGGGTTTGCGCGCGTTGAGCCGTGCGCATGGGGTACTGCTGGTGTTCGATGAGGTGATGACTTCACGCCTTGGCCCAGGCGGTTTACAGGAAAAACTCGGCATAACGCCTGACCTGATGACCCTGGGCAAATACCTCGGCGGTGGGATGCCCTGTGGCATGTTGGGTGGCCGACGAGACATCATGGCGCAGTTCGATCCGCGCCATGGCAGCCTCTCTCACGCAGGCACCTTTAACAACAACGTACTGACCATGGCGGCGGGTATCGCTGGATTGGAGCAGGTGTATACCCGTGAGCAAGCCCTTGCGTTGAATGCAAGGGGCGACCGGTTGCGCGAGCAACTGAACGAGGTGCTCGCCTGCATGCCGATGCAGTTTACCGGGCAGGGTTCAGTGATGAACCTGCATCCCACAGGCTTGCCGATTCTTCGGCCCACGGATATCCCAACGGACCGAAACCACCTACGGGACCTGTTCTTTTTTCACCTGCTTGAATGTGGGATCTACAGTGCGCGGCGTGGGCTGTTTGCGTTGAGCCTGCCGCTGACCGAGCACGAAATGAATCGGCTGGTTAACGCTACACAGGCCTTTGTAGAACGCTATGGAGGCATGTTGACCAGAGACTGACGCCGCGCCTGGAAGAGCGACAGCGAATCGACGACCGGCTATCCTTTCGCCGTCGCTCAACCGGAACAACGTCCATGACCAGCAAAACCGCAAACCCACGAGGCAGGCGTAAAAAAACCGTTGGCGAAGACCCGCAAAACCAACTGAATAAAGACACGATTATCGCCGCCGCATTGGCGTTGATCGACCGCGAAGGCCTGGAAAAATGCAGCCTGCGCAACTTGGCAAATAGCCTGGGCGTGTACCCCACGGCCATTTACTGGTACGTCTCGTCACGTGAATTGCTGTTGAGCGAAGTGTTGGCCAAAGTCCTCGAACAGGTGGCACCGCAGCCTCAGGAGCGCTGGCAGGACTACCTTCGCGCCACTCTGGTTAATTGCCATAACGCTGTGCACCAGCACCCGAATGTGGCGCCGTTACTCGGTGCGCAACTGGTCTCCAACACCCGCACCGACTTCAAGTTGGTGGAAGGCGTATTGGCAGCGTTGCAGCAAGCGGGTTTCAGCGGGCCTTCATTGGCTGGCGCCTACAACACATTTATCGCCGCCCTTGCCGGTTTCACCACCTTGGAGTTCGCCCCGCTGCCGGAGAACACCGAGGCGTGGCAGAAGCAAGTACAGGAAAGCCTGCAGGCCGTTGACGCCGAGCAGCACCCGACCCTTGCGCAGAACATGGACCAGCTCAGCAACCGCGGTTTCAGCCTGCGCTGGCAAAATGGTGTGCACGCGCCGCTGCATGAGAGCTTTGCGTTTTATGTCGACACCTTCCTCTGCGGCTTGGAAACCCTGGCATCGCGTCGCTGAAAAATCGCACAACATAATCAGAAAGCCCATCAATTGTACGTCGTACAATTTATCGCTACAGTCCGTCACGCATGAATACCCCATGACCCTAAAAACAAAAACGTCAGAGGTCTTTAATCGTGGCGACTGCATTCAACGAAGTGGTCCAGGGCCAACGGCTTTGGCAGCCCTCCCCTGAACATATCCAAACTACCCGCCTCACGCATTACCTGGCTTGGCTCAAACGCGAGCGCGGGCTGAGTTTTGTCGACTACCACGGGCTATGGCAGTGGTCGGTCGATGATCTGGACGCTTTCTGGCAATCGATCTGGGACCACTTCAAGGTGCAGACCAGTAGCCCGTACCACGCGGTGCTGGGTGAACGTACGATGCCAGGTGCAGAGTGGTTTCCCGGCGCGCAGCTGAATTTTGCCGAACACATTTTGCGCAACGAACGGCAAGGCGATGCGCTGCTCTACCTGAGCGAATCCGCCGCCTTGCAGGGCTTGCCATGGGTCGAGTTCTGCGACCAGGTACGCACGCTCGCCAGCTATCTGCGAGAGCTCGGCGTAGTGCCCGGTGATCGCGTGGTGGCTTACCTGCCAAACATTCCCGAGGCGATGATTGCGCTATGTGCCTGCGCAGCCATCGGTGCGATCTGGGCCAGTTGCTCGCCGGATTTCGGCAGCGAGGGTGTGCTGGATCGGGTGCGGCAATTAGCGCCGAAAGTGCTGTTGGCGGTGGACGGTTACCGGTATGGCGGCAAGGTGTTTGACCGGCGCGACCAGGTCCGGCAGATCGTCGGCGAGTTGGGCAGTATCCAACAGGTGATTGTGCTGCCGGCGCTGTTTGCTGATGAGCCATTGACGCTGCCTAACGCCATCGACTGGCACAGCTTGCGCCTGCGCCCCAGCGTGCCCGCCGCCGATTTCCAGTGCGAGCAAGTCCCCTTCGATCATCCGTTATGGGTACTGTTCTCGTCCGGCACCACGGGGGTGCCCAAAGCCATCGTTCACAGCCATGGCGGGGTTCTGCTGGAGCAGCTCAAAGCACTGCATCTGCACCTGGATTTTCGTCCGGGTGACACCGCCTTCATTTTCACCACCACCGGCTGGATGATGTGGAACACCTTGTTCAGTGCCTTGCTCTGCGGTGTACGCCCGGTGCTTTACGACGGCCATCCCACCTGGCCAGGCACCGATGCGCTGTGGCAAATCCTGCAAGACAGCCGCGCGAGTTTTTTCGGCACCAGCCCCACCTACATTGAACTGATGCAACGCGAGGGCGTGGTGCCCGGCGAGCGTTTTGACCTGCACGCACTGCGCACGGTAATGCCGGTGGGGTCGCCGGTTTCACCGCAGTGTAATGCATGGTTTTACCGCAACCTGAGCACGGCGGTGTGGGTCAACACGGGCAGCGGCGGTACGGATATCTGCACCGGTTTGGTCAGTGGCGTACCGACCTTGCCGGTGTATGCCGGCGAGATCCAGGCGCGCGCCCTGGGGGTGGATGCCCATGCGTTTGATGCGCACGGCCAACCGGTGATCGATCAAGTCGGCGAGCTGGTGGTGAGGTCGCCCATGCCGTCGATGCCGGTGTATTTCTGGAATGACCCCACGGGAGAGCGCTATCGCGACAGCTACTTTCAGCCGTGGCCGGGCGTGTGGCGCCATGGGGATTTCTTTTTGCTCAATGCTCGCGGCGGCTGCCAGGTGCTGGGGCGTTCCGATGCGACGCTGAACCGCTTTGGCGTGCGGATCGGCACGGCAGAGATTTACCGGGCGCTGGAGCACATCGCAGAAATCGAGGATGCACTGATCGTTAACCTTGATTTGCCCGAGGGCGGTTTCTTTATGCCGCTGTTTGTACAGCTGCGTGCCGACGCGGTGTTGGATGAGCCTTTGCAGCAACGCGTGAACGACTGCCTGCGCCTGGCGTGCACACCTCGGCATGTGCCGGACTGCATCCTGGCTGTACCGCTGATTCCCACCACCCTCACCGGGAAAAAAATGGAAGTGCCGGTACGCCGGATCCTGATGGGACACGACCCGCAGAAAGTCGCCAACCCCAGCGCCCTGCGTGACCCGCAGGCGCTTGAGTTCTTTATCGAATACGCCGCCCGGAGCCGCCAGCCATGAGGGGTAAAGCTTATATCGTGGGTGCCTATGAACACCCTACCCGCCACGCCACGGACCGCTCCCTGGCGCAGTTGCATGCCGATGTGGCACGCGGCGCACTGGAGGATGCGGGGCTGAGCCTCAGTGATGTCGACGGCTATTTCTGCGCCAGCGATGTACCGGGCTGGGGAGCGCCAGGCGTAGGGCCGTTCTCCATGGTCGAGTACCTGGGTATCCAGCCACGGCACCTGGATACGACGGAAAGTTGGGGCTCGTCCTACATGCATCAAGTCGCCCAGGCTACACGCGCCATCGCCGATGGGCGCTGCCGTGTCGCCTTGATCACCCAGGCCGGGCGCCCGCGTGCCGAGCGCCAACGTCCGCAAAGCAGCGCATTAGACCCAGCGTACAGCGCCTGTGAAGCACCGTTTGAAACGCCCTATGGCGCTGCCGTGGTCAACCGCTACGCGATGTGCGCCATGCGCCATCAGTACGAACACGGCACCACGGCCGAGCAATTGGCCTGGATAAAAGTCGCGGCATCGCACCATGCCCAGCACAACCCGCAGGCCATGTTGCGCAATGTGGTGACGGTGGAAGACGTACTGAGTTCACCCTGGGTCGCCGCCCCTTTGCGGCGCTTGGACTGCTGCGTGATCAGCGACGGCGGCGGCGCCCTGGTGCTGGTGCATCCAGCCATTGCGCGCTCGCTCAAACGGCCGCTGATTACGCCTATCGGTTCGGGCTATGCGATTAACCATCTGAACGGCGGTTACTTCGACCTGCTGACCTCAGGTGGCGCGCAATCCGGCGCAGATGCATTCGGTGAGGCGCGCCTCACACCTGGCGATATTGACTACGCCTCGCTGTACGACAGCTTCACCATCACCGTATTGATCCAGCTGGAAAACCTCGGTTTTTGCGCCCCTGGCCAGGGCGGCGCCTTTGTCAGCGACGGCAAGTTGATCAGCGGTGTCGGCCCCTTGGCGGTAAACACTGACGGCGGCGGCCTGTGCAATAACCACCCCGGCCATCGCGGCGGCATGGCCAGGCTGATCGAGGCTGTGCGCCAATTGCGCGGCGAAGCACACCCGGCCGTTCAACGGCCTCATTGCGCACTGGCTCTGGCCCATGGCACCGGCGGCCTGCTGGGTTCACGCCACGGCAGCGCCACACTCATACTGGAGCGCCTTTGATATGCCACTGACCTCACCGCACATCACCGCGGAAAGTGCGCCCTTCTGGGCTGCCGCCAATCAAGACCAACTGTTGCTACGCCGTTGCCTGGACACCGGCAAGGCCTACTACTACCCTCGCGATCACAGCCCGTTCACCGGCAGCACCGCAACCGATTGGATCGTCGCCAGCGGTGGCGCCACCTTGTACAGCTTCAGCTATAGCGGGCGCGCAGACGACGTGCATTGCATTGCCTACGTGACGCTCGACGAAGGGCCAACGATGTTGTCGGTCATCCAGTGTGAGGCTGCACACCGCTTGTGCATCGGGCAACGGCTCAAGGTGGCGTTTGCGCCCACGCCGAGCGGCCAAAAAGTCCCCGTGTTTGTTCCGTCGGTTTGATTGTCCTTTTTAAGTTGACGGTAAGACACATGCCAGCCGATTTATCACGTCCAACCCACCCATTAATCTGTGCCCATGTTGAACGCAACGCCAAACCAACCCAATCAAAAAAGGACTTCAACCATGAGCACGCCAACCCTCAGCCGCTTGAACAAAGACGACGCCATTGTTCTGCTGATCGACCACCAAACCGGCCTGATCTCGCTGGTACAGGACTTCTCCCCCAACGAGTTCAAGAACAACGTGCTGGCCCTGGCGGACGTCGCCAAGTTCTTCAACTTGCCGACCATTCTCACCACCAGTTTCGAGCAAGGCCCTAACGGCCCGTTGGTGCCGGAGTTGAAGGAGATGTTCCCGCAGGCGCCGTACATCGCTCGCCCTGGTCAGATCAATGCGTGGGACAACGAGGATTTCGTCAAGGCGGTCAAGGCGACTGGGCGTAAGCAGATCATTATTGCGGGTGTGGTGACGGATGTGTGTGTGACGTTCCCGACGTTGTCGGCGCTGGCGGAGGGGTTTGAGGTGTTTGTGGTGACGGATGCGTCGGGCACGTTTAATACGACGGTGCAGCAGGCGGCGTGGAGCCGGATGGTGCAAGCGGGGGCGCAGATGATGAATTGGTTTTCGGTGGCGTGTGAGTTGCAGGGTGACTGGCGCAACGATATCGAGGGGCTGGGGAATTTGTTGTCGCAGCGGATTCCTAACTATCGGAACTTGATGAACAGCTATTCGGTGCTGGCAGCGCGTCAGGGGTGAGGTTGAGCGGCTTTAACCTGTGGGAGCGGGCTTGCCCGCGATGGCGGTGAATCAGTCACTACATTCGGTGGCTGACATACCGTCATCGCGGGCAAGCCCGCTCCCACATTTGGGCTTTGCTGCGTTGCAATTGGGGTGGCTCAGTCAAGAATCAGGTGCGGTAGAAACCGGCTTGAGTCCTTGGTGATCAGGCTGTTGTCTTCGCGCACGCCGATGCCTGCGGCTTGGTCAGCGATGACCCAGGAGCCGATCAGTGTGTAGCTGTCGCCAAACCTCGGCAGCGGCGCAAATTCTTGAAGAATAAACGGCGCGTCCGTGTAGGGGCCGTCTTCTTTTACGATCAGGCCGTCGTCGGTTTGCAGTTCGATGTTGGCGCCTTCGCGGGAGAAGAACGGTTTGCGCACCCAGCCCTTTGGCACGGCTTTGCCGGGGTCGGGGTCCAGGTGGGAGGCAAGCAGGTTCGGGTGGCCTTTATTGAACTCCCACAGCAGCGGCAGGATGCCTTTGTTGGAGAGGATGGCTTTCCACGCGGGCTCGAAGAACTGGGTGTCGCTCTGGGCAATCGCGGCGCCGAAGGGTTCGTGGAAGATGAACTCCCAGGCGTGCAGTTTGAACAGGTGGGGAATCCAGCGATCCTCAAGGTCGACGAAGCGGCCTTCGCTGGTGAGGCCGATGTCTTCGATGTCGATGTGGCGGGATTCGATACCAACTTTTTCGGCGACCAGGCGCAGGTAGTCGGTGGTGCCTTTGTCTTCGATCGAGTCTTTCATCGAGGCGAAGTAGAACGGCTGGTTGAGCTGCAATTGGGCGAAGGCTTGATGCAGCTTGGTGTCGATGCTGTTGAACTGGTCGGCGTGCTTGGGTAGCAGGCCGCGTTCGATGCATTGCTCGAGCCAGCCCCATTGAAACGCCGCCGCTTCGTAGAGGCTGGTGGGTGTGTCGTAGTTGAGCTCGAGCAGTTTGGCTGGGCCGCTGCCGTTGTAGGAGAAGTCCATGCGCCCGTACAGGTGCGGGTGGCCTTCGAGCCATGAGGTGCGGATCATGTCGAAGAACGGCGCGGGAATGCTCAGGCGTTCCAACAGTTCCTCGTTCTGCACCACGCGGGCCACAAGGTCCATGCACATGTCATGGATCTCGGTGGTCGGGTCTTCGAGGTCGCGCTCAATTTGCTGGAGCGTGAACTGGTAGTACGCGCTTTCATCCCAGTAGGGTTCGCCGTCGATGGTGTGGAACAGGAAGCCGAGGCTGTCGGCGGTCTGTTTCCAGTCATGACGTTCTGCGCAGTGGATCTTCTTCATGGCCTGGCTTCCTTAACTGCTCGACCCGCCGCCGCCCCAGCCGCTACGGGCGCTGGCTTTGCTGCCAAAACCGCCACGGGAGGTGGACGACGCAACGTTCACCGGTTTGCTGGAGGAGCGCAGCGTGTTGGAGTAATTGCTGCTGCCATATCGGGCCTGGTTGGAACGGCCAAAGGTCGCCCCGTTGGAGACACGCTGGTTGAGCGTCGAGTTGCCGTAATTGCCACGATCATCGCGGTAGCGGTACACCGGCTCGGAGCGGTAGCTGTTGCGATTGTTGCTGAGCATGTTGCCGATCAACAGGCCGGTCAGCAGGCTGCTGGTGGAGAAACCTGAGCCACCGCTGTTGGCTTGCGAACCGGCGACTTGGGCATTGGCCGCATCGACCTGGGATTGGGTCACCTGGCCTTCGGCGGTCAGTTCGAAACCGCCCAGCCTTGGGATGAACTTGCCGGAGGAGTCTTGCTGGCACCAGTCGGCGACAAAGTCGGCATCGCAATCGGTCTGGCTGTCGTACACCGGCGCGATGCGGCGGTGCTCGGCCATGGCGGTCATGTAGGCGTCGGAGCAGACGTCGACCGGCAGCTTTTCATCGGCGCACTGCTGGACCGACTGGAAGTTGTACTTCTTCTGCAAATCGTAGGTTTTTTCGGTCGGCCCGCAGCCGGATATCGCCATGGCGACCGACGCTGCCAGCGACAGCTGGACGTACTTGCTTCGTTTCATCGAGAGCTCCGTGCGCAATCAGTACTGGGTGGGCGTCATGCACGCGGCGTTCAGCATGCCGACGCTGATAGCCACGGCGGCCACGTAGATGCCGGCCGCAACTTCGCCATTCTTGATGCGCTCGGACGTGCCTTTGAGCACCAGGCTGGTCAGCAGAAACGCCAGCAACTGGACGACGGCGGCGATCACCGACCAGACGACAAAATCCAGCAGGCTGATGGAGTAGGCAATCACATTGCTGGCCGGAATAGCGAAGCCAATGATCGCGCCGCCCAGGGCGACCGACGCCGAAACGTTGCCGGCGCGGATCAGTTCGAACTCCTTGTGCGGAGTGATGCGGGTGTAGATGAACTGGAACAGCGCGAACAGCACCGCAGCCCCCAGGATGTAGATGACAAAGCCGAGCACAGCCGCTTTGTTCAGGGAGATGGAGAGAGCTTCTAGCATGGATGGCTTCCTTTTTTAGAGCGCAGTCAGGTCGGTTGTGTACAGCGAAATGCCCAGCGACGTGCTCAGGCTGATGCCACCCTCGGCATCTTCTTCGACGGAAAACAGCAGGAACTCGCGGCGATCGGTCAGGCCGGTGTCACGGGCGTACAGCATCGAACGGTGCTCGACGTTGTAGGCGTCTTCCGGGTTTATCACGCGCTCGCTCATCGCCACCAATTCGGTCTGGCCGGCTTCGCTGCCCCACACACGGGTGTATTCGACGCCGTTGTGGGTGTAAGTCGGTAGCCCGATCAGGCTTTGTGGGCCTGCCAGCCTGCGCAGTTCCGCTTCGCTGCTGAGGGTGACGTAGCTCAAGTAATTGAACAGGATCACCGACTCGACCTGCCCGGCGACTTCGCCGGTGGTGTGTACTTGCAGCCAGTAATCTTCGTCGTTCATGTAGTAGCGCGACAGCCAGGTCGATTGCCCGAGGTCAACGGTGCCGTTGGCCCAGACTTCCTGGGAGCCGGGGATCACCACCGAGGTTTTCCCATCGAGCAACAATTTCAGGGTGGTGTCGAACATCACGCCTTTGCCGGGCGCCAGGCCTAGCGGGCCGGTGGTCGGCAGCGGCGATATTGACTCGGCATTCGTTTGTGGGGCCTCAAGCCCCATCAACTGTTTAAACCATCCCATTGGAGAGTTCCTTGAGGTGGGTGGAAGCGATAGAGAAGGGAATAGATGAGAAACAATAAAAGCGGAAGATGACGCCCGAGCGCCACACAAGAAAATTCGACATGTCGCCCCTGACTCCCTGGGTACTTGATTCCTGACGCCATCGCCTCAGCGTCGGTAGGCGCAAGTGCGTTCACCCGGCATTAAACCTGCTGCGCGGTGTTGAGAGAAGTACCTTGGCAGCAATAAAGCCGGCGAGCGCACCAAACAGATGCCCTTCGAAGGAAATCCCCTGGCGCGGCACAAACCCCATGATCAACCCGCCATAAAACACCGCCACCACACCGGCGACTAACAGGTTGCTCCAGCTCCTGTGGAACCAGGCGCGCGACAAGAGGTAGGCCCATAGCCCAAAGACCCAGCCGCTGGCACCGACGTGTACGCCGGTAAACCCGAACAGCCAGACCAGCGAACCGCCCAGCAGGATAATAATCGCGCTGACGGTTATGAAACGGTTGAGCCCTTCAGCCATGACCAGGGTGCCCAGCACTACAAACGCAATCAGGTTTGCGCCCAGGTGGGCAAAGGAGGCGTGCAGAAACGGTGAGGTGAGGATGCCGAACAGGCCCTGCACGGTCCTCGGGATCAGACCGAATGCCATGAGGCTGTAACCGGTGGCGACATTGAGCAGTTGCAGCGCGACCATGAACACGGCCAGGCCTGCGATTGTCTTGAAACCCTTCAGGGCGTCCATCCTGACCTCGACGTAAAAAGGGCACAGTCAATGCCCGCCCGCTTAGAAAGAACACGGTCACTGTGGCGAGGGAGCTTGCTCCCGCTGGGCTGCGCAGCGGCCCTAAAAATGGGACTGCTACGCAGTCCAGCGGGAGCAAGCTCCCTCGCCACGGGTCGGGCAGTGGCAGCGCTACTCGGCCGACTTTTGCTTCAGACGCTCCAGAATCGCATTAGCGCTGCCGGTGTCCGGGGTGATGCCGGCTTCGCGCAGTTTGCGTTCCAGGTCAGTACCGGTCGATGCCTCGGCCAGTTCATCCTGGGCTTGCAGCTCAGCGGCACGTTGCTGCTGCTTGGCTTGCAGGCGGTTAAGCGTACCCACCGCAGTCTCCAGCTTGCCGTTGGCGCCGCCGCTGGCGACGGACGCGCTGACCTGGGCCTTTTGCACGCTTTCGCGGGCCTTGGCCATGTCCACTTGCTGGCGCAGGCTTTTGATCCGGCTTTCGGCCTTGGTGATGTCCTTGCGCATGCTGTCGGCGTAGCCACCGAACTCGGCGGTCTGCTTTTGCTCGGCGTCGCGCTCGTTGGTCAGGGTCGAAATGGCTTCGGCCACTTCCAGGGCCAGGTCTTCACGGTTGGCCTGGATAGCGGCCATCGCCTTGGATTCCAGGTCTTTGATCTTGGCGTCGTACTCGCCTACGCGGTCCGCTGCCAGCTTGTGCTTGGCCATGATGCTCACCAGCTCACGCTTGGCGTTGGCCAATGCTGTGTCGGCGTCGCGAATTTCTTGATCAAGGATGCGCAGGGCCTGTTGGTCGACGATCGATTCGCCGACTTCGCTGGCACCGCCACGCAGCGCGGTGAACAATTTGCTCCAGATGGACTGAGTCATTGGATACTCCCGAATACTTAATTGAAGAAACGTTCGAAGGCTTCGCTGGCGCGCTGCACGTTATCGACCAGGGTTTTCACCTCGGTCACGATGTTGGTCAGGCTGGAGTCGGAACTCAGCGCACCAAACATGTTGTAAACAACCTGCCCGTTCGGCATGGACTCGATACCGATCGACGACAACGGGAACATCTCCCGGCTGCGCAGCACGGCGTCATTGAAGGCGGTTACGTCGTTGATGGACTCGACGTCGACCAGCACGGTATCGACGATGATCTGCTCGCCCACCACCGCGATGTAAATCGGCAAGCCCCCGAAGTCGTTCATTTCCAGTTTAATGCTGGACTCGGAACCTTGAACCAGAGAAAGCGTAATGTCTTTGGCGACCACTTCGTCCAGGGCTTGCAGCGCGCTGAAGAGGCGGTCGATGTTCCAGTTGGTACCTGCGCTCATGAAATTCTCCGACATGAATGAGCCAGCCAGAATCGGTTGGCGAAGCTGTTTCTCCATTTGCTTGAGCAGGCTTCGGTTTTCGGGAAGCACCCAAGTCTCGTGTTTCACATAACCGGCGGCCGCCAGCCCCGCGCGCATCTGCTTCATGTAAAAGCTCGACGGTTTTTTAACCGGCGGTTTCAAGCGCTCTCCCTTGCGGCTTGCTGAATCGGTATCGGGCTCTGCGGGCGGGCTCGATGGAGAGCTGCTTTTCATGGTACTGGCCTCGTTGTGAAAATCTCACGCGTGAGAAAATCTACAGGCAATTTCCGCCAGGCTCAATAGCTCACGCGTGAGATTTTTTGTCTCACTTTTTCCCGCACCACCCAGCAGCGCCCATCGCTCAAGGCTGAGGCTCGATTGTTCCAACCTGATGAACGGTTAAATGCCGTTGTTGGCGCGCCCACACTTGCCTCGCCACGCTCTAGCGCAAGCGCACCGTGCCCACCGGGCTTTTTTTCGGGCACCGGCCTTACTGCATAAATGTTCCGAAATCACCTTGGCGTTGTGAATTGTTGTGAAGGCGTTGCGAATCAGCCAAAACTCCGTGCTAAGTTCCGTAACGTAGTTCCGTGACGTTGCGATTCACAGCATTCATACACAGCGGCCAACCAACTAAGGCCGCCCTCTTTTTATCAAATAAACAGCCTCGGGTAGTTAACCAGGAAGTTGTACGGCCCTGCGCGCTTTAAAAATAGCCGGGCCACACTTACATCAGGAGAATAACCATGGTAGCGAAGGTAGAAACGACCCCAAAGGACGCCGCGGTCACTAATAAGAGCTCTGTCGCTGCCTGGGAAAAGTCCGTAAAAAAAGCCGCCGCCGCGCCCAAAGACGAGTTGGGCAAAAGCCAGAAACGCCCCGAAGGTGACACCCGCTCGGCCCAGCAAATCATCGATGACACGCCCCTGCTTGCCCAACTGGGCAATCAAAGCGGGGTGAAGGACAACCTTAAAAAGCAGGTCGGTGATTTTGATAAAGATGCGGATGCCGCCTATCGCGCCTCCAAGGTGCTGGAGCACGTGGAATACATCGACGAAGACGGCAAGCTCACCGATGGCAAGGAGGTCGGCAACCACAGCATCGACGGTTTCACCAAGGACGGCGAAGCCCGGCATGGCACCGAGGCGGGCCGTTTGCAGGACTTTGGCAAGTATGGGTATTCGAGCCTGCGCGGCGAAGTGGTCAAGTCGGACCTGGGCGACAAACAGAAACGCCCCGACGGTGACACGCGTTCGGCCAAGGAGATTATCGACGCCACGCCCCTGCTGAAAAACCTCGGAAACCAGAGCGATGTGAAGGACAACCTCAAGAAGCAAGTGGGCGACTTCGAGACCGACGCCGACGCCGCGTACCGCGCCACCCAGGTGTTGGAACATGTAGTGAGCATCGATGAAAACGGCAAGTTGCTGACCGGTTATGACGCGCGTAACAAAGACAACGACAGCATTGATGGCTTCACCAAAGACAAAGAAGCCCGGCACGGCACCGAGGCCGGCCGCTTGCAGGATTTCGGCAAGTACGGCTACTCAAGCCTCAAGGGCGACCTGATGCACGTCAAGGACGCGACGCACACCGACAAGGCCGCGCCACCCGATGAGCCACAGGACGTGCAGGCCCTGCGCGACAAATACAACATCCCCACCTTCGGCGCCGAAGGGCTGATGGACATGGAGCTGCCCAACGACAAAACCGTGGGCGGCCAGACGGCCGAGAACTTTGTGCAGGGCATCCGCGATGACATCAAGAGCGGCAAGCTGACCGAGGACTCGGATGAAGCCAAGATCGTCAAGCTGATGGACGCCCAGGCCGCACTCGACAGTGGCTATGACCTGTACGGCTACGCCGAGAGTATCAACCTGGGCAGCGGCACTTACCGTGAAACGGATAAGAGCCCGACCAAGTTGAACGGCAAGGACGTCAAGGAGATGGTCGACGAGGACAAACTCGCCAAAGAAATCTCCACACTCATGGGCAAAGAAGGCATTAAAGACCGTTACGATTCAGAACTTAAGAAAAGTGTCGGCAGCTTGTCGGAAGATCGTTTGAATGAAGTTCGCGAGCAAGTGTTCCCGGCATTGTTCAAAGACGGCACGCGTGATGCCAACTTGAACTTCGAAGACTATGTAATTGCCATGAATGACTCGGGCGACCCAAAGAAATCCGAAATGGCCGAGTTAGACGTAGACCGTTATTTTGAATCGCTGCGCATCCTCGAACCGGACAGTTACACCGCACGCCGTCAGACATTTGACCAGAACATGATGACGCACCAGCTCAACACCTACATGGAGAACCCCGACAAGGTTTCGCCGGAAAATGCCGAAAGTGGGTTGAAAGCCTCGTTCACGATGATCAAGGGCGGTATCAACGCCGTCCTCGGTGGCCTGGACAAGGGCGACAAAACCTACGACATGTACAAAAAGATGAAGGATGAGATCGACATCCTCGACGGCCATATCAAAGGGCTGACGCCGGCCGAAAACAAACAGATCGCAGCGGCCATTCGTCTCGCAGCCGCCAGCGGCGACCCGAAAGCCATCGACAAGGTGGTCGACACCCAATTGAAGGGCTTGGGCGCCAATCGCGAGGCGGCCGCCGGCTCCCTGAAGACGGTGTTGCACACCGCCAGTTCCACCGGCGGGCTGAGTGCCATGGCGGGCACCATGAACCTGGTCAGCGGCGCCCTGCAGCTCGCCAATGGCGGCGGCAACATGACCGACGACCAGAAAATTGCCGCCGCCAAAGACTTGGTCGCCGGTTTGAGCTTTACCAACGACTTCCTCAAGTTCGGTTCGAACATTGTGGAAACCCTGGGAGGCACTAAACCCTATGAACCTGACGTGGATAAAGACGGCAAAGGCCCGGCAAAAATCAAAGCCACTGAATGGCTGGGGCTGATCGACGAGAACCTGCCGGATATCTGGGGCAAGAAAGCCACCGAAAAATCCGACGCACTGGCTGCCTCCATCAGCACCCAGGTTAAAGAGTCGTCCGAAACCCTCAAGAAACTCGACGTGGGCAACCTGTCGGCCGATGAGGTCAAGGAGTACGACAACGCGGCCAAATCCCTTGGCGAACACATGGGTGTCAAGGACATTCCCGGCAAAGGTAGCCCGGCGTCAAAATCCGAGATTGCGATCGCCTCCGGGCGCTCGTTCCTGCGCTTTATGGGCGGCGCCGGCCTGGATTTGACCGGCGGCGTGATGGACATCGTTTCCGGCGCACGCAAACTCAAAAATGCCAAGACCGCACTGGAAAAAACCGACGCAGCCTTCACCCTGGGCGGGGGTGCATCCGGTACCGGTATGGCCATTGCCAATACCATCGCGATGTTCGCCCCCAAAGGCGCTCACCTGGCTGGCAAACTGGCCGGTGATGTTGCCGCCACCGTGGTACGCGGGCTCGCCATCGGCGCCCGTATTGCTGGCCCGGTTTTCGCCGTGGCCGGTGTGATCTTCGGGGTGGCAGGCACCTTGATCGCAGAGGCGGTCGAGCATGCCAAAATGCAAAAGCTCACCGACTCCCAAGGCAAGTTTTTCAAAGACCTCGCCGCTGCCGGCGTGACCAGGGACGACTGGGGCGACAAGCTCGAATACGCGCGTTATGCCACCTATATGTACGGCGGTCGCGACACGCCGGACGACAAATCGATGTTCGAGTACCAGTCGGACGAATGGAAACACTTCAAGGAAACCGAAGACAAAAAAGGCAGCTCCCTGACGCGGCTGGCACCCTACCTGCACAAGGACAGCGACCCCGACAGCAAGAACTTGTGGGAAAAATTCCTGGCCGGCGGCACCAGCTCCAGCGGCCCCCATGGCAGTGAACGGCATACCGATGACTGGCGGCCCTGGGGTAGCACGGACATGGATGCGGGCAAGCAGGAAAGGGCCTGATTTTATCCACTCAACGGTTGCAGCCTGCCTGAACGGCAGGCTGTAACGGTTAAACGCACCTAACCCGCCAGCTCCCGCTCAATCTGCTCAATGCTTGGCAAACTGGTTTGTAGCTCTGCCGGTAAAGACTCCACCAACTGATACTCCGCCACGCCGATCGGCCGGTTGTTGTCGCGCAATGCGTATTCAGCCACCACTTCATTTTTGCTCTTGCACAACAACAGGCCAATGGTGGGACCGTCCTGTGGGTGTTTAAGCTGAGCATCCACTGCCGACAGGTAAAAACTCAGCTTGCCGAGGTGTTCGGGCTTGAACTTGCCTGTCTTGAGTTCGATCACTACGTAGCAGCGCAGCTTCAGGTGATAGAACAACAGGTCGACGAAAAACTCATCACCGCCTACATCCAGCAACACCTGCTGCCCAACAAAGGCGAAGCCGGCGCCCAGTTCAAGCAGGAAGTCGGTGACGTGCTTGAATAACGCGTTTTCTATATCGCGCTCCTGCGCATCCAAAGCCAGGCTGAGGAAGTCGAAGCGATAAGGATCCTTGAGCGATTCGCGCGCCAGGTCGGATTGGGGCTTGGGCAAATGGTCTTCAAAATTGCTGACGGCCTTGCCACTGCGCTCCAGCAGGCGATGCTCGATTTGCATCACGAGCGTGCTACGTGACCAGTTGTGTTCAATTGCCTGGGCGACGTACCACCGGCGCGTTTCGGGGCCGGGGAGTTTGTCTAGAAGCACCACATTGTGGCCCCACGGCAATTGTGCAGCAGCCTGTTGCACAAATTCGGCATTCGGCCACGCCTCGGCAAAAGCGCGCATATATTTGAGGTTGCGCGGCGAAAAGCCCTTCATCTTGGGGAAGGCCGCGCGCAAGTCTTGGGCAAGGCGATCAACCACCTTGCTGCCCCAACCCTGCGCGGCCTGGCGGGTCAGAATATCGTGGCCGATCTGCCAGTAAAGCAGCACCAGTTCGCGGTTCACCGCCAGCGTTGCTCGCTGCTGGGCCGTATGGATGCGCAGTTTAAGGTCGCTCAACCAGTCGCTGTAGCCCACAGGAGGCGTGATCAAGCCGATGGAGGTTTCGCTCATGCCCGTTTCACTCTTGACTGGAGAGGCACAGGCTAGTCAGTGGTTTTTACCGTCACAAGAGGCCGCGAGCGCTTCAGGAAGGGCCTTGCACAGATCACAGAAACGTCCTGCTGGCCTTTGCAAATCGACGCATTGCTGGGCCGTGCCTTGACTCTCCCCTATACAGCACACCCTACCCTGAAAGGCCCACTTTCAGGCTTCGGCACCATGACTCAGCGCATCCTGCTCATTCTCGGCCACCCCTCCAGCACCAGTTTCTGCTCAGCCGTCGCTGATACCTACATCCACGCGGCTACAATCGCCGGCCACGAGGTACGCGTCCTGCGGCTAGGCGAACTGGCTTTCGACCCGGTCCTGCATAACGGCTATGCCCTGCCCCAAGCCTTGGAACCCGATTTGCTCAGCGCCCAAGCCGATATCCTCTGGGCGACTCATCTGGCGTGGGTTTTCCCGATCTGGTGGGGCGGCATCCCGGCATTGATGAAAGGCTTCATCGACCGTATTTTCCTACCCGGCTTTGCCTTCAAATACCGTAAGGGCAAGGCTTTCCCGGATAAGCTGCTGCAGGGCCGCACCGCCCATTTGTTGGTGACCCTGGACACGCCGACGTGGTATTACCGCTGGGTCTATCGCATGCCGGGCATTCATCAGATGCGCAGCACGACCCTGGCCTTTTGCGGCATCAAGCCGACCAAGACGCTGATGTTCGGACCTGTACTGGGATCAACCGCAACGCAGCGCGACACGTGGCTGAAACAGGTCGGCGCACTATTTGAAAAAAGGAGTTTTCATGTACATCGGCAAAGCCGCGCAGTTGTCGGGCACGACCATCAAGGCGATTCGTCATTATGAAGCGATTGGCCTGCTGCCAGCGCCACAGCGTGCAGGGCGTTATCGGGTTTACTCGGCGCAGAGTGTCGAGTTGCTGACGCTGATCAAATGCGCTCAGCAATTGGGGTTCAAGCTCAAGGAGTTGCAGGGGATTTTGCACGGGCACGAGGGCGATGCGTTGCCTTGGGAAAGGGCAGACCAGGCCATCGCCAGCAAGAAGTGCGAACTGGCCGGGCAGATTGCCGGGCTGCAGAAAATGCAGGCCGGGTTGATGGCATTTGAAGCGCAGCTCAAGGACGCACAGGGGCAATACTGCGGTATGCGCTGAGCCGAATAAAATGCCTAATCGGCTCACGAAATGAGCCGAATAAGCATTTTATTCGGCTCAACGGCAGACCAGTGACAGCCCCGCTCATTTGCCCAGAATCCCCATGTCTGCTAGTGTCGCGCCGGTTTACCGTCTACCGGATTAGCCGCCATGGCCCGCAAAAAAGTTGCACTCGATTTCGAACAATCCCTCGCCGACCTGCAAACCCTGGTTGAGCGTCTGGAGAACGGCGAGTTGTCGCTGGAAGACTCGTTGACGGCGTTTGAGCAAGGCATCGGCCTGACTCGCGACTGCCAGAGCGCGTTGGCGCAGGCAGAGCAGAAGGTGCAGGTGTTGCTGGAGCGCGACGGGGAGTTGGCCGAAGAACCTTTCGATGCGGAACAGCCCGAATGATCGGTGCGTATCAGGCCAGCAGCCAGGCCCGGGTCAATGCGGCGCTCGAACCTTTGTTCGTAGCGCCAGGCCCGGAGATGAAGCGCTTGTATGAAGCCATGCGCTACAGCGTGATGAACGGCGGCAAACGTGTGCGCCCGCTGCTGGCGTATGCGGCCTGTGAAGCCCTGGGTGCGCCGGCCGAGCACGCCAATGGCGCGGCGTGTGCGGTTGAACTGATTCATGCCTATTCCCTGGTGCATGACGATTTGCCGGCCATGGACGATGACGATCTGCGTCGCGGCCAGCCCACCACCCATAAAGCCTTTGACGAAGCCTACGCGATCCTCGCCGGTGACGGCTTGCAGAGCCTGGCGTTCAGCGCCTTGCTGGACCCACGCCTGAACAGCGTGAATGCCGAGATCAGCCTGCGCATGGTCACGGCCCTGGCCTTGGCCGCAGGCCCGGCCGGTATGGTCGGCGGGCAGGCCATCGACATGGGTTCGGTCAGCCTCAAGCTCGACCAAAAAGCCCTCGAACATATGCACCGTCACAAGACCGGCGCGCTGATCGAAGCCGCCGTACACTTGGGCGCCCTGGCCAGTGGCCGCGCCGAAGCTGCGCAATTGGCGGCCCTGCAGACCTATTCCCGGGCCATCGGCCTGGCGTTTCAGGTGCAGGACGACATTCTCGACGTGGAAAGTGACACCGCCACCCTGGGCAAACGCCAAGGCGCGGATATCGCCCGGGACAAACCGACTTATCCGGCGTTGCTGGGCCTTGATGCCGCCAAGGCTTACGCCCTGGAACTGCGCGACCAGGCCCTGGACGCCCTGCGACCTTTCGACGCGGCGGCCGAGCCACTGCGCGACCTGGCGCGGTATATCGTCGAACGCCGCCACTGATAACCGCGGCCTTTCGCGCCGCATATCGGCCAAGTTCGGCGCCCTGCGTGGGCAGTTTGCACCGCTTGAGGTAAACTGCCGCCTCTTCTATACCTATAACGATTCGCCTGATGCCCACGACGTTTCAAGAGATTCCCCGCAAGCGCCCGTCCACGCCCCTGCTCGACCGTGCTGTCACGCCGGTCGGCCTGCGTCGACTGGGTGAAGCCGAGCTGGAAACCCTGGCCGATGAGTTGCGCCTGGAATTGCTCTACACGGTCGGCCAGACCGGTGGGCATTTCGGTGCCGGGCTGGGCGTCATCGAGCTGACCATCGCCTTGCACTACGTGTTCGACACCCCGGACGACCGGCTGGTGTGGGACGTGGGCCATCAGGCGTATCCGCATAAAATCCTAACAGGCCGCCGCGAGCGCATGGGCAGCCTGCGCCAGAAGGACGGCCTGGCCGCCTTCCCGCGCCGCTCCGAGAGTGAGTACGACACCTTTGGCGTCGGCCACTCCAGCACCTCCATCAGCGCCGCGCTGGGCATGGCAATTGCCGCCCGCCTGCAAGGCAGCGATCGCAAGGCGATTGCGGTGATTGGTGATGGCGCGCTGACCGCCGGCATGGCCTTTGAAGCACTGAACCACGCGCCGGAAGTGGACGCCAATATGTTGGTGATCCTCAACGACAACGACATGTCGATTTCGCGCAATGTGGGTGGCCTGTCCAATTACCTGGCAAAAATCCTTTCGAGCCGCACCTACGCCAGCATGCGCGAAGGCAGCAAGAAGGTGCTCTCGCGCCTGCCCGGCGCGTGGGAAATTGCCCGGCGTACCGAAGAATATGCCAAGGGCATGCTGGTGCCCGGCACCCTGTTTGAAGAGCTGGGCTGGAATTACATCGGCCCGATCGACGGCCATGACCTGCCGACCCTGATCGCCACGCTGCGCAACATGCGTGACCTCAAGGGCCCGCAGTTCCTGCATATCGTCACCAAAAAAGGCAAAGGCTTCGCTCCGGCAGAAGTCGACCCGATTGGTTACCACGCCATCACCAAGCTCGAACCCGTGGATGCGCCCGCCGCTGCGCCGAAAAAAGCCAGCGGGCCGAAGTATTCCGGCGTGTTTGGCGAATGGCTGTGCGACATGGCCGCCGCCGACCCGCGCCTGGTGGGCATCACCCCAGCGATGAAGGAAGGCTCCGACCTGGTGGCATTCAGCGAGCGTTTCCCGCTGCGCTACTTCGATGTGGCAATTGCCGAGCAACACGCGGTGACCTTCGCCGCCGGCATGGCCTGTGAAGGCGCCAAGCCGGTGGTCGCGATTTACTCCACCTTCCTGCAACGCGGCTATGACCAGCTTGTTCACGATGTGGCGGTGCAGAACCTCGACGTGCTGTTCGCCATCGACCGCGCAGGTTTGGTCGGCGAAGACGGCCCGACTCACGCCGGCAGCTTCGATTTGTCCTACCTGCGCTGCATCCCCGGCATGCTGGTGATGACCCCGAGCGACGAAAACGAACTGCGCAAGATGCTCAGCACCGGCCACCTGTACAACGGCCCGGCTGCCGTGCGCTACCCGCGCGGCAACGGCCCGAATGCGGTAATCGAGAAAAACCTCGAGCCGATCGAGATTGGCAAAGGCATCGTGCGCCGCCAGGGCAGCAAGGTCGCGTTTCTGGTGTTCGGCGTGCAAGTGGCCGAAGCCCTTAAGGTCGCCGAGAAAATCGACGCCACCGTGGTCGACATGCGCTTCGTCAAACCGCTGGATGAGACCTTAGTGCGTGAAATCGCCGCCAGCCATGAACTGCTGGTGACCGTCGAAGAAAACGCCATCATGGGTGGCGCCGGTGCGGCAGTCAGTGAGTTCCTGGCGCGGGAGAACATCCTCAAGTCGGTGCTGCACCTGGGCTTGCCGGATGTGTATGTGGAACACGCCAAACCGGCGCAGATGCTGGCCGAATGTGGCCTGGATGAGGCCGGGATCGAGGCTTCGGTGCGCGCGCGCATGGCGCTGCTGGGCCTGTAAAACACTCATAACATGTGGGAGCTGGCTTGCCTGCGATAGCATCACCTCGGTCTTACTGAAAAACCGAGGTGACCGCATCGCAGGCAAGCCAGCTCCCACATTGTTTTTGTATTGCTGCTCAATGCTATGGACAGCCCATGAATCGCCTTCGCTTTGCCCTGCCCCTGCTGTTGCTCCCCGCCACTGCCGTGCTGGCCGACAGCTTCGAGCGCGACGACGCCCTCAAACTCCCCAACGTGGTGATCAGCGCCAACCGCCAGGTGCAGGCGCGTAACGACAGCAGCGCCGCCAACAGCGTGTTCACCCGCGATGACATCGACCGCTTGCAACCCACCAGCGTGAGCGACTTGCTCAGCCGTGTGCCCGGTGTGCAGGTGGCGCAAAGTGGTGGCCGTGGCAGCGTGACCAACGTGTATGTGCGCGGCACGTCCACCGCCCAGAGCCTGGTGTTGGTGGATGGTCAGCGCATCAGCAGCTCCACCACCGGCACCAGCAACCTGCAATACCTCAACATCGACCAGATCGAGCGCGTAGAAGTGTTGCGCGGTTCGCGCTCGGCGATCTACGGCAGCGATGCGATTGGCGGGGTGATTCAGATCTTCACCCGGCGCAACACCGAGTCGGGCCTGCAACCGCGCCTGCACGTGGGCTTTGGCAGCAATCAGACGTGGGAGCGCAGCCTGGGACTGTCCGGCGGCGACCAGCAAACCCGCTTCAGCCTTGGCGCCAGTCTGGATGACACGGCGGGGATCAACCGCACACGCACGTCGTACCCGAGCGATGGCGACCACGATGCTTATCGCAACCAAGCCATCAGTTTCAGCCTGAGCCATGCCTTCACCGATGAGATCGACGCTGGCGTGAATGTGCTGGATAACCGTGGCAAAAGCGAATTCGACAACCCTTTTGGTCGCTATGACTCGCTCACCTACCAGAGCTTCCAGCAAAAACCCTATACAGACTTCACCGTCAGCAGCGTCAGCAGCTATGTCGACGCGCGCATCAACGATGCGTGGAAGTCTCGCCTGGAGCTGGGTCACAGCGAAAACCGCGAAAAAACCCTGGATAAACTCAGCGACGACCGCAGTGTGTTCAACACCTACCGCGACTCGCTGACCTGGCAGAACGACTTGACCCTCAATGATCAGAACAGCCTGATCCTGGGCGGCGACTGGTACGAAGACCGGGTCAACAGCAGTACGGTGCTCGCCGAAGACAGCCGCTGGAACCGCGCCGCGTTTATCCAGCACCGCTTTGAAACACAGTATTTTTCCACCGAGCTGGGCCTGCGCCGCGACCAGAACCAGCAATTCGGCGGTCACACCAGCTGGAGCGGCACCCTGACCCTGCCGGTGAACCCGGATAACGACCTGTTGTTCAGTTACAGCGAAGGCTTCCGCGCACCGACCTTCAACGACCTTTATTACCCGGACGAATACGGCTTCAAAAACGCCAACCCAAACCTGAAACCCGAAACCTCCAAAAGCTATGAACTGCAATGGCGCAGCCAGCTCAGCGACACCAGCCGCCTGGAGGCGTCGCTGTACCGCACCGATATTCAGGACGCCATCGTGTTCGGCAGCGACGGCCCACAAAACGTCAGCTCGGCCCGCATCAATGGCTTCGAAGCAGCGCTCAAGCAAGAACTGTTCGGCTGGCAAGGCAGCCTTGGGCTGGCGATGATTGACCCACACGACCGCGACACTGGCCGCACATTGGCCCGCCGCGCCAGACGCACGGTGAGCCTGGACCTGGATCGCCAATTCGATCAGTTTGGCGTCGGCGCCAGCTGGCAAGCGGTAAGCAGCAGCTACGATGATCCGAAAAACCAGCAACGGTTGGGTGGTTACGGGTTGCTGGGGCTTCGCGCCAGTTGGGCGGTGAACCGTGAAGTAACATTGAACATGAAGGTCGATAACCTGCTGAACAAAGACTACAGCCGGGCGCTGTATCAGTATCAAGGCCAACAATACGGCTACCGGGAAGAAGGCCGGGCGCTGTTGTTCGGAGTGACCTGGACGCCGGAACTGTAACGCCAGCGCGCACTATCAATGGTCAGTACTGCCTCTTGATCCGCTCGTTAGACGTCAGGCCGCCTGCTGCCACCTGCTTGCTGCACGTTGAGTAGCCCCAGGCATTTGCCCAACCCTGGGAGGTGAACGAGACGAAATAGTCGGCTCTTTTACCATCGCGCTCCAACGCGTAATCAAAACACTGGGAGGTGCCGCCACGGATCGAAGTGATTTTCGCAGGTTTCTGGATAGTGAGGAGGTCTTGCTGGGTGCTGTCCACCGTTGCGGTCCTGTCCACCACAGGGTGATTACCAAAGGTCCGCAGTTCGGAAATTCTTTGGGAAATATCGCACCCGCTTATAAGCGCCAATGCGAAAGCGGCGCCGGCCATCGCCAATAGATAACGCATGATGTGTCCTTGATCAGCTCGAATGGGAGAGCCGCGAAACTAGCACTCCTAGGCGGGTAGATCGCCAGGCAAAATCCGATGGTTTTGACAGACTAATCGCACCGCAGCAGACGAAAACACAGCGACTCTCAGCGCTGGGCAGCCATTGCCTGACAGAGCTTCGCGATGGCCTCAACCATTTGCCCGCTGGGCCGCTCCAGCCCCTTGTCGGGCACGACCTGCATACGACCTTCAGCCACCGCCGCGATCTGAGGCCAGGCCTTCCACTCGTCGAGTTGCGCCTGATCACCCGCCAGGATCAGCTGAGGGTTGCGCTGCAACACTGACTCGACGCTGACCTGCGGCGCGGGCAGTTTGAGGTCGGCAAACACGTTGCGTGCGCCACATACCTCCAAGGCATCACTGATGATCTGCCCACCGCCCACGGTGTACAGCGGCTGGTTCCATACCTGATAAAACACACGTAACGGTTCGGCGCGCTGATAGCGTTGGCGCAGTTCGGCCAAGCGTTGGCGTAACTGCGCGGCCAGCGTGCGCCCCGCCGCTTCGCGGCCCAATTGTTGAGCGATGGCTTGTACCTGGGCCGTCAGCTGTTCAAGGCTATGGGGTTCAGCCACATAAACCGGGATATTCAGGCGCTGCAATTGCTCGCGCTGGGCCGGGCCAACACTGCCGGGCCAGAGCAGAATGAGGTCGGGCTTGAGGCTGAGCAAGCGCTCCATATTCAGTTGGCCGTATTGCCCAACCGACGGCACTTGGGCCAATGCCGCCGGGCGCTCGCCGCCGTCGAGCACGCCCACCAGCAGGTCGGCGGCGCCCAGTTCGACCACGATTTCGGAGAGAGACGGCGCCAGGCTGACGACGCGTTCAACCGCAATCGCCTGGGCACTGAATGCCAGCACCAGAAGCGACAGCCAAACACGCATCATCCCAGCTGACGCGGGATGCGATAGAGATAGAACAGCACCAGTGTCGACAGCGCCAGCAGGCACAGCGGCACCGCCTCCAGGCCGACAAACACCGCCAACGCACCGATCCAGGCTGGCAGGGCAGCCACCAGCAACGCCGTGCGCCGACGGGCCGCGAGGGTAATCCACGCAGCCGGTTCTTCGGGCGTATCGAGAGCTTTGGAAGTGGCGATCAGTGCGTGTTTATAGCCATGAAAATAACGCAGGCTCAGAAACATCGAGGCCACGCCGGCAATAAAGAGCGGCATGGCCAACACAGGAAGCAGGGATTGGGCTTGCCCGAACACCAGGTTAAGCACGAACAGCGGGAGCAATGCCAGGGCCAGGTACTGCCACCAGTTGAAGGACAGTCGCCGTTTTACCTGGCCACGGGTCACGCGCGGTCGACCTCGCCCTGATGCTCGTTACCCATCATGTGGTCGAGCTTGCTGGCTTTGGTGGCCAGGTAGAGCTTGTTGTGCGGGTTTTGCCCGGTGTGCAGCGGCACGCGCTCGGCCACGGTGATGCCCATCTCGGTCAAGGCTTTGACTTTGCGCGGGTTGTTGGTCATCAGGCGAAGGGATTTGACGCCTAAATGCTCCAGCATCGGCAGGCAGATCGCGTAGTCGCGCTGGTCGGCGGCAAAACCCAGGCGCTCGTTGGCTTCGACGGTATCGGCGCCACCATCTTGCAGCTCGTAGGCGCGAATCTTGTTCATCAGGCCAATGCCACGGCCTTCCTGGCGCAAGTACAGCAGCACACCACGGCCTTCACGGGCAATGGCGCGCATGGCCGCTTCCAGTTGCGAGCCGCAGTCGCAGCGCTGGCTGAACAAGGCGTCGCCGGTCAGGCATTCGGAATGCACGCGGCCGAGCACCGGCGCGCCGTCGGCGATATCACCCAGGCTGAGCACGACGTGCTCGCGGCCAGTGGCCTCTTCGAGAAAGCCGTTCATGGTGAACGTGGCAAAAGGGGTAGGCAGCTTGGAAGCGGCGACGAAAACGACGGGCACCGTGTGCTCCTGATTTCAGATTTCACAGAGGGCGTCATTGTAACAGCAGGTTCCTACAGACGCTTAAGCTGAATTATCGCTGATAAAGATCAATAGGTTCGATTGGCCTTCGTCCTGGTTCTATGCAGGTCAGAACGGGTACGGTTGTTTCCAGTGCTCGAAAATCGCTTTCAACTCGCCGCTCTTCACCAACGTGGCCATGCGTTGCTCATAAACCCCCATCAATTCCCGCCCACGCTCGGTGTCGGCAAAGCCTATGTAGAGCGGCAGTTCGGCTATATGAGTGAGCTTGAATTGCGCCGGGTCATCCGACTGGCTGAGCACGTATTTGGCTTCAGTGAGGGCATCAATATAGAAGTCGGCGCGGCCGTGTTGCAGCATCGGCAGGATGCCACTCCGACGTTCTATCGGGTTGAAGCGGCGCACATTCGGCAGGTATTCCTCGTACTTGTAGCCGCGCACCCAGGCCAAACGATAATTGCCCAGCGTGGCGATGCTCGGTGCAGGTGTGGCTGCCAGCCCTAGGGCGTAGATGTGGTCGGAGTCGAAATTCCAGTGCGGGTACAACACGCCACTGGCTTCGTCGCGATAAGAACCGACCCAGCCATCCACCTCGCCACGCTGGGCCAGGCCGACCGAACGGGTATAGGGCACGCTGCGGGTTTGCACGGTAATGCCCACCGGCTCGAAGATCTTTCGCAACACATCCCAGGCCAGGCCGCTGCCATCTTTGTTGGTGTAGTCGTTCCACTGCTCACTGGCCAGCATGATCTTGCCAGGGACAGGTGCTTCATCGGCGAGAATCTGGGTTGCGAGAGCGCACAACACTATCAGCAGCCAACGGCGCACACCCATGGTGACTACCTCCTGTACAGGGATAACCGTATAGAGGGTAGCGCAGGTCTGTCGCTTACGGCGTGTCGCGAAAATGCTGATAGCCGCGCACGGCTGGCGTGATGTCTTGCCCGGCGGCGTCAATCAGCGTCACGCCCTGCCCCGCCGCGACCCGGCCGATCACGTGAATCGGCCAGCCGTCCGCCAACAGCGGCGCCAGCTCGGCCGGTGGCAGGGTGAACGCCAACACATAGTCGTCGCCCCCGCTCAACGCGGCCACACGGGCATCGTCATCGCCAACAAACGCCAGCAACGCCTGGGATAACGGCAGTTTCTCACGCTCAATGACCAGCCTGACAGCCGATGCCTTGGCGATATGCCCACAATCGGCCAGCAGGCCGTCGGAGATGTCCATCGCAGACGTGGCCTTACCCCGAAGCGCGAGGCCCAGCGCCAACTGCGGTTGCGGCGACCAGTAATGGGCGAGCAGCGGATCAGCGATAGCTGCGTCCGCCGTGCGTTGCCCCAATACCAGCGGCAAAGCGCCGGCAGCGTTACCCAGCTCACCACCCACACACAGCAAATCACCCGGCTGTGCACCGCTGCGAACCAGCGCCTGCCCGGCCGGCACACGGCCAAACACGGTCAGGGTCAGGCTCAGCGGCCCGCGCGTGGTATCGCCGCCCACCAGCCCCACGCCGCAGCTTTGCGCCATGGCGTTCAAACCCTGGGCGTAGCGTTGCAGCCAATCGGCATCGACGGTGGGTGTGGTGAGTGCGAGGGTGAAGGCCAGAGGATGGGCGCCCATGGCGGCCAGGTCGCTGACTGCCACGGCCAGCGAGCGCTGGCCGAGCAGGAACGGGTCACAGGGGTCGGCGAAGTGCACGCCAGCCACCAGCGTATCGGTGGAGATTGCCAACTGCTCCCCGGCAGGGAGCGCCAGCAGGGCGCAGTCGTCGCCGATCCCCAAGGCAATGCCTTCACCGCCCTGCGCACAAGGCGCGGCAGCGAAGTAATTGCGGATCAGCTCGAACTCACCCATTCAGGACTCAAGCGACTTAGCGCTTGTGTTCCTTCACTTCGGCTTCGCGCAGGCGCGGGGCCAGCTTGTCGAGCACGCCGTTGACGAACTTGTGGCCGTCGGTCGAACCGTAGACTTTCGCCAGCTCGATACCTTCGTTGATCACCACGCGGTAAGGCACGTCGACGCGCTTGAGCAACTCCCAGGTGGACAGGCGCATCACGCACAGTTCAACCGGGTCGAGTTCTTCAATGGTCAGGTCCAGGCATGGCGCCAGAGCCGTGTCGATCTCGGTCAGGTTGGCATGCACACCGTGCAGGATATCGTGGAAGTAGCTCTGGTCGGCAAACGTGAAGTCGTTGTCGACGCGAAACTGCGCTTCGATTTCGTTCAGCGAGGCTCCGGCCATCAGGCGCTGGTACAGCGCCTGGGTCGCGAGTTGACGCGCCTTACGGCGCTTCTCGCTTTTGGATGGCTTGCCGGCATCGGCTGGACGCGGATCCTGTGGGTTGAACTGATCGCTCTCGTCGGAAATCACTTGGCCTCCAACTGCGACAGCAGGCTAACCATTTCCAGTGCGGACAAGGCAGCTTCTGCGCCCTTGTTACCGGCCTTGGTGCCGGAGCGCTCGATGGCTTGCTCGATGGAATCTACGGTCAGTACGCCGAAAGCGACTGGCACGCCGAACTCCATGGACACCTGGGCCAGGCCCTTGGTGCATTCGCCAGCCACGTATTCGAAGTGCGGAGTACCGCCCCGAATGACCGCGCCCAGGGCGATGATCGCCGCGTATTCACCCTGCTGTGCAACTTTTTGCGCAACCAGTGGAATTTCGAAGGCGCCAGGGGCGCGGATGATAGTGATGTCGCTCTCGCTCACACCGTGGCGAACCAGGGCATCCACGGCACCGCTTACCAGGCTTTCAACCACGAAGCTGTTGAAGCGGCCAACCACCAGGGCATAGCGGCCTTTGGGGGCGATGAAGGTACCTTCGATGGTCTTCAGGGTCATTCGACAAATCTCTTAAAGAGCCGGGACGCGAAAAGTGCGTCCCTCAGTGATGATTTAACCGCGAACAAGGGGCAGAAAACGCCGGCCTTTATTCGGAGGGCACGTATTCTACAACTTCCAGATCGAATCCGGATATCGCATTAAATTTCATCGGTGCGCTCATCAGGCGCATTTTGCGCACACCGAGGTCACGCAGGATCTGCGAACCGGCACCGACGATGCTGTAGGTGGTCGGTGTTTTGACCTGGGTGTGCTCGGCAGTTTCACGAATATGCGCGAGCAATACGTCGCCATCCACCGGGTTGCCGAGCAACAGCACCACACCGCTGCCAGCCTCGGAAACCGCGGCCATGGCGGCACGCAGGCTCCAGCGGCCCGGCTGCTTGACCATCAGCAGGTCGCGCAGCGGGTCCATGTTATGCACGCGCACCAGGGTCGGTTCTTCAGCGCAAATGCTCCCCAAGGTGAGGGCCATGTGCACATCGCCTTCGACTGAATCACGGTAGGTCACCAGGTTGAACTGGCCCAGTTCGCTGTCCAGCGGCTGCTCGGCAATCCGCTGAACGGTACGTTCGTGGATCATGCGGTAGTGAATCAGGTCGGCAATGGTGCCGATCTTGATGCCGTGTTCGGCAGCAAACGCCTCAAGTTCGGCGCGACGGGCCATGGTGCCGTCGTCGTTCATCACTTCGCAGATCACGCCGCTTGGCTCGAAACCGGCCATGCGCGCCAGGTCACAGGCCGCCTCGGTGTGGCCGGCGCGAGCGAGGGTGCCGCCCGGTTGGGCCATCAGCGGGAAAATGTGGCCGGGGCTGACGATGTCTTCGGCCTTGGCGTCTTTGGCCGCAGCGGCTTGCACCGTGCGGGCGCGGTCGGCGGCGGAAATGCCGGTGGTGACGCCGGTGGTCGCTTCAATCGATACGGTGAACTTGGTACCAAAACCCGAGCCATTGCGCGGCGCCATCAACGGCAGCTTGAGCAGCTCGCAGCGCTCGCGACTCATGGGCATGCAGATCAGCCCACGGGCGTGCTTGGCCATAAAGTTGATGTGCTCGGGCTTGCACGCCTCGGCGGCCATGATGATATCGCCTTCGTTCTCGCGATCTTCGTCATCCATCAGGATGACCATCTTGCCTTGGCGGATGTCTTCAACCAGTTCTTCGATGCTATTGAGCGCCACGCGGCACCCCCTTGGTCAGGATTTCAGGTAGCCGTTAGCGGCCAGAAAGCTTTCGGTGATGTTCCCGGATGCTGGCTCTGCGGCCTTATCGCCCATCAGCAGGCGCTCCAGGTAACGGGCAAGCAAGTCGACTTCCAGGTTCACCCGGCGACCTGGCTGGTACGACGCCATGATGGTTTCGCTCAAGGTGTGCGGGATGATGGTCAGTTCGAATTCGGCGCCATTCACGGCGTTCACAGTCAGGCTGGTGCCGTCGACGGTGATCGAGCCTTTGTGGGCGATGTACTTGGCCAGCTCTTTCGGCGCGCGGATACGGAATTCCACGGCGCGCGCGTTTTCGCTGCGTGCAACCACCTCGCCGACGCCGTCGACGTGGCCGCTGACCAGGTGGCCGCCCAAACGGGTGGTCGGGGTCAGGGCTTTTTCCAGGTTTACCGGGCTGCCGGCCGCAAGATCATTCATCGCGGTGCAGTCCAGGGTTTCCCGGCTGACGTCGGCGGCAAAGCCGTTACCCGGCAACTCGATGACGGTCAGGCACACGCCGCTGACAGCGATGCTGTCGCCCAGCTTGACGTCGCCGAGGTCGAGCTTGCCGGTTTCAACCAGCAGGCGTACGTCGCCGCCCTTTGGGGTCATGGCGCGGATGCTGCCGATGGATTCGATAATGCCGGTGAACATGGCCTTCTCCTGGAAAACGGGACGGGCGCTGGAGCGCCCGGTCGGAATTATACGCTCGCTGGTGGTAGCGGGATGGCAGTGACTCGCCAGTCGTCGCCTACAGCGCGCATTTCAGTGATCTTGAGTTGGGGGGCGTCGGCCAGTTTCTCAAGCGGCCAGTCGAGCAAAGGCCGGGCGGCGGAGCCCAGGAACTTGCCGGCGACGAAAATCACGTATTCGTCGACCAGGCCTTGCTGGGCAAACGCGCCCGCCAGGCTTGGGCCGGCTTCCACCAGCACTTCGTTGACGCCACGGGCTGCCAGCGCCAGCAGCGCCGAACGCAGGTCGACCTGGCCTTCAACGCCCGGCACCACCAGGCATTCCGGGCCACGCGGGAACTGGTTTTCCGCGGTGACGCAGGTGATGACCAGCGCCGGGCCGGCCTTGAAGAACGGCGCGTTGAGCGGCACCCGCAGGCGACCGTCGATCAACACGCGCAATGGCGGGCGCGACATGGCCAGAGCGGTGGCTTCTTCGTCCAGACCAAGCTCAGCGGCGCGCACAGTAAGGCGCGCACCGTCGGCCAGCACCGTATCGGCGCCGGTCAGCACTACACTGGCCTCGGCGCGCAGGCGCTGCACGGCGGCGCGGGCAGCCGGCCCGGTAATCCATTGGCTTTCGCCGCTGGCCATCGCGGTACGGCCGTCCAGGCTCATCGCCAGCTTGACCCGCACAAACGGCAGGCCGTGTTCCATACGCTTGAGGAAGCCGGGGTTCAGCGCGCGCGCTTGTTGTTCGAGTACGCCGCTGTGGGTTTCGATGCCGGCTTGAGCCAAGCGCTGCAGTCCGCGCCCGGCCACTTCCGGATTCGGGTCCTGCATCCCGGCCACTACGCGTGCCACACCGGCGGTCACCAGCGCATCGGCGCAAGGCGGCGTGCGCCCATGGTGGCTGCACGGTTCGAGGGTCACGTACACCGTGGCGCCACGGGCCTTTTCACCAGCGGCGCGCAGGGCGTTCGGCTCGGCATGGGGCTCGCCGGTGCGCTCATGCCAGCCTTCGCCGACAATCTGCCCATCCCGCACAATCACGCAGCCCACTCGTGGGTTGGGGTGGGTGGTGTACAGGCCTTTGCGCGCCAATTCGAGGGCGCGGGCCATGTAATGGGCATCGAGGACGGCTTGTTCGGCAGACGGTGGGTTCATTCTTTGGCAGGCTCACGGGCCAGGCGGTCGATCTCTTCGCGGAACTCATTGAGGTCCTGGAAGCGTCGATACACGGAGGCGAAACGGATATAGGCGACTTCGTCGAGCTTTTGCAGCTCGCCCATCACCAGTTCTCCAACCACCAGGCTCTTGACCTCGCGCTCGCCGGTGGCGCGCAGCTTGTGCTTGATATGCACCAGCGCCGCCTCCAGCCGCTCGACACTCACCGGGCGTTTTTCCAGGGCGCGCTGCATACCGGCGCGCAGTTTTTCTTCGTCGAAAGGCTGGCGGCTGCCGTCGGACTTGATCAGACGTGGCAACACCAGTTCGGCGGTTTCGAAGGTGGTGAAACGTTCACCGCAGCCAGAGGCCAGGCATTCGCGCCGGCGGCGTACTTGATCGCCCTCGGCGACCAGACGCGAGTCAATGACCTTGGTGTCGTTGGCACCGCAGAAGGGACAGTGCATGGTTGGCAGGCAACAAAAAATGGGAGGGCCATGGTAGCGCATCCCCGTGGCAAGACAAGCCATAGCCTTTACGGTATATAGGCTGACTATTATGTTTCATATTTTTTAAGCCACGGATTTTGTCCTTTCTGGAGCCGTACATGCAGTTACGACCACTTGTTTTACTCGCCCTGTTCAGTTTTCTGGTCGCCTGTAGCAGCGAAGCCCCAAAACCGTCGACACCACAACCCGCGCCTGCCCAAGAGAAAAAAGTCCCCGGCATTGAAGACCTCGGCCCCTTGCCGGCTTACCAGCGGGAAATCAACGGCAGCCTGAATGGCGTGCCAGCCAATGCCGAAGTCGAACTGGCCCTGCTGGTAATCGATGAGCGCAACCGCCCGCAACAACTGCTCGCCAGCAGCGTACTCACCGGCAACGGCAAGCCACTGGCCTTCCGCCTGCGTTTTAACCCAGAGGCTTTCCCAGCCGGTGCACGGGTTGAGCTGCGCGGTCGCGCCAGCCAGTCCGGCCAGTTGATCCTGCACCTGCCTGCGGTGCGTATCACCCAGGCGATCACCCAGACCACCGGCCCTCTGCAACTCGTCCGGGCACCATGACGCCACCGCTGGGCCTGCAACGCGCCCTGAGCGAACTGATCGGCGACGCACAACTGGTGCCCTGCCCGCTGCCGGGCACCGAGCTGTCGTTGTGGCTGCTGGACGCAGGCAACATGGACCGTGCCTTCAGCCAGGAAGAGACCCGGCGCATCCTGCATGAACCGCCGTACTGGAGTTTTTGCTGGGCCAGCGGTTTGGCACTGGCGCGCTACCTGGCAGCGAATCCCGAGTGGGTGGCGGGCAAACGCGTGCTGGATTTTGGCGCAGGTTCCGGTGTGGCTGCGATTGCTGCGGTTAAAGCCGGCGCGCTGGAAGTGGTGGCCTGCGACCTCGACCCGCTGGCTTTGGCCGCTTGCCGGGCAAACGCCGAACTCAATGGTGTAGCGCTGAGTTATTCAGCCGACTTTTTTGCCGAGGCCGACCGCTTCGACCTGATCCTGGTGGCCGACGTGCTCTACGACCGCGCCAACCTGCCGCTGCTCGACCACTTCCTGACGCGTGGCCATGAAGCGCTGGTGGCCGACTCCCGGGTGCGCGACTTCCAGCACCCGGCGTATCAGCGCCTGGACATCCTCGATGCGCTGACGCTGCCGGACCTGGCCGAGCCTTGGGAGTTTCGCAAAGTGAGCCTGTACCATTCGCGGCGCGCTTGAGGCCATCGCGGCATAGGTATCTACACAACCGGTTAACACGAAGTCTGTTGTAAGTGGGCTGTTGTGGCGAGCAGGCTTGTCGAATCGTCGCACCGCCTGCGTTGGGCTGCGAAGCGGCCCCAGTAAAGGCACTGCATTTTTCCTGAAAGAACTCAGCGACTGGGTTTGGGGCTGCTTCGCAGCCCAACGCAGGGCAAGCCTGCTCGCCACAGGAGAAATTGGCTGCCTTCAAAAGTTGTGTAGATACCTATGGCCATCGCGGGCAAGCCAGCTCCCACAGTTGAGCGCATTCTCCAGTAGGGGCTGGCTTGAACTCATCATGCTTTCAGCCAACCTCGCCAGCCCTTATAGTTGCCCCATTCCCGCTTTATTCGAGACGCCCCATGAGTGAGCCCACGCCGTACATCTTCGACGCCACCACTGCTACGTTCGACCAGGCAGTGATTCAGAACTCATTCGAAAAACCCGTGCTGGTGGATTTCTGGGCCGAGTGGTGCGCGCCGTGCAAGGCATTGATGCCGATGCTGGCGAAAATCGCCGAGAGTTATCAGGGCGAGTTGCTGCTGGCCAAGGTCGATTGCGAGGCCGAGCAGGACATCGTCGCGCGTTTTGGCATTCAAAGCCTGCCCACGGTGGTGCTGTTCAAGGACGGCCAGCCGGTGGATGGATTTGCCGGGGCGCAGCCGGAGTCGGCCGTGCGAGCGATGCTCGAGCCCCACGTGAAGATGCCGCCACCGAAGGCCGCTGATCCGCTGGAACAGGCCCAGGCGTTGTTTGCCGAAGGCCGTATCAGCGATGCCGAAGCGGTGCTGGTGGCGCTGCTGGGCGAGGACAACACCAATGCTGGCGCGCTGATTCTGTATGCACGTTGCCTGGCCGAACGCGGTGAATTGGGCGAAGCTCAGGCTGTACTCGACGCGGTGAAAAGCGACGATCACAAAGCCGCCCTCGCCGGCGCCAAGGCGCAAATCACCTTCCTGCGCCAGGCCGCCGACCTGCCGGATGCCGCCGACTTGAAAAGCCGCCTGGCGCAAGACCCGCAGGACGATGAAGCAGCCTATCAACTGGCGATTCAGCAACTGGCGCGCCAGCAATACGACGCCGCGCTGGAAGGCCTGCTCAAGCTGTTTATCCGCAACCGCAGCTACAGCGAAGGCCTGCCGCACAAGACGTTGCTGCAGGTGTTCGAACTGCTGGGCAATGACCACCCGCTGGTCACGGTGTACCGTCGCAAGTTGTTCGCCGCGCTGTATTAATCGCCGATCCAGCTGTACAGCGGCGTATCCCCGCCGCTGGCCACTTTCACACTGGCACTGTGGCGCAGCCGTACCAGCAGGCGTTTGCCTGAGGCTGCATCACCGGCCAAGCCTTCAAGCTGATCAAGCAACTCAAGCCCATTAAGTTGCCCGGCCTTGCGCAACAGATCCTGGGCGTTCTGCCACAAATCATCGTTGTGTTTGACCGGCGCAACAGCCGGCGCGCTCGGCGCCGGAGTTGCCTGCAAGTGCTCGCCCAGGCGCGCCCAATCGCCGTCATCGAGTTCCAGGGTCAAATCCACCGGCAAGTCACCGACGGTTCCACGAATTCGCAACATCGCTCTTACTCCCGCAGTTTTCCGACCCGCATGCTCCCACGCGACTTGCGCAACGCCAAGCGGGCGTTCAAACTGGCGCGAATATTGTTATAAGATCACATAACAAAACTTTCATCTTATGGAGCCTTCTCATGCGCCGTCTGCTGCTTGCCTTGCCGTTTGCCCTGCTGCCCCTGGCCATCGCCCACGCCTCCGATGAACACGATCATGAGCATGAACACGGCAGCCTCGGTGCCCATGAGCATGGTGTCGGCCGCCTCAATGCGGTACTCGACGGCCAGGCGCTTGAGCTGGAATTCGACAGCCCGGCCATGAACCTTGTGGGCTTTGAACACAAGGCCACCACGCCTGCCGACAAAGCCAAGGTCGCCGCCGCACGCAAGCAGCTGGAAAACCCACAGGCGCTGTTCACGCTGCCCAAATCTGCCGGTTGTGTGATCAGCACCCAGGAACTCAACAGCCCGTTGTTTGGCGATAAGCCTGAAGCCGACCATGATGAGGACGATGACGACCACGCCACCGACGGCAAAGGCACTGCCGCCCACGAACATCATCACGACCACAGCGAAATCCACGCGCACTACCAGTTCACCTGCGCCACGCCGACCGCGCTGAGCAACCTCGACCTGACCCAAGTGTTCAAGACCTTCCCTGCCACCCAGAAGATTCAGGTACAACTGATCGGCCCAAGCGGCCAGCAAGGTGTTGAAGCGACGGCCGCCGCAGCCACCCTGAAATTCTGATTTGAAACACGGTCAATGTGGGAGCTGGCTTGCCTGCGATAGCGGTATAACAGACACATCGATATTGAATGTGCCGCCGTCATCGCAGGCAAGCCAGCTCCCACATGGGATCGGTGCCATCATCCAAATCAAACCAGACCACTGATGCCCTATGACCCAAGCACTGATCGAACTGTCTGACCTGGGCTTCAACTGGCCCGGCCACCCGCAGTTGCTGGATATCCCCGCGTTCCGCCTGGAAGCGGGGGAAACTTTGTTTCTCAAAGGCCCGAGCGGCAGTGGCAAAACCACCTTGCTCGGGCTGTTGGGCGGCGTACAGAAACCCAGCCGTGGCAGCATTCGCCTGCTCGGCCAGGAGCTGACCGAACTCTCGGCCGGTGCCCGCGACCGCTTCCGCGTCGATCACACCGGCTATATTTTTCAGCAATTCAACCTGTTGCCGTTTCTCTCAGTGCGCGAGAACGTCGAACTGCCGTGTCACTTTTCCAGGCTGCGTGCGCAGCGGGCGACTCAGCGACACGGCAGCGTCGACCAGGCCGCCGCGACCTTGCTGGCGCATTTGGGCTTGAAGGACAAAGACCTGCTGGAACGCCGTGCCGACTCGCTGTCCATCGGCCAGCAACAACGCGTGGCCGCCGCCCGTGCGTTGATCGGCCAACCGGAACTGGTGATCGCCGACGAACCCACCTCAGCCCTCGATTACGACGCCCGCGAAGCGTTCATTCAGCTGCTGTTCGCCGAATGCCGCGAAGCAGGCGCCAGTCTGTTATTCGTCAGCCATGACCAGAGCCTCGCGCCGCTGTTCGACCGCCACCTGTCGCTGGCCGAACTCAATCGCGCCGCCACGCCCGCAGAGGTTTGAGATGTATCTGTTCCGTCTAGCCATGGCCAGCCTGGCTAACCGCCGCTTTACCGCGATTCTCACTGCCTTCGCCATCGCCCTTTCGGTGTGCCTGTTGCTCGCCGTTGAACGCGTGCGTGTTGAGGCGCGCAACAGTTTCGCCAGCACCATCAGCGGCACTGACCTGATCGTTGGCGCCCGCTCCGGCTCGGTCAACTTGCTGCTGTATTCGGTGTTCCGCATCGGCAACGCCACCAATAACATCCGTTGGGACAGCTTCGAGCACTTCGCCGCCAGCCCGCAGGTGAAATGGGCGATCCCGATTTCCCTCGGCGACTCGCACCGTGGCTATCGCGTGATGGGCACCAACGCGTCCTACTTCGAGCATTACCAATATGGCCGCAAGCAGAACCTCGAACTGGCCAGCGGCCGTGCTTTCGCCACTGACCCATTCGAAGTGGTGCTCGGCGCCGAAGTGGCGGATGCGCTGCACTACAAGCTCGGCGACAAGCTGGTGCTGGCCCACGGTGTAGCAGTGGTTAGCCTGGTCAAACACGACGACAAACCGTTTACCGTGGTCGGCATTCTCAAGCGCACCGGCACGCCGGTGGACCGCACGCTGCACATCAGCCTCGGCGGTATGGAGGCGATCCATATCGACTGGCACAACGGCGTGCCGGCCCAGGGCAAAGGCCGTATCAGTGCCGACCAGGCACGCAATATGGACCTCACGCCGCAAGCGATCACTGCGTTTATGCTCGGCCTGAACAACAAGATTTCCACCTTCGCGCTGCAACGCGAGATCAATGAGTTCCGTGGCGAGCCGATGCTGGCGATCCTGCCGGGCGTGGCGCTGCAAGAGCTGTGGAGCATGATGGGCACCGCCGAAAAAGCGCTGTTCGTGATCTCGCTGTTCGTGGTGCTGACGGGCTTGATCGGTATGCTTACGGCAATCCTCACCAGCCTCAATGAACGCCGCCGCGAGATGGCGATTTTGCGCTCGGTGGGCGCACGCCCCTGGCACATTGCGACCCTGCTGATCTTCGAAGCCTTCGCGCTGGCTTTGTCGGGCGTCGTGGCGGGCGTGGGTCTGCTGTACGTGTGCATCGCCGCGTCGCGCGGGTATTTGCAGGCCAACTACGGCCTGGACCTGCCGATGTCGTGGCCGAGCGAATATGAATGGACCTTGCTCATCGGTATCCTGGCCGCCGCGCTGTTGATGGGCAGCGTGCCCGCGTGGCGCGCCTATCGGCAATCGTTGGCCGATGGCCTGTCCATACGTTTATGAGGAAGCTGTCGATGCATCGTGCCCTGTTTGCGCTGTTGCTGCTGGTGGTGGTGCCCGCCTGGGCCGACGAGCAGCCCAAGGACCTGTCGTGGCAGGAAATGATCCCGCCGGACGCGCCGCCGGAAGTCCCCAACATGAAACCGCTGCACGACCTGTCGAACATGGCCGATGCGCTTTCGGTCGAGGCCGCGCCTGCGGCTAAACAGGAACTGCCCAACGCGCCAGTGGTGCAGAGCCTGAACGGCAAGCACATCCGTTTGCCGGGCTATATCGTGCCGCTGGAAGTCAGCGAAGAAGGCCGCACCACCGAGTTTTTGCTGGTGCCGTATTTCGGCGCGTGCATCCACGTACCGCCGCCGCCGTCGAACCAGATCGTGCATGTGAAAAGCGAAGTCGGCGTGAAGCTTGATGAGCTGTATCAGCCGTATTGGATCGAAGGTGCGATGCAGGTAAAGCCGTCTTCCAGTGAGCTGGCCGACGCCGGTTACCAGATGGATGCCGAGAAGATTTACGTCTACGAACTGCAGGAGTAACGCTGATCGAGCTTTCATTGAGCTGAGTCAAAAGATCGGACGGAACGATCTTTACCATTGGACGTACAACTTTTAAACGTCCTTTTGGAGCTCCCATGAACAAGTCTCTGCTCGGCGCGTCCCTCTTCGCGCTCGCCCTCGCCGCCCCTGTCGCACACGCTCACGAAGCCGGCGATATTCTGATTCGCGCCGGTGCAATCACCGTGAACCCGAAAGCAGACAGCGGCCATGTGAAGGTTGACCAGGGGCCATTGGCCGGCACCAACCTGGGCGGCAAGGCGACCATGAGCAGCGACACCCAACTGGGCCTCAACTTCGCCTACATGATCACCAACCACATCGGTATCGAACTGCTGGCCGCCACGCCGTTCGAGCATGACGTGAAGATCAAGAACACCGCCCTGGGCGCCGCCAACGGCAAGCTCGGTACGCTCAAGCACCTGCCGCCGACCTTGAGCGTCGTGTACTACCCGCTGGACAACAAGTCCGCGTTCCAGCCGTATGTAGGCGCCGGTATCAACTACACCTGGATCTACGACGAGCACGTTGGCAGCCGCGCCGAACAAGCTGGCTTCAGCAACTTCAAGGCTGAAAACTCCTGGGGCTGGGCCGCGCAGATCGGCGCCGACTACATGATCAACGACAAGTGGATGATCAACGCCCAGGCGCGCTACATCGACATCAGCACCAAGGCGACTGTGGATAACAATGCGCTGGGCCAAGGCACACGCGCCAAGGTCAATGTGGATGTTGACCCGATGGTTTACATGGTGGGTATTGGTTACAAGTTCTAAACAACACGGCATAACCCAATGTGGGAGCTGGGGTTGTGTGGGAGTCGGGCTTGCCCGCGATACAGGCACCTCGGTGTATCAGTGATACCGCGGTGATGCTATCGCAGGCAAGCCAGCTCCCACACAAGCCCAGCTCCCACATTTTTTTGTGCTGCCTTCAGCTATGTCGGTAGAACCGATCCAGCAACGCCGGCAACCCCGCCCGCCACGCCCGTGGTTTGATGCCGAAGGTGTGGAGGATTTTCTTGCAGGCCAGCACCGCGTGCTGCGGCTCGTCCGCCGCATCCGGCCGGGCCGCGTGGGCCTGGGCGGTGGGCGACTCGATCGCCAGCGGATGAAAATTGCGCGCTTCAGTAAGGATCGCCTGCCCCAGCGCCAACGGCGTGGTCGCTTCGTGGCCGGCGTAATGATAGGTGCCCCACAGCGGCGCCGCGCAATCGAGCTGTTTAAGCACTGAAATGATCACCCGCGCCGCATCGTCCACCGGCGTCGGGTTGCCGCGCCGGTCATCGGCCATCAGCAATTCATCCGGCTTTTCGGCACGTGCCAGGAAGCGCCCGAGGGTGCCATCGACACTGTCATCCAGCAGCCAGCCAAAGCGCAGCAGCACATGTTGCGGGCAGGTGGCGCGCACGCTCTGCTCGATCCGCCATAACGCCTGGCCGCGCAAGCCCAGGGGCACCGGTTCGTCTTTTTCGCTGTAGGCGGTGGCACGAGAGCCATCGAACACGCGGTAGCTGGACGGTTGCAGCAAGGTGATGTTGTGGTGCTGGCACAGTTCGGCCAGGCGTTCGATGGCGAACTCCTGCGCGGCCAAACGCGTTTCGCTGACCGCTTCGGCCTGGAACCAGTCGAAATAGTAGGCGAGGTTGATCAGCGCATCGGGACGGGTGTCGTCGAGCAATTGGGTGAGGCTCGCGGCATCCCAGCCGTCTTGGGGCGGTTTAGGTGCGAGGAAACCGATGTCTTCCTCTGCACCGAGGCGAATCAGCGCCTGCCCGAGGGCATTCCCGCCGCCCAGTAACATAAGGCGCATTCGCATAGATTGAGCAGGCCCGGTCTGTTTGGAACGATGGTTATTATCGGCAGGCGTGTGCGCCTTGCCGTAGGTTGTTGCCAGAATCGTTGCATTTTGCGGGTTTGTAGCGCAACCGTCACGGACAAAGTACCTGATTGCAACTTGTTGGCATGGGCAGTATCAATCAATAGATGAACCTTCCTGAATCAACCGACACGGTATTGGACGGCTTCCACCCCGCCGTCAGTGCCTGGTTTGGCAACACCTTCCCCTCGGTGACCGGCGCCCAGGCCCAGGCGTGGCCGCTGATCCGCCAACGCCGCTCAACCTTGATCGCCGCGCCCACAGGCTCCGGCAAGACCCTGACTGCGTTCCTGGCGGTGCTCGATGACCTGGTACACCAAGGCCTGGCCAACGGCGGTCAACTGCCGGACGAAACGCTGGTGGTGTACGTGTCGCCGCTCAAGGCGCTGTCCAACGATATCCAGATCAACCTGCAAAACCCGCTGGCCGGCATCACCGCGCAATTACAGGCGCTGGGCTTGCCACCGCTGACTATCCGCACCGCCGTGCGTACCGGCGACACCCCGCAAAAAGACCGCGCACTCATGCGCAAACGGCCGCCACATATCCTCGTCACCACGCCGGAATCCCTCTACGTGCTGCTGGGCTCGGACTCCGGTCGGCAGATGCTGGCCAGCACGCGCACGGTGATCGTCGACGAAATCCACGCCATCGCCGCCGGCAAGCGCGGCAGCCACCTGGCTCTGAGCCTGGAGCGCCTGCAAGGGTTATGCAGCGAGCCATTGACCCGCGTCGGCCTGTCGGCCACGCAAAAGCCTATCGAGGCGGTGTCGCGATTTTTGGTCGGCAGCGGGCGTGAGTGCGCCATCGTCGATATCGGCCACGCGCGCCCCCGCGACCTGGATATCGAAGTACCACCAGTGCCGCTCTCGGCGGTGATGGCCAACGATGTGTGGGAATTGGTCTACGACCGCCTCGCCACGCTGGCCCGCGAACACCGCACTACGCTGGTGTTTGTCAACACCCGGCGCCTGGCCGAACGCTTGGCCCGGCACTTGAGCGAGCGTTTGGGCAAGACCGCTGTGGCCGCGCACCACGGCAGCCTGGCCAAAGAGCTGCGCCTGGACGCCGAGCAACGGCTCAAGGCCGGTGAACTGCAAGTGCTGATCGCCACCGCGTCGCTGGAGTTGGGGATTGATATCGGTGAGGTCGACCTGGTGTGCCAGATCGGCTCGCCCGGTTCCATCAACGGTTTTCTGCAAAGGGTCGGGCGTTCCGGTCACCAGGTCGGCGGCACGCCCAAGGGGCGACTGTTCGCCACCACCCGTGATGATTTGATCGAATGCGCCGCCCTGCTCGACTGCGTGCGGCGCGGCGAACTGGACACCTTGCACATCCCCATCGCCCCGCTGGACGTGCTGGCCCAACAAATCATCGCCGAAGTCAGCGCCCGCGAATGGCCGGAACAGGCGTTGCTGGACCTCATCCGTCGCGCCTCACCCTACGCCGCACTCGATGAACGCCACTACCAGGCGCTGCTGCACATGCTCGCCGACGGCTATAACGGCCGCCAGGGCATCCGCAGTGCCTACCTGCACCGTGACGCCGTGACCCACACCCTGCGCGCCCGCCGTGGCGCCAAACTCACCGCCGTGACCAGCGGTGGCACCATCCCCGACAACGCCGACTACAGCGTATTGCTGGAGCCTCAGAGCCTGAACATCGGCAGCGTCAACGAAGACTTCGCGGTGGAGAGCATCGCCGGGGATATCTTTCAGCTCGGTAATACGTCCTATAGAATCCTGCGGGTAGAAAGCGGCAAGGTGCGCGTCGAAGATGCCCACGGCCAGCCGCCGACCATCCCCTTCTGGCTGGGTGAAGCACCGGGGCGCAGCAACGAGTTGTCGTCGGCAGTCGCACGTTTTCAGGGGCAGTTGGACGCTCTGCTCAGCACCACGCCCGGTGACCTGCAACCCGCGCAAGACTGGCTCACCGCCAGCCTTGGCCTGAACCGCGCCAGCGCCGAGCAGATCCTTGATTACCTGGCCCGTGCGCGCCTGGCGCTGAGCGCATTACCGTCCCAGGACACATTGATCATGGAGCGGTTTTTCGATGAGTCCGGCGGCACTCAGTTGATCATCCACACGCCGTTCGGCAGCCGCATCAACCGTGCGTGGGGCCTGGCGCTGCGCAAGCGTTTTTGCCGCACGTTCAACTTTGAATTGCAGGCAGCCGCCAGTGAGAATGCAATCGTGCTGTCGCTGTCCACCAGCCACAGTTTTGAGCTGGATGAAGTGTGGCGCTATGTGAACAGCAACAGCGCCGAACACCTGCTGATTCAGGCCGTATTGGATGCACCGCTGTTTGGCGTGCGCTGGCGCTGGAATGCCGGTGTGGCCCTGGCGTTGCCGCGCTACACCGGCGGGCGCAAGGTGGCGCCGCAGATCCAGCGCATGAAAAGCGAAGACCTGATCGCCAGCGTGTTTCCCGACCAGATTGCCTGCCTGGAAAACCTCGCCGGTGAACGCGAAGTACCCGAACACCCGCTGGTTGAGCAAACCCTCGACGACTGCCTGCACGAAGCCATGGACAGCGAGGGTTGGCTGACACTGTTGCGGCGCATGGAGCGCGGCGAAGTGCGCCTGATCAGCCGCGACCTGCCTGCGCCCTCGCCCATGGCCGCCGAAATTCTCAGCGCGCGGCCCTACACTTTTCTCGACGACGCACCGCTGGAGGAACGCCGCACCCAGGCCGTGCTCAACCGTCGCTGGAGCGACCCTCGCAGTACCGACGACCTCGGCGCGCTGGACGCCGAGGCCATTGCCGGCGTGCGTGAAGAAGCCTGGCCCGCGCCCAATGGCCTGGATGAAATGCATGAAGCGCTGATGAGCCTGGCCTGTATCGCCGACAACGAAGTCACGCCGCAATGGGCCGAGTGGTTGCATGCCTTGGCCAAGGGCGGGCGCGCCCATCAACTGGACAATGGCCTGTGGGTAGCGGTGGAACGCCTGAGTTGCCTGCAAGCGATCTATCCGAATGACTTGCCGTTGTTGCCGGGCTTCGATGAGCCCTGGACCTTTGACGATGCACTGGCCGAAGTGCTGCGCGCGCGCCTCGGCGGTTTCGGCCCATTGAGTCTGGTCGAGATCGCCACGCCGTTGGCGCTGCCGGTCGCGGATATCAGCCAGGCACTTGCGCGCCTGGAGCAGGAAGGCTATGTGCTGCGCGGCCGTTTCAGCCCCGGCGCCACCCAGGAACAATGGTGCGAGCGGCATTTGCTCGCGCGTATCCATCGCTACACAGTCAAGCGCCTGCGCCGGGAAATCGAGCCGGTGGCGCTGCAGGATTTCATGCGCTTTCTGTTCGATTGGCAGCACCTGTCCGACGGTACTCGCGGCCAGGGCAGCGCAATGTTGCCGCAGATTGTCGGGCAGTTCGAAGGTTACGCCGCCGCCACCTCGGCCTGGGACAGCGACTTGCTCAGTGCGCGGCTCAAGGACTATTCCTCCACCTGGCTCGACGACCTGTGCCGCAGCGGCAAACTGGTATGGACGCGCCTGAGCAACAAGGCCGGTGCCCTGGCACTGCGCAGTACGCCGGTGGTGTTGCTGCCGCGCAGCCAAGTGCCGCTGTGGAGCGGGCTGACCGAACCGACCGACAGCACCACGCTGTCGCCCAAGGCGCAGAAAGTCCACCTGGCGCTGCGTGAGCACGGCGCGCTGTTTTTCGACGAACTGGTGCATGAAGCCCATCTGCTGCGCAGCGAACTGGAAACCGCCTTGCAGGAACTGGTGGGCGCGGGGCTGGTGAA
This sequence comes from Pseudomonas sp. IPO3747, assembly GCF_013385245.1. Lineage (NCBI taxonomy): Bacteria > Pseudomonadati > Pseudomonadota > Gammaproteobacteria > Pseudomonadales > Pseudomonadaceae > Pseudomonas > Pseudomonas sp. IPO3747. Next base: position 269,526 of record NZ_JACAQL010000010.1, read on the forward strand.
TGCCGACAGCTTTGCCGGGCTGCGGGCCTTGACCACGCCCGCCAGCAAACGCCAGGCACGCAGCAGCCGGCGTGGGCGCGGGGCGTTTATTGGTGGCATGGACGACGCCGGGCGCTGGGCCTTGTTGCGCCGCTCGCCCAGCGCCGCCGGCCCGCATTCGGCCGAGACCCTGGAGCATGTGGCGATGACCCTGCTGCGCCGTTATGGCGTGGTGTTCTGGCGGTTGCTGGAGCGGGAGCCCGACTGGCTGCCAAGCTGGCGCGAATTGCTGCGCACCTTCCATCGCCTGGAAGCGCGGGGTGAGATTCGCGGCGGGCGGTTTGTGAGTGGTTTGGCGGGGGAACAGTTTGCGTTGCCGGAGGCGATTCCCCTGTTACGCGAGGTACGCCGTCGCCCACATGACGGCAGTTTGATTGCGGTGTGCGGGGCGGACCCGTTGAACCTGGTGGGCACCTTGCTACCGGGCAGCAAAGTGCCTGCGGTGAGTGGTAACCGGATTGTGTATCGCGATGGCTTGCCGGCGGCGGTGATGGTCGCGGGTAAGCAGCAGGTGTTGCTGGAGGAGGATTTGCAGGCGGTGCAGGAGAGGTTGATCAGGCGCTGAACCCTCTGTTGACCTTGCCGGCCTCATCGCGGGCAAGCCCGGCTCCCACAGGGGAATGCATTCCAACGGTGGGAGCTGGCTTGCCTGCGATGAGGCCGGAACATTCATTACATCATTGAGGCCTGTGCTGCTCGGTCACCACCACCGCACCCGGCACCTCCTCACCCGCCTCATCCACATGCGCCGAACGCTTGGGCAGCCAAACCTGCTGTGGATAAGTTTGCGCGAAGTGCACCTCATCACAGTTATCCACAAGTTTTTTCAGGCGTTGGTTAAACGCGCGGCTCACAGCATATTGCCCGCCCGACACGGTACGGAACTGCGCCGTCAGCACCACGCCGTTGAGGTCCATCTTGTCGACCCCAAACACTTCCAGCGGACCTTGCAGGTTGTACTTGAGGAACACATCGTCGCGGATCGACTGCCCCGCCTCACGGATCAGCTCCACAGCCTTGTCCACGTCGGTGTCGTAGGTGAACTGCACCGAGAAGAACGCATAGGCAAACTGCCGCGACTGGTTGGTGACCGCCTTGATCTGCCCGAACGGCACCGAGTGCACAAACCCCTTGCCGTCTCGCAGGCGCAGGGTGCGGATGGTCAGGCCTTCCACGGTGCCGGCATGGCCGGAGTCGAGCACTACCCAATCGCCGATCGACAGCGTGTCTTCAATGATGATGAACAGGCCGGTGATCACGTCCTGCACCAACTGCTGGGAGCCAAAACCGATGGCCAGACCGACCACACCGGCACCGGCCAGCAGAGGTGCGACATTGATGCCCAGGTTAGCCATGGTGGTGATCGCGCAGATCACCACCAGCACGATCTTCACCGCATTGCGCAACAACGGCAGGATGGTCTTGACCCGCGTGCTGGGCTGGCGACTGGAGCGCTTGTTGACCGGCGGCTTCAACGCCTCCTGGATTGCTGTATCGAGCACCACCCAGAACAGCCAGGTCACCAGTAGGATCAGGCCGATGCTACTGAGAGAATCGCTGATCGCTCGGCCTACCGAGTTACGCTGGGCAAATTCGAACAGCGACACCCCCCAGATACGCCCAAGGACTTCGATAAACGCGATGGCCATGGCGATGCGCAGTATTGCGTGCAGCAGGCTGAGGAAGCGCTCTTTGTAGGCGCTGCTGCGCTGGATCGCCACCTGGCTGCGGGACTTGAACAGGTGTTGCAACACCGTGCTGAGAAACACTGTGCCGATCAACAGAATCGTGGTGAACAGCGCGCAACGCAAAGCTTTCTGGTTATCGTCGCCGGCGCCGATCAGGTTGATCGCCGAGACCAGCACCATCAACAGAATCGGCCAATACCACAGCCCGGAAAACACTCGCAGCGATTGCTGCAGCGCCGGGTGTTTGAGGCGCTGGGCCAGCGGCCGATTGCGGATCAGGTGCGCGACCGGACGGCGCAGGCGCACCACCAGCACGCCGAAAATCACCGCTGCAAACAGGCCGGTAAACACTGCGATGCTGCTGGTGATATTGCCGCCCAACTGGCGCGCGATCTGCGGGCTGGTCAGGGCATCGCTGAGAGCGGCGAGAAAGCCGATCAGGAACAGCGGCTTGGGGCAATAGTTGCGAATAATCTGCACGGCCGGGCGTTTATGGCCGACGTTGAACATGACGATGACGCACAACAGCATCGACGTCGAGAAGATGCCGCTGCTGGTGGCATAGGCAAAACACAGCGCCAGCGCACGGCCTACGGAGCTGGGTAAAAAGTGGCTGACGTAAAGCGTCAGCGGCAGGCAGATCACGGCTGGAATCGTGTAGGGCACCACGTAGCCAAGAACGCCCTGCAGACGCCCGCGCTGTGCAACGAAACGCCGCCGACCCAGGCGTTGCACGCTAAAGCGCCCCAGCAGTGTGAGCGCCGCAAAGGCGCCGACCCACACCCCGGACAGCAGCAGGAAGTCACCGGCCACGCTCCACGGCGAGCGTTGGGCGGTTTGATCGACCAGCCGCCCGACTTCATCCGCCGCACGGTCGGCGCGCAGGCGCCAGGCGTCGATGAGGTTCTGGTTGAGGTCGAGTTTGTCTTGCACATCGTCAATGCTGGAGCTGATGGCGCCGAGCAAGCCACCTTCGACCAACAACTCCGGCTTGGCGGGAGCCTCAGCTGCCGCAGGCGCCGCGGCCGCGGCTTGCAGCGCGCCATTGCCACACATCAACAGCGCGACGAGCAGTAATGCAGTCTTTAGATTCAGCAAAACACCGGGCTCCTTCAGCAGGGTCTGTAAGGAACTGACGGGTTTGAGCGCTGATCGTTCCCACGCTCTGCGTCCATGGGACGCGGAGCGTCCCGGGCTGCGTTACCACGCGGGGCGTGGGAACGATCGGTTAACAGCACCGCCTGTAGGTCACTCGAAACTTTCCGTCAACACCCGCAGTCAGCCAATAACATCAGCCAATAACACAGGCTTCACCCTTTACTTATCCACAGGAGCGATCATGGCTGCGATTGCCGACTGGGTGCCCGTTACGCCCAGCACCGCCATCACCCGCTTCACCGTGCTGACGGTGAATATCCATAAGGGTTTCACCGCGTTGAACAGACGCTTCATCCTGCCCGAGTTGCGTGAGGCGGTGCGCAGCGTGGGTGCCGACATGGTGTTCCTGCAGGAAATCCACGGCACCCATGAGCGGCACCCGCAGCGTTACAGCGACTGGCCGAAGATGCCGCAGTATGAGTTCCTCGCCGACAGCATCTGGCCGCAGTTCGCCTACGGCCGCAACGCGGTCTACCCGCATGGCGACCACGGCAACGCGCTGCTGTCCAAATTCCAGATCATCCGCTACGACAACCTCGACATCTCCCAGAGCGGGCATGAAAGCCGTGGCCTGCTGCATTGCGTGCTGCGCTTGCCGGGCAGCGGCCAAGAGGTGCATGCGATCTGCATGCACCTGGGCCTGCGCGAGGTGCATCGCCAGCAGCAATTGCGTTTGCTGGAGCAGCGCATTGCCGAGATTCCGGCTGACGCGGCGCTGATCGTCGCCGGTGATTTCAATGACTGGCGCCAGAAGGCCAACCTGAGCCAAAGCGGGCTCAGGGAAGTGTTTATCGAAGCCCATGGCAAACCGGCGCGCACCTTTCCGGCGCGCCTGCCATTGCTGCCTTTGGATCGCATCTATGTGCGTAACCTGAAGGTGCATAACCCCAGGGCGCTGACGACGCGGCCCTGGTCTCACCTGTCAGACCACGTGCCGCTGTCGGTGGAGATCGAACTATGAATGTCGCCGTGGAACACATTGCCACCGACCAGCCACCGGATGATGCCAAGGCCCGCGACCTGGATTACGGCTGGCAACCGGGCAACCGCATTGAGCTGCTGGAGAACGGCGAGGCGTACTTTCCCGCCGTCTTCGAGGCCATGCGCCAGGCACAGCGGGAGATCCTGCTGGAAACCTTTATTCTGTTCGAAGACAAGGTTGGCCATGAACTGCAAGGCATCCTGATCGAAGCGGCGCAGCGCGGCGTAAAGGTCATCGTCAGCCTCGATGGCTTTGGCTGCGGCGAGCTGAGCCCTGCCTTTCTCGGTGAGCTGGCCGAGGCCGGGGTGACGGTGCAAATGTTTGACCCGGCAGCGAAGATAGTGGGCATTCGCACCAACTGGTTCCGTCGCCTGCACCGCAAGATTGTGGTGGTGGACGCCGCCGTGGCGTTTATCGGCGGGATCAATTTTTCTGCCGACCACTTGGGTGATTTCGGCCCCGAAGCCAAGCAGGATTATGCCGTGCAGGTAAGCGGCCCGGCCGTGGCGGACCTGCATCATTTCGCCCTCGCCCAAAGTGGCCGCCAGGTGCGCACGCGACGCGGCTGGCGACGGCGCCAGCAACGGCCATCGCTGTGGCCGACGCACACCGACGACGGCCTGGTGCGCCTGATTTATCGCGATAACCTGCAACATCGCGATGATATCGAAGAGGCCTATATACACGCCTTGAGCAAGGCGCAAAAACGCGTGGTGATTGCCAACGCCTACTTCTTCCCAGGCTATCGCCTGCTGCGTGAAATCCGCAATGCCGCGCGACGTGGCGTACAGGTGCAACTGATTATGCAGGGCCAACCCGATGTGCTGCTGGCCAAGCTTGCCGCGCGCATGCTGTATGACTATTTGCTCAAGGATGGCGTAGTGATTCACGAGTATTGCCAGCGCCCGTTGCATGGCAAAGTGGCCTTGGTGGATGACGACTGGAGCACTGTGGGTTCGAGCAACCTAGACCCATTGAGCCTGTCGCTGAACCTGGAAGCCAACGTGCTGATTCGTGATCGCGCGTTCAATCAACAGCTGTACCAAAGCCTGGAAACACTGGCGCGCAATCACTGCCAGACCATGCCGGAAAACCGCAAGCCGCGCCTGTGGTTATGGCGATTGACCGTGGGCTTTTTGGTGTTCCATGTCATGCGGCACTTCCCCGCGCTGACGGGCTGGCTGCCAGCACACAAACCGCGCCTCAAGCCATTCGAGAGCCAGGCCCATGAGCACTGAAAGCGGCGGCTCGCGGTTCAAGCGCTGGAAGAAACCGCTGACGTTCGCGTTTTTTCTGCTGCTGATTGTGCTGTTCACCCTGCTCGCACGGCGCATCGACTGGAGCGAAGTGCTGCAAACGCTGGCGGCCTTCAAGCTGCGCACGCTGCTGATCGCCGGTGGGCTGACGCTCTGCAGCTTTCTTGTCTACGCCAGCTTCGACCTGATCGGCCGCACCTACATTCGCCAGGATTTGCGTTGGAAGCAGATCCTGCCGGTCGGGATCATCAGCTATGCCTTTAACCTCAACCTGAGCGCGTGGGTCGGCGGCATTGCCATGCGCTATCGGCTGTACTCGCGGCTCGGGGTGAGCACCAGCAATATCGCCAAGATTCTTGGGCTGAGCCTGGCCACCAACTGGTTTGGCTATATGGCTGTGGCCGGAGGGGTATTCAGCAGTGGGCTGGTGACCATGCCGCCGGGCTGGAAGGTCAGCAGCGGCGCGTTGCAAGGCATTGGCGTGGTGTTGGTGCTGGCCAGCCTGGGTTATCTGGCGGCCTGCCAGTTTGCAAAGAAACGCGCGTGGTCGATCAAAGGCATCGAGATCAACTTGCCGTCGTTGCGCATGGCTTGTTTGCAGCTGGCGCTGGGTGCGTTGAATTGGTCGTTGATGGCGGCGGTGATCTTTACGTTGCTGCCCGCCAAGCTGGACTACCCGCTGGTATTGGGCGTGCTGCTGATCAGCGCGATTGCCGGGGTGATCACCCATATCCCCGCCGGGCTCGGTGTGCTGGAAGCAGTGTTTATCGGGCTGATGCAGCATGAGGCGTCGCGGGGAAGTTTGCTTGCAGGGCTGATTGCCTACCGGGCGATCTACTTTATTTTGCCGCTGTTGGTGGCGTTGGTGATGTATTTGGCGGTGGAGGCAAAGGCCAAGGCGTTGCGGGTCAAGAAAACACCGGCGTGAACGGTGTCGGCAGTTCGATCGCCATCGCGGGCAAGCCCGCTCCCACAGGTTGCAATACATTCCAAGTGTGGGAGCCGGGCTTGCCCGCGATGAGGCCCTAAAGGGCACCCCACTATCGTGACTGAATAATGCTCAACCGCTCCCCCACCACCATCTCGGTAATCCAGTCCACCAGGATCGAGGTGTAGGCCTGCTGCGACACCGGGTCGCTCAACGAATGATCGGCGCCATCGATGATCCGATGGGTCAGCGAATGGGTGTTCTGGCAGGCCGCGCGGTAACTCATGATGGTGGCATGGGGCACGTGGTCGTCGGTTTCCGACTCGACGATCAGCACATCACCGCTGAACTTGGCGCAGGCATGCAGGGCGCGATTGGTCTCGGCGTGTACCAGGGTGCTGCGGTAATCCATCAGGTCGGCCTTATCCAGGTCGCGCTTGGGCTTGAGCCACTCCTGGTCGCGATACAACGCCGGCACGCGCAGCGCCAACCAGCGTACCGGGCGCAATGAGGTGAGAATCGCCGCCAGATAGCCGCCATAACTGGTGCCCACCACGGCCACGGCCGAGGTGTCGATGGCGGGGTGTGAGAGCAGCCGATCATAGGCCGCCAGCAAATCGCGCAGGTTGTCTTCACGGGTGACGCGGGACAAGGGAATGCCGGTGCCGGCGTGGCCGCGCAGGTCGAAGGTCAGGCACACGCAGCCTAAGCCCGCGATGCCTTTGGCGCGCTCCAGGTCGCGTTCCTGGCTGCCGCCCCAGCCGTGCACAAACAAAACGCCGGGGACTTTGGATTTTGGGCTCAGGAAGGTGCCGCTCATCTGTTCGTCGTCAATATCGATCGCAATGCTTTCGCTTCTAGCCGTCATAAGATTTAACCGTCACATACTTGAGAAGAAAGTCGCTGTTTTCGGCCGGGCCGCGATACACCTCAATAGCGTGCGCCGGCAGCGGTTGGTCCACATAGGTCTCTACCGAGGACACATGAATCGCCCGCAGGCCGGGGTTATTGATTAAGCTTTGCAGCGCCGCGACTTCCGCGCTGCTGGCCCCACCCATGCGCCAGGATTGTTCGAGCACGCCACTACGGCGTTGGCCGTCACTGTCCAGGCCTTGGGCAATGTCGTAATTGCGCCGCGAGGCATAGAAACCAGGGTAGGCCTCATCGGCGGCACTGTCGAAGACCTGGGCTTGTTGGATGGCTTCGCGCACATCGTCGGGCAAATCGAGCTCAAGCAGGTCTTCATAACCACCGGGCACCACCAGCAAGGTCGAGCCGCCGTAAACCTCTTCACCGTGCCCGTCCTGGGTGAGGTATTGCTCGCCGCAGTAGCTGATCACGTGATCGCCGATAAAGCTCTGGCCTACGCTATGGGTGGTGACGTCGTGCAGATCCTGCTCCAGCACTACGCCGTCGTTGAACAGCTGCGCCGCTTCGGGTCGCGCCAGTAAAGCCTCGAATGCGTCGAGGCTGTGGATAACATCCTGGCCGCGTCCGGCACAGGCATGCACCGGTTTCATGCGAATCGGCCCGCTGTAGAGCAAGCGCGTGGCGGCAGGCAATGCGTCTTCAAGGGCAAACACGCTGAGCCCGTCGAGAACAACCGTGCGCACACGCTCACAGAACGCTGGCGACCAGCCTTCAGGCGCCGTGGCGTCAGGACTTAGCAGGCCGTGGGTGATCGCTTTGGTACAGATGAATGCGTGATCGACATAACCGCCCCACAGGTCTTCCGGCCCTTTGATATTAAGCGGTCGCGCTTGAGCGGGGCCGACCAGGGTTTGGGTGGGTAACACATACAAGTCGAGACCGGCGTGTAACTGCGGGTCATAGCTGCCGCCGAATTTAAGCCCAAGGATCTGCGCCAGCCAGCGCGCGAGGGCGCGATTGGTTTCGACTTCATGCTGCGGCGCCCCTTCTCTTGTGGAGTGGGCGACTACGCGTTTTTTGCGTTGAATCGGGGTCATGCGTCCCCCTTGGCGATCCTGCCATGTGTGTGCAAGGACGGTTGCATGGATCACGCCAAGGCATAGCTGGGGAGGATGGCCGTTAAATCAAACAGTTACTGACACAGCGATGGCACAAAGCCTGTTTTATTCTGCACGACAGGGGTTTAAACGGACGGTGTTCTGCACGACGCCTCCATCAAAGCAGCTGCGTGGATGGCGACGGGCCAGCTAAGATGCAAGGCACTGCCAACCATCATAAGGACACCCATGGCCAAGCAAGCGCTCATCCTCATCGATATCCAGAACGATTACTTCCCCGAGGGCAAGTGGCCGCTCGATGGCGTGGAAGCCGCGGCGGACAAGGCCGCGCAGGTGCTGCAGGCGTTTCGCCAGGCGGGCAACGCCGTTGTCCATGTGCGCCATGAGTTCACCAGCGAAGACGCACCCTTCTTCACGCCAGGCTCCGAGGGCGCGCACCTGCATGCCAAGGTACTCAACGAGGGTAATGAGCCGGTGGTGCTCAAACACTTTGTGAACGCGTTTCGCGGGACAAACCTGCGCACCGTGCTGGAACAACGCGCCATCACTGACGTGGTGGTGGTCGGCAACATGAGCCATATGTGCATCGACGCCGTGGTGCGGGCTGCGGCAGACCTGGGCTACCAGGTCACGCTGATTCATGACGCCTGCGCGACCCGCGACCAGGTATTCAATGGCCAGGTGATTGCGGCGGCGCAGGTGCATGGCGCTTATATGGCATCGCTGGCCTTTGGGTACGCCAGCGTGGTGTCGACGGATGAATACTTGAAGGCGCAAGCGGCGGCGCAATGACCACCGCTTGTTTGCGGCCCTCAGCGGGTTGCGATGATGAACAGACGCGGAAAAGGCAGTAATACAGTGCCGTCAGCCAGGGCCGGGTAAGCCTGGGTAATACGCGCCTGGTATTGCTGTAGGAATGCGGCTTTTTCGCTATCGGTCAACGGTGCAAGAAACGGCCGCAACGCAGAAGCCTTGAACCACTCCACCACCGCCCCGTGATCGGCCAGCGGGTGTTGATAGGTGGTGCGCCACACGTCGACGGTGCTGCAATGTTTGCTCAGCAGCTCGTAGTAGTAACTCGCGGTGTGCCGCTCATTGTGTTTGACCGCACCAATCTTGGCCGCCCACGGGCCATCTGCCGCCACTTCGCGGGCCAGCCGGTGGGCAGGTTCGTCGAGGTTGTCCGGGGTTTGTACGGCGAGGGTGCCGCCAGGTGTCAGCTGGTCGAGCAGATGCGGATAAAGCGTGGCGTGGTCAGGTAGCCATTGCAGGGACGCGTTGGCGAGGATCACATCGAACTTCTGGCCTGGGTTCCAGGCGGCGATGTCTGCCAGCTCGAAATTCAGTTGCGGCAGGCGCTTGCGGGCGTCGACCAGCATGTCGTCGGAGCTGTCCATGCCCGTAACGTGCGCCTGCGGGAAACGCTCGGCCAACACTTCAGTGGAATTGCCAGGGCCGCACCCCAGGTCGACGGCGCTACGCACATCGGTATTGGGAATGGCCGCGACCAAGTCACGGACCGGGCGGGTGCGTTGCTGTTCAAACATCGTGTATTGCTTGGCAGACCAGGTCATCGCGGCTTTCCTTCTTTGTTAGCGGTGACCACAGCCTAAGTCTTGTGAGCCATGAGAACAAATGCCAGGATTGGCAAACTCCCATACCTTGAAAGTATCCTTATGTTGGAGCTTCGCCAGCTTAAAGCCTTCGTGGCTATTGCCGAGGAAGGCTACATCACTCGCGCTGCGGAACGCCTGGGCATGCAACAACCACCCTTGACGCGCTTGCTGCAGAGTCTTGAAACGCAATTGGGTGTGGTGTTGATGGAGCGCCTGCCCCGCGGCGTGCGCCCAACCACTGCCGGCCTCGCGTTGCTGGACGAGGCGCGTGACATCCTGGCGCGGGCCGAGGGTGTGGCCGACGTGGTGCGCCGTGCCGCCCGGGGTGAACGGGGCCGACTCGCTATCGGCTTTACCAGCTCGGCGGCGTTGCACCCGTTTGTGCCCAGCGTGCTGCGGCGGTTTCGCGAGGCCTTTGTGGGGGGCTCGGTGGTACTGGAAGAAGCGGGAACCGGCGAACTGCTGGACGCGCTGGTGCAGGAAAAACTGGATGCCGCGTTTATCCGCTCACCGCTCAGTGGCACGCAACAGTTGCAGGACGAACCGATCCTGGTGGAGCCGATGCTGCTGGCGCTGCCGACCGATCATCCCTTGGCACTCGATGCGGGGCAGCCGTTACCCTTGGCAGCATTGGCTGATGAGGCTTTTGTGCTCTATCGCCGGCGCGTGGGGCTGGGTTTGTATGACGCCATTCTGGTGGCCTGCCGTGAAGCGGGGTTCAGCCCGCAAGTGGTGCAGGAGGCGCCACGCATGACGGCGACCTTGAGTCTTGTGGCTGCGGGGCTTGGCGTCTCCATCGTGCCCGCCTCCATGCAGCGGCTGCGCGGCGATGGCATTATTTATCGCGAGCTGATCGAGTGCCAGAGCCTGGTGGCGCCGTTGCATTTGGCCACGCGTATTGGCGACAGCTCAGCGGTATTGCGCAGGTTCAAGGAGATGGTGGTCACAGCGGCCGCGACAGAGGCTTGATCACAGGCATTAAAAAACCCCCGAGACTTTCGCCTGCGGGGGTTTTGCACGTTCCGGGCCTGGGACCTTAGAATGGGGGTACCGATAAAAGCTTTTAACAGATTGATCAGCAAAGACTTTTCCTGAACTTATCGCGTTTTAGACCCAATTTTGTAAAGAAAACCTAGGAGAAATCAAGATGATAGATCGGCGTGAGAAACTGTAAACCTACCATTTTCTCCCTCTGTAAAGATTGAGACTTAGACGCCAAACACGAAAATTGCCTGAAAAAGGCACTGATAAAACTTACTCGTAAAGCTTCGTGTAAAGCAGCAGTACGGCCATATGGCGGCAAAATGAGGGCCATTGAGGAGACAGCCAAACGGTGTCATCATCTGGCCATCAATCGGACAGGGATTTCTACGATGACGCCTTTCGGATCAACCGACTTTCAAGCCATTAGCGATGCGCGCTTCAATGGCTGAGCCTGCTCTTCTCTGCCGCCATACCGGGCAGCAGATACCCTATCAAATTAACCAGGGGTTGGTTCCCACCTATGTGCTCCAGTTACAGGAGCAGTGGGAGGCCGAGAAAACCAAGATCGTGCGGCAGCTCTTGGCTGACTTCCCAGCGGCTGCTGCCGACCGGGATTTATTCTTTCAGCAGCTACCAAGCTATGGCCTATCGGATATCGGATGGCGGTGGCTCGACAAAGCCATGGTTTTAAACACCGACGAGTATCACTGGTTTTTTCTCAGTGCCCAAGGACGCATCCAAGCGACTTGTGTGATCTACCATCCGAAGGAAAGCCGGATGGATGGTGAACGAATTTTCTATGTCGATTACGTAGCATCAGCGTACTGGAATCGAGATCGTCCGAATTATGTGAAGCAGTTTGGGAGCGTCAGCCGGATCCTGATAGCCCACGCTGCGCGCTTTGCAATGAATTCCCTAGGCTACCGACCAGGGTTCTGTCTGCATTCGCTTCCGACAGCCGAAGGCTACTACCGATTCCTCGGAATGGTTGAGTACGAAGCGGACGCCGACAAGGAAAACCTTCGCTACTTTGAGGCTCCCGCTCACGTTGCTGGGAAATTAGCTGGGGAGGCGCATCATGTCTGATGTCCCAAATGGCATCCCAGAAGATTTCGAGGTCTACCCATCCTCGCGGGCCGCTGCGGAGGACTTCACGGCAGCGCTCACAAGTCTGCGGCAAGCGTTGAAGCCAGCCGATGCTAAATCGCATGCACGACCTGGCGAAGCGTATGAAGACTTCATCATCCGGCTTGCCCTCAACGCGACCAGCAGTAATGCCGTGCTCTATCGAAAGAATGACTCCGCTGAAGAAACCAAGATCCAAGCTTGGTTGTCGCTGATCAGCGAGAAATCTAAGATCGCCGTCTTGAGCCGAGTCATCCCTCGGTTCCAAGGTTTGAGCTTAGAGCAGCTTCGTGAAATCGCGCTTATCAGTATGGAACCTGACCGCATCACCACTCTTATCGATCACTTAGCCAGCGTTTATGGGGTTCTCTTGGTGGTGGAGCCTGGTTTCAAGTCTATGAAGATGGACGGTTGTACATTCAAACTCTCGGGAGGTACACCGGTTGTGGGAATAGCGATTCGATACAATCGCTATGACAATTTCTGGTTCACGCTTATGCATGAGTTGGCCCATGTTCATAAGCACTATGACTACCTAGATAGTCCTATCCTGGATGACCTGGAAGAGGATGCCGACTCTGATCGGGAGGTCGAGGCAAACATCATTGCTAAAGACAGCCTGATTTCCAGGCAGTATTGGCGGATGGCTTGGAATGTTAGGGCTGAAAAAAGACAGTTACTGGATCTCTGTGGTAAAGCAGAAATTCACCCGGCTATCATGGCGGGTATGATTCGCCATCAGTCCAGAAACTATAAACTTTACCCTGAGCTGCATCACAGCATGGACGTTAAACGTGCTTTCGGGTTCGCCAATGATTAAGTATGTTCCATTTCTGAAGTTCAAGCAGAACGAAATTCAAGGCGTAGGAGTGCTCGATGATGCGATTCGTAATCAGATCGCACCAATGTACGACATTCCTCGCTCTCAGAAAGTAATGACTGAGACGGAGATTCTTGAACGTCTTAGAATTGCGGATAAGACTCTAAAGGCCACGCAGAAGGAAACGGTAGCCTACAAGTTTTTTGTCGACAATTTTGATGTCGATGACAGCATCGATTTGGGCGGTGTTCCCCAATATCGCACTATCCTGAATAAACTTTCACATTACCCAATCATGCCTGTTCTCGCTTTTGATCGTCATGCGGATCATAACCTAGCTGCCCTCGATTTCATTAAGTCACGGCCAAATTCTGAGGTTGGGATTCGGCTACAGATGGTGGACATTGATAGCTATAACCTTACGAAAAGCAACCTGCAGGCCCTGTGGGTTGACTTGTCCGCTGCCAAGCCTCAGTCAGTGATTTTGCTAATTGATTTGCGCATCATCGATGACCCTATTCATGCCAAGAAAAAAGTAGAAAAGTTCCTAGCTGGGTTCCAAAAAGATTTTCAGGTGACTGCTGTTGTCGTGAGTGGCTCAGTCGTTCCGGCCTCAATTGCGGGATTGGTCAAAACCAACGCTGAAGCTCATATAGATCGTGAGGAGTACAAGCTCTGGCGAGCTCTTAATTCGACCCCTGAATTCGACAAGGTTTTGTTTGGAGATTACGGAATAATTAGTCCGGAATATTCTGATCTGGATATCGAACCAGAACTGATAAGCGGCATGGCGGCCCCTAAGGTGTTCTATACCTACCACGAAAAATTCTTTATTGTTCGGGGAAGGCGGTTCAAAACTCACAAATACAGCCAATACTTTGATATCTCGGATAACATTGTTAGACAGGCTTTCTTCAGGCTTCCAGGGGACTCGTATGGGGAGCAATACATACATGACCGTAGCTTCAAGGCTGCGGTACGAGCGCCCAAAACGGGCAACCCTGGTACGTGGATCAAATGCTCAACGGCTGCTCACATCACATTCGTTGTCAATAATATTTGAACGCCTTTCCACGAGGGCGCTTTGGATTCCTGCCAAGGCGTCGTCGCGGCTCAGCTGAAAACTGATCTGCTCTGCAATCGTATCTCGGTTGAACGACTTTTTGAAAATAACCCTTGGATGTGCAGTTGCCAGGGCTGTCAGTTCTGCCTTCCAAAGCATAAGAAGTGCATCTTTCTTAGAGAACATGGGGTTGCTACCCGCTTTGCGGAGATAGCGTAAGGTTGTTCGGTCTTTTCCAGGTGCGGCGAGAATCACCCCCCAGTAGGTTGGAATTCTCTCCATCGCAAATCTAATATGATTTTCAGTGGTTACTAAGGTCAACTTAGGGAACGACCGAGAGTAAAATTCCGATTGCAATAAAACGCGTCGAACGTTGTCAGTTTCGCCTTTTATCTCGTAGCAATGCATTTGGCGGTAGCACGCAACCACATCAGCAATAGCATTACCATTATCTATGGTGAGCTCTTCGAGCACCCGAGCAGGTCTTGGCGACCGCTTCATCAGATGGTCAACTAAAGCGCTTCGAATTTCTTTATCTCTGAGCACTCTGAGCTCCAGGCGGATGCAAACGCAAGATTTTAGCCTATGAGCTCCTCGGTTGGGAGTGTGATCAGTCTCGGTATTGCCCATTCCGACTGGCGACACCATGCGGATTGCAGGACGCTCTAGCAGTGTCGCCTGGATAAAGGACTTATCCAAATGAGTGAATCTCTAGGTCGTGCACGGTGGCCCGGGGTACGTGGTTACTCATTATGCGGGTTGGTGAGATGCCATGGTTTGGGCGTGCCCCTACCGGGGGCGGCTGTCGTAAACCAAGCCCACACGCAAGCGTTGGTCTTGGCGGTTGAAGGCTTACATCCGCACGTCACGCGCTCCGCTTATAGGCACTCGCGCAACAGGCCAAGCAAGCCCGACACGCGTCTGCCTACCCTCCACAGAGACCTGAATGAAGATCAGGGTTAGGGTCGCATCACCCACGCGTTTTCTTGCGATCTCGATACATTGCCAACCCTAAAAGCTCCTCGGAAAACTGTTTATGCACCCTCTCACGAATCGAGTCCTTACGGGTTTGCATTGCACTCGAAAGATGCTCGACCGTAAATTCATACTCCCCATAGCCTTGCGAGAGTTTTTGCATGGCATCCGAGATGGCAACAATCGAGCATGCCAACTGCCGACAACCTTCAGGGGATGCTGCATTCCACGCAAAACGCGGCGAATAGCGGAGCATGGTATGGCATGACACCAGCTTTTCTATCGCAGGCCGTAACGTCAATCTATCCTGCGAAAGCTCCAGTATCGGCTCTGGCGAGTACCAAAGCCATTCGTCCACAGTTTCACCCACCAGAGGATTGATGAGCGCCTGAAAAGACTCGTGAGGGCGCTTGAAAAGGATTTCAGAGGCGGTGTCTGAATCTGTGAAAATCCGCATCCCTTTGCCCATCGTCTCGTAGGTAGCAGCCCGTGTCACAGCATCGCCAACAATGAAGGCACCAATAGAATGATCGATTTTGTTAGGCTCGTGGACATCTCCAAATGCAAGCCCCCCGCGACATAATAAACCCGCCTCAATTGCTTCGTGCATCAAGAAGCGTCCCGCATCCGTTACCGCGCATATATCTTCTGACCAAAGAAATGCACAATCAGATAGTTGCGCCAGCTTCACCGCCTTAAACCGTCGGCCTGTTCGCATCAATGCCTTTCGAAAGGCCAACAAAATCTGCGCAGCGAGCAGTTGATGTGGAAATTTTCCTCCAGGCTTAATTTTCCATGGCATGTATTCTGACTCGGTCAGCTTGAGCCTCCCTCGAGTAAGGGCGCTGAATCCGAGCATATCTACAAACAGCACCGCTCCCTGAAAACTACGCATACATTCTTTCCTGCATTCTTGTGTTTTTGATAATTTGAGCGACCGATCTGGCGCAACATCACGCTCCAAGGCGGGCCTCAAATACTCTGGTTGGTCAAAACCCCAATGCTAGCCACTCCTCGAGCTAGACGTCTTCTGAAGTAGCCTAGGATTAACGTCAACCAACAGTTTTTTTGGATGTCATCTCCTATTTCCCTCCGCCGAATACAGGAACACGATGGACTCTTATTTGAATGCGACGCTGGGCACGTTCTTCACCCCACGTATGGAAATCAGGCTATTCGACAAAGCAGAGAAATTTGCTGGGGACACTGCCACGAACGGCAGCGTGCTCACGTATTTTCATGAACACGTCCACTACTTCCAAACGCTATTCACTGGCTATGGACACATCCAGTGGAGCAGCTATCGACAAGCCACGGGATTCACTCACAGGATGTGGGAAAAGCTGCGCCAAGCCATGGGTGCACCAAGAATGCCCTTGTCTAACTGCAACACCCGACCGGACATCCACC
Organism: Pseudomonas sp. IPO3747; assembly: GCF_013385245.1. Taxonomy (NCBI): domain Bacteria; kingdom Pseudomonadati; phylum Pseudomonadota; class Gammaproteobacteria; order Pseudomonadales; family Pseudomonadaceae; genus Pseudomonas; species Pseudomonas sp. IPO3747. The sequence continues at coordinate 285,558 of NZ_JACAQL010000010.1, forward strand.
AGTACGCCCAGTTTCTTGGACAGGTCTTTGCAGAGCAGAATAAGCTCAGCCAAGCTCGTTTCGTTAGCATCCCTGGCATCAAGACTTTAGATGCTCTCAAGCTGGTACTCATCAAAGAGCCATGGCAAATCAATCCTGTAATTGAATCAGCGAACGGCCAGCGAGAGCTCTGCACGAAGGATATTTTGGAAGGTCACGCGTTTTTTCTAGAACGTTCCTTCGCGGAAAATCTGCTCTCATTTCCTGAAGCCGCCGCTTGGGTCAGAGAAGGGATACCTGACGTCTACACTGCTGCTTACGACTGGTTCATTACGGAGTGCGGGCAGAACACCAGGAGTCTTTTCCCAGTCATCTGCGATCTATCACTGCAGATCAGCTGGAAACCCGTGAGTCCAACCACAGCTCATGAATGGCAAGCATCTAACCCTTCGTGGCGATTTTATCTGCTTACCAAGGCACTAGCTGCTGCGCCGGAAATCGCCGCCGAAATGAACAGCGATTGGAGTAAAAGCTACCTAGCAATCTGTGATCGGCTGCTGCACGCATGTAATTTCATAGGTCTCAGCCAAATTCTGGCAGAACGGCTTCAAGCGCTCTTGGATCTCGAGCAGTCCCCTGGATTATCCCCAATGCAGCACATCATGAAGAGGGCAATGGAGCAGAGGGTTCAGCAGCCCTGGATATCGGTGAACCCGATACAAAACACTGCAGAGCTCGAGATGCTATTTAATGAGTTCCGCATACCCGCAGTATTGGTCGAAGGGCGGTACCAATCTCAATCAACCCTTGACGACGCTGTCGTTACCGAATTGATAGGCGAGCTCCACTTCCAAGCGTTCATGGATCAATTGCTCGGCAACCCATCTTCATTCGCACGCAACACTAACAGCCTTGAATGTGGATTCGCGAAGTATGGGGTACACAATGGCTGTCCTCACCAGGTTAGTGGCGAATGCATCGGACGCTTTGATCCGAAAGAAGGGCTACCTATGCCCATGCTCATCGATGAACATGGAAATATCGATGGGTGTACTTTTGGTGCGTTCTTCAAATTCTCTGGCATGAACGTAGAGGATCTGGTCGTTGATTACGATGCAAAATTCTTGAAATGATTTCCTCCATCTCCAATGGCAGATAACCATCATCTGCACGCCCCTCGGTGACACATGAAATCAACATCTGCTTGTGAACATTGAGTATCTGCAAGGACTTTTGCCACCAGGTCACCGTCCGGCCAAGTCACATTTCGGCGCCAGAGGTCAACGACACGCATAGGGGGCAGGATAAAACCGCAAAAGACAGACAGCAGCGCGGGTCAGAACAGGACGGAGCAGGGTGCACCGTCCCATAGCCCTCCTCTCCGGATATGCGAAACACTGACCCAAGTGCCAGTGATCCGCATCGCCTTCACACCCAGATGACCCTGCCCTCTCGCAGCCAAAAATGCGACTTACAGCCATTTTTTAGCCACACTGATGGGTGCAGCGTTGGCCGTCCTAAGAAATCGGTACTGCATGTCCACCTTGGCGTCACATCTTGCGGCAGTGATAGCTCTATCGTCCGACCACAACCGCATGGACATCTGAACCCAACGCACCAATCCTCCGAGCCATCCTGAACTAGAGTTAGGGTGCGAAAAGGCAACCGGCTAGGCAGGACATCGCCCTGAACCACCTGTAATTTCCTAGCGGGCAGCAGGCCGTCGATCCAGCGATACAGAGTTCTTTTTACGGCTTTGAGCATCACACACCACCTGCCAAGTCAGCGATCCCGAGCAGCGGCTCAGCGGCGCCAAGCGCAAGCCCTGGATCTGAGGTCTTCGGAAAGTCATTTTCAGCGGTGAACTCCTGCTCCGCTTCTCTGAACTTAATCAAGGTTCGCGCGTAGTTGCAGTTTGGCTCTTCACGCATTGGAAATGCTCTGGCCAAAAACTCCATCACGCATGAAGATGCCGCGAGCATGTTCAGGGAAATCACAGCGGGAGCTTCCTCATGGAACCCTCGAATGTACCCATGCTGAAGCTGCTGCTGATAGGCGTCAGGATTCGCAGCCAGAAGACTCTCGGCGCGAAGCGATTCACCGGTGTAGACCTCACGATCAGAGAGAGATGATCCACCAGGCTGCACGTAATCTATACGGCCATAAACTCCTGCGATCATCACTCCCAACTCATCTTTCATCGTAGGAATGAGCACGCCAACATCAAGGAGCGGGATGAGAAAACGGCTAGCGATTCGATCAGCGATCATCCTGGCGTATCGCGTGTCCACACAGCAGAAGAGAATGTCCGCATCAGCAGCCGCTAATACTGCCTCACGAGTCCCAATCGATTTTGCAATCGGGCGGGCCACTCCTTTACCCCGCACACGTTCGATGGAGCTCGCGAACATCTCCACCTTGAATACCGAGGAGGCCGCATCCTCCAGGGTGCTGTTGAGTATCCGGTTGAGATTGCGCTCCTCAACGCGATCATGGTCAATCAAGATGATCTCGCCAAAGCCCAAACGGGTAACTTGCTCGGCCACAACTGAGCCCGTGCCAGAGACCCCGATGACGGCCACACTCAGCTTCGCCAACGCCTGAGTCATTTCAGAAGTGAATGCCATCGGCGCTCCAGATCTATCGTCCAGGACTGCATGGCCTTCGACTCCGTCGAAATACAACCGTATGTCGTCACCGATTACTGAGACCAGCCGTACATTGGTAGGGCGTTGCGAATCATCGTACGTACGAGCCACCACCCTGCCGTCTGGGATCATGACACCTGAGCCATGGATGACCTCCACTCCAGCGTACAGCGATCGCATGGTGATTTGATCGCTTTCATCATCCAGTTCTGAAAAGCCCAAGAAGCCGCCTGGGTGAGAATGGACGAGCATGATTGAAGATTGAGTTTCCTCACTCTGCGCTATAGCAAGTTCAAGGTACTCGCCAGGCCAATTCAGAAAATCCTTCTCCCTGACGCACGCTCCATGGGGTACCGGGATCACAGATTTAGCGAGCAACTTGGTGCGTTCACCTTCGTGTCGCGTGCAGATGAGGATGGCCGCTGCTTCCAAACCGTCCCCCGGGAACAGATGTTCCCGGAGTACGGAGTGCAGGGCTTCGGTCATTACGAGCGTCGCCCCAGTTTTCATTGACCAACCTCCTTGTGAAGGCAGCCTTCGACCAGAGCCAGTTGCGAAATGATGTTATCGGCATGCGGATTCCACGGGACAGTTGTCCGGTGACGTGACCACCCCTGGAAGCCCAAACCATCGATCTGAGCCGTCAGTTGCACGTTGGGAGGGAGCACACCTGTGGCCAGCGACACATGGGGGTACAAGTAGAAGCTGTCCAACGGCTCGACCGGGTAACCTGCCAGGACTTGAATTGCCAGCTGGACATATTGGTGGTTGTAGCCCGTCGGCAGTTCATAGTCGTGGATCACCAAATAACGCAGACCATCTGTGCCGATGCAGGTTTCCCAGCGCAAGCCAAGCTGGTCAAGGTACACCGTGTCAGCTGGCAGCAAGTTGAAAACACGACGGGCCGCTGTTGCGACTTCACCGTTCCCAACATCCTTAGGAGTGAACCGCAGCTTCTCAATGCCCGGAGTGCTGAGGTCAACAATCGCGTCCATGCTAGTCAGTTCGGAATGATGCCCTGCAGCCGTGAGGGTAATCTTCCAATGCTGGGAGACATCCAGCCCAGCGCGCAAAGCAGCTTCACGAACACTGATCTGTGGCTTGTCGAACTCCAAGGTACGACCTTGGATCTTGAGCTTCCAGATTGCCTTACGGATGACAAAGCGCTCAATGCCCTCCTCACCCAGGTTGATAACGTCAGCGTCTGCGATTTCACGATCAGCTTCTTCTAGCTGCTGCACTAAGCGCATGTTCTCAGCAATCTGTGCCAGCTTCCGCACTGTGTGGCCATTGATGATCTTGCACGGCCATTCGTAACGCTGACCATCGACCGCGAAGAAGTAAGAGCGATCGGATTCGACCACGATGAAGCGGCGCGACGTTGCAGCCAAATCCACAAGCTCGTCCGGGCGAACATCTTCGAAAGCCCCGGATGGAAGTGCCTGAAGAATCGTAGGCATCTGATCGGGGAGAAACCCTCCTGCACGGGCAATCTGTGTACCGATCGGCGTCTCGTCGTTGAGGGGAACTGGTTTGAATTCGAGATCCAAACCAGCGATGAAAATATGATTCTGAGTAAATTCGTTCATACGTATCTCCACACGCCTTTTCTCAGGCGTGAACAGGTGCCCTGACGGGCGTCATGAGTGCGTCAGAGCATCGAGTAGCCTTGACTACCCGACGGCGCATGAAGATACTGAATTTGTGCTTGCATTCTTCATGCACTCGCTGGGGCGCAATTGCAGTTGCGTTTCCCAGCACCTCCGACTCGGTTATCGGTTAGGTTCTTTCTTCGCTAGTCCATTCGTTCCCCCCTTGTTCCCCCTTCCGTCGTAGCGTCTCCGCTCATCCGGGCGTTAAGCCTATTCTCATTGTCATACGGTCAAGCTGACCGATTACACGCTTTGGCTTGCCTAAACATAGAGCTCAATCCAACAATATTGCTAAGCTCTACATCCCTTCCCACCGAACGCTGGCATATCAGGCCACCGAACGACGACCTCACTGTGCGCCTGATCAAGACACCCTGTCAACAGGGTTTTTTTCGTTCGGTACAGTGGTACACTCACCGAACGACTTAGGAGGTGATTACGGTGGCATCAAGCCTTGGAATGAAAATCGGCGCCAGGAGGCGAGAGCTCGGCATATCATTGGAGCGACTTGCGGAGCTATCGGACTCCAGTAAAAGCTACCTGTGGGAGCTCGAGAACCGAGACAAACCTAATCCGTCAATGGACAAGGTGAACAAGATTGCACTCGCGTTGAATCTCGCGCCTGAAACACTGCTCGGAAGCGCAACAGAAACTTCCCAAGATGTGGAAACCGACAGCGCTTTCTTTAGGAAATATCAAGCGCTTGACGAAGGTGACAAGAAGCGCCTTCGAAAAATCGTGGACGATTGGTGGGAAGACTGACGATGCAAAAGAACCCGAAGAATGAAGCAAACAAAATCACGAAGGTTCTACGTACTGCTGGATTCGACCAGTTCCCGATCAAGGTTAGGGAGGTTGCACTCGAGTACTCGAAAGCTGTGTGCCCTGAAGCACCTATTTCGGCTATCAAGCCGGTACCTATCCCTAGCTTTGAAGGCATGCTCAAAAAAAACCCCAAGGGGGACAAATGGATCATTGGCGTCAACGAAGATGTGGCGTCATCGGGGCGGATTAACTTCACGATCGCTCATGAGTTCGCTCACTACATTCTTCATCGCGATTTGCAGCAGGATTTCCAATGCGCCCCCAAGGACATGCACACCTGGGATGCACTTGGGAAGAAAATTGAAGCAGAGGCAGACGTATTCGCCTCCTATCTCCTCATGCCCGCTGACGACTTCCGTAGCCAAGTGTCCGGTCATGAGCTTTCCATAGATTTGCTCAGACATTGTGCGGATCGATATGACGTATCTCTCACCGCTGCAGCCCTCAAGTGGCGGGAGATTGCTCCTGGGCGAGTAGTCGTACTTGCCGCCAAGGATGGGTTCCTTGATTGGTCATCTTCGAATGATCGGGCATTCAAAAGCGGAGCCTACTTAGCTACCTCGAAGCACCTCATCGAAGTGCCAGCGGCATCGGTGCTCAAACGCTCAATTCGATCAGCATCGGGAGATAAGGCGCGAATTGATGCGCGAGCTTGGTTCCCGAAAGAGCCCGAAGGGATGGAAATCATAGAACACGCATTTGTGATAGAGGGGGATGGGTACAACTACACCTTGGGAATCTTGACTCTACCCGTGCGGGATCGCGAGGCGGATGACGAAGAAGATTTACTGGCCCCTCTGAGCGGAGAACCTACATTTCGCTGATACTGGCATGCCATTTCCTAGACACAGAGCATGGCCGTGCTAACCTGAAAAATCGATTACCTGAATCGAGCGGTCGGTTCGCAAAGGCGAAAGCCTCAGGTTGCTTCACCTCCTCCTCGCACGCATTTCGACGATAGTCAGCGGGCAGCCGACACCCTGACGCTTTGGAGAAGTGCTATGCGCGTTCCAATTCATCCAGACGATCTAAACCCGAAGTACGGCTTCAAACGCATCGCTAAAAAACTGCAGCGAGAGTGGCCTGGATTCAGCCCTATCCAACTTTCCTTCGCTCGTGAGATTCTTTCCAAAGGATTGGGCTACCGTGATTACTACGATGTAGTGCAGTCATCAAAAAAATGGCAACCCCAAGCTGTCCCCTCCTTCAAAGAAGAGGTGAACGTTGCCCTCATGTCGGCGATTTCAGCTGCGATTCGGGTAGATAACACGTTCGTGACGCCCCACTCAAATCTCCTGGCTCTCGTGCGGTCTCTACCTCTGCATACGTTAGTAGCTCTGAGAGGTGATCAATCGGACAAAGCTGGTGATTATCCACTTCTCGAAACATCAAATCCTTACTTCAATATTTCATTGAGCGTTGCTTTCGTTGCTACCAACATTGGTTTTTGCAGTCATACTTTCCATGGCGAACCTGATGAAAATCATTGGAGCTGCGGCATTTGCCCAAACTACATCGTGCCGCCTAGTGGGCCTCACATGGATAGACCCACTTCCCCCTGATTGCCGGATTCGCTGCGTGCCCTTCCCTGCTCGCCGGTCTGCAGCACTTCAATGTCAGAAAGTGGCACAAAGGCCTATACGACGATCAGCCGAAAAGTTTTAAGCAAACAGTAGAGTCGTTGGGCTTAGTTTGGCAGGGTACCTATCACCGAGGGATAGTCGATGCTAGGAATGTCGCGTCCATCATTAAGGAGATGCTCGGCTGATTCTTTGAGCCGGGCCTTGCCCGAAGGAGCGATGTTAACCTGCCAAAGAGACGCTGCCTAACAACGTAGCTGACATCCCCTGCATCGTTACTACCTCTCCCGGTCAGATTGCCAGAGACGGAAAGGGCAAAAGAAACGGGGAGTACACCAGCGCTCTCCTCCAGCACATTGGCGCGCCAGACTGCACCATCGAGGCCATGTTCAAGCGGGTACGCAACACGCTCAGCGTGGCAACCGGCGGAAAGCAGATTTCTTGGGAACACACCTCGCTAGCATCAGATTTTTACTTCAATCGCAGCGTCGGATCCCGGATTGACGAATACAGCACTACCGCCCTTAAGGATGCATTGTTTGAATACGATGCCTATAGGCCATCGCATGACGTTACCCACCATGCCGATCTTTTTCATTTCACGTTCCTCGAGCAGCCGGTTGTCGTTGTTAGAAATCTTCCCTATGCGGCCTGCGATTACTCACTTGCACGCCAATCAATGGGGAGTGGCAAACGTGCATCCATGGGTCGATTCTAATTCCGCTGCCTTGCGAAGTTGATTAGTAAAATGTCAACATGCCTTCGAATTATTAGAAACCTGAGGCGGACGACCCGCACAGATTCCCCGACTGAATTCGAGTGCCTGCGGTGCTTCCAGATCTGGTTTCCCTGGCTCTTTTCCTGAGGACTGTCGATAGCGGCAGCCTTTCCAAGGCCGCCGAGCAGTCCCATATCGCCCTTTCCGCAGCCAGCAGACGAATTGCTCTGCTCGAAAGCGATCTAGACGTGAAACTGTTGGATCGCGGTCAGCGAGGGGTCACCCCTACCCCGGCAGGACTTGCGCTTGCAGCACATGCCCGTCGGCTGCTGAGCGAAGCGGAACGCCTCAAAACCAACCTCTCTGACTACGCGCGGGGTGTGAAAGGGATCGTGCGCCTTTACGCCAATACCTCCACACTGACTCAGTACCTACCAAGTGAGATCGCCACTTTCTCTTCGTCCTTCCCCAACATCAGGGTTGAAGTGACCGAGCGACTGAGCAGCGACATCATCCAAGCGATATCGGAAGGGCTGGCCGACATCGGGGTCGTGTTCACCACTGAAATCCAACGCAGCGGGCTGAGATTCCTACCCTACAAGGTCGACCACCTAGTTGCCGTCATGCCGCAACATGCTGCCCTGGGCCTGCGTCGGTTGAGCCTCTCCGACCTGGTTGACTCAGACCTTGTGGTTTTGGAGAGCAACACCGCGATGCTCAAGCTTCTGGAGGAGGCGGCAGAGGCCGAGGGCAAGAAGCTTCGATTACGCGTGCAGGTGAAGAGCTTCGAAGCGATCTGCAAGATGATCGAGGCAGGTCTGGGCATCGGCATCCTCCCCAAGATCGCCGCCGAAGCCTTCGCTCAGGAGCTGAACCTTCGGCTTGTGCCGCTCGGCGATGCCTGGGCCATCCGGCAGATGTACGTCTGCTGCCGGGATGAGGAGCTACCGGTTTCAGTGCAGAAGATGCTAGACCATTTGCTGGCCGATATCGGTTAATGCCTTGGTATGAGGTCGACCAGCGAGGTGCTTTCGACTAACAGGTGTATGCACCTGTATCTGACCGTCATCCCAGGAATCCTTCGCCAGTAGAAACAGAGCAAGGCTTTGGTAACGAACGAGTAGATTACGAGAGCCGTCCTCAATAGATTTCGATAAAACATGAGCCCATGGAAATGATAAGTAAGATCGAAGTAGATGACCACGTGATCAGCCTAAATCTTGCCACTGAAGGCACACCTAATATTTTTGACGTCGACTCAATATCGCTAATTATCGGCAACAATGGCTCGGGCAAAACATCTATCTTCAGGAAAATAATCAGAAAGTTTCTACCCTCAGCAAATAGAGACCATTACTCCAGCGAGATCCACCTCGACAACGGAAAAAGCTTGTCGTTTGCAGAAATGCGCAGCAAGTGGGGAGTAATTTATTACGCCCCAGTACAGTCAGGCCGCCGCCCTCATGCAACTAGAAATTTCGTAGACATATCACCAAAATGGGGCGAATCACTCTCAGCATTTGACTTACGCCATCACACAGATATTCTCGCAGAATTCGATATCTCCCCCAAAGTATATGCTGTAAGCAGAATCAATGTGAGGGATGTATGCAAATCCCTCGTGGACGTTCTGATGGTGCAAAATTACCCTAATGAAGAGAATATCCCTTTTGCACTTATGGATATGTTTCCCGACTTATTTAACCTTCTCGACGAAAGTCGCTCAGTTAAATTGGTCGCTGCATTAGAGTCCGTCAGCCCAATCGAGTCAATGGAGGCCGAGGAGCAACGCCAGCTAGAAAAAGAAAAATTGAAAAAGAAGATTATTGAAGATTCCGCAAGCTTGCTTTACCGCCGACTTAAGTCGCAGGCGACAAGCGAACACAATCTATTTGCCCTACTTGCGGTAATCAACCATCTGCTCAAAGACATCCGGAGAAATAAAAAGGTCATACGTTTTATAATTTTTGATGCCATTGAATTACGTGACCAGTGGTTCCTGGGTGCTCAACCCCCAAGGACAGCAGAGTGTTTGAGCGACATAGAATCCCTTGAATTCTTCATGAAACAACGCTCTGCCGATACCAAACTTGGCAGTCAGTCGTATTCGGAAATCGCCCTAGAGCCTTATGAAGACTCATCCATTCTGAAACCGTCAAATCTTGAGCGTTTCTTCGATGTCGGCTTCCAAAATATGAGCTCCGGGCAATTTGCTGTCATCGCACAACTTGCACTCATTTCAGAGACAATTTCATCATATTCAAAAAAAGGGTTGAAGAAAATTCTACTCTTGATTGATGAAGGGGATGCCTTCTTGCATTTAGAATGGCAGCGCAAGTACATAGAGCAACTAAATCGAATGTTATCAAACTTAAAATACCGAGAAGGAATTTCATCTCTCCAATTGATCATTGCCACCCACTCACCACTACTCGCAACTGATATTCCTAAGCAATTCGTTTGCCGAATGGAATCTCTTGGTGAGACTGATGCACCCAGCGCATTTGCAGCCCCATTACACACATTGCTTACTCAGTCATTCGGAGCTAAGACCATTGGAGAGTTTGCGTCTGAAAAAATCAAGTCGGCAGTCGAATCGATAAAATCAGGTCACGCGAGCGAAATTGACAAATTCGTAATTGAAAGCATTGATAACCCCATCATAAAGGCTGAAGTAGACCATATTGCAAGTCGCCACCGAGGTGAAAATTGATAGCTGCCATACGAGACAACTGGAAAGCAGCAGAAAAAGACCACGAGAAATACCTCAATAAAATCATCCAAGACTTTATTGACGCCCAACATAAAGAGTGCGGCCCAAGAAAACCGGCGTTTTACTTTGTATGCAACACGAGAGAACTCATAACTTCTTCCAAGCTTTCAGACCTTCTAAAAAGCATGGAAATCCTGGAATCCTACTCTAAAGAACTAGGTGATCGAAAAGCACTTCTCATAAAAGATCTTGAGCAAATATTTAATTACGACAAGTTTATCAGCAAATATGGACAATGGAATGCCTACGCGCTATGCAAGAAATCCAAGACAAGAATCTGCCCATATTGCAACCATGCTTATGCGTTCACCATAAAAACCAAGGGAGGATCATTCCGGCCTACGCTAGATCACTTTTTCTATAAAGATGAATACCCGCATCTTGCATTAACCTTATACAATCTCGTTCCGAGCTGCTCAAGCTGCAACTCCAGCTTGAAAGGGAAGAAAGACTTCTTCAAAAACCCTCATCTGAATCCGCTATTTGACGACGAACAAATTAAATTCCAACTCGTCAGTTCCGGAAACCCTGCTGGCCTTTCTGATGCAATAACTGGTGATGACAATGGTGTAAAAATTGTCGCGCGCGCCCCGGATGAGTGTGAAAAATCCCAGAACTCTCTTAAGACATTCATAGTAAATGAGCGCTATGACATCCTGTTAATGGAAGCCGTTGATTTCTTTATTGCAAAAAGAAATCTCGAAGAAGCCAAAATAAACACCCAGCTCGGACTTTCATTTAATGAGTCTGAACTATTGAGATTTGATCGAGCCAACCACAACAAATATCTGCTAGGGAAGATGTTTGCCGATATCTATGATTCATTTTGAGATATCGCTATACGAGAGTTCCCGCTCACTGCCCACGCAGGATGCACGATGCACGATGCACGATGCACGATTGCACCTTACATGGGCAGCTGTCAAAACGTAGTCAGTCAGGCGTGACAAGTACCACATCCCTCAAATTTCATGCCGTACGGATACATTGGCAATTGTTCCTCCCTAAATCCTGAATCCACCTACAAGACGCTGAAGCCGGATAGCCTCTTCATCCAGCGCTGCGCAAGCTGCCAACGATGACTTCGCATTCTCGATGTTCTTGCCGTTCAGATCGCTGATCTGATTGATGTCTTGGTTCAGCGTGTCTACCCTGCATTCTCAGACATAAGGATGATGTTGGGCCCACGCTTACATAGGCGCTTGCAGACTGGCTCGCAGTTCAAAGCTGCAATCACGATATGGCCATGCTCAGCAGTGATTGAGCGATCCACCACAGCCAGATCACCATCGAAGATGCCAGCACCTTCCATACTGCGGCCTTCGATTCGCACCAGGTAGATATGCGGCGCGCGAATGCCCAAGATCTCATCAAGGGAGATGTGTTATTCAAGATGGTCAGCTGCCGGCGATGGAAAGCCTGCTGGCACCTTGAACGAATAGAAGGGAAGCTGAACTCCCCCTTCGACCAGAGGGCCGAGGATGGTGGCGCTCATGAGATATGCCTTAACGAAACTGTATATGCATACAGCCAACATCGAAGCGTGCTTGCGGTCAATCTTGTGTGAAGAAAATTATGACTGATGGATTCGTTGGGAACGAAATCTGGCAGTTGGCCTATACGAAAGACAGCCAAACCCAAAAGCGGCGACTCGGACACGCCTACGAATCTAGGGGTGATTCACTCAATGTCAACAGTTCCCGTTTGGGCCAGGCAATCCAACTTTTAGCTCATCAGCCAAAAAATTGTTGGTAGTATCTGAGTGGTGGCACTAAGCCACAAATTTCGATTTTTGGCGACAATCACGGAAGGGATCTCTACATGGCGATCAATGTTTTTTGGGATAACTCGAACATCTGGTTAGTAGGTCGTCGAGTCTGTGAGAAGAGAGAGCCAGGAAATGAGGGCGCATTCCGTATTCATTTTGCGAATCTCTTCTCTCACGTTGTTGGTGGACGAGATGTTGAATACGCGTTCGTTGGCGGCTCTCTTCCACCAAACAATGATGAGCTATGGGGGCGATTTGAAAAACTTGGCGCCAAGGTGGATACACAACAGCGTGGTGCATTGACTGGTGCGGAGGTGGCTGTAGATCAATCCATACATTTGGCAATGCTGGAGAGAATTACGGACTCAGAAGAGCCTGGGACGATGGTTTTACTCACTGGTGATGGGAATGGATTCATGGAAGGAAAAGGTTTTATAAAGCAGTTAGAGCGTGCAGTTAAGAAGGACTGGAAAATAGAGGTTGTAAGCTGGGATATTGGATGCAATCGTCATTTAAGAGAGTTTGCTCAGAATAACGGCACATACGTCTCGCTTGAGCCCGCATACTTAAATGTCACATTCATAAATAATGTTCGATACGCGGCAAAATTGTAAGCTTTAGCTGGACGGGCTAGAAGGTTAATATTACATCAAGACTTGCTAGGGGGCACGCTATAATGCCCCCAATCTTAAGCCATAGATCCTGCACACTTTAGATAGGATGATATAACTGACCACGTCATTTCGCAACATAGGAGAAACTTATGCTATACAAATATCTGCCTCCGGAACGAATTGATGTAATTCAAAATCTAGCGATAAGATTTACACAACTGCTCTCATTGAACGATCCATTTGAGCATAGCTTGATGATTGGATCACATGAATATGCGTTGGATGAGGTGGCTAGTAGTGACGAAGTTAAATTTGTATCGCTCTCAAGAAATCATACAAACCTTTTGATGTGGTCACATTACGCAGCATCCCACAAAGGCTTTTGTGTAGGTTTCAAAAAGAGAGACCCCTATTTTATCAGCGCTTTAAGTGTACGTTATCGACGATACCGTAGCAGTTTCAATGGCGTAAATTATAGTGCAGGAATGGCAAACGCGATTACTAAACACATTGCCCTAGAGAAAGCTATTGATTGGGCGTACGAGGAAGAGGAAAGACTTTTTCTGGATAATGTTCATTCGAAACCATTTGAAATCGGAAGTGACCCATGGGGGCGCCGTATTACTCTGAACCCCTACCCCGCCCAAAGCATTGCGGTAATTTATATAGGCTTAAGAGCCGACGAGAGCTTAATTAGGGAGCTTATTACTGCTCTTCGCAAACACAACCTAAATATTGATATTTTTAAAGCGAACCGAAACTGGAACGAGTTCGGCATTACTTTTAAGAGTATAGATCAAGAAATTTATTAATTCACCCAAAATATCCATGTTACAAAGAGTTATGAAACGCCCAAGAACAGTGCCACATTGCTGGAGGCAAGCTGATTTGCACAGGCACGTTTGAGGCATTAACAGCCACGCGACCGACGTTACCTTCCGGCATTTTTTCCGCGCCGACTGACCGGTTCTAATTGGTTATCGGTCAATCCCCATGCTGCGATCCTCCCAGCTTCTCTTGGCCAAAGGCCGTCACAGATCCAGAATCAGCTTAAATAACACGTTCTGGGTGCTTTGGCTGATAGAAAAATTCTTCATTTTGTTCCTGAAGAGCAAGATACCGCTCTACATCAGCACACTCGTGCGGTGTATATATAGTATTAGAATTGCCAACCGCCCCCATCAACACATGACCTACTATATTATCAATAAAATCGTGAGAAACCTTAAATACCTTAATTTTATTTTTGGTGGCGATATTGAGATTTTCGGGATTAGCGCTATATATCACCAAATCGGAATTATAAAACTCTCTTTTCCGGACTGAGAAACCAAAGGCCAAATTGTGAGAAAATGGAAGGTATATAATTTCACCTTCTATAGACCTGGAAAAAACATTTGGGCCAATCACAAAAACCGGTCTCGACTCAACACTATCGAATGTATATCCCGTATGATAAATTCCCTCTATATAAATACCTCCAAACAAATGCTCCCTTAGCACACTCAAAGACTTCGACAACACAGGAAGACCTTTAGACTCAGCCAAAATAAATAGAACAAATAAAACCTTACAAACCTGACCCTTATCTGAAGATGAGTTTACCGCTCTAACAACCTTCTCAGACAACTCCCTACCATATAGCTTCAAAACATCGTCAGGCATCCCACTTATAGCAGACTTTACTTCGGAAAAATTATCTTCCAAACCCTTCATCAAACTCGAAAAAAAAAGCTCTTTGCCATCGTATTTATGCTGTGGATTGTGTAGATTCAGTATCATCTGGATAGTCATAAAGTTGACAACTGTTTCTAGACAGCTCCCTACCTCCTCGACACGTAACAACAAAGAAAAATCATGATCACGAATGAAGCGATTGAAAACTTCAGATGTTTTCAATTCATATTCGCTCAATTCTTGCTCAATATCAAAGAGCTCCCCGGTCTCTCCATCAACTAACGAAAAGCAGCTTTTTGCCACACCTACAGATGCAATTGGTAATGGGAACTCCTTGACCACATTTTGTTTATTTTCGTCGAGATAAACTGTGTGACACCACACTCTTTTCTTTCCTTTCTCCGCTTGAGCAGTGTCATCACTTCTAAAATTCCTTAACACCCACTGAGGCATTACATGCTGCTTTATAGTATGACCCATGCTCAATCACTTCCCTAAACATAGAAACAACGAAAATAAATTATACTTTATAAAAACCCAGTAAAATGCAAAACCCCAGTCAAATGCGTTTTCTGCTAACACGCTACCTTTGAGGTCAGGTTCGATGCAATAGCTGGTCAGAGTGAATGCAAACTGGCGAGTAACTTCCCATCAGTCGGGCAATCGTTTCTTCGCGTAAGCGTCCAGCCTTACTGCGCAGTATATTCAATCGATAAATACATTAGCGGCATATCCAGCAGCACCAAGCGATTTAGTTAGCGCATGATAGCCTCATTCTGAGAATCCACCTTGAGCACAACCAGCGAACCCAACGATTTCCACGCGATGATCAACGCACCAAAATTTTCGGACGACCCGGTCGGCGTCAAATGAAAGCGATGGCAGCTCAACGCTGAAGGCATCTACAAAAGCACATCCAAAGAGGCGTTGCTTGAAGCCGAAGGCTACATTCATGGCCTTGTGGACGCCGGGCATTTGTCCGCGAGAGACACTGACCGCGACTAACTCATTTTGAGCATCGTCCAACGGCGGCGCGATTTTCTTAAGAAGCTGCTGAGCGAGTACGGTTACTGAGCCAAGGCGAGCTGTGCACTCGCCCCGCAGCAAAGTGAGCATCACAGGACAAAGGTTGTGTGAAGCGCTCCACGTTACTGGTTCGGAGCGCTTCTCAACATAACCGTAAAAAGCCATAGCATGCGACTGTCAGTGGTCTGACGGATCGCGAGAAATGAGCTTGTCCTGAACCGACTTCCATTCTTCCATCGAAACCAGCACTGCAGTTCGACTCTCCCCCTTGATGAAAACGGGTTTTCGACCCGCGATTACTTGCTCCAAGAGCTCGTCAAAATCGTCGATTGCTCGAGTAACTGTCCATTCCTATCTGCCATGCAATCTGTTCTTTCACACGATCAAGAATGGCGTAGTCCATCTACCAGGGTACGATCGGACGATTGGAGAAGCTTGCGAAAGGTACCTCTGCCGAAGCCTCGATTGAAGCTCGCGATGACGTAATGACCATCCTCGGTATTGAGCACCCAGAAACGCCCTTCTTTCCACCCTTATTGGATCTCGCCTGTCACTAAAATCGAACCATCGGTTCTGTACGGATTCTCTTTTTCAGAATGGTCGAACGAGATGCCCACGCACCGATCGTTCATGATCGCAGCATCGCTGATGAAAGCCGTGATCGGCACCGAGTATTTGCGAAGACTTGCTCGCACCAAACGACTCAATTGAAAGTCGCTCACTGCTTTGCTGTGAAACTCGACCTCGATTACTTCAGGCATTCGATCAAAGCTCCGGCACTGTGGAATTTTTTGGCATGGCTTACCCGGCTTTCATGGAAAAGGCCGCAGAAAGACTCGCGTCTTTCCGCAGGCCGGATCCTAGGAGGAGGTACACCGTATTCTTGGTTTCAAACATGCAGCCTTCGGTGAATGAAACGCCAAAGTTACTGCGTACCCACATGGACGGTTGGAAGCGGCCTGCACTGTCCAGAACTATCTCGTGGGCGAGTAGCGCCATGGAAAGTAAACCGAGCCTGGTGAGCTTTTCCTTTTCATCGGGTGTCACGGTGAGGTCGATCAGGATCCACTCCTTCACCACGCAAAACGCTTTCCCTGGGAACGTCTTCGCTGCCACAGCGATTAGGTCTTCTTGGGTGCTATTCCAGCCAGTAACTTCTTCACCGGCGCCGTAAAGCAGCCTAGAAATCTCTTCTAAGGTAGCCATGTAATTCCCTCTAATTCAATTGAGGTGCAGGCCGCATCGAAAGCGTTGCCGCCCTACGTCATTACGAAGCGAAATTCACTTCGCTGAGATTCATCGCTGAAGATCGATCCTCAAATCTCAACCAAAAAATTCGGATCGAAGCCTGTAATCTGCTTCGGGTAACCGCGCGGGTTGGAAACTACTCGGCACCCATTCTTGGAAAAATCTGCCGCTACGTGTGTATGTCCGTAGATCCAAAGGTCAGCTTTTTCCAAAAGCTCGGGCCAGTGGTTCGCATAAGCCGCAACGAGGTGTCCGGGATGATCGTTACCCACATGATCTAATGCCGGCGCGTGGTGCGTGACTACCACCGTTTTGCCGTCAAAGGGCTTATCCAGTTCCCGCGCTAACCATTGATAAGCAGTCTTGTATCTAGTGATCAGGTCGTCCGGACGTAAGCGCCGGTAATTCTCGTCAGCTCGAATCACCCTGAAATCATTCATCCACTCCCACGCGATGCGTTTTGCCGCAACGACATCTCCGGTTGATGAGTAATCTGTCCACGCAGTTGTGACCAAAAACCGGGTTTTATCAAGAATCAGCGTTTCGTTCTCGAGCACATGCACGTGAGGAGCTGCCGCCTCTTTCATTTTTCGCAGCGTGTGATCAATGTGACCACCGTAAAACTCATGGTTGCCACACACATAAATCACGGGGCACTGGAATGTGTCGTTTGCCCAGTTCACGCCGCGAGATTTGATATCAATGTCGCCGGCGAGAATGACTACGTCCGCATCGCTTGGTGCGGGCTCGAACCGAGCGAACCCGAGGTGCAGATCTGAAAAAATTTGGATCTTCATGGATTAACCATCCGGTGCCGTTGTCGTGGCAGGGTTCACTTGTCTCTATCAGAGCGTTACTGTGGTCGGGGTCTGATAGTTGGTGCTATGGAAATGCTTCCCGGCGGCAGTCGTGGCGTCGTAAATCATTCGAATATTGCTGAGCAAGCCTGCGTCGGTCACACCGGGAGAGCTGCTGTAGATTGCTCCGCTATCGACTTTATGAAGAAGTACGCACTCACCGTCTCCGTCGTAGCCAACGATCGCACTGATCAACTTTTCCATACGCTCTAAAGAACTCCCATTCATGCAAGGGGGAGTCACAACCTGAACCACCTCAATCTTGTGCTCTGGGCTCCGCTGCGAGAGTAGGTGTGTCAGCATCGAAGGGTCTGATGGCATCAATTTTTTGAACCGAGCCCTTGCTCCTTCACAAATGCGAAAGCGAACGTGATACCAGAAATCCTCGGGGTCTCGCTCGATCATCCGCCACGCCGTGCGGCCAGGCCCAGGGAAGCCCGGTAAGCCGACCATACAAGCCTCATCTGAAATAAACATGATGCTGATTTCCTCGTTTGCGGTGCTGCAGTTCGAAAGGCGGCGTGCCAAGTTCGCAAGCAACCTACCTCAGCGATAATTCCTATAAATTGACAAATCGGGACTAAACCCCTGCTGACGACGGAGCCCATCCATCGGCTCGAGTGCAGTGCGGCCGTAGCCACTCACCTGCAATTCACAATGACGCACTATATTGCATGGATAGGAATTGATCAATGTGGCCTTATTCTTCCCTTTACGGGAAGCACCCATGCCTTCGCGAACAACGCTGGCAGCGATCCTACGCTCGATCAGAACTGCACGAGGGCTGTCTCAAGAGCAACTAGGTGGCGCAGTGGAAGCGCGGCATTTGCACAATGTCGAGCACGCGAAGACCAACATCACACTCGACATGCTCGAGCGCATCAGCGCGCGACTGGATGTCGACCCCATTGCTTTATTGGCGATGGCATCCATTTACGAGCGCCAAGAATCTCTCACTTCGTTCAATGCCCGTCTGCTGGCAGAGATGAAAAAGCTTGAAGCGCTAGGGGTTCTCTCTGGTTTACCGAGCCATTTTGAAGGCGGTGATTTAGTAACAGGTAAAGCCGGCAAGCGACCGATACCGGTAGAGAGAATTCAGGCCGTGCTTGCCTGCAAAGCTGAAGGAATGACGCAGAAGCAGACCTCTTTGGAACTAGGGATGGCTGCTTCAACCGTTCATAAAATTTGGCATTCCGGCTCGGGAGCCGCGTGAGCAGCGTTTGTAGCGACTATCTCTACCGGTGACATGATGACCACGAGGAGGCAAGACAAGACGCAGCCTTCGTGCACTGCTGCGAACGCTTGGTCTCTAACACATTGCGGCAACAGAAAACATCCGATGGGATGATGATTTTTTGCCCCTTAGTTCATAAAGCCTTTAAGTATCAGCAAATCTATCAAAGTTTCTCATACATCAATTAGACCTATGACTTGCCACAGGTGGAATATCCTGATCAAAATCTTCTAACAGCCGTCGAACTTCCTTTTCAGACAACGGCGGGGAGCCGATTGGCACAGGCCTATCAACATTAAACATCTGAATTCCCTGCTGACGAATATGATAAGCAATGCAGTACCATCTCCGTCGCCATAAAACTTGCTGATTCTCGAGAACTGCAATTTTTTTTCGTAGGGATTCAATTTCCTCGGCTAACTCCACGCTCACACCGCAGACCGGTGCCGGACTACTCTCAACCTGCCGAGCGTCGGCCAACCGATCCTTTGCAGATCGATAAGCAGCCTTAATTTTAGGGTGAGCATTCAATGCTTGGCGGGTGAATTTAGAGAACGCTTCAACATCTTGCCATCGGATCACATTCTCGTCAGAGCGGTAACTCTCAAGAAACCTTACGATAGCAACAACATCACCCTCTGTCATTTTCCTATAGGACATAAAGCTATCTCTTCGGTTAAATTACCTACCCAACCGGGACAAAAGGAACCACCGGATAAAACGCAGTCTCCGCATAGGCCTTGCAAGCATCATTAAATCTTTCACGACACTTCAAGTATAGTTCATACCCTTTGCCCACGCCCTCAATCAGCTTAGGTACGACATGCTTGTCGAACTCACCTGAATTTATATAAACGTAAAGATCATTTAACTCAGTTCCTGGAACGAGTTCATCAGCCCGATCCAGAATATTGTAAATTTTCAAACACAAGTGTTTGCTCCAGCTCGAATCTGTACCCTCGGAAAGCGGAAATATGCTCTCCCCCATTTCTAATTGGAGGAGGTGCTGCGCTGCTTGACGCAGCAGTTCCTCATAAAGCTGAGAAGGTTCGGCAGGCTGTTTTGGCCACCCCAAAAGGTGGCATCCGCTATTACAGTCCAAATGCCGGTCACACGGGCCAGATTCCCATGCATGAAAGCACATACCCGTGCCCAAGTCGTGAACAGCCCGGACTTTTGAAGCCAAAAAGGCCTCTCTTTTATCCTGAGGTAATCTCATGACGCGCTCGGCGAGCACCCCTCCAACACGGCCAAGCATAATTTCTTCTCGGATCTTCAATGCCTTCATTTCGGGCGAAGTGTGCTGATACGCCTTTGTATCATTTGGGTTTTTTCGGCCAAAGTATTCCGTCTGCATGAGCTCTGGCAATCCCCCCTTGTCCAAAGCGTCATTCATGGTATGGCGGAAGTCATGAGAGGTAAATTTCTGATCAATACGATTAGACGCATACTCAATGCAAAGCGGCTCCAAATGCAGCAAAAACTTATCAAAGGAGGCCGCCGTTACTGTATCGGCAATCTGGCGTATGTAATGCCCCGAGGATGTGCCGAGCCATTTAAGCAGCAACATGTCTTTTATAAAGTAATTGCGGCCACCCGCCATATACAGCGGCTGCGTCATACGCGCCTTATAGTGTTCTCGACAATAGCGTTCGACGTCCTGACGAAACAGAAAGCCGTTTTTCTTAACCACACCAGGGATCGCCAAATCCCACTTGATCATCCCTCGTGTACCGAACCAACCGCTTGGGGAAAGCACGCTAGGAGGCAAGCCCATCTCGAGCAGCCGCTTCTTATAGAGCGGTTCGTCATCTGCTGTCCTATCCAAAAACCTGAGGTCAGGGCCTTGAGTTCTGCACATCTCTTCCGCACATGCATAGAGTTCGGCGCTGGTATCATTCAATTCGAGCAAAACCGCTTCAACCAAAGGCACAACTTCAGTCATCACCGGCATTGAAGTCAATTCATACTGCCGACTGCCCTGAGCAGCTTTGAGCTTGAGGTAGGAAAAATAGTACCCAGAAACTCTTTTCTCCAGCCTCTGTTTAGGCAGCAGCGTGATTTCGCTTAATCGCCGTCCCAGAGACACGAGCAGCGTTATGATCAACAAATACACTCGGTATTTATGGTCTCGGGGAACCTGTTTGAATAATTCCCCAAGCACCTTGAAAGTCGGCTCTGCCACAATGCGTGACGACTGTTCGGTGAGTAATGTAGGATCATCCAATCGACGACCAGAACGTCCGCCATAGCCGGAGGGCCTGGATCGACCGTCGTAGATGTAGCCCTTGAGATCGACGTAACAGAGCCCCGACTCGCTGCATCGACGTGCAAACTCACTGACTATGTTATGCCGTTTATAGCGTTCCTGCGCCGACGCGATATCCTGGTCGAGTGACTGACACGCTTGATTGAGGATCGCCGGAGTTAACTGCTCCACTCCCCGGTTCCTCGCGGCGGCTTGAATGTAGCCGATGGTCGCCACAAAGGTGCGATGTGAGGAAACCGACTTATGCTGCTCGCGCTCACGCTGGATGAAAAGAGCCCGTGCAACGTCCGCCCACCCGCCCTGTAGCGGCTGAGCCCCCAAGGACTGGGGTAAGCTGAAATTAAGCGTGACGCTTTCAATATGCTTACCCGTCAAGGCGAACAAGGTGGGACACAGAGTCCATACCACCTTCTCCCACTCATGATTGACGCCCAGGCTGGCGATCCTCGCTCGCGATTTGGAAACGAGCACTTTTAGGTTTGATACCGGATCCGACCGGTCGACTGCAAGCAGGGCACCTCTGTGGCGGCGCTTGTAGGATTTCGAGCGTTTCATCACAGCCCCCCTTGGCACATGCGGACTACTTGGCCCACAGCCAATATCACATCGACACGATGTACTCCCAGCGTTTGCGACTCAGGCCGCTCATTATGCTGGCGGATCAAGACGTCCAAGATATGCTCATGGATGTCAGATAAATAAGGCCTGAACTTGGGGCAGAGGTAGCAAGAAAATGGCGGGTGTTTGTGACACAGGTCGTCCAAGCCACAGCCTCCCAACGCCGCCACATCGCCCGGCTGGGAATGCTGGTCGGTGACAATCAGTTGGTCACACGCCACCGGGTAATTAAGCGGAATAGCTCCCCCACCTTGGTACAAGTGAACAAACCTTGAATAGACGAGCACTCCGGCTTTATCCAACGCATATCGCATGCTATCCAATATGTCGTAATAGACCTGAACGTGCTGAAGGTCAGTGTGGTCTAGACGATGTGCCAACTCCTTCCGCGACATTCCCATGGCGGCATATTGGGTTCCGACGGTGTAGCGGAACCGTCTTGCCGTGAGGATCATTCGCCCCTGGGTGAGAGGTGATTCCAGCCCCATACGTTTTGCGAAATCACGCAGAAGCTTCGCATAATGCGCAGTGTAGATATGATATGCCGACTCATAATCGCCCGTTTGAAGTCGCAGATGATTCGGCTCTAAGCGCCGAAACAAAGGTCGCGCGCACGGGATTAGCTTGCCATTCACCTCAACCAGGCTGTCGAACGCTTCGTTCTGTTCGATCAACGCCCTGATATGCTGGCCGGTTTCGTCATCGAGGGATTCAACGATGAAATCTGAGCGAGCCGACCTGAAGCCTTTTTTTATCCGAGGAAGCTTAACCGCCCATTCGGGTTCCTCCGGATCATCTACAAGATCAAAGACATCCTCTTCTCGTAGCGCGATGTAATTCGCGGGATTGCGCCCATAGGTCTTGGAAATAGCCACCGCAGCACGCTGCTGGTAATGTTCGAACTCTTGGCCGACATCCCTCCGCAAAGCGTCAACAATCAGCGACACCTCTAGATGTGGATGAAGTGGCCCCTGTTCCGGGTCTTGTGAGCGAACCGCCTCGCCTTTTGGCCCGCCTGGTATTTTCATGCAATCGAGCTCACTTGCGTACAGCTCGCAGAAACCCAGTTCGGGATAGTTTTCCGCCGCCCAGATGTACCAGCGAATGGGACGGTAAGCGCGCCAGAGTTTGCGCTCCTCCTTCAACCGTAAAACCAAGATCTCAAACTGCTCAATCAGTGCAGGCTTCAACAACTCCGGATCCACGCAGCTAAATGATTTCGTGAAGAAATCTCGGTGGCCCAGCACTGCATGAATTTCAATTACGCTATTGTAAGAGTTTATTGACGAGGTCACTTGAGCCACATGGATCATATACTTGATCACAACCCATTGAAGAATAGGCGAGCCATAATTTCGGATATTTACATTACCGTACAAGTTTTCGCACGGAAGGTGCCATTTATCTCCGATAAGCTTTGCTAGCCGCCCCTCCCGTGTCACAAATTCCTCGGGAATTTCAGCCCAATCATTATCAGCGACTAACTGTTCGAGGTGAGGTGACGCGCTAAAAAAGGACATCGGGCGCATTCCTATTGCTGGCCACCTGAGACTGGAAGCGCTGCAGGGCTTCTGTTCCTGCGGCACCATAGTCGATATAATCATCCTGAGACTTGGGCGAAGAATCTCCTCGTAGGTACATCAAGATCTGCTCAATCTCGGCCTCCTCCTTTCCTTGACGACGCAACTCTTTGTGCACCAAATCAGTGAAGGTATAACGCAGAGAATGGGGTGTGAGATGACTCGGAAGTTTGTCGGGGAAGCGCGTTCTAAGATCCTTGAATAGTTGGCGAAGTCTATCCGACGACAGTGGCTCACCTTCGTCACTCAGAAAAACAAAACCACTGTCATTACTGCGGCCATGCGCGATGAACCATTGCCGCTCATTCATAATATAGTCGTCAAGCATCATGGCGAGACGCGGAGAGTCAAGCGCCAGTATCCTGCCTTTACGCTTTACTCTTGGCGGTCTACGACGATGGTCAACGGGGC
Source organism: Pseudomonas sp. IPO3747 (assembly GCF_013385245.1). Lineage (NCBI taxonomy): Bacteria > Pseudomonadati > Pseudomonadota > Gammaproteobacteria > Pseudomonadales > Pseudomonadaceae > Pseudomonas > Pseudomonas sp. IPO3747. The sequence goes on from NZ_JACAQL010000010.1 coordinate 309,035, forward strand.
TCATACCTCGCCGTGTTACATGAATCGAAGTAATCGCACCGAACTTGATGTCTTGGATACGCAAACTCAATAACTCACCTGTCCGCACCCCCAAGAACACCAACAAACAAACCATCAAGAAATTGCGAAGTCTGCCACGGCTGTCTCTTCCGAATAGCACCGTCCCTTCAGGGTCAAGTGCGTCCTGAAGAAACTGCGCTTGGTCTAATGTCAGGTGTTTATGGTAAGAGCGGTTACCTTCAGGTGACTGCATCGAGTCGAGCAACATCCTGACCAACTTATCCTTCATATCACTCAGCCGTTTCCGCTGAGCCTCAGAAGTACCCGGATCGGCAATCAATTCTTCAATATACCAAGCCATGTGTTTGCTTGCGGTACTGATGCGCTTATTGGCAGTGTCAGGGCCAACCGCCAACTTTACGACAACTGGCACAGTTGAGGGCCGACGAAGTCGCTCGACCAGGCTGGTTATCTCAGCTTCAGTAAATTGCCGCCCAGACCGCAGGCGCTCATAAAGATCAATTCTCCTAACTCTCGCCCAGTCATGAACAACTAACAGTTCCTGCATGTTGCGTGATTGCGTGGCGAAGGCGCGTTGGCGGCGTGACAACATCCAGTCACAGGCCTCAGGTACTGGCAAGTCTTGATCGTCCAAGAGCATGGGCAACCGATCACCAGTGGGAAAGATCACTTGTTCTACGCGCATGACCTACCTCCGAATCCTTTACATTCGGTTTAGCGCGTTTCCTTTGCTTGTCAAAAACCGTTTATCCGGTTTTCAAAGCCGTGCTTTACAGTCACAAAAAGAAAGCCCTCAGGTTTCTTTACAAACCTAAGGGCTTCCTATTTTAAATCTTAGTAGAAACAGCTAGTTATACAAAATGCTTTACATAACTAGGTTTTATCCGGGCTAGAACGGGATATCGTCATCAAAGCTGTCGAAATCCGGAGCCGGCTGTGGCGCGGCCTGCTGTGGAGGCGGTGCCTGGCGCGACTGTTGCGGAGCCGACTGCTGCGGGCGCGGAGCCTGCTGGCGTGGGGTCGGAGCGGACTGCTGGTAGTTATTGCCCCCGCCCTGTTGGTCGCCCTGCTGTGGACGGCCGCCCAGCAGTTGCATGGTGCCTTGCATGTCCACCACGATTTCGGTGGTGTAACGCTTGATGCCGTCTTTTTCCCACTCGCGGGTTTGCAGTTTGCCTTCGATGTAGACCTGCGAACCTTTGCGCAGGTATTCACCGGCGATTTCTGCCACCTTGCCGAACATCGACACACGGTGCCATTCGGTTTTCTCGACCTTCTGGCCAGTCTGCTTGTCGGTCCACTGTTCGCTGGTCGCCAGACTCAAGTTGGTCACGGCGTTACCGTTAGGCAAGTAGCGAACTTCGGGATCCTGGCCGCATGTACCGACCAATATGACTTTGTTAACCCCACGGGCCATAACGTTCTCCTAGGCTGGGCGCGCTGTCGGCACTGGGTTGACCAGTTGCTCGAGCGTCGCGCGATCCAATAATTCGGTGTCTAATTTGATGTAGATGGCGGCTTCTTCTGCAATAACCACGGCATCTGTAACCCCGGTAACGGCCTTGAGGCGCTCAACCAGACCGGCTTCGCGGATCGCTTCTGGCGATAACGGCAAACGCAGGCTCGTCACATAGGGAGGTTCGCGCATGGTAACAGCAAAGGCCAACCAAAGTGCAGCCAGCCCGGCGCATCCGAGGAACACAACCGACAAACCGCCATGCTGGAACATCCAGCCGCCCATGATGCCGCCAAGCGCGGAGCCGAGGAACTGGCTGGTGGAATACACCCCCATCGCCGTGCCCTTGCCACCGGCCGGTGAAACTTTGCTGATCAGCGAAGGCAGCGAAGCCTCCAGCAGGTTGAACGCGGTGAAGAACACCACCGTGCCGATTACCAGTGCCCGCAGGCTGTCGCCGAACTTCCAGAAGAATAGCTCAGTGAGCATCAGCGTCGCGACGGCGCCGAGCAAAACTCGTTTCATTTTGCGTTTCTTCTCGCCATAGATGATGAACGGGATCATGGCGAAGAACGAAATCAGCAGTGCGGTGAGGTACACCCACCAGTGCTGTTCCTTGGGCAAACCGGCTTTTTCGACCAGGGCCAAGGGCAAAGCAACGAAGCTGCACATCAGCATTGCGTGCAACACGAAGATACCTAAATCCAGGCGCAGCAGGTCCGGGTGCTTGAGCGTCGGCAACAATGCCTTGCGTGCGACGCCGGACTCACGGTGCTGCAAGGTGCCGGTGGAGCGCGGCACCATGAAGGCCACGATCACGATGCCGAACAACGCCATGCCGCCGGTGGCGAGGAACAGCCCGTGCAAACCGAAGGCACGGGTCAGCAAGGGGCCGACGACCATCGCAACGGCGAATGAAAGGCCGATGGTCATGCCGATCATGGCCATGGCCTTGGTGCGGTGTTGTTCGCGGGTCAAGTCCGAGAGCAGCGCCATCACCGCTGCGGAAATCGCCCCGGCGCCCTGTAGGACGCGCCCGGCAATCACCCCCCAAATAGAATCGGACTGGGCCGCGAGCACGCTGCCGAGGGCGAACACGATCAGCCCCAGGTAGATGATGGGACGACGGCCGATACGGTCGGAAATGATCCCGAACGGGATCTGAAAAAGCGCCTGGGTCAGGCCATAGGCGCCAATCGCCAGGCCGATCAGTGCGGGGGTCGCTCCTGCGAGATCCATTCCATAGGTCGCCAGCACCGGCAACACCATAAACATGCCTAGCATACGGAACGCGAACACCAGGGCCAGACCGCTTGCTGCTCGGGTCTCGCCGCTACTCATGCGTTCGCTGTGGGGATCGTGCATGGAAAAACCTCGTGTGAACCGGCGGCGATTCTACCAGTCCCATCGATTGAGAGGGTATATGCGGCGCTTTGCCGCGCAGCTTTCATGTAAGGCTGCACCCGGCACTTTGGCAGTGTATATTCATCCAGTCTTTAGCCGTATACTCCTGCATTATTTACGCCCGCCGTGCGAGGCCATCTTGGACAAGATCCTGATTCGTGGGGCTAGAACCCACAACCTGAAGAACATCGACCTGACCCTGCCCCGGGACAAACTGATCGTCATCACCGGCTTGTCCGGCTCGGGCAAATCGTCACTGGCGTTTGACACGCTGTATGCCGAGGGCCAGCGCCGCTATGTGGAATCGCTGTCGGCCTATGCGCGACAGTTCCTGTCAATGATGGAAAAACCCGACGTCGACACCATTGAAGGCCTGTCGCCGGCGATTTCCATCGAACAGAAGTCGACCTCCCATAACCCGCGTTCCACCGTGGGCACCATCACTGAAATCTACGACTACCTGCGCCTGCTGTATGCGCGCGTAGGTATTCCACGTTGCCCGGACCACGACATTCCGCTGGAAGCCCAGACCGTCAGCCAGATGGTCGACCTGGTGCTGGCCCAGCCGGAAGGCGCCAAGCTGATGCTGCTGGCGCCGGTGATTCGCGAGCGCAAGGGTGAGCACCTGTCGGTGTTCGAAGAGCTGCGTGCCCAGGGCTTTGTGCGGGCGCGCATCAACGGCAAGCTGTATGAGCTGGACGAAGCGCCGAAGCTCGACAAGCAGAAGAAGCATTCGATTGATGTGGTCGTCGACCGCTTCAAGGTACGCGCCGACTTGCAGCAGCGTTTGGCGGAATCGTTCGAGACCGCGCTGAAGCTGGCCGATGGTATTGCCCTGGTCGCACCGATGGATGACGAACCGGGCGAAGAGATCATCTTCTCCGCACGTTTTGCCTGCCCGATCTGCGGCCATGCGATCAGCGAGCTGGAACCCAAGCTGTTTTCCTTCAACAACCCGGCCGGGGCCTGCCCGACGTGCGATGGCCTGGGGGTGAAGCAGTTCTTCGACATCAAGCGCCTGGTCAACGGTGACCTGACCTTGGCGGAAGGTGCCATACGCGGCTGGGACAGGCGCAACGTCTATTACTTCCAGATGCTGGGGTCGCTGGCGTCGCACTATAAATTCAGCCTGGAAGTGCCGTTCAACCAACTGCCAGCCGAGCAGCAGAAAGTCATCCTGCACGGTAGCGGCTCGCAGAATGTCGATTTCAAATACCTGAACGACCGCGGCGATATCGTCAAACGCTCACACCCGTTCGAGGGCATCGTGCCCAACCTGGAGCGGCGCTACCGCGAGACCGAATCGGCGAGCGTACGCGAAGAGCTGGCGAAATTCCTCAGCACCCAGCCCTGCCCGGATTGCCGTGGCACGCGCCTGCGTCGTGAGGCGCGGCACGTATGGGTAGGCGAGAAGACGTTGCCGGCAGTAACCAACCTGCCGATCGGCGATGCCTGTGAATACTTCGGTGTACTCAAGCTGACCGGCCGCCGTGGGGAAATTGCCGACAAGATTCTCAAGGAAATTCGCGAGCGCTTGCAGTTCCTGGTCAACGTCGGCCTGGACTACCTGTCGCTGGATCGCAGCGCGGATACCTTGTCCGGTGGTGAGGCCCAGCGGATTCGCCTGGCCAGCCAGATTGGTGCCGGTCTGGTGGGCGTTCTGTACATCCTCGACGAGCCGTCGATCGGCCTGCACCAACGTGACAATGATCGCCTGTTGGGTACGCTGAAACACCTGCGCGATATCGGCAACACGGTGATCGTGGTTGAGCACGACGAAGACGCGATTCGCCTGGCCGATTATGTGGTCGACATTGGTCCTGGTGCGGGTGTGCATGGCGGGCATATTGTCGCCGAGGGCACGCCTGCCGAAGTGATGGCTCACCCGGACTCGTTGACCGGCAAGTACCTGTCCGGTCGCGTGAAAATCGAAGTGCCAGCCAAGCGCACGCCGCGTAACAAAAAAATGGCGCTGCACCTCAAGGGCGCGCGCGGAAATAACCTGCGCAATGTCGACCTGGAGATTCCGCTGGGCTTGCTGACCTGCGTGACCGGTGTTTCCGGCTCGGGCAAATCGACGCTGATCAACAACACGCTGTTCCCACTGAGCGCCACCGCCCTGAACGGTGCGACTACCCTGGAAGCGGCTGCACACGACAGCATCAAGGGCCTGGAGCACTTGGACAAGGTGGTCGATATCGACCAAAGCCCGATTGGCCGCACACCCCGCTCGAACCCTGCGACCTATACCGGGTTGTTCACGCCGATACGCGAACTGTTTGCCGGCGTGCCAGAGTCGCGCTCACGGGGCTATGGGCCTGGCCGGTTCTCGTTCAACGTCAAGGGTGGCCGCTGCGAAGCTTGCCAGGGCGATGGCCTGATCAAAGTGGAAATGCACTTCCTGCCGGACATCTACGTGCCGTGCGATGTGTGCAAGAGCAAGCGCTACAACCGCGAAACCCTGGAGATCAAGTACAAGGGCAAGAGCATCCACGAAACCCTCGAGATGACCATCGAGGAAGCGCGGGTGTTCTTCGACGCAGTTCCAGCATTGGCGCGCAAGCTGCAGACGTTGATGGATGTGGGCCTGTCGTACATCAAGCTGGGGCAGTCAGCGACCACGCTGTCGGGTGGCGAGGCGCAACGGGTGAAGTTGTCTCGTGAGCTGTCCAAACGCGACACGGGCAAGACCCTGTATATCCTCGATGAGCCAACCACGGGCCTGCACTTCGCGGACATTCAGCAATTGCTCGACGTTTTGCACCGCTTGCGCGACCACGGCAACACGGTGGTAGTCATCGAACACAACCTGGATGTGATCAAAACGGCCGACTGGCTGGTGGACCTCGGACCGGAAGGCGGTTCCAAGGGTGGCCAGATCATTGCGGTGGGCACGCCGGAGCAGGTCTCCGAGATGCCACAGTCGCATACTGGTTACTACTTGAAGCCACTGCTGGCACGCGACAGAGCCTGATTTATCGGGCTCATGAAAAAGCCCCTGTCACTTTGCGGTGACAGGGGCTTTTTTGCAGCCGCAAATCAGAACTGCGATTGCAGGTAATTCTCCAGACCGACCAACTTGATCAGCCCCAACTGCTTTTCAAGCCAGTAGGTGTGATCTTCTTCGGTGTCATTCAACTGCACGCGCAGAATTTCGCGAGTGACATAGTCGTTGTGCTGTTCACAGAGCTCGATGCCCTTGCAGAGCGCGGCACGCACCTTGTACTCGAGACGAAGGTCGGCAGCGAGCATGTCAGGTACCGTGGTGCCCACGTCCAGGTCGTCGGGACGCATGCGCGGCGTGCCTTCGAGCATCAGGATACGGCGCATCAGCGCGTCGGCGTGCTGTGCCTCTTCTTCCATTTCGTGGTTGATACGCTCGTAGAGCTCGGTAAAGCCCCAGTCTTCGTACATACGCGAATGGATGAAATATTGGTCACGAGCTGCCAGTTCGCCCGTCAGCAACGTGTTGAGGTAATCGATTACGTCGGGGTGACCTTGCATCGCCCTACATCTCCCTGCTTGAAAGTCTGTAGTTTGAACCATGCTGACTCGAAGGTCACGGGACAAACGGCAGAAAAGCGAAGATATTCAGAGAAAAGCAGCGAAAATAACGCAAAAACCGCCCGAATGAGGGCGGTTCTGCTTCTCGTTTAGAGTCAGCTAAGCGTTACGCCCAATGCAGCTGCAATGCCCTGGCCGTAAGCTGGGTCAGCCTTGAAAAAGTGCTGAAGCTGGCGCTGAACCACATCACTGCTGACGCCAGCCATCGCGCCGGCGATGTTGTTAATCAGCAGCGCTTTCTGAGCGTCGTCTTGCAGGCGGAACAACGCACCGGCATGGCTGTAGTAGTCCGTGTCTTCACGTTGATCATAACGGTCAGCAGCACCGTTCAGCGCCAGAGGCGGCTCAGCGTACTGTGGCGCCTGCTTTGGTGTATCCGCCACGCTGTTGGGCTCATAGTTAGGAGACGCACCACCGTAACCAAAGGACATGGAACCATCGCGCTGGTTGTTATTGACCGGACTCAATGGGGAGTTGATCGGCAACTGCTGATGGTTGGTGCCAACGCGATAGCGGTGGGCGTCCGCATAAGCGAAAACACGGCCTTGAAGCATACGGTCTGGCGACAGACCAACACCCGGAACCATATTGCTTGGGCCGAAGCATGCCTGCTCGACTTCAGCAAAGTAATTCACTGGATTACGGTTCAGCTCCAGCTCACCCACCTCGATCAACGGAAACTCCTGCTGCGACCAGGTCTTAGTCACGTCGAACGGGTTTTCATAGTGAGCAGCGGCCTGAGCCTCGGTCATAATCTGGATGTTGACGCTCCACTTCGGAAAGTCACCGCGCTCAATCGCATCAAACAGGTCACGCTGCGCGTAATCAGGATCGGTACCGGCGATACGTGTCGCCTCCTCGGGTGTCAGGTTTTTGATCCCTTGCTTGGTTTTATAGTGCCACTTGACCCAATGGCGCTCGCCTTTAGCGTTGATAAGGCTGTAGGTATGGCTCCCGAAGCCGTGCATGTGACGATAGCCGTCTGGAGTGCCACGATCCGAGAACAGAATGGTGATCTGGTGCAGCGCCTCTGGGGACAATGACCAGAAGTCCCAGACCATCTGTGCACTTTTGAGGTTGGTTTGCGGCAACCGTTTCTGGGTGTGGATAAAATCTGGAAACTTGAGCGGGTCGCGAATGAAGAACACCGGGGTGTTGTTACCAACGATGTCCCAGTTACCTTCCTCGGTGTAAAACTTCAAGGCAAAGCCGCGCGGGTCACGCGCAGTATCTGCCGAGCCACGCTCACCACCCACCGTGGAAAAACGCAGAAACGTTGGAGTCTGCTTGCCTACGGACTCAAACAGCTTGGCGCGGGTGTATTGGGTAATATCCCGAGTGACGGTAAACGTACCGTGTGCACCTGAGCCTTTGGCGTGCACACGACGCTCAGGAATGTTCTCACGGTTGAAGTGCGCAAGCTTCTCGATGAGATGAAAATCATCGAGGAGCAGTGGCCCACGCGAGCCGGCAGTGCGGGAGTTCTGGTTATCTGCGACGGGAGCGCCGCTGGCGGTGGTCAGAATTGTACTCATGCTCAATCTTCCTCAGGTCAGGCTTAGAACTGCCGGCTAATCGGCTGGAGGGAGTATTGACCATCAAGATGACACCATCAAATGCATTAAATCATGGACTTTGATAGAAAATAACTAATAACCCGTCAGGGCGAATAGAGTTTGGATTAATAAGGGAACCGGCAGCGACTTGAGGAATATAGACGACTTTCCTATCGCCCACAAAAAACCGGGCACTAGGCCCGGTTCTTCGTTGCAGCGTGTCGTCTTACTCGGCGCTTACAGCTTCGCCGGCAGTAGCACGATCAACCAACTCGACATACGCCATAGGCGCGTTGTCGCCAGTGCGGAAGCCGCACTTAAGGATGCGCAGGTAGCCACCCTCACGGGTAGCGTAACGCTTGCCCAGGTCGTTGAAGAGCTTACCAACAATAGCTTTCGAACGAGTACGGTCGAAAACCAAACGGCGGTTAGCCAGGCTGTCTGTCTTGGCCAAAGTGATCAGCGGCTCAGCAACGCGACGCAGTTCTTTAGCTTTCGGCAGGGTAGTTTTGATCAGCTCGTGCTCGAACAGCGACACCGCCATGTTTTGAAACATGGCCTTGCGGTGCGAGCTGGTACGGCTCAGGTGACGACCACTTTTACGATGACGCATGGTTCATTCCTTACCAAACTCACGTTCGGTGATTACGACGATCAGGCAGTCGCCTTGTCGTCCTTCTTAAGACTTGCAGGCGGCCAGTTGTCGAGGCGCATGCCGAGGGACAGACCGCGGGAGGCCAGAACGTCCTTGATTTCAGTCAAGGATTTCTTGCCCAGGTTCGGAGTCTTCAACAGTTCTACTTCGGTACGCTGAATCAGGTCGCCGATGTAGTAAATGTTTTCCGCCTTAAGGCAGTTAGCCGAACGTACAGTCAGTTCCAGATCGTCAACCGGGCGAAGCAGGATCGGATCGATCTCGTCTTCCTGCTCGATTACCACTGGTTCGCTGTCACCTTTGAGGTCGACGAACGCAGCCAACTGCTGTTGCAGAATGGTTGCAGCGCGGCGGATAGCCTCTTCAGGATCCAGAGTACCGTTGGTTTCCAGATCAATAACCAGCTTGTCCAGGTTAGTACGCTGCTCGACACGGGCGTTTTCCACCACGTATGCGATACGGCGAACCGGGCTGAACGAAGAGTCAAGCTGCAAGCGACCAATGCTGCGGCTTTCGTCTTCATCGCTCTGACGCGAGTCGGCCGGTTCATAACCACGACCACGAGCTACAGTGAGCTTCATGTTCAGGGCGCCGTTAGACGCCAGGTTAGCGATTACGTGATCGGGATTAACGATCTCGACATCATGATCCAGCTGAATATCGGCAGCGGTAACCACCCCCGAACCCTTCTTCGACAAGGTCAGCGTAACTTCGTCACGGCCGTGCAGCTTGATAGCCAGACCTTTAAGGTTCAACAGGATTTCAATTACGTCTTCCTGTACACCTTCGATGGCGCTGTACTCGTGGAGCACACCGTCAATCTCGGCCTCGACTACTGCACAGCCGGGCATTGAGGACAACAGGATGCGGCGCAGCGCGTTGCCCAGGGTGTGGCCAAAACCACGCTCGAGAGGCTCGAGAGTGATCTTGGCGCGGGTTGGACTGACAACCTGCACATCAATGTGGCGGGGTGTCAGGAACTCATTTACCGAAATCTGCATGGATGCACCTATTTTCTAGCCCTTACTTGGAGTAGAGCTCGACAATCAGGCTTTCGTTGATGTCGGCGGACAGATCACTGCGAGCAGGAACGTTCTTGAAAACGCCCGACTTCTTCTCAGTGTCTACTTCTACCCATTCTACGCGGCCACGTTGGGCACACAGATCGAGAGCTTGGACAATGCGAAGTTGGTTTTTTGCTTTCTCGCGAATCGCGACCACGTCACCAGCACGAACCTGGTAGGACGGAACGTTAACGGTTTGGCCGTTTACGCTGACGGATTTGTGCGATACCAGCTGACGGGATTCGGCACGAGTCGAACCAAAGCCCATACGGTATACAACGTTGTCCAGACGGCATTCGAGCAGTTGCAGCAGGTTTTCACCGGTTGCACCTTTCTTGCCAGCAGCTTCTTTGTAGTAGCCGCTGAACTGACGCTCGAGAACGCCGTAAATACGACGGACCTTCTGCTTTTCACGCAGTTGGGTGCCGTAATCGGACTGGCGACCGCGGCGTTGGCCGTGGATACCAGGTGCTGCTTCAATGTTGCACTTCGATTCGATCGCGCGCACGCCGCTCTTCAAGAAGAGATCGGTGCCTTCGCGACGAGCGAGTTTGCATTTTGGACCAATGTAACGAGCCATTCTTTACAATCTCCTGGATTACACGCGGCGCTTCTTCGGCGGACGGCACCCGTTGTGCGGGATTGGCGTCACGTCGGTGATGCTGGCGATCTTATAGCCACAGCCGTTCAAAGCACGGACAGCAGACTCACGACCTGGACCTGGACCTTTGACGTTAACGTCGAGGTTTTTCAGGCCGTATTCCAGCGCAGCTTGACCAGCACGTTCAGCAGCTACTTGAGCAGCAAACGGGGTGGACTTGCGGGAACCGCGGAAACCCGAACCACCAGAGGTAGCCCAAGACAGCGCGTTACCTTGACGGTCGGTGATGGTCACGATGGTGTTGTTAAAAGATGCATGGATGTGGGCGATGCCATCAACCACTGTCTTTTTAACTTTTTTACGAGGACGAGCAGCAGGTTTTGCCATGATAATTTTCCTGTCGATTCGCGTGGGCGATTACTTGCGGATCGGCTTACGCGGACCTTTACGGGTACGCGCGTTAGTCTTGGTACGCTGACCGCGTACTGGAAGACCACGACGATGACGCAGACCACGGTAGCAACCGAGGTCCATCAAACGCTTGATTTTCATGTTGATTTCGCGACGCAGGTCACCTTCAGTGGTGAACTTCGCCACTTCGCCACGCAACAGCTCAATCTGCTCGTCGCTCAGATCTTTGATCTTTGCGGCTGGGTTTACCCCAGTGTCTGCGCAAATTTTCTGCGCAGTAGTGCGACCAACACCATAGATGTAGGTCAGCGAGATAACAGTGTGCTTGTTATCTGGAATGTTAACGCCTGCAATACGGGCCATTCAGTGGGACTCCAATTGACAGCTACCTACGCCCCGGAAGCCAAGAAATAGGGCGCGAGATAATATCGCTGTAATAACAAATAATCAACCCGGCAGCGCACTAGCTGCCGGGCTTCAAGCGGATCACACTCAGCCTTGGCGCTGTTTGTGACGCGGTTCCGCGCTGCAAATTACTCGAACAACACCTTCGCGGCGAATAATCTTGCAGTTACGGCACAGCTTTTTCACCGATGCACGAACTTTCATCACCAACTCCTCGAACCTTATGGGGTACTCAGCGCAACATGCCGCTGCCGTAGCCCTTCAGGTTGGCTTTCTTCATCAGGGATTCGTACTGGTGCGAAACGAGGTGCGATTGTACTTGGGACATGAAGTCCATCACAACCACGACCACGATCAGCAACGAGGTCCCGCCAAGGTAGAACGGAACGTTTGCTGCAACCACCAGGAACTGGGGAAGCAAGCACACGGCCGTCATATATAGAGCACCGAACAGGGTCAAACGAGTCAGAACGCCATCAATGTAGCGTGCCGACTGCTCACCTGGACGGATACCCGGAATAAAGGCACCGGACTTCTTCAGGTTTTCCGCTACGTCTTTCGGATTGAACATCAACGCCGTATAGAAGAAGCAGAAGAAAATAATCCCTGCACTAAACAGCAGAATATTCAACGGCTGACCAGGAGCGATCGACTGAGAGAGGTCCTGCAGCCAGCCCATATTTTCAGACTGACCAAACCAGGTACCCAACGAAGCCGGAAACAGCAAAATGCTGCTCGCGAAAATTGCCGGAATAACACCGGCCATATTCACTTTCAGCGGCAAGTGGCTGGTCTGCGCAGCAAAGACCTTACGGCCCTGCTGACGCTTGGCGTAGTGAACAGCAATACGACGCTGGCCACGCTCAATGAACACCACAAAACCGATAATCGCTACTGCCAGCACACCGATGGCAACCAGGGCGAAGATATTGATATCACCCTGACGTGCAGACTCGAAAGACTGCCCGATTGCTCTCGGAAGACCGGCGACGATACCTGCGAAAATCAACATCGAGATACCGTTGCCAACACCACGCTCAGTAATCTGCTCACCCAGCCACATCATGAACATCGCGCCAGCCACAAACGTGGATACCGCGACGAAATAGAAGCCAAAGTCACCAGTGAACGCAACGCCCTGCCCCGCCAGGCCAACGGACATGCCGATAGCTTGAACCAGGGCGAGAACGACAGTGCCGTAGCGGGTGTACTGGCTAATCTTGCGACGGCCAGCTTCACCTTCCTTCTTCAACTGCTCCAGCTGCGGGCTCACGGCGGTCATCAACTGCATGATGATCGATGCCGAAATGTACGGCATGATCCCCAATGCAAAGATGCTCATCCGTTCCAGCGCGCCGCCGGAAAACATGTTGAACAAGCTAAGAATGGTCCCCTCATTCTGTCGAAACAGGTCTGCGAGTCGGTCCGGGTTGATACCTGGAACCGGGATGTGTGCGCCTATTCGGTAGACGATAATCGCCAGGAACAGAAAACGCAGACGAGCCCAAAGTTCAGACATACCGCCTTTGCCGAGCGCTGAGAGAGCACCTTGCTTAGCCATTTATTCCTCGAACTTGCCGCCAGCTGCTTCGATAGCCGAACGCGCACCTTTGGTGGCGCCGATTCCCTTGCCGATAGTGACAGCGCGAGTCACTTCACCGGACAACATGATTTTCACACGTTGTACGTTGACGTTGATCACGTTGGCATCTTTCAGGGTCTGCACAGTAACGATGTCGCCTTCCACTTTAGCCAGCTCGGACAGACGCACTTCTGCGCGATCCATGGCTTTCAGGGATACGAAACCGAACTTAGGCAGGCGACGATGCAGCGGCTGTTGACCGCCTTCAAAGCCAGGAGCAATGGTGCCACCGGAGCGGGAGGTTTGACCTTTGTGGCCACGGCCACCAGTCTTACCCAAACCGCTACCGATACCACGGCCCGGACGATGCTTTTCGCGACGGGAACCCGGCGCTGGACTCAGATCATTGAGTTTCATCGATTAACCCTCTACACGCAGCATGTAGTAAGCCTTGTTGATCATCCCGCGATTCTCGGGAGTATCCTGGACTTCTACAGTGTGACCGATGCGACGCAGACCCAAACCTTTAACACACAGTTTGTGGTTAGGGATGCGGCCGGTCATGCTTTTGATCAGCGTTACTTTAACGGTAGCCATGATCAGAAGATCTCCTTGACAGTCAGACCACGCTTGGCAGCGATGGACTCAGGAGATTGCATAGCTTTCAAACCCTTGAAAGTGGCGTGAACCACGTTTACCGGGTTAGTCGAGCCGTAGCACTTGGCCAGAACGTTCTGAACGCCAGCAACCTCGAGGACAGCACGCATAGCGCCGCCAGCGATGATACCGGTACCTTCAGAAGCAGGCTGCATGTACACCTTCGAAGCGCCGTGAGCGGACTTCATTGCGTACTGCAGCGTGGTGCCGTTCAGATCAACTTGGATCATGTTGCGACGAGCAGCTTCCATTGCCTTCTGGATCGCGGCAGGCACTTCACGTGACTTGCCACGGCCGAAGCCAACACGCCCTTTACCATCACCTACCACGGTCAACGCGGTGAAAGTGAAGATACGGCCGCCTTTAACGGTTTTGGCTACGCGGTTAACTTGAACCAGCTTCTCAATGTAGCCTTCGTCGCGCTTTTGGTCGTTATTTGACATAACTTAGAACTCCAGCCCAGCTTCACGAGCAGCATCAGCCAGCGCTTTCACGCGACCGTGGTACTTGAAGCCAGAGCGGTCGAAAGCCACTTGCGAGACGCCCACGGCCTTAGCACGTGTAGCGACCAGCTGGCCAACCTTTGTGGCCGCGTCGATGTTGCCGGTGGCACCATCACGCAGTTCTTTATCCAAAGTCGAGGCGCTGGCCAGGACTTTGTTGCCGTCGGCCGAGATGACCTGGGCGTAGATGTGCTGCGACGAGCGGTACACGCAGAGACGCACGACTTCGAGTTCGTGCATTTTCAGGCGTGCTTTGCGAGCGCGACGCAGTCGAGTAACTTTTTTGTCGGTCATTTGCTATGCCCTACTTCTTCTTGGCTTCTTTACGACGGACGACTTCGTCCGCGTAGCGCACACCTTTGCCTTTGTACGGCTCTGGTGGACGGAAGTCGCGGATCTCAGCGGCCACCTGACCTACCAGCTGCTTATCAATACCCTTGATCAGGATATCGGTTTGGCTAGGGGTCTCAGCGGTGATGCCTTCCGGCAGTTCGTAATCCACTGGGTGCGAGAAGCCAAGGGCCAGGTTCAAAACCGTGCCTTTTGCTTGCGCTTTGTAACCAACACCGACCAGCTGGAGCTTACGCTCGAAGCCTTGGCTTACGCCTTGGACCATGTTGTTTACCAACGCACGCGTGGTACCGGCCATTGCGCGAGTTTGTTGATCGCCATTGCGAGCAGCGAAACGCAGCTCACCAGCTTCTTCAACGATCTCAACGGACGAATGGATGTTCAGTTCAAGAGTGCCCTTGGCACCCTTCACCGAAAGCTGTTGGCCTGCGAATTTTACTTCGACACCGGCTGGCAGCTTAACGGGGTTCTTAGCGACGCGAGACATGCTTATCCCCCCTTAGAACACAGTGCAAAGAACTTCGCCGCCGACACCGGCAGCGCGCGCAGCACGATCCGTCATCACACCTTTGTTGGTGGAGACGATAGACACGCCCAGACCGCCACGAACTTTCGGCAGATCTTCAGCGGACTTGTACTGACGCAGGCCTGGACGGCTAACGCGCTTCACTTCTTCAATGACCGAACGGCCTTCGAAGTACTTCAGCTCGATGGACAGCAGTGGCTTGGTTTCGCTGCTGATCTGATAACCCGCAATGTAGCCTTCGTCTTTCAGGACTTTGGCAACAGCTACCTTCAACTTGGAAGATGGCATGCTTACGACGGACTTTTCAGCCATCTGGGCATTACGGATACGAGTTAGCATGTCCGCTAACGGGTCCTGCATACTCATGGGCTAGACGCTCCTAATACAAAAAAATTAGCCTTGCGGCTACATATGTCGCCGAGAATCTCCGGCCATAAAAAACACGGGCTCAGGCGAGCCGCGTATTTTAGACATACTCCGGAAATGAAACAAGCCCCAAAAGGGGCTTGATCCAGATTCAAGGTCACCGGCGGTCAGTATCTTGCGATTCTGCCCACCTGGACGTTGAAAGTACTTACCAGCTGGCTTTAACCAGACCTGGTACGTCACCACGCATTGCCGCTTCACGCAGTTTGTTACGGCCGAGGCCGAACTTGCGGTAAACGCCGTGTGGACGACCGGTCAGGCGGCAGCGGTTACGCATGCGCGAAGCGCTTGCGTCACGTGGCTGCTTCTGCAGAGCAACTGTAGCTTCCCAGCGCGCTTCTGGACTTGCGCTCAGATCAACGATGATTGCTTTCAGTGCTGCACGCTTCTTGGCGTACTTGGCAACCGTGAGCTGACGCTTCAGCTCGCGGTTTTTCATGCTCATCTTGGCCATGGTCCTACTCCAATCAGTTGCGGAACGGGAATTTGAAAGCACGCAACAGGGCGCGACCTTCATCATCGTTCTTGGCAGTGGTGGTCAGGGTGATGTCCAGACCGCGAAGAGCATCGATCTTGTCGTAGTCGATTTCCGGGAAGATGATCTGCTCTTTCACGCCCATGCTGTAGTTACCACGACCATCGAAGGACTTGGCATTCAGGCCGCGGAAGTCGCGAACCCGAGGCAGGGAGATCGACAGCAGACGATCCAGGAATTCATACATACGCTCACGGCGCAGAGTCACTTTGACGCCGATCGGCCAACCTTCACGGACTTTAAAGCCAGCGATGGATTTCCGAGCGTAAGTCACAACGACTTTTTGACCGGTGATCTTTTCCAGGTCAGCAACAGCGTGCTCGATGACTTTTTTGTCACCGACCGCTTCGCCCAGACCCATGTTCAGGGTGATTTTGGTAACGCGTGGAACTTCCATCACGTTCGAAAGCTTAAGTTCTTCCTTAAGTTTCGGTGCGATTTCTTTCCAGTAAATCTCTTTTAGTCGTGCCATGGTCTTCTACCTAGCAGTGTTCAAGCATCAACCGCTTTTTGGGTCGACTTGAAGACACGAATTTTCTTGCCGTCTTCTACTTTGAAACCAACGCGGTCAGCCTTGTTGGTTTCGCCGTTGAAAATGGCGACGTTAGAAGCGTCCAGTGGAGCTTCTTTTTCGACGATACCGCCTTGTACGCCCGACATCGGGTTAGGCTTGGTATGACGCTTAACCAGGTTCAGACCGCCGATAACCAGACGGTTATTAGCGAGAACCTTAAGCACCTTACCGCGCTTACCTTTGTCTTTGCCGGCGATCACGATGATCTCGTCGTCACGACGAATCTTTTGCATGTCGGATCTCCTTACAGCACTTCTGGGGCGAGCGAGACGATCTTCATGAACTTCTCAGTACGAAGTTCACGGGTCACTGGCCCAAAGATACGGGTGCCGATCGGCTCTTGCTTGTTGTTCAGAAGAACAGCAGCGTTGCCATCAAAGCGGATAATGGAGCCATCAGCACGGCGTACGCCGTGACGAGTGCGGACTACAACAGCAGTCATCACTTGGCCTTTTTTCACTTTACCGCGAGGAATTGCTTCCTTCACGGTAACTTTGATGATGTCACCGATACCAGCGTAACGACGATGGGAGCCACCCAGCACCTTGATGCACATAACACGGCGAGCGCCGCTGTTATCGGCCACATCGAGCATGGATTGAGTCTGAATCATATAATTTCTCCGACCCCTAGTCCTTAGACTTCCACAGCGCGTTCGAGAACATCAACCAGTGCCCAAGACTTGGTCTTGGCCAGCGGACGAGTTTCACGAATAGTGACTTTGTCGCCGATGTGGCACTGGTTGGTTTCGTCGTGCGCGTGCAGCTTAGTCGAACGCTTAACATATTTACCGTAGATCGGGTGCTTAACGCGACGCTCGATCAGTACGGTGATGGTTTTGTCCATCTTGTCGCTGACAACACGGCCAGTCAGCGTACGGACAGTCTTTTCGGCTTCAGCCATGATCACTTACCTGCCTGCTGGTTGAGCACAGTCTTCACGCGAGCGATGTCACGCTTAACTTGCGAGAGCAGATGAGACTGCCCCAACTGGCCAGTTGCTTTCTGCATACGCAGATTGAACTGGTCGCGCAGCAGGCCGAGCAGTTGCTCGTTCAGCTGCTGTGCGGATTTTTCACGAAGTTCATTCGCTTTCATCACATCACCGTCCGTTTAACAAAGGCGGTGGCGAGCGGCAGCTTTGCAGCCGCCAGGGCAAAAGCCTCACGCGCCAGCTCTTCAGTTACACCCTCGATTTCATACAGGACTTTGCCTGGCTGAATCTGGGCTACCCAGTATTCCACGTTACCCTTACCTTTACCCATCCGAACCTCGAGAGGCTTTTTGGAGATCGGCTTGTCCGGGAATACACGGATCCAGATCTTGCCGCCACGTTTTACGTGACGGGTCAGTGCACGACGCGCTGACTCGATCTGACGAGCGGTGAGACGACCACGAGCTACAGACTTCAGCGCGAACTCGCCGAAGCTGACTTTGCTACCGCGCTGAGCCAGACCACGGTTGTGGCCTGTCATCTGCTTGCGGAACTTCGTACGCTTAGGTTGCAACATTTGGCGTACCCCTTACTTAGCAGCTTTTTTACGAGGCGCTGGTGCTTGTGGTTTCAGTTCTTCTTGGCGACCACCAATTACTTCGCCCTTGAAGATCCAAACCTTTACACCGATCACACCGTAAGTGGTGTGAGCTTCGTAGTTGGCATAGTCGATGTCGGCACGCAGGGTGTGCAGTGGCACACGACCTTCGCGATACCATTCAGTACGTGCGATTTCAGCACCGCCGAGACGACCGCTCACTTGGATTTTGATGCCTTTGGCACCAATGCGCATGGCGTTCTGTACAGCGCGCTTCATAGCGCGACGGAACATTACACGACGCTCCAGCTGCTGAGCTACGCTCTGCGCAACCAGCATACCGTCGAGCTCCGGCTTACGGATCTCTTCGATATTGATGTGCACAGGCACACCCATTTGCTTGGTCAGGTCCTGACGCAGTTTCTCAACATCTTCACCTTTCTTCCCGATAACGATACCTGGACGAGCGGTGTGGATGGTGATACGTGCAGTTTGTGCCGGACGATGGATATCGATACGGCTTACGGACGCGCTTTTTAGTTTGTCTTGGAGATACTCACGCACCTTCAGATCAGCGAACAAATAGTCCGCATAAGTCCGACCGTCTGCGTACCAGACGGAGGTGTGCTCCTTGACGATTCCCAGGCGAATGCCAATGGGATGTACTTTCTGACCCATCTCTTCGACTCCGTTACTTGTCAGCAACCTTGACAGTGATATGGCAAGACCGCTTGACGATGCGATCAGCACGGCCTTTGGCACGTGGCATGATGCGCTTCAGCGAACGCCCTTCGTTGACGAAAACGGTGCTGACCTTCAGGTCATCAACGTCTGCGCCTTCGTTATGCTCGGCGTTGGCTACGGCCGACTCCAGCACTTTCTTCATGATCTCGGCGGCTTTCTTACTGCTGAAAGCCAACAGGTTGAGCGCTTCGCCCACCTTCTTCCCGCGGATCTGGTCGGCGACCAAGCGGGCTTTCTGGGCGGAGATTCGAGCGCCCGACAACTTAGCGGCTACTTCCATTTCCTAACCCCTTAACGCTTGGCTTTCTTGTCTGCCACGTGCCCACGATAAGTGCGGGTACCGGCAAACTCGCCCAGTTTGTGGCCGACCATGTCTTCGTTAACGAGAACTGGGACGTGTTGGCGACCGTTGTGTACTGCGATGGTCAGACCGACCATTTGTGGCAGGATCATCGAACGACGCGACCAGGTCTTAACTGGTTTGCGATCGTTCTTTTCCGCCGCCACTTCGATCTTCTTCAGTAGGTGAAGATCAATAAAAGGACCTTTTTTCAGAGAACGTGGCACTGTCGTATCCCTCTATTTACTTGCGACGACGGACGATCATTTTGTCGGTACGCTTATTACCACGAGTCTTCGCGCCCTTAGTCGGGAAGCCCCATGGCGATACCGGATGACGACCACCAGAGGTACGACCTTCACCACCACCGTGTGGGTGGTCAACCGGGTTCATGGCAACACCACGAACGGTTGGGCGAACGCCACGCCAGCGTTTGGCACCAGCTTTACCCAGCGAACGCAGGCTGTGCTCGGAGTTCGAGACTTCGCCCAAGGTCGCGCGGCATTCAGCCAGCACTTTACGCATCTCACCAGAACGCAGACGCAGGGTCACGTAGACACCTTCACGAGCGATCAGCTGAGCCGAAGCACCAGCGGAACGAGCGATTTGCGCGCCTTTACCTGGCTTCAATTCGATGCCGTGTACGGTGCTACCAACTGGAATGTTACGCAGTTGCAGAGCGTTGCCCGGCTTGATCGGTGCCAAAGCACCTGCGATCAGCTGGTCACCAGCACTCACGCCTTTAGGGGCGATGATGTAGCGACGCTCGCCATCTGCGTACAGCAGCAGAGCGATGTGAGCAGTACGGTTTGGATCGTATTCGATACGCTCGACAGTGGCAGAGATGCCATCTTTGTCGTTGCGACGGAAATCGACCAGACGATAATGCTGCTTATGGCCACCACCGATGTGACGAGTGGTAATACGACCATTGTTGTTACGACCACCAGTCTTCGATTTTTTCTCGAGCAGCGGTGCGTGAGGAGCGCCTTTATGCAGCTCCTGGTTGACCACCTTGACCACAAAACGGCGGCCAGGGGAAGTCGGTTTGCATTTAACGATTGCCATGATGCACCCCTTCCTTACTCAGCACTGCTGCTGAAATCGAGATCTTGGCCTGGCTGAAGGGAGATAACTGCCTTCTTCCAGTCATTACGCTTGCCCAGACCGCGAGCAGTGCGCTTGCTCTTACCCAGAACATTCAGGGTAGTAACACGCTCTACTTTCACGCTGAACAGGCTTTCGACGGCCTTCTTGATTTCCAGCTTGGTTGCGTCAGTTGCAACCTTGAAAACGAACTGGCCTTTCTTGTCAGCCAGAACCGTAGCCTTTTCGGAAACGTGCGGGCCAAGCAGAACTTTAAATACGCGTTCCTGGTTCATCCCAGCAGCTCCTCGAATTTCTTCACGGCCGACACGGTGATCAACACCTTGTCGTATGCGATCAGACTAACTGGATCGGAACCTTGCACGTCACGTACATCAACGTGTGGCAGGTTGCGAGCAGCCAGGTACAGGTTCTGATCAACAGCTTCCGACACGATCAAAACGTCGGTCAGGCTCATGTTGTTCAGTTTGCCCAGCAGATCTTTGGTTTTTGGACTTTCAACAGCGAAGTCTTGAACCA
The DNA here is from genome assembly GCF_013385245.1 of Pseudomonas sp. IPO3747. Classification (NCBI taxonomy): domain Bacteria; kingdom Pseudomonadati; phylum Pseudomonadota; class Gammaproteobacteria; order Pseudomonadales; family Pseudomonadaceae; genus Pseudomonas; species Pseudomonas sp. IPO3747. The sequence goes on from NZ_JACAQL010000010.1 coordinate 329,567, forward strand.
CGACCAGACGATCAGTACGCACGAGTTCAGCAAGGATGGAGCGCAGTGCTGCGCGATACATCTTCTTGTTGAGCTTCTGAGTGTGATCCTGTGGACGAGCTGCGAAAGTGGTACCGCCGCCACGCCAGATTGGGCTACGGATAGTACCGGCACGAGCACGGCCAGTACCTTTCTGACGCCAAGGGCGCTTACCGCCACCACGTACGTCGGAACGGGTCTTTTGCTGCTTGCTACCTTGACGGCCGCCGGCCATGTAGGCCACGACTGCTTGGTGAACCAGCGTCTCGTTGAATTCGCCGCCAAATGTCAGTTCGGAAACTTCGATCGCTTGAGCGTCATTTACATTTAATTGCATGTCAGCTTCCCCTTAACCGCGAGCCTTGGCCGCTGGACGTACAACCAGGTTGCCGCCAGTAGCGCCAGGAACAGCACCCTTGACCAACAACAGATTGCGTTCAGCGTCGACGCGCACTACTTCGAGGGACTGCACGGTCACGCGCTCAGCGCCCATATGACCGGACATTTTTTTGCCCTTGAATACACGACCAGGAGTCTGGCACTGGCCAATAGAGCCCGGGACGCGGTGGGAAACGGAGTTACCGTGAGTGTTGTCTTGGCCACGGAAATTCCAACGCTTGATCGTACCCTGGAAGCCTTTACCCTTGGACTGACCGGTTACATCAACCAGTTGACCAGCGGCGAAGATTTCAGCGTTGATCAGATCGCCAGCCTGGTAGTCGCCGTCTTCGAGACGGAACTCCATAACAGTGCGACCAGCTGCAACGTTTGCTTTAGCGAAGTGACCTGCTTGAGCAGCAGTCACGCGCGAAGCACGACGCTCGCCGACAGTGACTTGCACTGCACGATAGCCATCGGTTTCTTCAGTTTTGAACTGGGTGACGCGATTCGGCTCGATCTCAATGACCGTGACCGGAATGGAGACACCTTCTTCGGTGAAAATACGGGTCATACCGCATTTACGACCGACTACACCAATAGTCATGTTGTAAACCTCATGAGTGTACGGGGCTTTCACCCGCTATGGCCGCCCATTTCAGAGCGTTACACGACTAAGACCCAAGTCTTAGCCGAGGCTGATCTGTACTTCCACACCGGCCGCCAGATCAAGCTTCATAAGTGCATCAACGGTTTTATCCGTTGGCTGGACGATGTCCAGTACGCGCTTATGAGTACGGATCTCGTACTGGTCACGCGCGTCTTTGTTGACGTGCGGGGAGACCAGAACGGTGAACCGCTCTTTACGGGTAGGCAGTGGAATTGGACCACGCACTTGAGCACCAGTACGTTTCGCGGTTTCCACGATTTCCTGGGTGGATTGGTCGATCAGGCGATGGTCAAAAGCCTTCAACCTGATACGGATTTGCTGATTTTGCATTGGATTTCAGACTCCGGCTGCTATTCCCAGCGAGCGCAATACGCCCGTTAAAAGGAGGCGCAATTCTATAGACGGCCCTGATAGGTGTCAACCCAATAAAAAAGGCCCCCGCTGAGCGGGGGCCTTTTCAAAACATCAGAGCTATCTCAGAAGAGATAATTACTCGATGATTTTAGCTACAACGCCAGCACCAACGGTACGGCCGCCTTCACGGATTGCGAAACGCAGGCCGTCTTCCATAGCGATGGTTTTGATCAGGGTGACAACCATTTTGATGTTGTCGCCTGGCATTACCATTTCTACGCCTTCCGGCAGTTCGCAGTTACCGGTTACGTCGGTAGTACGGAAGTAGAACTGTGGACGGTAGCCTTTGAAGAACGGAGTGTGACGGCCGCCTTCTTCTTTGCTCAGCACGTACACTTCAGCTTCGAACTTGGTGTGCGGCTTAACCGAACCTGGCTTAACCAGAACCTGGCCACGCTCAACGTCGTCACGCTTGGTACCACGCAGCAGAACGCCGCAGTTCTCGCCAGCACGACCTTCGTCGAGCAGTTTACGGAACATTTCAACACCGGTGCAGGTGGTGACGGTAGTGTCACGCAGACCAACGATTTCCAGTGGATCTTGAACCTTGACGATACCGCGCTCGATACGACCAGTTACAACAGTACCGCGACCGGAGATCGAGAATACGTCTTCGATTGGCATCAGGAACGGCTTGTCGATAACACGAACTGGATCTGGGATGTAGCTGTCCAGAGTCTCAACCAGTTTACGAACGGACGTGGTGCCCATTTCGTTGTCGTCTTTGCCTTCCAGAGCCATACGAGCAGAACCGATGATGATCGGAGTGTCGTCGCCTGGGAAGTCGTAAGTGCTCAGCAGATCGCGCACTTCCATCTCAACCAGTTCCAGCAGCTCAGCGTCGTCTACCAGGTCGGCCTTGTTCAGGTAAACCACGATGTACGGAACGCCTACCTGACGGGACAGCAGGATGTGCTCACGGGTTTGTGGCATCGGACCATCAGCGGCCGAGCAAACCAGGATCGCGCCGTCCATCTGGGCAGCACCGGTGATCATGTTCTTCACATAGTCAGCGTGACCTGGGCAGTCAACGTGAGCGTAGTGACGGATCAGCGAGTTGTATTCAACGTGCGCGGTGTTGATGGTGATACCACGAGCTTTTTCTTCTGGCGCGCTGTCGATTTTATCGAAATCAACGATTGCGGAACCGAATACTTCGGAGCAAACGCGAGTCAGAGCAGCAGTCAGAGTGGTTTTACCGTGGTCAACGTGACCGATGGTGCCAACGTTGACGTGCGGTAGGGAACGATCAAATTTTTCTTTAGCCACGACAATTAACTCCTTGCCTAAAGGACTGAATCAGCCTTGTTTTTTGGATACAGTTTCAGCGATGTGCGCCGGAGCTGTGTTGTATTTTTTGAATTCCATAGAGTAGCTTGCGCGACCCTGGGACATGGAGCGAACGTCGGTCGCATAACCGAACATCTCACCCAACGGAACCTCGGCGCGAATCACTTTGCCGGAAACCGTGTCTTCCATACCCAAGATCATGCCGCGACGACGGTTAAGGTCGCCCATGACATCACCCATATAGTCTTCAGGTGTAACAACTTCTACCGCCATGATTGGCTCAAGCAACTCACCACCGCCCTTCTGGGCCAGTTGCTTGGTTGCCATGGAAGCAGCCACCTTAAACGCCATCTCGTTGGAGTCGACGTCGTGGTAAGAACCGTCAAAAACGGTTGCTTTCAGGCCGATCAGCGGATAGCCGGCAACAACACCGTTCTTCATCTGCTCTTCGATACCCTTCTGGATAGCAGGGATGTATTCCTTAGGAACAACACCACCCACTACTTCGTTCACGAATTGCAGACCTTCCTGACCTTCGTCAGCAGGAGCAAAACGGATCCAGCAGTGACCGAACTGACCACGACCGCCGGACTGACGAACGAACTTGCCTTCGATTTCACAGTTCTTCGTGATGCGCTCACGATAGGAAACCTGAGGCTTACCGATGTTGGCTTCGACGTTGAACTCACGGCGCATCCGGTCAACCAGGATGTCCAGGTGCAGCTCGCCCATGCCGGAGATGATCGTTTGACCAGTCTCTTCATCAGTCTTGACGCGGAAAGATGGATCTTCCTGAGCAAGTTTGCCCAAAGCGATACCCATTTTTTCCTGGTCATCCTTGGTCTTAGGCTCTACGGCAACCGAAATAACCGGCTCCGGGAAGTCCATGCGAACCAGGATGATTGGCTTGGCAGCGTCGCACAAAGTCTCACCAGTGGTGACGTCCTTCATGCCGATCAGAGCCGCGATGTCACCAGCGCGTACTTCCTTGATCTCCTCACGGGCGTTTGCGTGCATTTGCACCATACGACCCACGCGCTCTTTCTTACCTTTAACCGAGTTGATCACGCCGTCGCCGGATGCCAACACGCCCGAGTAAACACGGACGAAGGTCAAAGTACCCACGAATGGGTCGGTAGCGATCTTGAACGCCAGGGCCGAGAACGGCTCGCTGTCGTCTGCATGACGCTCCATTTCTTCTTCCTCGTTATCAGGGTTGGTACCCTTGATAGCAGGAATATCGGTTGGAGCAGGCAGGTAGTCGATCACAGCATCGAGAACCAGGGGAACGCCCTTGTTCTTGAACGAGGAACCGCAAACAGCCAAGACGATCTCACCAGCGATAGTACGCTGACGCAGAGCGGCCTTGATTTCCACGTTGGTGAGTTCTTCACCCTCGAGGTACTTGTTCATCAGCTCTTCGCTGGCTTCGGCCGCAGCCTCAACCATGTTGTTGCGCCACTCGTCAGCCAGTTCCTGCAGTTCTGCAGGGATAGGCTTACGAACAGGAACCATACCTTTGTCGGAGTCATTCCAATAAACAGCTTCCATGTTGATCAGATCGATCTGACCCTGGAAGTTGTCTTCGGAGCCGATTGCCAATTGAATTGGCACCGGAGTGTGACCCAGGCGCTGTTTGATCTGACCGATCACGCGCAGGAAGTTGGCACCAGCACGGTCCATCTTGTTTACGTAAACAAGACGTGGAACGCCGTACTTGTTGGCTTGACGCCATACGGTTTCCGACTGAGGCTCAACACCCGAGGTACCGCAGAACACAACGACAGCGCCGTCGAGTACGCGCAGGGAACGCTCAACTTCAATGGTGAAGTCTACGTGGCCTGGTGTATCGATTACGTTGAAGCGATGCTCGTCTTTGTACTGCTTCTCGGAACCCTTCCAGAAGGCGGTAATAGCAGCAGAAGTAATGGTAATACCACGCTCCTGCTCCTGAACCATCCAGTCTGTGGTCGCGGCGCCGTCATGCACCTCGCCCATTTTGTGACTTTTGCCGGTGTAAAACAGTACGCGCTCGGTGGTGGTGGTTTTACCAGCATCCACGTGAGCAACGATACCGATGTTACGGTAGCGGCTAATCGGAGTAGTACGAGCCATAAAGCCCTCGCAAAATTAGTGAAGCTAAGATTAGAAGCGGTAGTGCGAGAAAGCTTTGTTAGCTTCAGCCATACGGTGCACGTCTTCACGCTTCTTAACAGCAGCACCTTTACCTTCAGCGGCGTCCAACAGCTCGCCGGCCAAACGCAGAGCCATAGACTTCTCGCCGCGCTTACGGGCGAAGTCTACCAACCAGCGCATTGCCAGAGCGTTACGACGGGACGGACGAACTTCGACCGGAACCTGGTAAGTAGCACCGCCTACACGGCGCGACTTCACTTCGACCAGCGGAGCGATGGCGTCGAGAGCTTTCTCGAAGATTTCCAGGGGGTCGCTGTTCTTGCGTTCTTTAACCTTTTCCAGCGCGCCATAAACGATACGCTCGGCAACGGCTTTCTTGCCGCTTTCCATCACGTGGTTCATGAACTTGGCCAGAATTTGGCTTCCGTATTTTGGATCGTCAAGCACTTCGCGCTTGGCTGCTACGCGTCTTCTTGGCATGGATAAGCCCTCAAACGGTCTTCAGGTTCGCTCGGAATCGGTGCCCTTTCGGGACGCCTCCGACCTTACTCTTATCGACTCAGAAAATAAGATGATTCAGTTTTACAAAAAGCCGCTACTACTTAGGCTTCTTGGTACCGTACTTCGAACGACCCTGGTTACGACCTTTAACGCCGGAAGTATCCAAGGAGCCGCGTACGGTGTGGTAACGAACACCTGGCAAGTCTTTTACACGACCGCCGCGGATCAGTACCACGCTGTGCTCTTGCAGGTTGTGGCCTTCACCGCCGATGTACGAGGAAACCTCGAAACCGTTGGTCAGACGCACACGGCATACTTTACGCAGTGCCGAGTTAGGTTTTTTCGGCGTGGTGGTATACACACGAGTGCATACGCCACGACGTTGCGGGCAGTTCTGCAGCGCAGGTACGTCGGATTTCTCGACGATACGCTTACGCGGCTGACGTACCAGCTGGTTGATAGTTGCCATCTACTAGCTCCACTGTTGTCTTGCGACGCTATTGTCTTGCAAGAAAAGCAAAATGGCAGGAACGAATTCCCGCCAAATTTAGGGGTACAAGAGTCTAAAGAGGATCTTGCCCCCAGTCAAGGCAAGGCCCCGACCTCCCCTCTCATCGAACCGGGACAAAAATGCCTCGATCCGACGAATGGGGGCTGCCAGGGCCCAGACTTATTTATCGCAGAACTCAGTTACCGCTTGAGTTCAGCGCTTCGGTCAGTGCAGCTTCCACTTCACTGGCGCTTACGCGCAGCGGCTTGTCAGCATCACGGCGGCGCTTGCGCTCGCTGTGGTAAGCCAAACCGGTACCTGCCGGGATCAAACGACCCACGACTACGTTTTCTTTCAGGCCGCGCAGGTAATCGCGCTTGCCGGTTACCGCTGCTTCGGTCAGTACGCGAGTGGTCTCCTGGAAGGAGGCCGCCGAGATGAACGACTCAGTGGACAACGACGCCTTGGTGATACCCAGCAACACACGAGTGAACTTGGAGACAAATTTGTCTTCCGCGCCCAGACGTTCGTTTTCTACCAGTACGTGAGTCAGTTCCATCTGGTCGCCCTTGATGAAACTGGAATCGCCGGATTCAGCGATTTCAACTTTACGCAGCATCTGACGCAGGATGGTCTCGATGTGCTTATCGTTGATCTTCACGCCTTGCAGACGGTAAACGTCCTGGATCTCGTTAACGATGTACTTGGCCAGCGCACTCACACCCAGCAGACGCAGGATGTCGTGTGGATCGCTCGGGCCGTCGGAGATAACTTCGCCGCGGTTTACCTGTTCGCCTTCGAAGACGTTCAGGTGACGCCACTTCGGAATCAGCTCTTCGTACGGATCAGTACCATCGTTCGGGGTAATGACCAGACGGCGCTTGCCTTTGGTCTCTTTACCGAACGCGATGGTGCCGCTGACTTCAGCCAGAATCGACGCTTCTTTCGGACGACGAGCTTCAAACAAGTCGGCAACACGCGGCAGACCACCGGTGATGTCGCGAGTCTTCGAAGTTTCTTGCGGGATACGCGCGATAACATCACCGATCGCGATCTTCGCACCATCCGCTACACCGACCAGGGCGTTGGCTGGCAGGAAGTACTGAGCGATTACGTCAGTGCCTGGCAGCAACAAGTCCTTGCCGTTGTCGTCAACCATCTTAACGGCAGGACGGATGTCTTTACCGGCAGCTGGACGATCTTTCGCGTCGAGTACTTCAATGTTGGTCATACCGGTCAATTCGTCAGTCTGACGCTTGATCGTGATGCCTTCTTCCATGCCCACGTAGGTCACGGTACCTTTCATTTCGGTAACGATTGGGTGAGTGTGCGGATCCCACTTGGCCACGATTGCGCCAGCGTCGACCTTGTCACCTTCTTTAACCGAGATCACAGCACCGTACGGCAGCTTGTAACGCTCGCGCTCACGACCGTAGTCATCAGCGATTGCCAGCTCACCGGAACGGGACACAGCAACCAGGCAACCATCCACTCGCTCAACGTGTTTCAGGTTGTGCAGACGGACAGTACCGCCGTTCTTCACCTGAACGCTGTCAGCTGCGGAGGTCCGGCTTGCCGCACCACCGATGTGGAACGTACGCATGGTCAGCTGGGTACCCGGCTCACCGATGGACTGGGCAGCAATTACGCCAACCGCTTCACCAATGTTCACCTGGTGACCACGAGCCAAGTCACGGCCGTAGCACTTGGCGCAAATGCCGTAGCGGGTTTCGCAGCTGATCGGCGAGCGAACAATCACTTCGTCGATGCTGTTGAGTTCGATGAACTCGACCCACTTTTCATCCACCAGGGTGCCAGCAGGAACGATAACTTCCTCGGTACCTGGCTTGAATACGTCACGGGCAATTACTCGACCCAGTACGCGCTCACCCAACGGCTCTACAACGTCGCCGCCTTCGATGTGCGGAGTCATCAGCAGACCGTGTTCGGTGCCGCAGTCAACTTCAGTCACAACCAAGTCTTGCGCAACGTCTACCAGACGACGAGTCAGGTAACCGGAGTTAGCCGTTTTCAACGCGGTATCCGCAAGACCCTTACGAGCACCGTGAGTGGAGATGAAGTACTGAAGTACGCTCAAACCTTCACGGAAGTTCGCAGTAATCGGCGTTTCGATGATGGAGCCGTCCGGCTTGGCCATCAGGCCACGCATACCGGCGAGCTGACGGATCTGCGCAGCAGAACCCCGTGCGCCCGAGTCGGCCATCATGTACATCGAGTTGAACGACTCTTGATCGACTTCTACGCCATGACGGTCGATAACCTTCTCTTTCGAGAGGTTAGCCATCATCGCCTTCGACACTTCGTCGTTGGCCTTGGACCAAAGGTCGATCACTTTGTTGTACTTCTCGCCCTGGGTTACCAGGCCGGAGGCGTACTGGCTTTCGATTTCTTTCACTTCATCAGTTGCAGCATTGATGATCTGGGCTTTTTCATCCGGGATAACGAAGTCGTTAACACCGATGGAAACGCCGGAAATGGTCGAATAAGCAAAGCCGGTGTACATCAGCTGGTCAGCGAAGATCACGGTCTCTTTCAAACCAACCACGCGGTAGCACTGGTTGATCAGCTTGGAGATCGCCTTTTTCTTCATCGGCAAGTTGACGACGTCGTACGACAGGCCTTTTGGCACAACTTGATACAGCAAGGCACGGCCGACAGTGGTGTCGACAATACGGGTGCCGCTCACGCTGCCGCCATCACGGTCGTTGACGGTTTCGTTGATCCGCACTTTGACCTTGGCGTGCAGTGCGGCTTCGCCGGCACGGAACACACGGTCAACTTCTTGCAGGTCAGCGAACACACGACCTTCACCTTTGGCGTTGATCGCTTCACGAGTCATGTAGTACAGACCCAATACAACGTCCTGCGACGGAACGATGATTGGCTCACCGTTGGCTGGCGACAGAATGTTGTTGGTCGACATCATCAACGCGCGCGCTTCCAACTGGGCTTCCAGTGTCAGCGGTACGTGCACGGCCATTTGGTCGCCGTCGAAGTCGGCGTTGTACGCAGCACAGACCAGAGGGTGCAGCTGGATAGCCTTACCTTCGATCAGTACTGGTTCAAACGCCTGGATACCCAGACGGTGAAGGGTCGGTGCACGGTTGAGGAGAACCGGGTGTTCGCGAATCACTTCAGCGAGAACGTCCCAAACCTCTGGCAGTTCGCGCTCGACCATTTTCTTGGCCGCTTTGATGGTGGTCGCGAGACCGCGCATTTCCAGCTTGCCGAAGATGAATGGCTTGAACAGCTCAAGTGCCATCTTCTTGGGCAGACCGCACTGGTGCAGACGCAGGGTCGGGCCTACGGTAATTACCGAACGACCGGAGTAGTCAACACGCTTACCGAGCAAGTTCTGACGGAAACGACCTTGCTTACCCTTGATCATGTCAGCCAAGGATTTCAGAGGACGCTTGTTCGAACCGGTGATAGCGCGGCCACGACGGCCGTTGTCGAGCAAGGCATCGACAGCTTCTTGCAACATACGCTTTTCGTTGCGCACGATGATGTCCGGAGCGGACAGATCGAGCAGGCGCTTCAAGCGGTTGTTACGGTTGATCACGCGGCGGTACAGGTCGTTGAGGTCGGACGTCGCGAAACGACCACCGTCCAACGGTACCAGCGGACGCAGGTCTGGCGGCAGAACCGGCAGAACGGTCAGCACCATCCACTCTGGCAAGTTGCCGGAACCCTGGAAGGCTTCCATCAACTTCAGACGCTTGGACAGTTTCTTGATCTTGGTTTCGGAGTTGGTTTGCGGAATTTCTTCGCGCAGACGGCCAATCTCGTGCTCCAGGTCGATAGCGTGCAGCAGCTCGCGGACAGCCTCGGCACCCATACGGGCATCAAAGTCGTCGCCGAATTCTTCCAGCGCTTCGAAGTACTGCTCGTCGTTCAGCAGCTGACCTTTTTCAAGGGTGGTCATGCCTGGATCGATAACGACATAGCTCTCGAAGTAGAGAACGCGTTCGATATCACGCAGGGTCATGTCCATCAGCAAGCCGATACGGGACGGCAGCGATTTCAGGAACCAGATGTGGGCAACCGGCGAAGCCAGTTCGATGTGCGCCATGCGCTCACGACGAACCTTGGCCAGTGCAACTTCAACGCCGCACTTCTCGCAGATCACACCACGGTGCTTCAAGCGCTTGTACTTACCGCACAGGCACTCGTAATCCTTTACCGGGCCAAAGATCTTGGCGCAGAACAGGCCGTCACGCTCAGGTTTGAACGTACGGTAGTTGATGGTTTCCGGCTTTTTAACTTCACCGAACGACCACGAACGGATCATCTCAGGCGATGCCAACCCAATACGGATGGCGTCGAACTCTTCGACTTGACCCTGGTTTTTCAGCAAATTCAGTAGGTCTTTCAAGGCCTTTCCTCCTGGCGGAGCAGAGAGCGGGCTAAACAACCCCGCTCTCGATTCGCGTCACGTGTTATTCGGTTTCCAGATCGATATCGATGCCGAGGGAACGAATTTCTTTGATCAACACGTTGAAGGACTCGGGCATGCCCGGCTCCATACGGTGATCGCCGTCCACGATGTTTTTGTACATCTTGGTCCGACCGTTCACATCGTCCGACTTCACTGTGAGCATTTCTTGCAGAGTGTATGCAGCACCGTATGCTTCCAGTGCCCAGACCTCCATCTCCCCGAAACGCTGACCACCGAACTGAGCCTTACCACCCAGCGGCTGCTGGGTAACCAGGCTGTACGAACCGGTAGAACGAGCGTGCATCTTGTCGTCTACCAAGTGGTTCAGCTTCAGCATGTACATGTAGCCAACAGTAACCGGGCGCTCAAACTTGTTGCCGGTACGGCCGTCGAACAGCTGCATCTGGCCGCTTTCCGGCAGGTCTGCCAGTTTCAGCATGGCCTTGATTTCGCTTTCCTTGGCACCGTCGAACACCGGGGTAGCCATTGGAACGCCGCCGCGCAGGTTCTTCGCCAGGTCCAGGATTTCCTGGTCGGAGAAGGTGTCCAGCTCTTCGTTGCGACCGCCGATCTCGTTGTAGATCTCGTGCAGGAACTTACGCAGGTCAGCAACCTTGCGCTGCTCTTCGATCATACGGTTGATCTTCTCGCCCAGACCTTTGGCCGCGAGGCCCAGGTGGGTTTCGAGGATCTGACCAACGTTCATACGCGAAGGTACGCCCAACGGGTTGAGGACGACGTCGACCGGGGTGCCATTGGCATCGTGCGGCATGTCTTCAACCGGCATGATCACGGAGACCACACCTTTGTTACCGTGACGACCGGCCATCTTGTCGCCCGGCTGGATGCGGCGACGGATTGCCAGGTAAACCTTGACGATTTTCAGCACGCCTGGAGCCAGGTCATCGCCCTGCTGCAGTTTGCGCTTCTTGTCTTCGAACTTGTCGTCCAGCAGACGGCGGCGATCAACGATGTAGGCCTGGGCCTTCTCGAGCTGCTCGTTCAGAGCATCTTCAGCCATGCGCAGTTTGAACCACTGGCCGTGCTCAAGACCGTCGAGTACTTCGTCGGTGATGTCCTGACCTTTCTTCAGACCTGCGCCGCCTTCAGCCTTGTGGCCTACCAGAGCGGAACGCAGACGTTCGAAGGTCGCGCCTTCAACGATACGGAACTCTTCGTTCAGGTCCTTGCGGATCTCGTCGAGTTGAGTCTTCTCGATGGACAGTGCACGAGCATCACGCTCAACGCCGTCACGGGTGAAGACCTGTACGTCGATGACAGTACCCTTGGTACCGGTAGGTACACGCAGGGAGGTGTCTTTAACGTCGCTGGCTTTTTCACCGAAGATGGCACGCAGCAGCTTCTCTTCCGGAGTCAGTTGGGTCTCGCCTTTCGGAGTGACCTTACCTACCAGGATGTCGCCTGCGCCAACTTCAGCACCTACGTAAACGATACCGGCTTCGTCCAGCTTGTTCAGTGCAGCTTCACCCACGTTCGGGATGTCTGCAGTGATTTCCTCTGGCCCAAGCTTGGTATCACGTGCCACACAGGTCAGTTCCTGAATGTGGATCGTGGTGAAACGGTCTTCTTGAACAACACGCTCGGACAGGCAGATGGAGTCTTCGAAGTTGAAGCCGTTCCATGCCATGAACGCGATGCGCATGTTCTGACCCAGAGCCAGTTCACCCATGTCGGTGGACGGGCCGTCGGCCATGATGTCGCTACGCTGAACGCGGTCACCCTTGCTCACCAGCGGACGCTGGTTGATGCAGGTGTTCTGGTTCGAGCGGGTGTATTTGGTCAGGTTGTAGATGTCGACACCGGCTTCGCCAGTTTCAACTTCATCATCGGCAACACGAACCACGATACGGCTGGCATCAACTGAGTCGATCACGCCGCCACGACGGGCTACGACGCAAACGCCGGAGTCACGGGCTACGTTACGCTCCATGCCGGTACCTACCAGCGGCTTGTCAGCGCGCAGGGTTGGTACAGCTTGACGCTGCATGTTGGAACCCATCAACGCACGGTTGGCGTCATCGTGTTCCAGGAACGGGATCAGCGACGCTGCAACCGAAACTACCTGCTTCGGCGAAACGTCCATCAAGGTGACGTCTTCCGGCGCCTTGACGGTGAACTCGTTCAAGTGACGAACAGCTACCAGCTCGTCGATCAGGACTTTCTTGTCGTTCATCGTGGCCGAAGCCTGAGCGATCACGTGATCAGCTTCTTCGATGGCGGACAGGAATACGATCTCGTCGGTGACCAGAGCGTCTTTCACCACGCGGTACGGGCTCTCGAGGAAGCCGTACTGGTTGGTGCGCGCATAAGCGGCCAGGGAGTTGATCAGACCGATGTTCGGACCTTCCGGCGTTTCGATCGGGCAAACACGACCGTAGTGCGTCGGGTGTACGTCACGAACTTCAAAGCCAGCACGCTCACGGGTCAGACCGCCCGGGCCCAGTGCAGAAACACGGCGCTTGTGGGTGATCTCGGAGAGCGGGTTGTTCTGGTCCATGAACTGGGAAAGCTGGCTGGAACCGAAGAACTCTTTCACTGCCGCAGCCACTGGCTTGGCGTTGATCAGGTCTTGCGGCATCAGGCCTTCGCTTTCAGCCATCGACAGACGCTCTTTGACCGCACGCTCAACACGCACAAGGCCAACGCGGAACTGGTTTTCGGCCATTTCGCCTACGCAGCGAACACGACGGTTACCCAGGTGGTCGATGTCATCGACGATGCCTTTACCGTTACGGATGTCGACCAGAGTCTTCAGTACCGCGACGATATCTTCCTTGCACAGCACGCCCGAACCTTCGATCTCGGTACGACCGATACGACGGTTGAACTTCATCCGGCCGACCGCAGACAGGTCATAACGCTCAGGGCTGAAGAACAGGTTGTTGAACAGGGTCTCGGCAGCGTCTTTGGTCGGTGGCTCACCAGGACGCATCATGCGATAGATCTCGACCAGCGCTTCCAATTGGTTGCTGGTGGAGTCGATCTTCAGTGTGTCGGAGATGAACGGACCGCAGTCGATGTCGTTGGTGTACAGGGTCTCGATGCGAACAACCTGGGCCTTGGCGATTTTTGCCAGGATTTCGGTGTTCAGCTCGGTGTTGCACTCAGCCAGGATTTCGCCTGTAGCCGGGTGAACGATAACCTTGGCGGTGGTGCGACCCAGGACGTAGTCCAGAGGCACTTCCAGCGACTTGATGCCGGCTTTTTCGATCTGGTTGATGTGGCGCGCAGTAATACGACGACCCGCTTCAACGATCACTTTGCCGTTTTCGTCCTGAATGTCCAGAACGGCAATTTCACCACGCAGACGCGAAGCAATCAGCTCCAGGCTGAGGGTTTCATCCTTCAGGCTAAATACGTTGGTGGTGTAGAAAGCGTCCAGCACCTGCTCAGTGGTGTAACCGAGCGCGCGCAGCAGTACCGAGGCCGGCAGCTTGCGACGACGGTCGATACGCACGAACACGCAGTCTTTCGGGTCGAACTCGAAGTCCAACCACGAACCGCGGTACGGAATGATCCGCGCGGAGTACAGGAGTTTACCGGAGCTGTGCGTCTTGCCGCGGTCGTGGTCGAAGAACACGCCCGGGGAACGGTGCAGCTGGGAAACAATAACACGCTCGGTACCGTTGATTACGAAGGTACCGTTTTCAGTCATCAGTGGGATTTCGCCCATGTAGACTTCTTGCTCTTTGATGTCCTTGATCGCTTTGTTCGACGATTCTTTGTCGAAAATGATCAGGCGGACTTTTACCCGCAAAGGTACGGCGTACGTAACACCGCGCAACACGCATTCTTTGACATCAAATGCCGGTTCGCCCAGGCGATAACCCACGTACTCCAGCGCAGCATTGCCGGAGTAGCTGATGATCGGGAAAACGGATTTGAAGGCCGCATGCAGGCCCACGTCGCGGAACTGATCTTTGGTCGCTCCCGCCTGCAAGAATTCACGATACGAATCCAGCTGGATAGCCAGAAGGTACGGGACATCCATGACGTCCGGCAACTTGCTAAAGTCCTTGCGGATACGTTTTTTCTCAGTATATGAGTAAGCCATCAGCGTTCCCCAGCTTGGTCACCTGCTTGTTTGGCCCCTCCGACGGGAGCAGCCAGAAAATCTTGCAAACCCCATGGTTTGCACCACCGCATCGGGTGGTTACAGCGCGTAATTGGCGGCGACCGAGTCGACAGCCAAGAACGGAAAAAGGCCGGTGGCAAGAGCCACCAGCCATCAGCCTTCAGCTTAACGCTTGGGCTGGAGACGCAAGGTCGATGCTTACTTCAGCTCGACTTTAGCGCCTGCTTCTTCCAGCACTGCTTTAGCTTTGTCAGCGGCGTCTTTCGACACTGCTTCCAGAACCTGGGCAGGAGCGCCGTCAACTACAGCCTTGGCTTCTTTCAGGCCCAGACCGGTCAGTTCACGAACTGCCTTGATCACGTTTACTTTCTTCTCGCCAGCTTCCAGCAGCATGACGTTGAATTCGGTTTGCTCTTCAGCAGCAACAGCAGCAACAGCTGGGCCAGCGGAAGCAGCGGCAGCGGAAACGCCGAATTTTTCTTCGAAAGCTTTGATCAGCTCAACAACCTGCAGAACCGACATTTCAGCTACGGCGTTGAGGATATCTTCTTGGGAGATAGACATTACTGTATTTCCTGAATTGGGGGACGGCCTACGCGGCCATCGAAATAAACAAAAATACGCGAAAGGAGGTGCTCAGCCTTAGGCTGCGGCAGCTTCTTTTTGCTCGCGAACTGCGGCCAGAGTACGAGCCAACTTGCTGGTAGCGCCTTGAATCACGCTCATCAGCTGAGAAATAGCTTCGTTACGGGTCGGCAGTGTTGCCAGTACGTCGATTTGGTTAGCTGCGAGGAACTTGCCCTCGAACGCAGCTGCCTTGATCTCGAACTTATCCTGACTCTTGGCGAATTCCTTGAACAAACGGGCAGCAGCACCCGGGTGATCTTTGGAGAACGCGATCAGAGTCGGGCCGGTGAACACGTCATTGAGAACACTGTATTCAGTGTCAGCAACAGCGCGCTTGAGCAGGGTGTTACGTACAACACGTACGTATACGCCAGCTTCACGAGCCTCTTTACGGAGTCCGGTCATAGCGCCTACTGTCACACCACGGGCATCAGCCACGACAGCGGACAGAGCAGCTTTGGCAGCCTCGTTGACTTCAGCGACGATGGCCTTCTTGTCTTCGAGATTAATTGCCACGGGTTTAACTCCTGCTTGTTACCGTTTCATCTGGCCGAAGCCGGATGTCGTTTTGGTGTCTGATTCGGTAAGGAACCGGGAGCACCATCTGCGTAGGCTTGAGGTTTAAGGCTTGCGCCGCCTACGGTCTTGGATAGCCCCCGCCAGGCAGGGACCCCAATTTTTTCAATTGGCGCGATCTCTCGCACCAACGTATTTCTTATACGTCCAGCGAGCCTTGGTCGATGACCAGACCTGGGCCCATAGTGGTGCTCAGGGTAACGCGCTTGACGTAGATACCTTTCGAAGAAGCTGGCTTGATACGCTTCAGATCAGCGATCAGGGCTTCAACGTTTTCCTTCAGCTTGACGGCATCGAAGCCGACTTTGCCAACGGAGGTGTGAATGATGCCGTTTTTGTCGGTGCGATAACGAACCTGACCAGCCTTGGCGTTTTTAACCGCGGTAGCTACGTCTGGCGTTACGGTGCCGACTTTAGGGTTAGGCATCAGACCACGTGGACCGAGGATCTGACCCAACTGACCTACAACGCGCATTGCATCCGGGGAAGCAATAACTACGTCGTAGTTCAGGTCGCCGCCTTTCATTTCGGCAGCCAGGTCGTCCATGCCAACGCGATCAGCGCCGGCGGCCAGAGCAGCTTCAGCTGCCGGGCCTTGGGTGAAGACAGCAACACGTACAGTCTTGCCAGTACCGTGTGGCAGCACAGTAGCGCTACGAACGACCTGGTCGGATTTACGTGGGTCAACACCCAGGTTTACAGCAACGTCAACGGACTCGCTGAACTTGACAGTCGACAGCTCGGTCAGCAGGGCAGCGGCGTCTACAAAGTTGTAGGCCTTGCCTGCTTCGATTTTGCCGGCGATAGCCTTTTGGCGCTTGGTCAGCTTAGCCATTACACACCCTCCACGTTAAGGCCCATGCTACGAGCAGAACCGGCGATGGTACGCACGGCTGCATCCATATCAGCTGCAGTCAGATCCGCGTTTTTGGTTTTCGCGATTTCTTCCAGCTGAGCACGAGTTACGGTGCCAACCTTAACGGTGTTAGGACGAGCGGAACCGCTAGTCAGACCAGCAGCTTTCTTCAGCAAAACCGAAGCCGGGGTCGACTTGGTTTCGAAAGTGAAGCTACGGTCGCTGTATACAGTGATGATCACTGGAGTGGGCAGACCTGGCTCAAGACCCTGAGTACGGGCGTTGAAGGCCTTGCAGAATTCCATGATGTTCACGCCGTGCTGACCCAGAGCCGGGCCGACAGGTGGACTTGGGTTGGCCTGAGCGGCCTTCACTTGCAGCTTGATGTAAGCGGTAATCTTCTTGGCCATGAGGCACTCCAATTACGGGTTCAAACGCCTCGAAAGGCTCCCCGGTTACTTGCGCGTTTATCCCAGTGACGACAAAACCCCACAGCCTAAGGCTGCGGGGTTGGGATGCTTGCTCAGCTAGACCTTCTCGACCTGGCTGAACTCCAACTCTACCGGAGTAGAGCGACCGAAAATGAGCACTGCCACTTGGATCCGGCTCTTTTCGTAGTTAACTTCTTCGACGGTGCCGTTGAAATCAGCAAACGGACCATCTGTGACACGAACAACCTCACCCGGCTCGAACAACGTCTTCGGCTTAGGCTTGTCGCTACCATCAGCAACGCGACGCAGAATTGCTTCCGCCTCTTTGTCGGTGATCGGAGCAGGCTTATCAGCAGTACCGCCGATGAAACCCATGACACGAGGAGTGTCCTTGACCAAGTGCCAAGTACCTTCATTCATGTCCATCTGAACCAGCACGTAGCCAGGGAAGAACTTGCGTTCGCTTTTGCGCTTCTGACCATTCCGCATTTCAACCACTTCTTCAGTGGGAACCAGAATTTCGCCGAAGCCATCTTCCATGCCTGCAAGCTTTACGCGCTCTAGCAAAGAGCGCATAACATGCTTCTCGTAACCCGAGTAAGCATGCACAACGTACCAACGCTTAGCCACGGGACACCCTTAGCCAACAATCAAGGAAACAAGCCAGCCGAGCAGGGAATCAAGCCCCCACAACAGCAACGCCATAACCAGAACAACAGCCACAACAATCAACGTGGTCTGCGTGGTTTCTTGGCGAGTCGGCCAAACGACTTTACGAATTTCGGTGCGAGCTTCCTTTACCAGGACCGCGAAAGACTTGCCTTTGGCAGTCTGCAGGCCTACAAAGGCAGCTACAGCAGCAAGAGCGAGCAAAGCGAGTACGCGGTACAGGATCGGCGAAGCAGAGTAGTACTGATTGCCAACAACGCCTACGACCACCAACGCGACCACAGCGAGCCACTTGACGAGATCGAAACGAGAGCTTTGAGCTTCAGCCTTAGGAGTCATCTATGAAGATCCTGTGAAAAGAAAGCCAGACACACCACGTGAATCTGGCAGGTCAGGAGGGAATCGAACCCCCAACCTACGGTTTTGGAGACCGTCGCTCTGCCAATTGAGCTACTGACCTAAAACAAAATCAGGCCGACCATTATGCAGGCCTGAAAAAGACTTTACAACAACCAACCCCACTAGACCTGAAATCACCTGGCAACAAAGCCAAATGCAACACCAACAAGCCGAGGCAGCTGTTAAAACAAAGGCAGATATTTTCATATCTGCCTTGTTATATGGAGCTCTTGAGCGGATTTGAACCGCTGACCTCACCCTTACCAAGGGTGTGCTCTACCAACTGAGCTACAAGAGCAAAACACATTGCACAACCTGCAAACTTGGAGCGGGTAGCGGGAATCGAACCCGCATCATCAGCTTGGAAGGCTGAGGTTCTACCACTAAACTATACCCGCGGAGCTTGCAGCTCACGCTAAAAATGGTGGAGGGGGAAGGATTCGAACCTTCGAAGTCGTAGACGTCAGATTTACAGTCTGATCCCTTTGGCCGCTCGGGAACCCCTCCTAAGCGAGCCGGCATTCTACATCACGCCGGCCTTCTGTCAAGCATTTTCTCATTAAAAATATGAGGTTAGCTGCGTTGACCTTCGCTTCACGCTGTAGACCGTAAAGGTCTTCACTGCGAAGCGGGCGCCATTCTATGCAAACTATTCGACAGTTGCAACGCCTTCGCACAACATTATTTTATGTTTTAACTCATTGAATTCCTTAGCAAGGTTTTCAAACGGCAGATCCTCAGCCAACCTCCTGCTTTCAGGGGCGACACGAAGCCAATAGCCGGAGGCATCAGGCGTATTGAGGAGAAGCACTTTGACCTTTATATCCAGGCTTATGAGGCGCTGCTCTACCGACTGGGCCTGGCGCTGATCAGCGAAACCACCGATGTATAGACACGTACTTTGTGCGTCAGACGCTTTTGCCCGGTCGCGCCGAACCATGGGGTCAGAGGATTCACTCAATAGGCGAATATCCTGCTGAGAGCCCTTATAGAGACTCAGTGGCGTTACATCTTTAGCACGCAATGGGGCTTCCTGTTGATGCCAGATGTAATAGAAGGCATTGAGAACGAGCAAAAGCAAAAACAGCCAACGCATAAATACCTCAGGACAAAGGGCACGCCATCGCCAGACCAACAAAAACCAGATCAGGAACAAAACGAGCGTGAGGCACGGCATCAGAGACCAGGTCAGCATCCCCGCCAGTCAGAAAAACCGTGAAGTCATTCCCCCAATAGCTCCGAGCCAACTCAAGCTGTGTCAAAACAAACCCTCTGAGCATCAGCGTACAACCCCGCTCAACGGCTTCCACAGTCGTCCGCCCCGGCGAGAGGCGTGCCAGGGCCTGCTCTGCCGCAATATCGTCGTAGCGGATTTTGCGCGTGTGCGTTCGCAACTGGCTGCGCATGAGGGGCATTCCCGGGCAAATGAAGCCGCCAAGGTGCTCACCATCGGCAGCAATAAAGTCTGCAGTGGCTGCGGTACCGAAATCGAGTACCAGGCAGGCACCTGATGCCAGCTTGAAACCACCGAGCATTGCCAACCAACGATCCAGCCCAAGACGCTCAAACTCTTCGTAGCCGTTACGTACACCCGCCGCCTCCCTCGCTGAGACAGCACAAGACACAACAACCCCAAATGCCCCCTGCAATGCCTCAACCAACTGCCCGGTCTCTTCGGAGGCCCGAACACTTACCAGGCGGCAGCGCGTCAATGACAACCCCGGGATTGCCTTCAGGCCCTCGATCAACTCAAGGTCCGAGCCGACAACACCCTCAGCGGACGCCCTGGCCATAGGCGAATCGAGCACACGCCACTTGATAAAGCTATTCCCACAGTCGAGCTCAAGAATCATCACGCAACCTCAGGCTTAACTCACCGCCGCTGTATATTTTCTCGACACCCTCGACACTCAGCCGCAGCGCGCCCTGGTGATCAACACCCAGCACCACACCATCAATCTGGTTAACACCCGCGATAAGAGATACGGCCTTACCCTGCCACAAATGATTTCGCTCCCACTCTTCCTGAAGCGCAGCAAAACCGAAAGCCTTATGTCGCTCCAGGTGACTTTGCAACTGCAGTCCAAGGCGTGCGACCAAGTGATTTCGGTCGACAGGGGAGCCCGTCTCCAACTGCGCCGACGTCCACTGCTGATCGACCTCTGCCGCCTTCTGCATATTTACGTTGATCCCTATACCGAGCACAACATGGCAAACATCAGCGGGATCTCCAACCAATTCCAGCAAGATACCGGCAATTTTTTTCTGCCCAACCAGGACGTCATTCGGCCATTTCAAGGCGGCGCCCTGGACACCCAACTCACGCAGGGCCTGCATGACTGCCAATCCGACGACAAGGCTAAGCCCTTCCAACTGCCTCAGCCCGCCGTCAATGCGCAATACGAGGCTGTAATACAGGTTTTGAGCAAACGGACTGACCCACTTGCGGCCCCGCCTCCCTCTTCCCGCCGTTTGCTGCTCCGCAAGCACCAGAAATGGCGCCGCGCAACCTGTGCCGACGAGGCGCAAAGCCTCGGCATTGGTGGAGTCTATGGAGTCAGAGATGTAAACAGGCCACGCCAAAGCAGGAGCGCGCTCTTGAATTTCTTCAGCACTCAAGAACACCAATGGAGATGCTAGCTGGTACCCCCTGCCGCGAATTTTATGAATGGGCAGGTTCAATTCAGACTCCAGATGCTGGAGCTGCTTCCAAACAGCACTGCGGCTGACACCCAGGGCAACACCGAGCGCCTCTCCGGAGTGGAATCGACCATCTTTGAGAAGTGTTAACAACGTCAGCATGCAAGCATCGCCTCACAATGAGGCACGCATGATAGCCATGCGCAAGGTCATTGCATAGAAAGGACAGGATTTAGCACTGGAGGCGGCTGCAAAGCAGGCTTACGTGGCATCTCAGCCTGGACGCGTTGTGATTAACGCCACTCGTGAGCGAGATTTACGCCTAAACGAGCGCCCAAAACAAAACCCCTGAT